>CAZXFB010000013.1:0-95758 GCA_964639725.1 uncultured Rikenellaceae bacterium
ACAATGTTTATTTATTAACAATAAAAAAGATTATATTTGTATATTGCTTAATTAAATATCAGGATGGCATCAGAGCTTGACCCAATTATAAAAAAATATAAAGCAGGAAAGAGAGATGACCTTATTCCATTACTTCAGGAAATAGAAGAAGAATTGGGATACCTGTCCGAAGAAGCTATTGTGAAAGTCGGACAATACATAGGTCTCAGCACAACAAAAATTTATGGACTGGCAACCTTCTATGACCAGTTCCGCTTTATACCAATGGGAAAAATTCACATCAGGATATGCCATGGTACATCCTGTTTCCTGAATGGATCACAGGCAATTATCAATAAAATAAAGGAGGTGACAGGAATCCTGCCGGGACAGACAACACGGGATGGCAGTTTAAGCTATGAGATAGTAACCTGCATGGGAGGATGTACTAGTGGCCCTGTAATTAATATAAGCGGTGAGTTTCATATACATGTTAAACCGGAACAGTTACCGGAGCTAATAAGTAAACTGAGGTATGTAATTGAAAACGACTAAATGGAAGATCTAAGTAAATTCCTTATTGAAAAGGTTCTGCTGTTTGAGTCAGATGCTTTACCCCCTGCGACAGAGAAAGTTCTCCAGCAGATCAGAAGGGACAAGACTGATGTACCGGTTATTTCCGTTTCATCAGGAACCAGTAGTATTATAGCAGGATCCGGAAAAACGTATAATGCAATTAAAGTTTATATTGATGATAACATACCCGGAGCAAAAATAATTAAAGTCGGTTGTACAGGTCCGGCTAATTTTGAACCTCTTGTATGTATTCAGCTGCCAGGGAAAAATAAACTTTTCTTCAAAAATATTTCTGAAGAAAAAGTTGACCCTCTTCTGAATGGTGTATTTCACAATGATATCAATGACGAAGACCTTGCAGGTCAAATGGGTACAGATGGGTTTGGGATGTGGCCGGGTATCCCATTTCTGAACGAATATCCCTTTTTTAAAGGACAGAAACGTATTATACTTGGAAATTGCGGATGTTACGATCCTGAGAATATTGATGAATATATTGCAAGAGGCGGATATCGTGCATTTGTTAAAACTATCAGGAATTACACTTACAGTGAGGTTTGTGATATTATTGAACGAAGCGGATTAAGAGGCAGAAGTGGTGGCGGTTATATTACCGGGCTTAAATGGAAGCATGCTCTTAATACCAGTTCAAACGCACGATACCTGATATGTAATGCAAAGGAAAGTGATCCGGGTGCTTTTACTGACAGGACTATACTTGAAAGTGACCCGCATCGCCTTATTGAGGGTACAGCCATCGCAGCGTATGCTATAGGTGCTTCAAATGCAATTATCTATATAAGGTCAGGTTCTGACCACGCCAGAAAAAGATTACAGAAAGCAATTGATCTTGCAAGGGAATATGGTATCATTGGCCATAATATTTTCTCAAGCGGATATAAGCTCGATATTGTTATCAGAAAAGAACCCGGTGCATTTGTCTGCGGTGAGGAGACAGCCCTGGTAAACAGCCTCGAAGGTAAGAGGGGTATGCCTCAGCTTAAACCTCCTTATCCGACAACATCCGGATTATTTGGAAAACCGACTGTGATAAACAATGTGGAGACACTGATGAATGTTCCGCTGATAATGCAAAACGGTCCTGAATGGTTCCGCAGTATGGGAACAGAGAACAGCCCCGGCACTAAGGTTTTTGCTCTGGCAGGCAAGGGACGTATGACAGGTGTGGTGGAAGTTGAGATGGGTACAACTTTAAAAACTATTCTTGGGGATATTGCAGATGGCATAAGAGATGGAAAAGAGTTCAAGGCAATTCAGCTGGGAGGTGCCTCAGGGTCATTTATTAAAGGAGATGAGCTCGATGTTCCGGTTGATTTCGATGTGATGAAAGAGAAAGGAATAGGAATGGGGGCGGGTGGATTCGTTATTATTGATGAGGCAACCTGTATGGTAGACCTTGTGAGATACTATATGGAATTCATTCGTAATGAGAGTTGTGGCAAATGCATACCGTGCCGCGAAGGTACCGGAAGGATGCTCGAGATACTTGAAAGTGTTATCAGGAAGCCCTTAAATGAGGAATCAGGTACTACCCTTGAAAGGTTCAAGGGAGTAATGCAACTCGAAACAATTGCTTCTGTCATGAAAGACACATCCCTTTGTGGTCTTGGCCAAACTGCCCCAAATCCTTTTATCAGCGCTCTCAGAAACTTCCGGGATGAGTTTGAGGAGCATATATTTGACAGGAAATGCCGCGCTAATTTCTGCAGAGGATTAAGATCTTTCTCCATTGATGTGGATAGATGTACAGGTTGTACTGCATGTGCATCAAAATGCCCCGTTAATGCAATTTACGGAACACGGCTTCAGCCATTTTTTATTGTTGATGAAAAATGTATTGGTTGCGGAATATGTTTTGATATTTGTAAGTTCAGTGCAATTACAGTTAAATAACTTATATGCTGTTTACTATTCAGGTAAATAATAAAAAGATTAAAGCAGAGAAAGGTGAAACAATACTTTCTGCCCTGAATCGCAATGGTATAATTATACCAACACTCTGCAGAATAAAGGAATTTACTCCTACAGGTGCCTGCAGGATGTGTGTTGTCGAAGTTGAAGGTCGCGACAGACTTGTAACTGCCTGCTCTCAGCCTGTGGAAGAATGGATGAAAATAAAAACTCACTCTCCGAGAGTGATAACAGCACGGAAAACCATAGTTGAACTTCTCCTTTCAAACCATCCTGATGATTGCCTCTATTGCGAAAGAAATCTGAACTGTGAACTTCAGCGCCTGGCTGAAGAGTTGAATATTAGGGAGAGGCGTATACGCGGTAAGAAAATAAAACCGAGGCTCGATCAGTCAAGTCCCGCTATTGTACGGGAACTCTCCAAATGTATTCTGTGTGGCAGATGTATAAGGGTCTGCGAGGAGGTAATAACATCCACCTCACTTGATTTTATTAAGAAAGGAAAAGATACTCATGTTGGTGCTGCCATGGACAGGGATTTTAACTTCTCAAGCTGTATTCATTGTGGTCAATGTGTGCTGGTCTGCCCGACAGGAGCTCTTCATGAAAAACATGATATAAATGAGGTTCAGGAGTATCTGAATAAGCCTGATGTCGTAAAAGTAATTCAGTATTCTCCATTGGTAGCAGCAGGTGTGGCCGAAGAGCTTGGCATGAGATACAACAGGGAATTTGATAAGAAACTGAATTCTGTTTTACGTAAAATTGGTTTTGACAGGGTCTATACTACAGGAACGGGGACTGATATTTGTATTTCTGAGCTGGCAGAACAGCTTTCAGCGAGGGTTGAAAATGAAGCAGCTGATCCGCTATATATTACTGCCTGTCCTGCCTGGGTAAAATTTGTAGAACAGTTTCTTCCTTCCCTGATCCCCAACCTTTCGACTCTTAAATCGCCACAGCAGATAACCGGTGTGCTTATCAAGACTTTGGTTGCACAACAGCATGGTGCTGAACCTGAAAAAGTTTTCTCTGTATCTGCCACCCCTTGCATAGCAATGAAGTTCGAAGCACGACGTGATGGAATGATGAGAAAGGGGATCAGTGATGTTGATTCTGTCCTCACTGTAAGGGAACTGGCCAGGCTTATTCGTTTATATGGTATTGATATAACTAATATTGATTCTGAACCTGCCGATGAACCTCTCAACGGAAGAAGTTCTTGTGCAGTTTTGGCAGAAGTATCAGGAGGACTGGCTGAAGGAGTTATACGGTCATTTTACTATAAAAAATTAAAGAAAGATATTGACCGACAGCTACTTAAAAAGCTCAGGTTAACCGGTATATTCAGAGAATCAGTTATTCCGGTTGGGGATTATGAATTAAAGGTAGCTGTAATTGATGGTCTTACAGGCCTGGAAAAGCTGAAATCTTCCCTGGCATCCGGAAATAAATATGACCTTGTGGAAGTTATGACATGTCCGGGAGGCTGCGTCCATGGAGCAGGTCTCTCATTCAATATGTCGAAGGAAGATATAAGGAACAGGGCAAAAATGATTTATAATGTTGATGATACAGAAGCTATTACGCTGCCATGTAAATCACCGGCACTGATAAATCTGTATGAAAAACTTTTAAAGGAGAATTCAGATATCTCTGATAAGAAAATATTTTACACCCATTTTGAAAAGAGGAACGTTTTACTTTAATTGTAAAATGAATCTGATATGTTAGTATACACAATAAAAGAACTTTGCCGTACCTGTTATACCTGTGTCAGGGAGTGTCCGGCCAAAGCAATTCGTATTGTAGGGGGGCAGGCTGAAGTGATTGATGAAAGATGCATTGCCTGTGGCAACTGTACCAAGGTATGCAGCCAGGGTGCAAAGGTCTTTTTAAATACCACCGACAGGGTGGTGAAACTTATTGAAAGTAAAGCAAAAGTTGCCGCGATAATTGCACCCAGTTTTCCTGCTGAATTCTCTGATATTACTGATCATCGTATCCTTATCGGTATGATAAAGTCGCTTGGGTTCGATTACGTAGCTGAAGTCTCATTTGGTGCCGATCTGGTTGCTGACAGATATAAAAAACTAGTCTCAGAGGATAATGGTTACTACATTTCATCCGATTGTCCATCAATAGTTAACTATATCAAATATTATCATCCGGCTCTGGTTGAGAAACTGGCACCTATTGTTTCACCAATGGTAGCAATGAGCAGGGTGATGATCAGAAAATACGGGGATGATACAAAAATAGTTTTTATCGGTCCATGTGTGGCAAAGAAAGCTGAAAGCAGCGAAGTGGATGAGGCAATAACTTTTTCAGAACTGAGGGATCTATTCTTGCATTACGGGATAACTCCCGGTAACACAAACTCCTCAGAATTCGATCAGCCAATAGGGGGCAGAGGAGCAATTTTCCCTGTTACACGGGGATTACTTCAGACAGCTAATATTAATGATGATGCCATTACGGGAAATATTATTGCTGCTGAGGGGAGGATCGATTTTCAGGGAGCACTGAAAGAATTTGAAGCAGGTCTGATAAAGAATCAGCATATGGAGTTGCTCTGTTGTGAAGGTTGTATAATGGGCCCCGGATTATCTAAAAATGGCAAACAATACAACAGAAGGGCTCTGGTAAGTTCATACGCCAACTTAAAAATGAAGGAGATTGATCTGAACAGCTGGCAGGAAGCATTTCACGAATACTCAGAACTGGATTTGTCAATCAGTCATAAACCTGAAGAGAACCGTATTGATTTTCCGGATGAGAAAGGGGTTAATGAAGTTCTTATTTCAATGGGAAAAAAGACCAAAAAGGATCAGCTCGATTGCGGTGCCTGTGGTTATGAAAGTTGTGTTGAACATGCTATTGCAATAAAAAATGGTCTGGCTGAAGTTGAGATGTGTCTTCCTTATACTATCGAAAAACTTCATAAATCAGTTAAAGACCTTGCTCTGTCAAACGAGAAGTTAAGTTCAATGAAGCAGGCACTGAAACAGTCTGAAAAGCTTGCACATATGGGTCAGCTTTCAGCTGGTATCGCCCATGAACTTAATAATCCTCTAGGAGTGGTGATTATGTATAGCAATATCCTGTATGAGGAATGCAAATCAGAGGATCCGGTTAGGGAGGATCTTAAATTAATTGTTGAGCAGGCTGGCAGATGCAAGAAAATTGTAGCCGGCTTACTTAATTTCGCACGAAAGAACCAGGTTAATCATCAGATAGTCAATATTAAAGATCTTGTCACCCAGAGCCTCGAGAGCCTTATTGTCCCTGAAAGGATTATTATCAGCATTGTTGATAACACTACCAACAATGAGGCAATGCTCGACCTGGAACAGATGATGCAGGTAATAACTAACCTGATCAAGAATGCAATAGATGCAATGCCGGCAGCTGGAAAAATTACAATTAAGCTGGAGGATACACTTGGAGACGTTATTATAATTATAAATGATACAGGGACTGGTATTAAGGAAGAAGACAGGGTTAAGATCTTTGAACCATTCTTTACAACAAAAGGAATAGGAATTGGTACAGGTCTTGGCCTTGCAACGGCATATGGAATTGTAAAAATGCATAAGGGACAGATAACTGCAGAATCGAATACTGATCCGTCAAAGGGGCCAACAGGTACCAGTTTTAAAATTGTTTTGCCGCGCAGAAAAGAATAGATATGAAGGTGTGCTGTTTGAGATGCCTCAGATTTAGGCGCTGGAAACAGGATTTTATGTTAAATTATTAACAATAAATCATATTTGTCATATTAACTGTTTGATTTAAAGTTTTTTTAAGAAATTTGTGGAGAAATGAAGAAGAGTGATTACACAATTTTGATTGCAGATGATGATCCTGATTATCTTTTCCAGACTCATTTTAACCTTGAGAAAGCTGGTTATAAAACTGTAACGGTTGAAAGTCAGGCTGAAGCGGAATCTGTAATTGCCCGTTTTAAACCTGACCTTGCAATTTTTGACCTGATGATGGAAAGTGATGATAGTGGTTTTGTATTGTGTTATAAGCTGAAGAAAAAGTACCCCGATGTTCCGGTTATACTTGCAACAGCAGTGTCGCACGAAACAGGTCTCTCGTTTAGTCTCGATTCTGAACAGGAGAAATCCTGGATCAGAGCTGACAGGTACCTCGAGAAAGGAATAAGAGCCGAGCAGCTTGATCAGGAAATTATGAAATTATTAAAACTATAGAATGGCTGTCCTGAAAGTCCTTGTAATTGATGATGAGCCTGGTATCCGGTCAGGAGTCTCCAGGATATTGAATAACTTTCATGTGACCTACCCATTTATGGATGAGGATTATACTTATGAGGTTACTGAGGCGGCAACAGGTGAGGATGGTATTGTGATACTTGACCGTGACAAACCTGACATACTTTTACTTGACAATAAATTGCCTGGAATCCAAGGCGTTGAGGTACTTGAATATGTAAGGAAAAAGAATTACGATATTGTCGTTGCAATGATAACCTCATATGCATCACTTGATGTTGCTGTAAGGGCTACCCGTGACGGTGCAACCGATTTTATTCCCAAACCATTTACACCTCAGGAACTTAAATCGAGTATCGAGAATATTACAAAACAGCAGTATTTAAAAAGAATCACTCATAAGCTTAAACAGGAAGGAAAAAAGATCCGGTACCAGTTTTTATCAGTTCTTTCTCATGAACTGAAGGCTCCGCTGAATGCAATAGAAGGGTACCTCAGGATGATGCAGGAAAAGCAGGCAGGTGATCGAATTGAAGATTATGCAGAGCCAATCGACAGATCATTGCAGAGGATACAGGGTATGCGAAATCTTATAATGGACCTTCTCGATTTTACAAAAATACGACTTGACCGTAAGGATGAAAAAATTGAGGAGGTTGATCTGGCGGAAATAGCAACAGGTGCTATTGTAACAGTTCAGCCGTATGCTATTCAGATGGATGTTAAATTAAAGCTTGATGTCAGGTCTGATGCGATTATAATGGCTGATCCGTCAGATATGGAAATTGTATTTAATAATCTTATTTCAAATGCTGTAAAATACAATAAAATCGGTGGCAGGGCTGAAATAGTTATTGATAGCTCTGAAAGCGAAGTAATTATTGTTGTTACAGATACAGGAATAGGAATTAACAAGAGTGATACTGAAAACCTTTTCACCGAATTTGTAAGGATAAGGAACGAAAAAACAAGAAATATTTCGGGTAGTGGCCTTGGATTGTCAATCGTAAAGAAAGTTATAGAGCTTTATAATGGGACAATAAATGTAACCAGTACACCCGATATAGGAACAGAATTTACAATCCGATTGCCAAAGAAACCTTTAACCATTACCTGATAAAATGACAAAACTACCGGGAAAAACAGTCGAAAGGCTCAGCGAATACAGAAGAACACTTCTGGAGTGCCTTAATGAAAAGAGAAATTTCATCTATTCGCACGATTTGGCAGCCCGTCTTCATATTACAGCTGTCCAGGTCAGGCGGGACCTTATGTTGATTGGTTATTCAAGTGTATTAAGGAAGGGTTATGATGTCCGGGAACTTGTTGACACTATTGGTAAAATAATTGATTCGGAAGAGAGTCTGAATGTTGCCATTATTGGTATCGGTAACCTTGGGAGAGCAGTGGCTGGATATTTTAAGGGAAAGAGATCAAAGCTAAATATAGTTGCATCATTCGATAATGATCCCCAGAAGATAAATAAAGTTATTTCAGGTGTGAAGTGCTATCCATACATTGATATGGAACGCCTTGTTAAAGAGCTTAATATAAGAATAGCCATTCTTACCGTTCCTCCCGATTTTGCCAGGGAGATTGCTGAGGAGAGTGTCAGATTCGGGATAAGAGGTATTTTGAATTTTACAACTATTCCACTGAATGTACCCTCAGGAGTTTACCTTGAAGAATACGATATGATAACTTCAATTGAAAAAGTTGCATATTTTGTAAAAGAAAACAAAGTCTAGTTTTGCCAGGTCAGAAATGAAGATTTTCAGAAGCTTTGAAGAAGCAAAGATCATTAAAAATGCAGTTGTAACAACAGGATCATTTGATGGTGTTCATATTGGTCATAAAACAATATTAAACAGGCTCAGAAAGCTTGCCGAAAAGGAAAACGGCGAATCGGTTCTTATTACCTTCGATCCTCACCCCAGAAAAGTACTCTATCCCGAGAGTGCTGGCAAAGGATTAAAACTTATTAATTCACAGGAGGAAAAACTAGAATTACTTAAGAAGTCAGGGCTTGACAATGTTATTATTGTTGAATTCACAAAGGAATTTTCGAAAATTACCAGTGAACAATTTGTAAGAGATCTGCTATACGGTACTTTAAAAGCCAAAGTGATTGTAGTCGGGTTTAACCATCATTTTGGATTTAATAAGGAGGGAGACTATAAACAACTCTGGGAGTGGAGAGACAAATATCATTTTGATGCTGAGGAGATTCCTGAACAGGATGTACAGAATGAAACAGTAAGCTCCACAAAAATCCGGCTGGCAATCAGTGAAGGAAATATCCAGAGAGCAAATGCATATCTTGATCACTATTACATTATTATGGGGAAAACCGAGAAATACCTGGTTGACAACTCATCTGATTCACTTTCCCTGGTAAAGGTACTGTTAACTGAAGAATGTAAATTGTTACCAGCACCCGGTGTTTATGCAGTGTCAGTGGAAACAGTTAATTATCAGTCAAAAGGAATGGCAATTGTTCATCTCAGGAGTGAGGAGGTTAGTGAAGTTCTTTTACATTTTATTGATGATTATTCACCGGTCCATGATAAGAATGTGATTCTTTATTTCCGTAAGAAAATTCATGGATCAATTGTTCTGTCTGAAAATAAAACCCTTGGGAAGCTTAATAATGCAAGAGCAGAGATATCCGAACTCATTTACTGATTTTTGCTGCTTTTCCTGAGATTCATAATTACTATCTTTGAAGTTTATAATTAAGATAAAAACAGATGCGTTTTAATCCTGAAAAATTAAATATTCCTGATCAACGAATGAAACCATTCATTGATCCCGAAGAGATATGGAATTTTATTAATAATACTAAGCCGGACAAGAAGAGGGTAAGAGATGTTATCTCAAAATCGCTTGATAAACAGCGACTGACAATGGAGGAGACAGCTGTTCTTGTGAATTCTGTTGGAACAGAACTGGCTGATGAAATAAAGCAAGGAGCCAGAGAACTGAAGGAGAAAGTATATGGTAACCGTATAGTTTTATTCGCCCCGCTCTATGTCGGCAACCGTTGTACAAATAACTGCCAGTATTGTGGATTCAGGGCTTCAAACCACGAGGCGATACGCAAGACTCTTTCTGATAATGAGATAATTAAAGAGGTTGAAGCACTTGAGGATAACGGACAAAAGCGACTAATTCTTGTTTATGGGGAGCATCCTGATTATTCGCCTGAGTATATTGCTCATACAGTAAAAATTGTCTATGGTGTGAAAAAAGGCCATGGTGAGATCCGCAGAGTAAATATCAATGCAGCACCATTGGATATTGAAGGATTCAGAACAGTTGGAGAGTCAGGAATTGGAACTTATCAGATCTTCCAGGAAACTTATCACCCTGAAGCGTACAAATGGTATCATCTCGGAGGGAAAAAGAGAGATTTTGATTGGAGGCTTACCGGGCTCGACAGGGCACAGGAAGCAGGGATAGATGATGTAGGTATTGGCGCATTGTTCGGACTCTACGACTGGAGGTATGAAGTGCTTGGACTTGTACGTCACACGAACCATCTTGAGGCATGTTACAATGTCGGGCCTCATACAATTTCATTTCCCCGTATTAAAGATGCTCTGAGCCTTAATATGGATAATAAATACCAGACCAGTGATGAGGATTTTAAAAAACTTGTTGCAATATTAAGATTGGCTGTTCCATATACAGGTCTCATTCTGACTGCCAGAGAAGCCCCTGACGTGAGAAGAGAGGTTTTGCAATATGGTGTATCCCAGATAGATGGAGGAACAAAGCTTGAGCTGGGGTCTTATTCAGATACAAAAAATGAAGAACAGAATCTTAACCGTGAGCAGTTCAGAATAAATGATCCTCGGTCACTTGCTGAGGTGATAGACGAACTTCTTACAAATGATTACCTTCCGTCATTTTGCACCTCTTGCTACAGGATGGGACGAACCGGTGAACACTTCATGGAATTTTCTGTACCTGGTTTTATCAAGAGATTCTGTTCCCCGAATGCTATTCTTACACTTTCAGAATATATCTGCGATTATGCAACTGAGGATGTAGCCCAGAAAGGCTGGAAGGTTATCGAAAAAAATCTGGAAAAGCTTGATCCGGGTGTTTTACAGAATACACGGGAAAAAATTGAAAGAATAAAACAAGGTGAGAGGGATCTCTATTTTTAATGCCAAAAAATTCCGGCAAATAGCTGCAAAAAAAAGTTAATTGTAAATAACTGACAAAAATCTGTTGACCTTTAGCCACCGGCCGGATGAAAAAAAAAGTTTGGAAGTAAATTCAATAAATTCTAAGATATGATAAAAGTACTGGGAGTAAAGATAATTGATCGCATAAAAGAAGCTGGTCTTACACAGGGAATTTTGTCAAAACATTCAGCAGTTATTACAACCCGCCTGGGGTTCCATGAAGTTACTGATGAGGTATGCAGTCGGGAAGCGTATATCATTCTACATCTTAATGGTGATCCGGCAGATTCGGGGAAACTAATGATGGAACTGAATAATCTTGGAGGAATTGAGATAAGGGAAATGGTATTTACTGACGGAAATAATTATTCTGAACCAGAACCGCTTTTAGGTCATGTTGAAATTCTGGGAATTCTGGTTGAAAAAAATCGAGAAGTGATAAGTTCTGTTCAGAAGATATTGACATCTTATGGTTGTAATATTCGCACCCGACTGGGGGTAAATGAAATTTTCTTTGGAGAACCGGCCGGTCTCATAATTCTTGAACTCAAGGGAGATCAGAAACAAAGGTATAATCTTGAAAAGGACCTTATGGCTTTAAAACAGGTACATGTCAGAAATATGGTGTTTTGATATCCTTCCGGGTTTTACTATTATGTTTTTATGGAGTATCCGGCAATGGAACCCCAGGTACTATTCAATAAATAATCCTTTATTACAAAATCTGTCCAAAAAATAGTGCGTTCAGGAATATTTTATTGGTGCCATACCAGATGGCTCTGAAATTGGTGTTGCCATATATTGAAATTACACTGTTCCCATGTACACTCACAAAAGCTGAGTTTTTTATTCTTTCAATATTTTCAGAGGTGCAGTAACCACTCAATAAAGGATTCCCGGTGAATGTAACAGGATTATTGTAAATATTTCCATCCCTCTTTGCAACTGTGGTACCTGATTTAAAGACAGGGAGGAGATCTCTTGTATAACCATAACAAATCGGATGTGTCAGGTCGAGTTTTGTTTCAAAAATTGACCCTGGTATTCCCTGGACCTGACTATCAACTGATCTGTTTATATATATACCTTCTTTCATTTTGCTGACAACTGTGGGAAGAAATTCAATGTCTGCAAGCTTATTATCTGAGAGCCACTTGTTACCGCCATTAAATCCGATTATCGTACCGCCACCCTTGTTCCATTTCCTTATATTCTCAACAACAGATTGTGTTACAACAGGTGAACCTGTAATGATAAGTACATTGTATCGGTTGAGATCAAGTAATCCTAACCGTGCAACAGTGACCATTGTGACCGGTATATTGAATCTTGTATCGAGCATATGCCATATCTCTCCTGCTTCATTACTATTTGCCCCATCTCCCACGATCATTAAAACAGAAGGTTTCTCCAAAACAGTAAACCTGTTGCTCCCAAGGTCAATGCCTGAAGGTGTAAGTCCGGTATTAACACCATAAATTGTTATGCCGCAATCTTTTGCAATATCCTCCATCAGTTTGGACAGAGTATCATTATTAAGTATCTGTCCATTTGAAGGAATCATAATAGTTCCGTAATTGAAATCTTTCTTTACTTTACCATCATCACATACAAATCTGTCTGTTGATACCCTGGTTGTGAGACCGGCTTTTTGTAAAAGGTATAGTGCTTTAGGAGCAAGGTATTCATTCCATTCGAACAGATATGCATAAGGATTTTCAGAAGCTATTAGGTTGCCTGCTGAAACAGGATTATGCAGAACTTCAGTACCTGTAATCCCATCCATCTCCTTTGCACTACTTATTCCTGCATAACTAATATTAAATGCCATTGGTAATACCCATGTAGAAATATCATAGAAAGTGCTGTCGGTAAATTCTTTAACAGGTTCAAACAGGGATCTGACGAAAAGATATTCGTTTTGCTTTAACGGGACAATATAACTTTTATGGGTTTTATAAGTAATAGTGTTTCTTGTTATCTCTCTGGCCAGGTGGTAAACCTTTATCTTATGCTGAAGAAGGTTGCTGATAAACTCGCCGGTTCTTCCGTTATCTGAAGGTTCCGTGAAGATGTATGCTTTTACAGGATATTTATCAGCAAGTTCAAGAGATTCCTTATAAAAATTTCTCTGATTCTCAAGCAGCTTTTTCTTCATCTTCAATCCTGCTTCGAGACTTGAGAGTGAAACAGTAAACTGGTTTTTTATAGTGAAGGGAAATGAGAGTAATCCGCCGGGGGTCTCCCTCAGGTGCCCTTTTACTCCCGCCTGTTCGAACAGAATTCCTACTGAACCATGAATGTCAGGGTAGGATGAGCCTTTTCCAATATAGAAATCATCATAACTTTCTTCGGTATAATAAAGAGAGCCTATTGAGTTAAGATATTTTTCGTGGTATTTGCCAACTTCAGCTGTAAGGCTTTGGTTATCAGTTGGTGTTAAGGGATTATTTCTGCTTGGAATACCTGGCTGGAAGAAGAAAGTTGAGTTAGCTTCCATTTCATGATGATCAGTATTTATAATAGGTCTCCACCTGTAAAATGCTGCAACCCGTCCTCTCGATTCCGGGTGCTGAAGCATCAGATAGTCGCGGTTAAGATCGAACCAGTAATGGTTGGTCCTGCCGCCAGGCCAGCTCTCACTGAACTCCCATGAATCTGGATCTGGATTATTGCTGCTTAGACTTTTTGTAAAGTTGACCCATGTGGAATGCCTTTGCATACCATCGGGGTTAAGCGCAGGATCGATAAGAATAACACTGTTTTTTAAAAGCTCATCAATTTGTTTTCCTTCACCGGCTATAAGATAATAAGCTGTAAGAACTGAAGCGTTTTGTGCACTTGATTCATTACCATGGATTCCATAACCCAGTTTTATGAATACAGGCATATTACTGACATCAAGGTTATCAGATTTTGACGGGTCGCTGAGTAGCAGGTGTTGCAACCTTAATTGTTCCAGATTCCTGATATTCTCAGGTGAACTTATTATTAATTGACCTAAAGGACGGCCTTCATAGCTTTTTGCATATTCTTCCCATACAGCTCTGTCAGAAATTTTTGCAAGTTCGAGCATGTAATAGCAGAGTTTATCATGGGTCAGATGCCATTCACCTGTTTCGTGCCCGGTGAATTGCTTCGGTGTAGGTATCTCTTTATTATATACTAAATCTTTGGGTAAGAAATAGTCGAGAGTAACCTGGCCATTTAGCTTCATGTATACAAAAAGAAACACTGCAAGAATGGTTATCCTTTTCATTATGTTATTATTTTATAAAACATTGGAAACAATTTTTTATAAATTGTTTCCAATGATACTTATTTGTTTTTGAATTTACAGGCTACTCCCAAAATCAGCCCTGAATTTTGCAACCAGTTTTTCAGGCCAGTTACCAATAGGAGCAAGGCGCCCGGTAAAGAAGCGGAGTACTGGGGGCTCTTCAACAAATTTCAGCCCTCCGACCAGGTCCCTGTTATGATAAAGCCAGTTTAGGCGATCTATGGCATATTCAGTCTGAGACAATGTAAAAACACGTCTTGGAAATGCAAGTCTCATTAGCTCGATATCTGCAAGAACATCATTACCTTTTTTGTCACGAATGCTACTTAAAGTACCTCTTTCCATACCACGGACACCAGAAATAATATAGTAAGCGGCGACAAGTGCTCCGGCAGGGTATTGAGTCTGGGGTACATGAGAAAGGAATTGGCCTGCATCTATATGGCAGCCAAGTGCACCACCAGGCATTATTACCGGTATTCCGAGTTTATCAAGTTCCATTACCATATGATTTATGAAAGAGGGCGACTGGCCAACAACATTCTCCTCGGCTGTCTCATCCAAACCAACTGCCATTGCCTCAATTTCACGTATTGAAATCCCGCCATATGTCAGGAAACCCTCATAAAGAGGAACCAGGTCTCTCATAAGGTTGTAGAGATCGCTTCGTTTGGTACAGATCGCACCACCCCGGGTTGAGCTCACTTTTCTTGCCGAGAAGTAAATAATATCACTGAGATCGCACATCTGGTTCATTATTTTAAGAAGTGGTATATCTTGATATCCTTCTTCCCTTTTCTTAATGAAATAGGCATTTTCCCCAATAAGACTGGCATCCAGAACAATCATCAGTTTATGTTTGTCAGCAACTTGTCTTATTTTTTTCAGGTTGTCCATTGAAAAGGGCTGACCGCCGATAAGATTTGTTGATGCTTCCATCCTGATAAATGGAATATTTTCAGGGCCCTTCTCACTGATAAAAGCTTCAAGACGGGATATATCCATATTCCCTTTGAAGGGATGATTGCTTTTAACTTTCATTGCTTCAGGAGTATATAATTCCGCAATTGTCCCTCCGTTAATTTGTATATGTGCAAGAGTTGTGGTAAAGTGATAATTCATCGGTACAAAGGATCCTTCTTTGACGAATACTTTTGAAATTATGTTCTCTGCAGCACGACCCTGGTGAACCGGTAAAATATATTTTGTACCAAAGATATTAAGGATACTCTTTTCGATCTTTACATAGCTCTGTGAACCTGCATAAGCATCATCGGCAATATGCATCTTCGAAAGTTGCTCATCGCTCATTGCGTTGGTACCACTGTCAGTAAGCATGTCAAGGAAGATATCCTTTGTGCCAAGTAAAAAGGAGTTGTATCCTCCCTCTATTATAGCTTCCAGCCTTCGTTCAACAGGAACAAGGTTAAGAGATTGTACAATACGAACCTTATGCATTTCGAGCGGGATCTGTTTTCCGCTGTAGAATTGTACGGTAGCATTTTTTTGAGTTTTTTCCATGATTATAAGTAATTAATAAATATTAGTAAAAAAAAAGCTTACCCTTTGTCAGGTAAGCCGCATATCTTGTAAATTGTGTTGTCAGCACTAATCTATCACAGGACTTACCGTAGTATGCCTGCAATAATAACAGTAATAATAATTACCAAAATTCATTTTAAAGCTTCTATTCCTTAATGTTTGACTTCAAACCTAACATAAATTATTACAAATGCAAAAAAAAAGTGCAAGAATAATGTGAATTATTAACTTTTGACCATATTAGTTATAAAAAAAATCTGACTGTATTTCAAAATTTTATTCCTGATGGAGTTCAGTTTCCAGTATTAATATTGTAAATCACCCTAAATAATATAACTTTGAGCTATTCCTAATATTTTAATGTGAATAAAAAGGATTCATTAGTTGAGAGTGTACTGCTCGTTAATATCATAAAAGGGGATAAAAAAGCATTTTCTGCAATTTTTACAGCCTATTACCGCGATTTGGTGATGTTTGCAATTAGTTTCACTCATGATCCTGACACAGCAGAAGAGATTGTTCAGGATACCTTCGTAAAGTTTTGGGAAGAACACGATACTCTGCAGATAACAATATCTGTCAAATCTTACCTGCTGCGTTCAGTGCAAAACAGATGTATAGACTGGTATCGTCATAAGAGAGTAATTCAGACACATTTTGATACTATAACAGCTACCGCAAAACTGTATGAAAATGATACTGATAATTATCTTCTCAGATCTGAACTGGAAGATCAGATTCAGAAAGCACTTGCTCTTATTCCTCCTGATTGTTCCCAGGCTTTCCTTATGAATCGTGAGGAAGGGCTTAAATATAAACAGATTGCAAAGAAACTTAATGTTTCTGTACGTACAATTGAGGTACGTATCAGCAAAGCTCTTCATTTTCTTCGTGAAAATCTCAAAGATTACCTCCCGTAATATTTAAAAAAAAATATCTTGAATGTGGTTTTTATTTTTATAAACGTCTTTATCATAGAAATTTTGTAGATGAATTTGAAAAGTAACGAAGAAATTGATCTTGTAATATCAAGATTCCTTTCCGGAGATGCTGATAATGAAGAAGAAACTACTCTTCTGAAATGGATTGGTTCTGAAGAGGATAACAGAAAATATTTTAACCAGGTGAAAAATATCTGGGAAGTGTCAGACAGGAGATTTAACCCTGAAAGTATTAATCCAGAAAATGCTTTGGAAAAAGTTTTAAGCAGAGTTTCTGGAGAGAATAAAGTAAAAAAGATGTGGGTAATCTGGAAAAAAATAGCCGCTGTATTAATAATTCCTCTTCTGGCTATCAATCTTCTCTGGCTATTCTTTGGGCCTAAGGATCAACCCGGGAAAAGTGAGTCTGTTTACAATGAGGTTTTTGCGACTTTTGGAACCAGAACATCCCTTAAACTTGCAGATGGTTCTCTGGTTTGGCTTAACTCAGGCAGCAGCCTGCGGTACCCTGATAAGTTTAAAGGAGACAAAAGAGTAGTATATCTGAATGGGGAGGGGTATTTTGAGGTGGCTTCGGATCCATCATTTCCTTTCATTGTACAAACATCTTCATTAAACGTTAGAGCGACAGGTACCAAATTCAACGTTTCAGATTATTCAACCGATATTAACTGCGATGTTGCTCTTTTATCCGGCAAAGTACTTGTGAGTAAAATTGCAGAAAAAGGAAGAATAGGTTTAACTACAGAACTTAATCCGAATCAATATTATGAATTAAGTAAGAAGAGTGGTGAATCAAATGTAACAGATGAAGATATAAGTGAATATATCTCATGGAAGGATGGTAAACTTATATTCAGAAACAGACCTTTAAGTTACGTGGTTAAAAGAATCAGTAAGATTTTCAATGTAGACATTGAATTACATGGCAACGTACTTATGGATTACCGGTACAGGGCAACTTTTGAGGATGAATCGCTCACAGAAATACTTAAATTATTGAAAGCATCTTCTCCTGTTGACTATATTGAAATAAAGAGAGATGTTCTTCCTGACGGTACATATACTAGGAAAAAGGTGTTAATATTTCCTGTGAGGGAAGAGCCTGATTTAATTAAATAAAAGTTGAAATTTTTCAATAAAGAAAATTAATTACTCACCAATGGTCGGATCTGATAAAATGATCGGCTATTATAATTCCACATGATAAAAGGGGAAAAGTGCGGCAACACTTTTCCCCGGAAATCAGAGGCTAAAAACTGCTCTTTCGATAACAATTTATTATTAACCATCTAACTTAACAAAAGTATGAAAAAAAATCTTAATTGCTTACGGTTGAATAAACCACTAAGTAATTTCCAAAAACTACTGCTAACCATGAAAATTACAACTATTTTGTTGTTTTGTAGTGTGTTGAATGTTCTGGCTTCCTCAACTTATGCCCAGAATACAAAGATCTCACTGAATCTGAATAATTCAACTATTGAACAGGTTCTGGACAATATAGAGTCGCAGAGCGAGTTCTATTTTCTGTATAACCAGAAACTGGTTGATGTTACCCGGAAAGTAGATATTGTTGCTGACAACAAACCAATTAAAGAGGTTCTTGAAAATATTTTCAGAGGTAATGATGTTGAATACATGGTATTTGACAGGCAGATAATCCTTGCAAATAAGGATGAAGCCAAATCCCTGGTTGAGTTTCAGCAATCCAAAGTTTCAGGTTCCGTAACTAATAACAGGAATGAACCCCTTCCGGGAGTTACTGTTCTTGTTAAGGGTACAACATCAGGAACCGTAACTGATCTGGGTGGAAAATATTCTCTGAGTAATATACTCAAAGGCTCTACTCTTGTATTTTCGTTTATTGGAATGCAATCACAGGAGATTGAGGTAGGCACTAATACTGTAATTAATGTTACTCTTCTGGAAGAGAGTACTCAGCTGGATGAAGTAGTGGTTATCGGATACGGAACACAAAAGAAAAGGGATGTATCTACATCAATTGCTTCTGTTTCGATGGAAAACCTTAAAGATAAACCGGTTGCAACTTTTACACAGGCTATGTCAGGTCAGATGGCAGGTGTCAGGATATTAAACTCAAATAACGCACCGGGAGGTGGATCAAATATCCGTATACGTGGTGTAAGTTCAATTAATGCTTCAAACGATCCTTTGATAGTTATAGATGGATTTCCTCTTAAGGATGGTTTTAACCAGACAGAGAATCCGCTGAATGCCATTAACACTGCCGATATCGAATCTATAGAAGTACTGAAAGATGCTTCATCAAGTGCCATTTATGGTGCCCAGGCTGCCAATGGTGTTATCCTTATAACAACGAAAAAAGGAAAAATGGGAAAACCGACCATTAATATAAACGTCAATAATGGTTATGAGCAAATGATCCACAAAATGGATGTCCTGAATAAGGAGGACTTTCTGAAGTTCATGGATGATTCCCGCGCCCAGGCTTATATTGTTGAAGATCCTAATTTTGGTACAAATGACCCTAACGCTCCCCTGTGGAGCTGGAACGATGACAATGCAACCAGAATCTATAACTGGACAAATTATTCAAGTAATAAAGCTCCGATGACATCCGGGGGGCCTGGTAATTTGTATGAGAGATGGATTACTGTGACTCAGGCGACCAAAGACCGGCCTTATGATACAGACTGGCAGGATGTTGCAACTCAGATCGGTAGGGTTCAGGACTATCAGTTATCCACAACCGGGGGAACGGAAAACCTTAAGTATATGATTTCAGGAGGATATTATAACCAGGATGGGATAGTTAAGGAAGCCGGATATAGCCGTTTTTCATTCAGGGCTAACGTTGAATTGAAAGTCAATAACTGGATGAAAACAGGATTACTTCTTGCTCCAACATTGGAAAACCTTAACGTCATAGGAAGCATGGAAAATATGTTTTATAATCTGGCTTCAATTTCTCCCTTATATGAAGCATATAATGAAAACGGAGATCCTGCTTATCTGGGCTATACGCAAGGTTACTGGGCTGAGTGGAACCTGAGCAGTTATGTTAATCCCTTAATAAACTATTTAAATACAGATAGCAGGCGTACTGCAAAGAACCTGTCAACGATTTTTGCAGAGATCAATTTAACCAAAGATCTTACTTTCCGCTCAGAATTTCATACTGAATTCAGGAATTGGGAACGTGATTATTTTCTGCCAACATCTTATCCCACTGCTTCAGCTACAACATCCAGATCCCAGGGATTGAATAATATTTCCACAAGGCTCTATTGGAACTCACAGAATTTTTTAACATATAATCATATGTTTGGAAAACATTCTGTTAATGCAATATTGGGTTATTCTGCTGAAGAAACTTCTTATAAAAGTTCGTACATAAGCAAGTATGATTATGCTACTGATGCAGTACCTACATTGAATCAGGCTATTACAGTTTTAAGTGCCCAGAATGATGCAAGGACTAATAAGTCAAGCGAGACCATGATAGGTAGTTTTGCGAGGGCAATGTATAATTATGGTGGCAAATATTATGTTACCGCCAGTGTTCGTCGAGATGGCTCTTCTAAATTCGGAGCTCAAAAGAAATGGGGTATTTTCCCTTCATTTTCAGCCGCATGGCGTGTTTCCGACGAAAACTTCTTTGCTCCCGTAAAAAACTATATCAATGATTTTAAGATCAGGGGAGGATGGGGTATTATAGGTAACTCAGGGATACCAAACTACAATGCAATAAGTTCACTTTCAGCAACTTCATATAATTTTGGAACAGGATCAACATTATCAGCCGGTTATGTTGATGCTAATGTCGCCAATTCAAACCTTGGGTGGGAATCAACCACTGACTATGGTATTGGTGCCGATGTTGAGTTTCTTAAGAGTCGGTTATCATTTAGTATAGATTATTACTATAAACTGACAGAGGATATGCTGTTCAATATGCCTTTACCATTAATTACAGGGTTTGGTTCATATTATGTAAATATTGGTTCGATGCGCAACCGTGGATATGAATATATGTTAAAGACCCGTAATATTGTTGGTGAGTTTAACTGGACTACCAGCTTTAACTTATCATATTACAGGAACAGGGTATTAAATACAGGTGCTGACAAACGGCCATTGATAAACAATAATGCCTATTCGATTGAAGGTAAACCATTATCAGGTCTCTGGGGTGCTTACTACCTTGGTGCATATGATGATTGGGAAGATGTTAAAACCAATCCTATTGTCAATCCAAGCAATCCCAAATGGATGTACCGTTCTTATCCCGGTGCTATCAAGCTTTATGATGTTAATGGTGACGGTATAATTGACGGACTTGATAATACCATTATCGGCAACCCAAATCCTGATTTTATCTGGGGTATGACAAATAATTTTGATTATAAGGGATTTGATTTGTCAGTCCAGGTAAATGGTGTTCAGGGAGGTGATCATATAATGGTTCAGATGGAACCTATAATGGCAAAAAATTCAGGTGCCCAGAATACTGTTCATATGTATTATGATAATTACTGGCGTCCTGACAGGACTAATGGAACCTACGCTGCTCCGACACGTAAATCATGGGATGGAACCTCAACCCGGGGATCTCTGGTATTTAAAGGTACCTATGTTAATATCCAGAATGTATCATTCGGTTATACATTACCAAAAAGTATCATGCAAAAAATTAATCTGAACCAGGTTCGTATTTATACGAGCATTCAGAATGCATTGCTGATAACCAAATATCCCGGTTATAATCCTGAAGTAAACTATGCAGGTAATTCAGCCTTGTCGCAAGGGATGGACAATGGTGCATATCCAATGACCAGAATAGTCTCCTTTGGAATTAATGTGTCATTATAATCATAATATTAAAAATATAAATATGAAAAAGATATTTTCAATCATAGCATTTACACTGATTATGTGTGGTTGTTCGGAATCATTTCTGGACAGACAACCGGAGGATGCTCTGGCCCCAGGGATATTCTTTAAAACGCCAGCCGATATTAAAACCGGATTAGTAGCAGTCTATAAACCTTTGCAAACTATTTATAATCAGGGAGGACTTCCAACCATTACCGAGAATATGTCGGATGACGGAACTCAACCTTTTGCAGTATCAGTTTATAATAATTTTTATAAAGACAATACCAGTTCAGGTTTGGCTCATTGGACTAATTTCTATAAAATGATAGTCAATGCCAACAATATCATTGATATCATTGATAAGTATGTGCCCAAGACTGAAGCAGATGCTGTTATAATAAAAGCCTATCGTGGAGAAGCAGCTTTTCTGCGTGCTTTCTCATATTTTAACCTGGTGCGGTTGTATGGTGATGTGCCGATGGTAACAAAACGGTTCGATGATCCGGCTACAGCTTTTGGTATTGGCAGGACTCCTGTTAATGATATTTATACCAAGGTTATTATCCCTGATCTTCAGTCTGCCTTTGAAAATTGTTACAAAAAAGGGGATGCAGCTATCTCCAGTGAAGGAGCCCGTATTACAAAAGGGGCTGCATTGACAATATTGGCAGAGGTATATCTTACCATGAAAGACAATAGTAATGCTGCCGCAACACTGAAAAAACTTATTGTTGACAAGGAAGCTGGTACTTATGCCCTGTTAACCGATTATTCAAAGATTTGGTTACCAACCAACAAGTTTAATTCAGAATCAATTTTTGAGGTCAACTTTAACGTTGCTGCAGGAGTTCCAAGTTATTATTACAGAAACATGTCTTCTGTTGGTATAAATAAGTATAAAGTAACCACAAGCAGTTGTCAGTTTGCAGGTTGTAAAAACCTGATGGATGAATTTGTTGCCTACCAGGAATGGACACGGTACAAAGTATCAGTTGATTCCGGATGGCATGCAATGAATAATCTGATAACCCCGATTCCGCTAAAAATGATGCCTCCTCTGAATGGAATTGTTGCATATGATAAAGTCGGTGCCGATTATAACTTTATGATAACAAGATATGCCGATGCATTGCTGATGTATGCTGAAGCACTTATGCCAACTGATCCGGCTACTGCGGTGACTTATGTAAATCAGGTCAGAGCCCGGGTAAGTATGGCTCCGATTGCAGCTTCAGCATTGAATATTGACAGGATCCTTCACGAACGTCGTATGGAATTAGCATTTGAGAATCACAGGTATTTTGACCTTGTAAGGACAGGTAAGGCAATAGAATATATATCACGTGACCTGAGAAGCAATGTTGATTATGAATTCAGAACTTTCAGGAGTGAAGATATCCCTGCCTACCAGTTAATTCTACCCATCCCTGTGGCTGAAATTGAGAAAGACCAGACGCTGACTCAAAATGCTGGTTATTAACCGATTTAACGAATCAAATATTTTAAAACGAATAAATATGAAAAAAGTAATTTATATATTAATTCTGGCCTTAACTTTTCCATTATTCCTAGTATCGTGTTTGAAAGAGGATAATGTAAATGATCCTGTTATCAGCAGTACAGCCATGTTTATGACTGATAAGACTGGAAAAGACTCCCTTATAACCGAGATTTTCAAAGGGAAAAAGATAAAAATTGTGGTCTATACCGATGCCAATATGGTTTCATTATGGCCGGGCAATATAAGGACTATTATGAAAAAGAAGAATAGTACAGTTGATTCAATTGATATGTTCAATCATCCAGTACTTACTGCAAGTAACTACTATTCTGATTATGGACTTGTAAAAGCACAGGGAGTAACTACAACAGTTACAACAGGTGGATGGTATGCGTTTTTCACTTATGCTGTTGCCGGTGAGTTTGACCTTACAGTTATTGCTACTAACCACGGTTATGATAGCCCCGACCTGAAACGTGTTGTTTACCAGGCAGGCAAAGTAGTGGTTAAATAGAATTGGTGATCTGAGGGTGTGTAATTCTGCAAAATAAACTAACAGGAAAGGGGAGTTACACACCCTTATTTTTCCCTGGTATATTTACCAGGAAAAATGGATTTTACCAGCGATTTTACACGATTTACAAAATTGATCATACATAGTTAAATTGCTGTTTAGTTGTACAATATTGCATAGTGTTCTTTGTTAATTATAAAAAATTGACTAAATAGTATTAATATTGGATACTTTTGTACAAATTATTTTTATATAGGTTATCATATCTTTGAGATTATGATACATCAGGATTAATTAATCAGTTAAAACCGAATGTCAAAAACAATTAACCGAAGAAAGTTTTTCAAAGCCACAACCTTTTCAGCGGCAGGTATAATGCTGACTGGCAAGATGATGGGGGATAATCTGGATGAATCATCCTTAACGGGTTATTCAGCTTCTGCAAACTACAATATAATGCAGGAGGTAATGAAATATAAAAAGATTGATGCTCATGAACATGTTGGGCTTGGCGGAACTCTTGAATCCCAATTGGATTATGCAGACAGACTGGGTATAATGAAACTTGAGATTTCACGACCTATATCTGCAGGTTCGGGACCAGAAGCTACACCTGAAGAATTCAGAAAGTGTAATGATGCCGTTCTTAAAGCTATGAAGCAGTATCCCGACAGGTATCTTGGCAGCTGTTTTGTCAATCCTGTATATGGAAAAGAGTCTCTTGAAGAAATAAAGAGATGTATAGATCAGGGTATGATAGGGTTAAAGGTCTATAACCAGGTAAAAATCAATAATCCGTTATTTTATCCGATTATTGAAAAATTCATTGATCTTAAGATGATTATACTTATGCATGCCCATTGTGGGATAGGTGTCGGAGGTAAAAGGACAAAATATGGTAATGTCCAGCCCAATGCATCAATCCCGGAGGATTTTGTGGAAGCTGCAAAAAGATATCCGGAAGCAATGCTTCAGTATGCACATACAGGAGGTGGAGGTGACTGGGAATATGCCTGTAAAGCAATTCAGGATTACCCGAATATTTATGTCGATACATCAGGAAGTAATAATGAAGGAAATATGATAGACTTTGTACTTAAATATCTTGGGGAAGAGAGAATGTTTTTCGGAACTGATGGCTCATATTACCAGGGTGTTGGAACTATACTCTCCTCAAAACTAACTGATATTCAAAAGAAAAAGGTGTTTTTTGAAAATTTTAATAACATATTAAGAAAGGCCGGAAATCATGTTAATTGATATTAATGCTAACATTGGCCATTGGCCGTTCATCCAAACAAATTGCAATACCTGTCAGGCTCTGCTTGAAAGGATGAATAAGTTTGGTGTAGATATATCAGTAGTGAGCAATATGAATGGGATCTTTTATAAGGATACCCAGGCTGCTAATGAGGAATTATTTGAAGAGATAAATTCAGATAAGCGTTTTCGCAACCGCTTTATCCCGTTTGGTATCCTAAATCCTATTTATGCGGGTTGGAAAAATGACCTGGATGTATGCAGCAAAAAATTCGGGATGAAAGGGATACGCCTCTATCCGTTATATCATGATTATGAACTAACCGATCCTTCCTGTGTTGAGCTTGTTAAAAGTGCCAGGGATCGGGGATTGATTATAGCTTTTACAATCCAGATGGTAGACAGCAGACCAAGAGCATGGATGGATATTTCAGTGGACTGGAGCCTTAAAGATATAATTCCGATTATTAAAGAGGTACCGGATGCAAAATACATGATTCTGAATATTGCAAGGGGTACACAACTGAATGATGAAGATACTAAAGTCTTTCAAAACCCGGGGATTCTGTTTGATACATCGGGGAAAAATACATCTGAGCTGGGTTCTCTTATTAAGAAATATGGCAAAGAGAAATTCGCTTTTGGAACCCACTCACCTATACTTGATTATCTCACAGGCTTATTACGTATAGAAGCTCTGAGGGATGCAGAAGCAGATGTCCAGACAAAGGAACTCTTGAGATCAGGGAATGCAAAAAAGATGCTTGGATTATAATTAGAAACTAATTATCATATTAATAATAATTTAACTACATGAAAGAGACAAAGACATTTTCAACATTGCAACTTTCTTCTTTGGTTGTTTTAAGGTTTTTAATCGGATGGCATATTCTTTATGAAGGATTTTCGAAAGTACTGATCCCAAACTGGTCTTCATTCGGATTTCTGCAGGAGTCAAAATGGATACTGCAGGGATTTGCCAAATGGGTTCTGGCTCATGATACAGCACTCGCAGCAGTTGATTTCCTTAACACATGGGGCCTGATAGCAATCGGGCTTGGTTTGATTTTTGGTCTGTTTACCAGACTGGCTTCTTTATCAGGAGCTTTTCTTCTATTACTTTACTATGCAACTAATCCTCCTTTAATCGGACTGGAATACACTGTTCCAACAGAAGGCAACTATCTGGTTGTAAGCAAAACACTTATTGAGGCAGTAGCATTGGTTGTGCTTGCTCTGTTCCCCACGAGCAGCTTTTTTGGACTAGACGTATTTGTAGAGAGGTTTAAAAATCGAAAAAAATAATATATAGACTAAGGCAATGACACAGGATAAAGGACAAACAAAGAAGCCGGAAGAAAACGCTAAGGAACAAAAACCGGCTATTAAGCGCAGAACATTATTAAAAGCATTAATAGGCGTTCCTGTAATTGGAGCATTTGCATTTGAACTGATGCAGAAAAAAGCCTATGACCTTGAGAAGAAAAACAGGGTTCTTGATGAATTGGGACTAGGGAAATTCGAGGCACCGAAAATTATGAAAAGTGCCAGTGCCGGCAGCAAGTTGCTAAGAGTTGGAATCGTAGGTTTTGGAGCAAGAGCTGTGACACATGTAAATGGATTGGGATACATTCATCCACAGGACTATGAGAAGATGAAGGCTAACGGAACCCTTGAGGATTGGCTCGCTCAGGAAAACCTTAATGTAGCTCTGACAGGTATCTGTGATGTATTTGACCTTCACGCTGAAAGAGGATTGGAAACAGCACGTAATGATATCCGTACCGGAGGTGGAAAACCTGCCGGGCTTCCTGTGAAGCGCTACAACACCTATCAGGAAATGATTGATGATAAGGATATTGATGCTATAATGATAGCAACACCTGACCACCATCATGCTCCTATCTCTGCTGCTGCTGCCAAAGCTGGTAAACATGTATATTGTGAAAAAAGTATTGCCCTCTCTGAAGCAGAACTGAACAATGTCTATAATGCTGTAAAAAGCAGTGGTATTGTATTTCAAATGGGCCACCAGATTACACAGAGTGTGGTTTTCCAGCAGGCTAAGGATATTATCAAGAAGAACATACTTGGTAAAATAACTCTGGTTGAGACAACAACCAACCGTAATTCACAAGACGGAGCATGGATAAGAGATCTGGATGCCAATGGCAAACCCAAGCCGGGTGATGAAAAAACCATTGACTGGAATCAGTGGCTTGGAAGTACGCCTATAGTTCCTTTTACAACCAACCGATACTATAACTGGCAGAAATATTTTACATATGAAACAGGAATGATCGGTCAGTTGTTTACACATGAATTTGATGCTGTCAACCAGCTTCTTAGAATAGGCATTCCCAAATATGCAGTCGCTTCAGGTGGAATATACTACTGGAAAGATGACCGTGATATGCCGGATACACTTCACTGCGTTTTTGAGTATCCCGACCGTGACTTAACTTTGCTTTACAGCGCCACCCTGGCTAACAGCCACAGTCGCGGAAGATTATTTATGGGTCACGATGCAACAATGGAGTTGGGTAGCGCAATCAGTATAACAGCTGATGCAAATTCAACCCGTTATAAAAAACAGATTGAATCCGGAATAATTGATCCGTCAGGGCCAATGATTTCCTTCAATCCAACCTCGGGAAGTATTGATGCTGTGACATCAGCAACAGAAAAATATTATGCTTCGCGTGGTCTGACAACAACAACTATTAACGGGAGGAATGTTGATGTAACACATCTTCACATAAAAGAGTGGATTGATTGTATCCGTTCAGGAGGGACTCCCAGTGCAAATATAGAAAGAACATATGAAGAGGGTATTGCCTGTATTATGGCTCACAGGTCATATCTTGAGCACAGAAGGATAGAATGGGATGCTGTAAATAAGAAGATCGTCTGATTTATGCAGTAAATGTTCAGGTTTATATAGGTTAGTTTACTGAGTTTTTAACTATGCTGATTATTTGACATTACCTGTCATTTGATCGGCATAGTTTTTATCTACAATAATGACTTGTTTATTCTTTTGATGTTTTCCCTTCTCTCTTTATAATGCTTTGAGTCACCCCACTCACCATAAACAACTTCCGAATCAGCAAGACTTACCCGTGCTTCAAGGCAGCTCTGACAATCTTCTGCAGAATCATCCGTACATGGCTTATTATTATAAAGTTTGTAGCTGTCACGGTATTTCCCGGGAGTTATATTGGGCATAAGAATGTTGGCGCCAATCATAACTGCTTTCTCCCTTCCCATAGGATCAATTGCCTGAAGCGCTGTTGCGGCAACAATATTAATATCTTTCATAATTATCCTTATGATCGCGATCATTTTCAGGGTAAGGTCAAATCTTTCCTTAAGGGGAAGAAGCTCATCAGAATATTCAATAAGTGGCGTATCTTTATGTTCTATATATGGGCCCATTCCGCACATGTCAATATCGAATTCCTTCATAAACATAATATCCCCGGCTAGATCATCCAGGGTTTGAAAAGGCAAACCAATCATAACTCCTGTTCCTGTCTGATAACCAATATTCTGAAGGCTTTTCAAACATTTCAGCCTCCTGTCGAAATCATGATTTGCATTGTTTGGGTGAATCTTATTGTAGAGCTGTCTGTTAGTCGATTCAACCCTCAGGAGATACCGGTGAGCTCCGGCATTAAACCATCTCTCATATACTGATGATTCCTGCTCTCCAACAGACAATGTAACTCCAATTTCCCCATTTGACAATTGCCTGATCTTCCACAGAAGGTTTTCAACACGACCTGCAACAAACTCGCTCTCAAGTTCACCTGACTGAAGGGCAATAGATCCGTATCTGTTATCAAAAGCGAATTTTGCTGCAGCAAGAATCTCATCATCAGATAGGTTATAGCGGACAAGATTTTTATTGCCTTTCCGGATCCCGCAATACAGACAATCCTTACTACAGATATTGGAAAACTCTATCAGACCTCTGAACCATACTTTTTTCCCAATATATTTTTCTTTTATTTCAGCAGATTTTTTAAACAGTATACTCTTCTCTTCTCCTTTAGTTTCAAGTAAACGGATTATTTCATCCTTTGAAAATGTCTCTCTGGAAAGTATATCATTTATTGATGAAGCCATGCTAAATAAATTCAATCGACAAATATAACAAATATCAAGATTTAAGATTATCCGGTTTGTTTTAGGCTATGAATAATTTCTGATTCTGAAGAACTCACTTCCCCAGGTCTCCTATAACCTGAGTAAAATGAGAGCGTCATTTGAGGACTTATTGATAATTAAGGCAATATAGCGATTTAATATCATGTTTTAACTCATAATTATTATTTCAATTTTTTACTATATTGCTATCATTAAATCAATTCATTTGTTATTGATAACTTTTATATCAGAGATCTGGTTGAATGCTGTTGGTCAGAATCCGGTGTTTTAAAATAGTTAACACGATTGTAATACTTCTTTTTACGGATTCCTGAATATGATGAATTAATCCTTTACCATTATGTTTTTAATATGATAAATGAAAAACTTATAAATCCGGATAGTATAGTAGTTGTCGGAGGGTCAGATGATATTTTTAAACCCGGAGGGAAAGTCCTGAAAAATATTATCGATGGTAATTATAAAGGATTTCTGTATGTGGTTAACCCAAAACAAGACATTGTACAAGGGATAAGATCATACAGGGAGCTATCTGATCTGCCGTCTGCTGATCTTGCTATACTGGCAATTCCTTCAAAAATGTGTCTTCCTGCAGTTGATAAACTTTTAAAGAATAATAATACAAGAGCGTTTATTATTATCTCTGCCGGATTCAGCGAGGCTGGAGAAGAGGGACGGCAGCTGGAAAGTGAATTAACGGAACTTATTAACAGAGCAGGTGCCTGCCTTATTGGTCCTAATTGTATTGGGGTTATTACACAGAATTATCAGGGAGTATTTACTACTCCTGTTCCGAAACTCAATATCAATGGATGTGATTTCGTTTCAGGATCAGGAGCTACTGCCATTTTTATTATAGAATCAGCATTTCCGAAGGGATTGAATTTTTCCAGTGTTTTTTCAGTTGGCAACAGTGCACAGACTGGTATTGAAGAAATACTTGAATACTGGGATATCACTTTTGATCCTTTACGTAGTTCTTCGATAAAGCTTATATATGTGGAGAGTATAAGAAATCCTGACAAGCTTTTGCATCATGCATCGTCACTTATCAGAAAAGGATGCAGAATTGCAGCTATAAAGGCGGGGATAACTGAGGAAGGAAGCCGTGCAGCAACTTCTCATACCGGGGCAATGGCATCATCCGATTCAGCGGTAGAGGCACTTTTCAGAAAAGCCGGAATTGTACGTTGTTCAGGTCGCGAGGAACTAACTACAGTAGCTTCAGTATTTATGCATAAACCTCTTAAAGGCAGGAATATAGCTATTATAACTCATGCCGGGGGACCTGCAGTAATGCTTACTGATGCACTTGCTACCGGTGGAATGAATATTCCGAATCTTGCTCCGGAAGACAGAGATAAGCTTCTATCAATGATGAATCCCGGTGCCTCAGCTGATAATCCAATTGACATGATCGCAACAGCAACAAATGATCAACTTGATAATGTAATTGAGTATGTCGATAAACAACTGCCGGCAATTGACGGTATGAGTGTGATCTTTGGCAACAACGGTCTTAATGATATGACAGAAATTTATGATTTACTTCATAGAAAGATTGAGGAGTGCAATAAACCTTTGTTTCCAATATTACCATCGGTCACAAGTTCTTCAAGGGAGCTCGGTTATTTTCTGAATAAAGGACATGTTAACTTTCCTGATGAGGTGGTCCTCGGACGGGCACTTACAAAGATTTCCAATACCCCTTTCCCGGCAAGCGAAAAAATCTACCTGGAGTGTATTAATATTCCATTGATAAGGCAAGTTATTGATAATGCTCCTGATGGTTATCTGGATCCCACTCGCATTCAGCAGCTCCTGGCTGCTGCAGATATACCTTTTGTTAAGGAAGAAGTAGCCTACTCAAGAGAAGAGCTTATTAACCAGGTCCATAGAATAGGATATCCTCTGGCTTTAAAAGTAGTCGGGCCTGTTCATAAATCTGATGTCGGAGGAGTTACTCTTAATATCAGGTCAGAAAAGCATCTTCTGGCAGAATTTGACAGGATGAAAAACATTAAGGATGTAAAAGGGGTATTGGTTCAGGAGATGCTGTCCGGTATTGAACTCTTTATTGGTGCGAAATATGAACCCAGATTCGGCCACATAATAATCTGCGGATTAGGAGGAATATTTGTTGAAGTGCTGGGTGATATATCATCAGGACTTGCACCATTAACTTTCAGTGAAGCCCGTTCAATGATAAGGAGTCTTAAAAGTTATAAGATAATTCGCGGTACAAGGGGAAAGGCTGGAATCAATGAGCCAAAATTCGCTGAGATTATTGTCAGGCTTTCAAGTTTGCTTAGATTTGCTACGGAGATCAAGGAAATAGATCTTAATCCGCTTATCGGAAGCACCAGTAATATAACAGTGGTTGATGCGCGAATTAGAGTTGAAAAGTAATCTTTATGCATTGTAATGATGTCAAATAATTTTTATGTTTATCTTCGGGCTTTTAAATTTTTATTTAAAGAATTTAATTATGATTATTCATCAATTGTCAGTTTTTCTTGAGAATAAATCAGGCAGGTTGACTGAAGTCCTTGAAACTCTTGGAAAAGAGAATATAAGGATTACTGCTCTGAGTGTTGCCGATACATCAGAATTTGGTATTCTGCGACTTATTGTTTCTGACCCTGAAAAGGCAAAGAAAATACTTAAGGATCAGTTATTTACAGTGAATCTCACAGAAGTTATTTCTGTAATGGCACCCAACGAGGCAAAGTATTATGCCAAGATACTCAGGATTCTTTCGGATCTGAACATCAGTGTTGAATATACTTATGCCTTTTCATCAGGGAAAAAATCTGTAATAATACTCCGGTGCAATAACACTGATAATGCAATTAAAGCCCTAAAGGACCATGAGATGGAACTTATTAAGGCAAGCGATCTTTATAAAATTTAATTTGAATTGTATAAGGTGAATAAAATCAAATGACTTATCTGATATAATATGGAAATTTGGAACAGGCATTTCGAATGCATGAACCGGAAAGAGCTTAAGAAGGTTCAGAATGAAAGATTAAGGGAAACTGTTGAACGTGTTTACTTCAACGTGCCTTATTACAGGCATAAAATGCAGGAAGCAGGTCTTGGACCTGAAAGCATTAGTTCGGTTGATGATCTTTCAAAGCTACCATTTACCACCAAAACAGACCTTCGGGATAATTATCCTTTTGGATTGTTTGCAGTACCCATGAGCGAAATTGTAAGAGTTCATGCATCCTCGGGCACAACCGGAAAACCAACAGTTGTAGGCTATACACGTAACGATATTGGTACATGGTCGGAGGTGATGGCCCGTACATTGACATGTGCCGGGGCAAACCGAAATGATTTTATACAAGTTGCATATGGGTATGGCCTTTTTACCGGAGGACTGGGTATTCACTATGGCGGCGAGAAGATAGGTGCCTCAGTTATTCCTATATCGGGAGGAAATACCACACGCCAGATACAGCTTATGCATGATTTCGGAAGTACTGTATTGGCATGTACACCATCCTATGCATTATATCTTGCAGAAGCTATTCAGGAAAGCGGTATTAACAGGGATGATCTTAAACTGAGAGTTGGAGTCTTCGGTGCAGAACCGTGGACTGAAAATATGAGGCGGGAAATTGAAGAAAAACTCAGGATAAAGGCGATTGATATTTTCGGGCTAAGTGAAGTGATAGGTCCTGGTGTTGCCAGCGAGTGTCTGGAACAGAATGGATTACATGTTTTTGAGGATCATTTTTTACCTGAAATAATCGACCCTGACACTCTGGAACTGATGCCTGAAGGTAGCATCGGAGAACTGGTTTTTACCACTATTACAAAAGAAGGATTACCATTGATCCGGTACCGTACCCGTGACCTGACAAGACTGAATTATGAAAAATGTAAGTGCGGAAGAACAATGGTCAGAATGGAAAAATGTCTTGGGCGAAGCGATGATATGCTGATAATCAGGGGTGTTAACCTGTTCCCCTCCCAGGTCGAAACTGTACTGCTTGATATGAGTGAAATCAAACCTCACTACCTTCTTATTGTTGACAGGATCAATAACCTTGACACACTGGAGCTTAAGGTAGAAGTAGATGAAGCTTTTTTCCTTGATAAGATTAGCCAGCTTGAGACCCTGCGTCAGAAAATACAGCATAATCTTGAAAATGCTCTTGGATTGGGGATTAAAGTAACCCTTGTTGAACCAAAAGTTATTGAGAGAAGCGAAGGAAAAGCCAAACGGGTAATTGACAAAAGAAAATTCTGATCCGGTTTGTATGAATGATATCCCAATATACCGTGAAATTATTAACAGGCTTTCTGAAAAAACCGGAATAAAATCGCCTGGTCATGCCTCTATCCGGGAGATTGTTCAGTTGGTAAATATGTTAGAGGCAGAAACAGGAATTAAATTTATCCGTCTGGAAATGGGAGTACCAGGTCTGCCTGCACCTGATATTGCTATTGAAGCCGAGATAGATGCTCTTAAGAAAGGTGTTGCTGCTGTTTACCCTGATATAAATGGTATTTCAATACTCAAAGATGAGGCAGCGAGATTTGTTAATCTATTTCTCAATGTTAATGTTAATCCTCGTGGTTGTATCCCAACTGTAGGTTCACTTATGGGGAGTATGATAAGCTTTCTTGTAGCAAACAGGAGTGACAAAAATAAGGAGGGAACTTTATTCATCGATCCCGGCTTTCCTGTTCATAAGCAACAGGTGAAAATGCTTGGTCATGATTTTTACTCATTTGATGTCTATAACTACAGGGGCAAAAAGCTTAGGGATAAGCTGGAATCATATTTCAGGACTGGAAAAATATCTTCACTTCTCTATTCAAATCCAAATAATCCTGCATGGATATGCCTTAATGAGGAGGAACTTGAAATTATTGGTGAACTATCGAGGAAATATGATGTTATTGTTATTGAAGACCTGGCATACTTCGGGATGGATTTCAGGAAAGATTATTCAAATCCGGGTAACCCTCCGTTCCAACCTACAGTTGCACATTATTGTGATGATTACATAATGCTTATCTCAAGTTCGAAAATATTTAGCTATGCCGGCCAGCGGATAGGGATAATGGTTATCTCAGATCATCTATTCGGACGGTCATATCCTGATCTTTTAAGATACTTTTCAACCGATAAGTTTGGTCATTCGGCAATTTTTGGAGGGTTATATGGATTGTCAGCAGGAGTTTCTCATTCTTCTCAATTTGGACTGGCAGCAATGTTAAAAGCTGTGAATGACGGAAAATTGAACTTCAGAAACGAAGTATTGGAATATGGTGAAAAAGCCCGGGTGATGAAAGGAATGTTTGTAAAAAACGGATTCAGGATAGTTTATGATATGGATCTGGATGAACCAATAGCCGACGGATTCTATTTTACAGTTTCTTATCCCGGTATGACAGGTAATGAATTACTTGAAGAACTTTTATATTACGGAATCAGTACGGTCTCTCTCGATATCTCAGGTAGCGACAGGCATGAAGGATTACGTGTATGTGTTTCAATGGTTCCGCGTACTCAGTTTGATGATCTCGAATTCAGGCTTGAGAGATTTTTTCAGGATCATGCACTTAATGAAATAAATTAAGAAATATGGCAAAAGTAAGAGGCTCTATTGTTGTTAATGTAGACAGATGCAAGGGATGCGAGGTTTGCATGGTATCATGTCCTACAGGGACAATCGCCATGGCCAGGGAGGTTAATCACAGAGGGTACTACTATGCTTATCCTGCAAATCCCGACTTGTGTATTGGATGTGCTAATTGTGCTATGGTTTGTCCCGATGGGGTTATAACAGTTTATAAAACAAAAATGTAAATTGGTGATGGAAAAGGAACTAAGACTAATGAAGGGCAACGAAGCCATTGCTGAAGCCGCAATAAGGGCAGGTGCAGATGGCTATTTTGGTTATCCTATTACTCCCCAGAGCGAAATACTTGAATACCTGATGGAAGCAAATCCATATGAGACAACCGGAATGGTAGTTCTTCAGGCTGAAAGTGAAATTGCTGCAATAAATATGGTTTATGGAGGTGCTGGCTGTGGTAAAAAAGTATTGACATCTTCTTCTTCACCGGGTATCAGCCTGAAACAGGAAGGAATAACCTATATAGCAGGAGCTGAACTTCCGTGTCTTATAGTTAATGTTGTCAGGGGAGGACCAGGTCTTGGTACTATTCAGCCGGCACAATCAGATTATTTTCAGGCAGTTAAGGGCGGAGGTCATGGTGATTACCATCTTATAGTACTTGCCCCTGCCTCAGTTCAGGAGATGGCCGATTTTGTCGATCTCGGATTTGAACTGGCCTTTAAATACAGGAATCCTGTGATGATACTATCAGATGGAGCTATTGGTCAGATGATGGAAAAAGTATATCTGAAACCATATAAGGAGCGGATGAAAATTGCGCCAGAATGGGCTACTATAGGAAAACCATCAACCCGCAAAAGAAATATAATAACATCACTTGACCTTGATCCTGCCTCTCAGGAGAAGTTTAATCTCAAGCTTCAGGCAAAGTACAGAGAGATCAAAGAAAATGAGGTCAGGTACGAGGAGTTTCAATGCGAAGATGCCGATTATCTCCTTGTAGCCTATGGTACCAGTGCCAGAGTCTCTCAGAAATCAATTCAACTTCTGCGTGAACAGGGCATTAAAGCAGGTCTTTTACGACCTATCACACTTTTCCCTTTTCCGTCAAAACGGATAAGTGAGCTTTCTGACAGGGTGAAAGGTATTCTGTCGGTCGAAATGAGTGCCGGACAGATGGTAGAGGATGTCCTGCTGGCTGTTAACGGGAAAGTTCCTGTAAAGCATTTTGGCAGGATGGGAGGAATGGTTACAACACCTGAAGAGGTTGTTGAAGATCTTAAATCAAGCATTATAGGAGGATAAGATATGAACGTGGTTACAGGAATAAAAGAAATAATTAAACCTGAAAATCTGGTTTATAAGAAGACTGATATAATGACCAGGAATACCTTGTCATACTGCCCTGGCTGCGGCCATGGCACTGCTCATCGGATTCTTGCAGAGATAATCGATGAAGCAGGACTTCAGTCCGAAACAATTGGTGTATCTCCTGTTGGATGTTCAGTTTTTTTGTATAATTACCTTGATGTTGATATACAGGAAGCAGCACATGGGCGCGCACCGGCGGTTGCAACTGCAATAAAGCGGCTGCTTCCTGATAAATTTGTTTTTACCTATCAGGGTGATGGTGATCTGGCAGCCATAGGTACTGCTGAAACTATTCATACCTGCAACAGGGGAGAAAATATCCTGATGATCTTTATCAATAATGGAATTTACGGAATGACTGGCGGACAGATGGCTCCTACTACTCTCCAGGGAATGAAGTCATCAACTTCACCCTATGGAAGAGATGTAAAGATGATGGGTTATCCGTTGAAGATGACTGAAATAGTTGCAACTCTTGCCGGAACATATTATGTTACACGACAAAGTGTTCATACTCCGGCTAATGTCCGGAAGACAAAGAAAGCTTTAAGAAAAGCGGTTGAATATCAAAAACTTAATAAAGGAACCTGCTTTGTTGAAATAGTCTCCAATTGTCCCTCAGGATGGAAAATGACTCCCGTACAATCAAATAAATGGATGGAAGAAAACATGTTTCCATTCTATCCTCTTGGCGACCTTAAAACACCTGATGAGAAAAGTGTTTAATTAACCAGGTAAAAAACTGAGAAAATGACCGAAGAAATATTGATAGCCGGATTTGGAGGACAGGGTATTCTGTCGATGGGAAAAATTATGGCGTATTCAGCCGTGATGCAGGATATGGAAGTTAGCTGGATGCCATCATACGGACCTGAGATGAGAGGTGGTACTGCCAATGTTATTGTAATTATCAGTAATGAAAGGATCAGTTCTCCCATTATCAGACATTTTGATACAGCAATAATTTTAAATCAGCAGTCTCTTGATAAGTTTGAGAAATCAGTTAAGCCTGGCGGAGTGCTTATCTACGACACTAACGGCATTACGAGGCACCCTCAACGTAAAGATATTGCTATATACCGGGTTGATGCTGCAGAGGAAGCAGCTAAAATGGAAAATTCAAAGACTTTCAATATGATAGTGCTTGGGGGTTACCTGAAAGTCAGACCGATAATCAAACTTGAAAATGTTATAAAGGGCTTGAAAAAATCTCTTCCTGAAAGATACCACAATCTTATACCAATGAATGAGAAGGCTCTTCAAAGAGGTCTGGAGATAATTGTACCCATCACTCAAATACCTTAAGATTTTAACTCTTACTTTAAAAGTGAATTCCGGAACATTTTTTGTACTACTGATTATCTTTTTTATTCTCATAAAAGTGCATCTCTGAAATATATTTCCAGACTGCAGGTGGAAGAAAATATGACATATTCTTTCCATTTTTAATTCCATCGCGAATGAATGTTCCGGAAATTTCAATCCTGGGAGCATCTATAAAACGGATATCAGCTTTAGCGATGATATCATTCAGAGTAAGCAGATCACCTCTATCCGTATAATTGCGGGGATATACAAAAAAAGTGTGTTCCTTAATCAATTCATTTACATTTTTCCACTTGTGAAGGGTGTATAGATTATCCTCTCCCATTACAAGATGAAACCGGTGTTTTGGAAACTTTTCCCTGAGATAAATGAGTGTATCAATTGTATATGATGGAACAGGTAGTCGGAATTCAATATCTGAGGCAGACATCTTTTCATAATCCCCGATAGCAAGGTTCACCATATGAAGACGCTGATGATCTGCCAGCAGTGTCTCTTTCTTTTTTAAAGGGTTATGTGGGCTGACAACAAACCAAATCTGGTCAATTCCTGCAAATTCTGTCATATATCCTGCAATGGCAATATGTCCGATATGTACGGGATTGAATGAACCAAAATATAGACCGATTTTTGCCATATACGGTGAAGAATTTAGCTTTTCAGGAAGGAAGTGACAATATCGGATACTTCCTTAATCGCTCTGTCAAGCTGGTTATTTATAATTACATCATCAAACTGGTTGGCGAACTTCAGTTCAGCCTCTGCTTTAGCTATCCTGGTCTTTATTTTTACCGGGTCATCTGTCCCTCTCTTTTTTAACCGGGTTTCAAGTTCTTCGATTGATGGTGGCATAATGAACAGCGCCAGTGATTTGTTACCAAAGATATTTTTAAGTTTTATAGCCCCTTTTACATCCACATCAAATACCACGTGGTTACCTTTAGCCCAGATCCTTTCAGTTTCACTCTTCAATGTGCCGTAAAAGTTACCCTTGTAAACTTCTTCCCATTCAATAAATTCTTTATTCTCTATTCTCTTCCGGAATTCATCAACTGAAAGAAAGTAGTAATCCTTTCCATCCTCTTCCGGACTCCTCGGGCGTCGGGTTGTAGCCGAGACGGAAAACTCCAGGTTTAAGCCGCTGCTCAACAGGTGTTTAACCAATGTTGTTTTTCCTGCACCTGATGGTGCTGAAATGATTACCAGTTTTCCTTCCATTTTATTTTTGCAGTATAATTTAAGTTTTTATTTATGCCTCAAGGCAGGAACCTGAACGTTATCAGGTTAATAAGATATTTGTATTTCGACCGCCTGTTCCGGAAATGTCATTATAATACATTAAGGGTTTGTTCTTTAATCTTCTCCAGTTCATCCTTCATCATAACCACCAGTTTCTGAATTGATGCATCATTCGCTTTTGATCCGATAGTGTTGATCTCCCGTCCCAACTCCTGGGCAATAAAGCTTAATATTTTCCCATTTGGAGAGGGAGTTTTTACAGTCTCAAGGAAATATTCACAATGTGTTTTAAGTCTTACCTTTTCTTCATTTATATCAAATTTCTCCAGATAAAAGATCAGTTCCTGTTCAAACCTGTTTTTGTCAATATTTTCTGTCCCGACATTCTCCTTGAGAAGAGTAACGATCTTTTCCCTTATTTTTGTAATCCTTCCTGCTTCAAAGGTCTCTATCTTTCCAAGGTATGATAAAATATTCCTGATACATTTATCCATATCAGCTTCAATTGATTTGCCCTCATCAACTCTGTACTGGTCAAGCATTGATACGGACTTTGAGATCTGTTGTTTGACAAGGTTCCATTCTTCTTCAGCAAGTTCATGCTTTTCGGTTTTTAGTGCATCAGGGAGTTTCATAATTGTTGATAAGATCTGATCATCAACATTGATTTTGAGCTCCCCTGCTATCTCTTTTAGCTGGGTGTAATAATTCTTAATTACTGATTTGTTTATTACAGGGATTACTTCATCTTCAAGTGAATCAAAATTAAGATTCAACTCTATTTTTCCACGATCGAGCATCTGGCTTATCAGGTTTCTTATTTCAGGTTCTTTCTCCTTATACAACCATGGAAGCCTTGTATTTAAATCAAATTGCTTTGAATTGAGTGATTTTATTTCGATTGTGATCTTTTTCTGAGGAGTTTCAGCAACAGCTTTACCATAGCCTGTCATGGATTTTATCATCTTACACGCGGTGATTAATGAGTTTAATAACAGATTTAAAATTACAAATTATCCTCGTATTTAACAACTGCCTTATTTTTCCAACGTCCTGATTTATAATACAGGAATGAGAGAGCAAGTCCTACAAGCCATCCGGCCGGGATAGCCCACCATATTCCAGATGCACCTATTTTGCCTGACAGATAATATGCCATAGGTATCCTTATTATCCAGAGTGACAGTAGCGAAAAAAACATTGGCATAATAGTATCACCGGCACCTCTCATTACCCCATTATAAATAAACATCAGGGTGAAAACAACATAAAAGCTGCTTACTATTGTCAGGTACTCATCTCCGAGGCGTATTACTTCCTGGTCATTAGTAAATAAGCTCATAACCAGGTGACCGAAAATGATTATAAATACAGTTGTAACAATTGTTACAATTCCTGACATCTTTACAGTAGATATCAAACCTGCCTTTATCCTGTCCATTTTGTTCGCACCTATATTCTGTCCGACAAAAGTAGAAAGAGCCTGAGAGAATGACATTGCAGGTATTGTTGCAAGGGCATCGAGCCTGCTTGCTACAGAAAATCCTGCTATTACATTGGTTCCGAACTGATTAACGATACCCATCAAAGCAAGACCTCCCATAGCAACCAGTGTTTGCTGTACACCAGTAGGTAACCCGATTCTGATGCTGTGATTGAATACTTCCCTGTCAAAATGAAGTCCTTTGATTGCGATCCTTATAAACCTGTGGTTCTTGTTCAGCCATATTATTGCAAGAATAAGAGCGATTCCGTTTGCAATAAGAGTGGCATAGGCTACTCCCGCCACGCCCATTTTGAACACAGCAACAAACAGAACATCTAGTATAATATTTACGGCAGTAGCTATCATCAGAAAATAAAGGGGAGTTTTGGAATCACCCAGTCCCCTGAGTACAGCACTTGTTCCATTGTACCCGAAGAAAATAACTATCCCCGAAAGATATATCCTGAGATATTGTGTTGCCTGTGGCATTATATCTTCAGGTAAGTCAAGTAACCTTAACAGTGGTTCACTTATGATCAATCCGGTAACTGTGGCAATAACTCCGGCAACGGAGCTATAAATATACATGGTATCAATTGCCCGTTTTATTTTGACAAAATCTTTGGCACCAAAGTATTGAGAGATTACCACTGTTGTTCCCATAACGATCCCGATGATCATTGAAATCATTACGAAGATTATGGGGAATGATGCCCCTACGGCAGCAAGAGCCTCTTTACCGATGAATTTTCCTACAACTATACTGTCAACGATGCTGAAAAGCTGCTGAAAAACATTTCCCAGCAGCATTGGAGCTGCAAACTGAAATATCATCTTTCCTTCACTACCTGTTGTAAGGTCCTTCATCCTATATTTTGATCCGCAAAGGAAATCAATTCCTTATTATAAAAAAAACGGGTAAAAACCTCATTTAAGAAAGTTTTGTTTTATTTTGTTAACCTTTTCGTTTTAAAACCATGTTTTTGATGGTAGTGTATATAATAAATGAAATAATTTGCGTTCTATCCTGGAAGCCTTTGTTGTGAGGTGATGATTTTTCGAAAAAAATGAACTATTTTGTGAAATCTTCTTTGAAAAATATGGTAAAAATTGAGATTAATGATGATCAATGAAGCTTTTAAACCGGTTTTTATTTCTCTTTTATTATTTTGCAGTATATCGGTTTTTTCTCAGGGAAATGCTGATAGCCTGAATATTAACCAGTCATTAATTGATTCTGTCTATAACAGAGGAGTAGTCTTTGAAGCAAACCGTAAAAAGCCTGACATAAAGCTTTCTACCGAACAGGCTATAAGATTTTTACAGGAGAGACATCAGGCTCCTAACTGGAACAGTACAAAAGATCCTTTTCGCAGAGCTTTGGGGCAACTGATTTATGAAGCCTCTTTTCCTCCTTTTGATTCATCTGAAAATTTTCTGAAGAGATATCCTTACGACTCCATTAATATCTCGTGGGATAAGTTTTATATATGGGAGCCAATGAGAATAAAGGTTCCTTATAAAGTTTTGCCTGAATTACAACTACATGTAGATTCAATTGTTCACGCTGATACAAATGGAATCCAGATTATTACGGATTCACTTAAGATTCGGGATATGAGACTATCAGAACAGGATAGTGCCAGCCGTCAATTTCCTGTACTAAAAGACACAACGCTTCTGGTAATTATTGATACTCTTCATGATGTCAAACCAACATATCCTGATTTTCCATTTAACAGTTATAGCTTTCCATACCAGGCTGATTCGCTTCAGGTAGCAATAGTGTCACTGCTGAAATATGTTGAGGGTCGCGACTCCAGCATCATCAGTTTTACAGGACTCGGAGAGGCAGTGACACCTGTATGGCTGAACTCCAGATCAGATATCATGATGAGATACTGGCTGAAGAATGAACTTGATGACTCTGTTACTGTCTGGATCGGAACTCCATCGCGGAATACAATAGGTCTTTATCTTGAGAAGGGGGTAAGTTTCAGAAGGCCAATGAAACAGAGTAGCTTTACTGATGCAAGAATTGATGTTAAAACCCAGGATAAATCGAAATTACTTGGGGTTCAGAGGATAATAACCAAACCTCAATACTGGAAATACAGGTCTGAAGCTTCTTTTTTATTTAGCCAGTCAGCACTTTCGAACTGGGTAAAAGGAGGGGAGAACAATATCTCCATGGCTCTTGATATGACGGGCTATGCAGATTATAACAATAAACAATTGAAACTCTCCTCAAATAATTTTGCCCGGTTGAAATTCGGATATATAGCATTAGGTGACAACCCGATCAGAAAAAACCTCGATCTTTTCGAGACAAACTCCAAACTAAACCATAAAGCATTTGGTAAATTTGATTTTAGTACCATAATGTTATTTAAGACTCAAATAGCACGGGGTTTTAACTATCCAAATGACTCTGTTCCGGTTTCAAAGCTTCTAAATCCTGCTGTTATTACAATTGGTTTTGGTCTCGATTATAAGCCAAATAAGACAACCTCTTTAAACTTTTCTCCACTATCCTATAAGGGTACTTTTGTATGGGATACTGCAACAATAGATCAGACAAAATACGGGATTGCAAAAGACCGCAGGTCATTAAATGAACCAGGAGCAAGCTTAATGATCAGCAACGAATATAAGCCAATAAAAACAATGACAATCACAAACAGATTACAGCTGTTTACCAATTATGTTAATAAACCTCAGAATATTGACGTGGACTGGGAGATGATAGTAGTAGCTAATATAAACTGGTTCACAGATGTCAGGTTCAACGCGCATCTTATTTTTGATGATGATACAAAAACAGTTGTTCTTGACAAGGATAAAAAGCCTCTTCTTGATGCTGCCGGTAAACAAAGAAAGACCTCAAGAATACAGTTCAAGGAGATGCTCGGATTCTCTTTTGTTTTCAGATTTTAGAACCTTCATGCTTTAAAGAGCTTTCTGGTAAATTCGGAATTTTTTAACAACCTTGCAACCAATTCTTTCATATTCACTCCTCATCTTGGTATTGTTCTCCAGTACCAAATGGCTGTCAATTGTATCCATATTATGTTTTATGCCTGACTGAAGTATCTTCACACCCATTAGCACATCAAGTCCTTTGCCCCTGTATTCTTTTTTTACACCACCAAGCATCATCAGTAATTTTTTTGACTTTTTGGAGTCATTGAGAATTTTTAAAATACCGAAAGGAAATAGCTTACCCTTTGCTTCCCTTATCCCTTTGCTGAAATCAGGCATTCCGATTGCAAAACCGACCAAATCCTTACTTTCAGTTTCAATGACCTTAATGAATTTTGGATCCAGGATGGGCAGATACCGGGCTGCAAAATCTTTCTTTTCATTATCATTAAGAGGGACAAAACCGTATATTTCAGCAAAAGTTTGATTCATAAGTTCAAGTACACCAATAATATATGGCTTAAGCTCCTTTTTTGAATTGAATTCAATGATTTTATATTCAGTGCTCTTGTCAACTCTGGCAAGAACTTTTTCATATATGAGTGGAAATTTATCGGGCAACTTACCGAGATAATTGACAAGGTCTATCTTTTTTTCATAGCCTTCACCTTCGATGAGCAGTGGCATGTAGGCAGAATTGTTTGGACTTGTCATAAATTGCGGATAATCAAACCCTTCAATCTGAAAGCCCTGAGGATCTTTATCGGAAAATCCGAGCGGACCGATAATTCTGTTCATACCCTTCTCTTTTACCCACTCTTCAACTCTGACAATAAGTTTATGGAATACCTCTTTATCGTTATAACACTCCATGAAACAGAACCGCCCGTGTTGCTCATTATTAATAGAATTATACCTGTTATTAATAATACCCATTATTCTACCTACGGGTTTCCCGTCTCTGTATGCAAGCAACAGCAAAGCATCTGCATACTTATAAGATTTGTTTTTTTTCTTATCATATAATTCCCATTCATCAAGGTAAATAGGAGGTAGCCACCCAGGTTCGTCTTTGTGAACTTTTTCAGGAAGATAAATAAAATCACGACGGTCTTTCTTTGTAAGTACCTCTTTGATAACTAATTCCCCCATAAAATAATTTTTTAAATATGTGGTAAGAAACAAAAAAACATTCAGATGAAAAATACCAGTGGGAAATATAATACAAATTATTGGTATCTGAAATGGATATCCAGTATGACGAAAATTGCAAACAAGATGCTTGCAATTCCATTGGTTGTACCAAATGCCATTGTAACTTTGCTGAGATCATCATGTTTGACGATCAGATGCTGGTAAATTAAGAGGAATGTGAATATTAATGCTCCAGACCAGAACAAAATTCCACCTGACGTCAAATAGCCTGCTGACAATACCAGAAGGAATGTAATTATATGTACAAGTGCAGAAATGGAAAGAGCTTTTTTTATACCTCTGGATGACGGTAATGAATGAAGCCGGTTGGATCTGTCAAACTCCTCATCCTGCAGGGCATAGATAATGTCAAAACCACTTACCCAGGTAAGTACTATAAAAGAATAGATCAGAGGAACTAAACTAAATTTCCCTGTTACTGAAATGTATGCACCTATGGGAGCAAGACTAAGTCCTAATCCGAGGATGAAGTGGCAAAGGGATGTGATCCTTTTTGTCAGACTGTACCCGAGAATAATAATAAGTGCCACAGGTGAAAGTATCAGAGTAAGACGGTTTATGAATCCGGCTGATATAATAAAAAAGAGACCATTTAAAGCAATAAATATTATTGCAGACCCTGTACTTATGATGCCTGCAGGAATCTCCCGGTTCTTAGTGCGTGGATTTAGAGAATCGAACCGGTTGTCGGCAAGTCTGTTAAATCCCATTGCCGCATTCCGCGCAAATATCATGCATAGTAGAATCAGAAGTAACACCCTGATACTGAAACTATATTCATCCTGAACAATGCCTAAGGAATATCCAACCAGGGCGAAAGGCATTGCAAAAATAGTATGGCTGAATTTTACTAAAGATAAATAATTCTTAAGCGTAATCAGGATGTTATTCATTTATCAATAGCTTCCTGTATGTTTCATAATTGTCGTCACAGAAAGAAACGAATAATACTTTTTCCGGATACTCGTTCCTTTCAAGAAACCTTCTGGTCTCATTTACAGCTATCAAGGCTGCCTGATCCCTGGGAAAACCATATGAGCCGGTTGAAATTCCCGGGAATGCAATAGTCTTTATTTTATGTTCTTTAGCAATAGCAAGGCTCTTTTGATAGCAAGATGCAAGAAGTTCATGCTCATCCCGATGTCCTCCGCACCAGACAGGTCCCACAGTATGAATGATATATTTAGCTTTCAGACGGTATCCTTTTGTAACCTTGGCATTCCCTGTTTCACAGCGGTTAAGGCTTTTACACTCTGAAAGAAGATCCGGCCCGGCTGCTTCATGTATAGCTCCATCCACCCCTCCGCCTCCAAGAAGTGATGGATTAGCTGCATTTACAATAGCATCCACTTCCAATGAAGTAATATCTCCTTTTATCAGTTCAATCCTATTGGGTTTCATTACCGTATCTGTGCATTTAGCTCTTTCTCAAATGCCATTATGAGATTTTGCATTACCTTGTCTATATTCTTATCAGTTAATGTCTTAAGATTATCCTGAAGTAAAAAACTGACTGCATATGATTTCTTGTTTTTACCAAGAGCTTCACTCTCATAAACATCGAAAAGTGCAACTTCCTGAAGAATATTCCTCTCAGTTCTGAATGCAGTCTCCCTGACCTGTTTGAATTTTACACCCTTGTCAAGTAAGAGAGCAAGATCACGACGCACTGAAGGATATTTTGGGAGCTCCTGGTATGATATCCGGTGACTCTTTATATTTTTCATCAGCAGATCCCATTCGATATGGCCATAAAATACCTCCTGACTGATGTCAAATTTAGCAAGATAATTTTTTGCTATTCGTCCTGCCTCTGCAATAATCACATTATTAATAGAATACGTTAAAGATTCAGCAAAGTATTTTTTACTGCTTGAATCAGATGATAAATTCTCAGGTCTGATACCAATCCTCGAAAGTACCATCTCAACAGCTGATTTAATATTAAAAAAGTCAGTGTAACCGCTTTTATTATTCCAGGTCAGTCGTCCAGTATATCCTGTTATGAACAGATCGAGAACCTTTTTTTCGAGAAAATTATCAACTTCCGGGATTGCTTTTCCCTGACCTTTATAAAAGTAACAATTCCCAAATTCATAAAGTCTGAGATCTGTATTCTGACGGTTAATATTCCAGCTGATAGAGTTGAGACCACCAAAAAGAAGTGATTGTCGCAGGGAGTTAAGATCTGAGCTTAGAGGATTTGCGAGTATAACGAGTTGTTCCTGTTTAAAGTCCTCATTATCATACCAGTTTGCAGGATTAAGTGAATTACACATTATTTCCGCAAATCCATTTGCCGACAGCATATCAGAAATTATATTTCCGATTTTTTCCCTGTTTGGCTTTTCAGGATATGATATTGTTGAATTAACATGGTTACTTATTTCGACATTGTTATAACCGTAAATTCTGAGTATCTCCTCAACCACATCGGCTTCCCTTCTGACATCTACACTGCGAAGGGGTATTTCAATGAGAAGTTCATCATTATTTTCATTTTTAATTACAATGTCGAGGAGACCCAGGATTTTTTTTATTGTTGCCCTGTCTATTTGTTTTCCTATCAGTCTGTTAATGTTTTTGTAATATACATTAATCTGAGTCTTCTCAATTTTATTGGGATAAATATCTACAATATCTGAAGAGATTTTTCCTCCTGCAACTTCTCTGATAAGCATAGCAGCCCTCTTAAGTGCCTTAGGAGCATTATCAGGGTCAACACCTCTTTCAAACCTGAAAGAGGCATCAGTTTTTAATCCATGTCTTTTAGAAGTCTTACGGATTGAGACAGGATTGAAATAGGCACTTTCAAGGAAAATATTTTTTGTTGAGAAAGTTACTCCTGATTTAATTCCACCAAATACTCCGGCAATACCCATCCCTTCTGTACTGTTGCAGATCATAAGATCTTTTGATGAGAGAGTTCTTTCAACACCATCAAGAGTAATAAATTTACTTTTGTCGGGGAGGTTCTTTATTATTATTCTTTTACCTTCAATTTTATCAGCATCAAATGCATGTAAGGGCTGCCCTGATTCATACTGAACAAAATTTGTAATGTCAACAACATTATTTATTGGATTCAGACCTACTGCCCTGAGCCTGTTCTTAAGCCATTGAGGTGATTCTCCGATTGTTACATTACTTAATGCAATGCCAGTATATCTCGGACAATCAGTCGGGTTTTCATTTATTATTTCATACGGATTATCATTATTATCAGGCCTGAAGGATTCCAGGGATGGTAGCTGGGCTCTTCCCTCAAATTTGTGGTTCAGGTTAAGAAAGGCAGCAAGATCTCTGGCTACCCCATAATGTGATCCACTGTCAATTCTGTTTGGGGTAAGGCCAATTTCAAAAACCCAGTCGCTCACAATATTAAAATACTCACTGGCCGGAGTACCAGGTTTTGCGGTTTTATCCAGTACCATTATACCCAGGTGTGAATCTCCCAGACCAAGTTCGTCCTCAGCACAGATCATCCCTTCAGACAATTCCCCTCTGATCTTTGATTTTTTAATTTCAATACTTTCATCTCCTTTGAAAACAGTTGTACCGACAGTTGCTACAGGTACTTTCTGGCCAGCAGCCACATTTGGTGCACCGCAAACAATTTTAAGTGGTTGGTCTGTCCCAATATCTACTGTTGTAACAGTAAGTTTATCAGCATCAGGGTGCTTCTGACAAGTCAGTACTTCGCCGATAACTACTCCCCTTAGGCCTCCCTTTACGGAAATCCACTCAGCCATACTTTCAACCTCCAGGCCGATACCGGTCATAATCTCCGCAACCTTGGAAGGTTCAAGATCAATCTTCAAATATTCTTTTATCCAGTTGTATGAAATCTTCATCTGTACTATTTCAAATTGTTTATTACCAGGAGTGCAAAAGTACGAATTTTAAAAAAAGTTTTCAGAACTAAACGTAGATTCTTTACAGAAAATGTATTTGTCTATATTTGTAAAACAAACAAATACCATATGGTTCTTGAAAAAGATGATAAGCTTATTCTTCTGACTAACGATGATGGATTATATGCTACTGGGTTAAGGACGCTTCTTGAAGTTATGGAGGAGTTCGGAAAAGTAGTACTTATTTCCACCATGGAAAGTATGTCAGGTATGTCCCAGGCACTCACTGTTAAAACCCCGCTTCGTGTTAAGCTGCTTGAAGAGAATGAGAAACATAAGATCTATGCAAGTAATGGAACACCTACTGATAGTGTTAAACTCGCTATAAATCAATTGCTTGAGCGTCAGCCAGATTGGGTTGTTTCCGGAATCAATCATGGTTCTAATGCCTCAGTCAGTATTCTCTATTCAGGCACAATGGCTGCAGCAATTGAAGGATGTCTATACGGTATAAGTTCAGTTGGATTTTCACTTAATAATTTTTCACCAAAAGCTGATTTTTCAGTATGTAGGAAATATATCCGGATTATTATGAAGAAGATGTCCTCAGACCCGCTTCCTCCGGGTATTTGTCTGAATGTCAATATTCCTGCCACTGATAAGAAGTTGATAAAAGGTATCAGAATATGTCGCCAGTCGAAAGGAAACTGGAGGGAAGAATTTGAAAAGAGGAAAGATCCTATGGGTAAAACATATTACTGGCTGACCGGGTTTTTTCAAAACCACGAACCTGACTCTGTTGATACTGATGAATGGGCACTTGCCAATAATTTTGTATCAGTGGTTCCTGTTTCAGTTGATATGACTGCTCACTGGTATATTGACGATCTTAGGAAGAGATTTAAAAAATGAGGATCACTGAGAGATATGATAAACAGTTAACCGGGATAATATCAGGTCTTCTGTTCCCGTTAATGACGGGATTGATTTTCTGGCTTTTCTCAGGTAGTCACCATGGTCTTCTTTCATATCTGAAAACTATTGCTGATGCAGATATAATAACTCATGCAATTACTTTGTGTGTATTTCCAAATGTGTTTATTTTTTTGATTTTCAACCGCTTTGATATGCTTAAGGCTTCCCGGGGCATTCTGGGTATCACAATAGCCTGGGCTGTAATTGTTTTCATAGTAAAATTTTTCTGATGCGATACTTCATAATCGCCGGAGAACAATCCGGCGACCTTCACGGATCAAATCTTATCAGAGAACTAAAAAGAACTGATAATAAAGCAGAAGTCTTTTGCTGGGGAGGTGATCTTATGGAAGCAGCCGGGGCAATGCTTCTGATGCATTACAGGAAATTAGCCTTTATGGGTTTTGTTGCAGTTGTTAAGAATATAAGAGCAATTTCAAGGAACCTGAGAATTTGCAAACAACAAATAATAGATTATAATCCTGATGTACTAATCCTGATAGATTACCCAGGTTTTAACCTGCGTATTGCGAAATTTTCAGCAAAGGAGGGATTCAGTACCTATTATTATATCTCTCCTAAACTTTGGGCATGGAATGAGAAGAGAGTAGAGAAGATTAAGAGATATATCGAGCGGATGTATATTATTTTCCCTTTTGAGGTAGAATTTTATCAAAAACATGGTATTGAGGTCATTTACCATGGTAATCCTCTTAAAGATGAAATCGAGAATAAGATATCTTTATTTCCCGAGAAAACTCACTTAAATAAATTATTGGGAATTGATTATAAACCGGTTATTGCCATCCTTGCAGGTAGCCGCAGGCATGAAGTTGAACTTATACTTCCTGAGATGCTTAAAATAATTCGTCAATTTCCTGATTATCAGTTTATTCTGGCTGGAGTAAAAAATCTGCCTGATGAACTTTATCTGAAAATAATCGGGAATGAACCGGTAAAGCTGATAAAAGAACGTACATATGAGATATTATATTCTGCTTCTGCTGCACTTGTAACATCAGGAACTGCCACTCTTGAAGCTGCATTGCTGAATACACCTCAGATTGTATGTTACAAAGGTGATTTTTTCTCAATGCTGATTGCATGGATGGTTATAAAGGTAAAATACATCTCACTGGTCAATTTGATTTTGAATAGGGAAGTGGTGAAAGAACTTGTCCAGTATTCTTTAACTGAACAAAGAATTATTTCAGAGTTAAAGGCTATTTTGCCGGGTGGTGAAAAGAGAGATACTATTTTATCGGATTATAAATTGCTTAGTGAGAAGCTTGGACCTGCAGGAGCAAGTCAAAGGGTAGCCGCAGATATATTTGAGACACTTAAGAAAAAAGCTAAGATTTGAAAGTCAAAGTATTAATGTCTGATTCCAGTCACTCATTTGAAACAAGCAAGTATCCGGTAAAGAAAAAGCATTTCCGGCAGATTTTGCAGATCAATGCAGAAACCTATAATTATGATGGTTAGAAAGCACTTACCTCTTCTTATTTTTATTTTAATATTGAGCTCGGCACTTAAGGCGCAGGTCAGAGTGCGACTCTTTTCAGGCAGAGCAACTGAATCTGTAACCTTCACAGTTACTTATGGTAATTATGAAATCGAAGCTTATGGGATGGATCCGTTTATCCTGAAAACTGGTGAGACATTGATAATTTCAAGATTTGAGAAAAAAATTGCAGTCAAAGCACGCTATTCCAAAGGTTTTTTTTGCGATTCAATTACAGTGAAAGCATTATCCGAAGGGAGCAACTTCTCTTTGCGAACTATCGGAAATGAACCGCTGAAACAATATTATTCAGGAGACCTTAATTTATATCCTGATCTTGAAACTTTGGTTATAATAAACATTTGTGATATTGAACAGTATGTAGCAGGTGTTGTCAGAGCTGAAGGGGGAACAGGTAAAAACCAGGAATATTTCAAAACCCAGGCGGTTCTGGTACGGACTTACCTTTATAAATACTTCGACAAACATATTTCAGATGGATATAATATGTGCGATAATACCCATTGTCAGGTTTTCAGTGGCTTTTCAAATGATGTATCAATACTGTCTGCAGCAAAGGAGACACATAACCTTGTCATTCTTGACAGGGACACTCTTCTGATAATATCTGCATTTCATTCTAATTGCGGAGGTGAAACCGCCGCCGCGGAAGATGTATGGCTCACAAACCAGCCATACCTGAAAAGGGTTGTTGATCCATATTGTACTACTTCCAGGAATGCAAAATGGAGAAAGAGTTTTGATAATGAAACATGGATCAATTACCTTAAACGGTCGGGATTTAAAGCTAATACAGATGAGCCATCCTTATTTAATTATATACAGAATTCAAGATTAACTGAATATAAAACAGGTGACTTCACCCTGCCTTTGAGAACTATGAGATCAGATCTGAATCTGAGGTCTTCATTTTTTTCAGTTATTGCCAGGGGTGATTCTGTTATCCTTAATGGGAAAGGTTATGGTCATGGTGTTGGTGTTTGCCAGGAAGGAGCGATGGTTATGGCAGCCAAAGGATTCAATTATAAACAGATACTTGATTTTTATTTTACCGGAATATTAATCTCAGATATAAAAAGTGCAAGAATAATCCGAGATCAGTGATTCTATAAAATATTATCCTTTTATTCATTTAGTGAATCTTTGAGTATTTTTGTCAAAAACCAGGTAAAAAACAAATACTTAATGATAGCATTACGAATCAGGACAGCAGCATTGAAAACTATTTAAGAATTATTTAAATCCAATATGTTTATTATTATTTTTATTAGCCAGGGACTTATATGTTTGCGATTTTCAGAAAAGAGATAAGCGGATTCTTCAGCACTCTTACAGGTTATGTAGTAATATTCATTTTTTTGCTGGTAAACTCTCTTTTTATGTGGGTTTTTCCAGGTGAATGGAATGTTCTTGATAATGGTTATGCAAGCCTTGAAACACTCTTTTTTCTCTCACCATGGTTATTCCTGTTTCTTGTTCCGGCAATAACTATGAAGATGTTTGCCGAAGAGAAGAGACTCGGTACAATTGAACTTATTTTTTCGAGACCCGTGACAGAAAGAGGGATCATTTACGGAAAATATTTTGCATCGGTTCTCCTTGTTATGCTTGCCCTGATACCTGGGATCATTTATTACTTTTCAATCTGGCAACTTGGAGAGACCCCGGGGAACCTTGATAAAGGAGGCACGGCAGGGGCTTTTATCGGGCTTTTTTTCCTGGCTGCAGTTTATGTTTCAGCAGGAATATTTGCTTCATCAATTACAGATAATCAGGTTATTGCATTTATATCTGGTCTGTTTATATGCTTTATCTTGTATATGGGATTTGATTCATTTGCCTACCTTCCGGGACTTAAAAAAATTGATGAGATTGTAATCAGATTGGGGATAAACGAGCATTATAAATCTATCAGCAGGGGTGTTATTGATATTAAGGATATCAGTTATTTCCTGTCAGTGATAGCACTGTTTAATGAATTCACAGTTTTTAACCTGATTTCCCGTAGATGGAGATATAATAGTTAAATGGTAAATCCTGAAATAAGAATAAATATGAGGGCGAAGAGCTGGATAAGGTTTGTTGTGACAGTTACGGCTATTATTATCATTGCTTCTGCCAGTTCACTTATAAGGGTAAGGATCGATCTTACTGAGGACAAAAGGTATACTCTGTCAGCTCCTTCAGAAAAAATACTCTCAGGGCTGAAGAATGATATTTTTATACAGGTATTTCTTGATGGAGATATCCCTATTCCCATGAAGAGACTTAGACGGTCAGTTATGGAGATTCTCGACGAATTCAGAATAGCTTCAGGAAGAAGAATTGATTATGAGTTTATTAATCCCTCCTCAGGAAGCACACAATCACAAAGAGAGGCTCAGTACAAGGTTCTTTACTCAAAAGGAATAAGTCCGGTAAATCTTCAGGCGGGAGACGCTGAAGGCGGATCATTAAGCAAATTGATATTTCCCGGGTTAATAATTAACTACAATGGTATTGAAGTGCCTGTCAATTTTCTGAAAAACAACAGGAATGTTCCGTATGAACAGAATATTCTTCATTCGATCGAAGGTCTTGAATATGAGATTCTTCAGACAATAGCTACAATAACTTCAGATACAATCAGGAAGGTGGCATTTATTGAAGGCCATGATGAATTACCCGAAATAGAAGTAGCCGATGTAACATTTAATCTGGCTAAGTTTTTCACTATTGACCGAGGTGAAATAGGAGGAAAAACAGGGATACTTGACAAGTACTCAGCGGTAATCATAGCAGGGCCTCAAAAGGAGTTCAGCGAAATTGACAAACTGGTACTCGATCAGTATATCATGAATGGAGGCAAAGTAATATGGTGTGTTGAGGAGATATCAGTTAATACTGACAGCCTTATTACAGGTGAAACAGTTGCTCTTTATTCACCAATAAATATTGAAGATCAACTTTTCAGGTATGGGGTAAGAGTTTATCCTGCAATTGTTCAGGACCTTGAATGTTCACGTATACGACTTAACATCAAGAGTGGAAGTGGGCAACAGCAGATAGTATCTGCACCATGGCTCTACTATCCTAAATTAATTCCTTCTACATCCCATCCCATTACAAGGAACCTGAACCAGGTGAAAGGGGAATATGTCAACTATATTGATACGGTTGGTTTGGATAGAGCGATAAGGAAAACTATTCTGCTGACAACTTCAGCTTTAACACGAACACTCACTCCTCCGATCATTGTCAGACTTAAAGATGCTGAATTAATCCCTGATGAAAAAAGTTTCAACAGATCTAAACTTCCGGTAGCTGTGTTGCTTGAAGGTGTTTTTCCTTCTTCTTTCAGGAACAGAATGACAGGGAACCTGATCACAGACAAAAACTTTAAAATAAAAACAGAGAGTGCTGATACAAAGATGATAATAGTCGCTGATGCAGATATAATAAGAAATGGAGTAAGCAGAACGGGAGCTTCTGAGACTCCTGTTCCCCTGGGCCAGGATAGGGTCACCGGACAGTTATACGGTAACCGTGATTTCGTGATCAATTGCCTTAATTACCTGGTTGATGACATTGGTATTATGGAGCTTCGATCAAGGGAATTAAAATTAAGGCTGCTCAACCGTACCAGGATTAAAAGTGAGAGGTTTAAATTGCAAATGATAAATATTGCCGGGCCTTTGGTTATAGTTATTTTAACCGGGTTATTATTTGGCTATTTTAGAAGGAGGATGTATACTAAAACCTGACAATGAGTAAAATCTATACAAGGAATATTCTGAGGGTTGTTCTGCTTTGTGTTATTCTTTTTTTTGTCGTAAAAGAAAGATCCCCTTTTGGAACTTCAAACAGTTCTTTTGCAGTTGATCCAGATAAGGATATAACACTGATTGAACTCAGGGAGGGTAATAAAAAATTAACCATTGAGAAAGTAAAAGAGGAGTGGGTTGTAAATGGTGAATATAATACAAGGAAAAGCAGTATCCTCTTTATAATGAAGATACTTAAAGAAATCAATATTAAATCACCTGTATCACCTGAACTTTTCAGTAACGAAGTAACTAAGAAGGGTATAAATCCTGTCAGAGTAAGGGTATATGAGAATAAAAGACTTCTGAAGAGTTTTATTGTTTATAAAACGACATCCAATATTTATGGCAATATTATGAAACTCAGGTCCAAATCGAAGCCTTTTATAACTTATATTCCTGGTTATGAGATTAATATCGGATCAGCATTTATCCTCAACGAATTATTCTGGCAGCCACATACACTCTTTAATCTGCTTCCTTCAGAAATCTCTTCTGTAGCTCTTGAAAATTTTTCCGATACTACAGCCTCTTTCTCAATAATAAACAAAAACCTGAAATCTGTAATAACGGGTTCCGGATCAGCATTGACCGGTTGGGATTCTTCGCGGATTAGACGGTATCTCTCATACTTTGCATGGGTACCTTTTGAAAACTGGGCTTTTGATATTTCTCAGGATGAAAAGGACAAAATAAAATCTGAACAACCTTCAATAAAATTATCGGTGACAGATAAAAACAATAAGAAGAGAGTTCTTATTTTATGGGAAAGGGAGAAGTTTGAGAACGGGATTAAAGTAAAGGACCTTGACAGATTATGGGGAAAATCTGATAATAGTGAGGAACTGTTTATTATCAGATATTTTGATGTAGATCCTTTACTGAAAAAGAGATCTTATTTCTTTCCCGAATAATATTTAAATTTGAGGTAATAGTTTTTTTTTGTAATATTGATGATTGAGAATTAGCCATAATTTATGTTTCAATCTATTCATTTTAAGTTTAATAGATTATTTTGAAGTGAAATATAACAATTAAAATTGATACCAATATGAAATTTGTAGTATCCAGTTCTGAACTTCTTGGTCATTTGCAGGCCATTAGCAGGGTAATAAGTTCAAAAAATACTCTTCCCATCCTTGATAATTTTTTATTTAATCTTTCGGGTAATGATCTGGAGATTACCGCTTCTGACCTTGAGTCTACACTGATAACAAGAATGAAGCTGGAAAATACTGAAGGTGACGGGACAATCGCACTTCCTGCCAGAATATTACTTGACACACTTAAGGAGTTCTCTGTTCAGCCGCTGACCTTCGATATTAATCTGGATACAATGGCTGTGGTTATAAGTTCAGAAAATGGAAAATTCAATGTTGTTGGTCAGAATGGGATTGATTTTCCTGCATTGCCTGCAATAAAAAAAGATAAGAAATTTGTTTTTACAATTAATGCTGATGTGTTACTTGCAGGTATAAACAAAACACTGTTCGCCACTGCTGATGATGAACTGCGTCCGGTAATGGGTGGTATCTTTGTTGAAGCATCGGTGGAAAGTATTACATTCGTTGCATCGGACGCACATAAGCTGGTTCGTTACAAAAGGACTGATGCAAATGCAGATGATAATGCATCTTTCATTCTTCCAAAAAAACCGGCTTCACTCCTTAAAAATATTTTGCCAAAAGAGGAGGGACCTGTTGCCGTTGAGTTCGATGATAAAAACGCATTCTTTAATCTTAATGATTATAAAGTAGTTTGCCGTCTGGTTGAAGGTAATTATCCAAACTATAATTCTGTTATTCCGAAAAATAATCCCCGGAAGATCACTATTGACCGGATTGAATTCTATAATACACTTAAAAGGGTCTCCGTATTCTCTAACCAGGCAAGTAATCTGGTTAAACTTCAGCTTAAGGGTAATCAGGTCATGGTATCAGCCCAGGATATTGATTTTTCTATTTCAGCATATGAGAGAATTAAATGTCTGTATGAAGGAGAAGAGATAGAAATAGGTTTCAAATCTGTTTTTTTACTTGAGATACTGGCAAATATTGGCTCTCAGGATGTTATGATTGAGTTAGCTGATCCTACAAGAGCCGGACTCTTTTTGCCAGCTGAGACAGAGAATAAATCAGAAGATCTTCTGATGCTTCTGATGCCAATGATGATAAATGCATAATAATTGGAACTAAATCTTAAACGTCCGATTGCTTTCCTTGATCTCGAGACTACAGGTATAAATGTTTCTTCTGACCGTATTGTGGAACTTTCTGTTTTGAAGATCAGTCCAAACGGGAAAGAAGAGTGGATGAGTACAAGGATTAACCCGGAAATGCCTATTCCTGCCAAAGTAATTGCTATACATGGAATTACTGACAGTGACGTTGCAGGTGCACCCACATTTAAGGATATAGCAAAAAAACTTGCAGCTTTTCTGGAAGGTTGCGACCTTGCAGGTTATAATGCAATAAAGTTTGATATTCCTGTGCTTGCTGAGGAATTCCTAAGGATAAATATTGATTTTAATTTCCGTAAGAGGAGGTATATAGATGCCCAGGTGATTTTCCATAAAAAGGAGCAACGGACCTTATCTGCCGCTTACCAGTTCTATTGTAATAAGAAGCTTGAAGGTGCTCATGGTTCAAAAGCTGATACATCAGCAACATATGAAGTGCTTAAAGCCCAGCTCGACCGTTATAGTGATCTTGAAAACGATATTGAAAAACTCGCAGATATCAGTTCATTCAATAATAATGTAGATTTTGCAGGAAGAATAATTCTTGATGAAAACGGGGTAGAGATATTCAATTTCGGGAAACATAAAGGACGATCAGTTGAGCTGGTTTTCAGTGAAGAGCCATCATATTATTCCTGGATGATCAATGGCGACTTTCCTCTATACACAAAAAAAGTACTCACTGAAATCAAATTACGTTCTTTCGGGAAATAATAGTGTTAAAATGAAAATAATCTGCATCGGCCTTAATTACATGAAGCATGCTCTGGAAATGCAGTGGCCTCTGCCTGAAAAACCTTTGGTGTTTCTTAAACCCGACTCCTCAATAGTCAAGAACAATAAGCCTTTCTTCCTTCCTGATTTTTCAGAAATGATTCAGTATGAAGTAGAAGTTGTAATTAAGATTAGTAAGCTTGGGAAAGGGATCACTCCGGAATTTGCATCCAGGTATTTTGATGAAGTTACTGTTGGGATTGATATAACAGCACGAGATATTCAAAAGAAACAGGCTGCTGCAGGATTACCTTGGGAAATATCCAAATGTTTTGACGGGGCTGCACCGATAGGCAAATTTATACCAGTGCGCTCTGTTACAGATATTAACAATCTTGATTTCAGGCTTGAGATAAACAGCAAAGTGGTTCAGCAGAGTAACACTTCAGATATGATATTTGGTTTTAATGCGATAGTAGCTTATGTTTCACAATATTTCACACTAAAAACAGGAGACCTTATCTTTACAGGCACTCCCTCAGGAGTAGGTACTCTCTATAAAAATGATAACCTTGTTGCTTATCTTGGAAATGAACCTCTTCTCGACTTTATGATAAAATAGCTTTGATTTGGAGCTGATAACAACTAAGGTGAGTTCATGGTTTAGATCATGAACTTTTTTTTCCTGTTTTGTGCGGAAGACACCCAAAATTACATAGGAATTTTAAAATTTTCATATTAGCAATTTGGTCTAAGCTGATACCACAATGGTGACTGCTGATGCAATCCTTTTCGATATCATTTCCCTGGTGAATTCAGGAGATTCCTCGCTTCGCTACTAATGACAATATTTTGCTATGCACTGAATAAGAGAATGTTGAATATAATTATTATTGTTAGCTAATGTTTGTTCTATAATATTTTCTTGTGCCACGAGTGGCGTAATACGAATAACCCCCGGTGCAACCGGGGGTACAGCTAACCCTCTGATCTCAAGTCCTGAAAGGGCGTAATATGATTAGATTATAACTTTATTAAAACATATACAGCTCCTTCAGAGCTGATAATTGTAGTATGGATTCTAACCCCCGGTTGCACCGGGGGTTATTCATATTGGGCTCTTTCAGAGCCAGTTGTCATAATTTCTGATGTGCAAAATATTTGTATGGGGACTCGGAATGACATTTTAATATTTTGTATAAGGGGGAATGAAGTGGCGATTCGAAAACTCTGTTTTGGTTCTCTTCGATTGACTCGTCCTGAAAAAAGTTTACAGATTAATAATTAAATCCTGATATCAATTTACACACGATGCATTTCTTCGAATCGCCACTTCATTCTCCCCCTCTACCACACTCTTGCCGTGTCATTCCGAGCGCCAGCGAGGAATCTCCTACACCTTTGACCGTTTGTATTTAGTTATTAAGGCAGAGAATCCCGGATCAGCGGAGTAGTGAGGAACCTATCCTGACTAATCGGGAGAGCTCACCGAAGGTAATCTCTCGAATTCGTTTTATCAAGAATAAAGAGACACCCATATTTACAACAAAAAATCACATTATTCATTATATATCAAATAGTTAATATTTTGGATCCCCAAAAATCGCTCAAAACAGGAGGTGGGTTCATGTTTTCAATCATGAACTTTTTCTATATTTTTTTATAACATCTGCAGCCCTCTCCCTGTAATGGTCACCTGCAAGTCTGTTCCTGATTAATATTACATCAATGTAATCAAGAGCTTTCTGGATAGTCATTGATCTTTTCCTGTGAAGATGACCCTTTTGAGGATGAGTGTTAAGAAATGATGGGCCCTTGAATTTTTTTGAAAGCAGGGGAAATAATATTCCCAGAGCGTTCCAGTAAGCCTCGATCTTTCCAACACCGGCAATTCCTGCAGAATTATCACCTTCGTCCTGCAGCTCTTCATGAACAATAGAACCTATTGTTCCCTCTTTTTGGAAATGTTCAAGCTGGCGGAACAGCTCCGATTTCCTAGATATCATGCTCGAACCGAGAACCAGGTGAAAAGGTTTTTCAAAGTAGACATTGTTTTTATTCTTTTTTGCAAGGTAACAGGCAGTTTGTGCGGCTACAATGCTACCTGAACTGGAAGATGTAATAACCAACTGAGTATCCGGGGATAAACCTGAATCGACAATCTGATTGAAGGCTTTGGCTGTTATCCTTTCATTTGCCGGATTATTAATAGGTCTGTGTGAATTATTAAGAGCCCATATTACATTAACCATCGGTGATCTGAAATAGATACCCCTTATAAAATCAAAATCTTCCAGCAAAATCTGTTTCATAAGATCTATAAAAGATCCGGTGAAAACATTAAATTTATCATCCCTGGTTTCACCTCCGGCAAAAAACCAAACCATAAACTTCCCCTTTGCTTCAGGAGAATCACTGCCTTGAATCTTTTTCTTCATTGTAAATCAAATACCTCTGTTACCTTGTAAAAGATATCAGTAATTTATTCTCAATAATTAATGGTATGATCAATTAAACTGCCTGACATATTCAAGAAAAGTCTTTGCGCTTTTATCGAGATTTTCAATTGCACCACCTCCCTTAAGCACTTCACACATCTCATATGTAATATAACCCTGGTATCCAATCTCTTTTAGTGTGTTAATAAAGTTTTTGTAATCTAGGTATCCCTCCCCAATGGGAACAGCCCTGTTTTGTCCAACCAGCTGGACATAATTGGTCTGGGCGAGTTCATATTTAAAGCGCGGTAATTTTTCATAATCGGCTGTAGTGGTATGATAGATGTAGGGTTTCATGGTATAAATAGCCTCTCTTATCTCTTCGTTGTTTAAGCCTTCAAGTGTTGGAGTCCAGCAATCGAATGCGGCTTTCACATTTGGCAGATTAACTTCATCCAGCAGCCATTTCATTGCTGCATGATGCAGTGCAATATCATGGTGGTTTTGTACTACCAGAGTAATCCCATACTGAGCAGCAATCTTTCCGGCCATGGTGAGTCCTTCAACAATTATAGCCCATTGTTTATCAAATGGGAGGTCGGGTCTTTCGTAACCTGTATAAATGCGAATCATGTTGGTCCCCAGATCACGTGCCAGCCGTGCCAGTTCGCCAATATATGCAGCCTGGATCTCAGTATGCGGCACACCAGCCTTATCGACCCCTGCTGTGAAATCGTTATATCCTGCAAGACAAACAAGTTCGAGGCCAAGACTTTTAATCCTTTCACGCAGTTTTTTACGGGCAGCGTCATCATAGTCAATGAGTGATACATGTGGACGTTTGGCGGCCAGCATTACCCCGTCAAATCCAAGTTCTTTGGCTTTTACAAGGAATTCGTCAACAGTCAGCAAAGCCTGTCCTCGCCAAATACCCATATAGCTTACCGAGTGAAGGCATGTTTTAACCTTAAAGTCCTTCGGATTTCCAGTTGGAGCTTTCTGTCCTGTTAAAGTGACAATTGTAAATGTCAGTACAAAAATAGATACTATTAGTTTTTTCATAGCAGTGTAAGTTTTTTATCGTACATTTTAATTATAAAAGCGGTTAAAAGTAGATGATTTTACTTATACCAGCAAAATAAAAATATGTATATCTGACTCTCCTCATTCCTGTTACCGGTATACTATTTTACAACTGCCCTGTAGAAATTACCCAGGCAATTTGTTTTGACAACAAAAAGTGGGATTAAAAAATAATATGAGTACCGGTTATCAATAATAAACTTAATACAATTGATTTGGAGATTCGTCGTTGATGATGCTAATGACAACCTTAAGTAATTATTTTATTATTAGCTATTTGGGGGTATTCATCTTTGCTCTTTCAGAGCCGCTTGTCATAATGTCTGGAGTGCTAATTTGTATGGGGACCCGGAATGACACTATTATATGTGATACAGGTTAAGAAGTGGCGATTCACAAATTACTTTTTCTTTACGCGAATCGCCGCTTCTTTCCCAAATACTTATAACCATGGTGTCATCCCAAAGCGCCAGAGAGTGATCTCCTGCACCAATTTTGAATTTAAAACTAATTTCTGCTTCAAGCATTTTCGATTTTTTTGTCAATTATTATTCATTCCGGACACTCAATAAAAATAATATTTGGTTATATGTTAAAATTTTCTTAATCTTGCTTTAGGATTTAAATGTTTATCCATTTCAAAATAACCTGACCTTTATTATTGAAGAAACATTTTTCCTTTTTTGATTGACCCTATCGATTCTTAATTAGTAAGTTGAAGTTTGTTTTAATGTTATCAATCATGATTAAAGTAATGATGACCTATTCATCATAACTTTGTTTTTTTATTAGAAATGATTTTGAGTTTATCCACTAAGATATAATTATTTTTTACTTAACTAACCAACCTGATTAAATGATGAAAGAGATTCAAAAAGTTGCTTCCGGATAAATTTTATTGAATGATCCGGCATTTTTAAGGACTAAAAAGAACAAAAAGTATTAATATTTAAATTATTTCAGATGCATGAAAAAAATTAATGAAGAGCAATTGCTTTTTGCCAGAAATTTCCGGCTCAGGCTGGTGCTTATGGCAAAATTGTGCATTTTATTTTTAATATGCTCAATGACAACAGTTACGGCGGGTTCGGCTTATTCTGATGTTGCCGGAACTGCAAGTTTATCCCTTGCTGCGGATGAAAGCGGCGCTTTACAGCAGGATGTGGTTAAAGGAACTGTGAAAGATGCTGTGACCGGGGAAGCTTTAATTGGGGTAACAGTTATGGTTAAGGGAACCACTGTAGGAACAATCAGTGACATTAGTGGTCAGTTTTCACTGAAATTACCACAAAGGGAGGCATTAGTTATGGTCTCATTTATTGGCTACAAGACACAGGAAATGATGATGGCCCAGGGCACTAACGTTACCATAGCAATGCAACTTGAGATCACCCAGATGCAGGAGGTTGTTGTTGTTGGATATGGTACTCAGAAGAAAGAGAGCGTTGTGGGTGCTATTACACAGGTAAGTAATGCAACTCTTGTGAAATCAGGTAATACAAGCATTACCAATGCGATTGCTGGGAAACTTTCAGGAGTACTAACTATTCAGAATACCGGTGAACCGGGAAATAACAGTGCTGAAATTGTAGTACGCGGACTATCAAGCTGGAACGGTTCACAGCCACTTGTACTTGTTGACGGTGTGGAGCGTGAATTCAGTAACCTTGATCCGAATGAAATCAGTACTATATCGGTGTTAAAAGATGCTTCAGCTACTGCGGTATTCGGAGCAAAGGGTGCTAACGGTGTTATTATTGTAACAACAAAGCGAGGTTCGTTAGGAAAACCAAAACTTGATTTTTCAGCTACGTATGGAATGCTTAATGCTTCAGGAGTTCCGGATCCTATCGATTCCTATACAACAATGTCGATGCTCAACGTTGCATATATGAACGGGCAGAACTTTACTGATCTGATTCCTAATTCAGTTCTTAATGAATATAAAAATCCTTCTTCCCCTCTTAAAGCTTTGGAGTATCCAAATGTTGACTGGTTTAAAGAGCTTTCTGTACCATTTGCACCAACAACCAACGCCAATTTAAATATCACAGGAGGTACAAATTTTGTGAAGTATTTTGCTTCATTTGGTTACCAGAACGAAGGTGACTTCTTTATAGGATTGCATGACGGATATCTCGACTCACGCTATAAGAACAACAGGTTTAATTATCGTGCCAATGTCGATTTTTCACTGACAAATACAACCCTTCTTTCACTGAACCTGGGAGGTGATCTGTCAATCAGAAATGTACCTTCTACAGCCAACAGTACATGGGAAACTTTATATATGACAGGACCTGCAAGGTTTCCTGCTTATTTCCCTGCCTGGGTACTTGAACAGGTTCCTGATACAGACTATCCTGATGCTACAGGATGGAGGCGTGCCACGCCGTTCGGTGAACGATTCGGAAATCCCTATACTAACTTTATGGATGGAGCTTTCAGGAATTACACCGGTTCGAGATTATTTACAGATGTTATACTTGACCAGAAACTCGATAAAATATTGAAAGGTTTGTCATTCAAAGGTAAGGTTTCATTGAGTACATATTATAATATGACAACACTGGCAGCTGATTACAGGATGCCTGATTATAAATTATATTATGAACGGATAGGTGTTGATGCCAATAACGATGGGAAAGCTGATGTAAATCCATGGGAACGTCTGAATCAGACTCCTGAAGTTTACAACCTTCCGCCCCAGAGTTTATATGTCGGAGGTTTAAATACCGGTACGGTAGCAGGATCTGATGTTACATATTATACAGATCTCTACTACGAGATGGCTCTTAATTATGCCAATACATTCGGGAAACATACTGTTTCAGGGATGGCTCTTTTAAACCGCCAGCAAAAAAATAAAGGACTCGATTTTCCATTCTACAATGAAGCACTTGTCGGAAGGGCAACATATGATTATTCACGCAAATATCTTGTTGAAATAAACCTTGGTTATACTGGTTCTGAGAGGTTTGCTCCCGGAAACAGGTTTGGATTTTTCCCGTCAGGTGCTATCGGATGGACAATATCTGAGGAGCCGTTCTTTAAAAATTCGGTACCCTGGATGAATAAACTGAAGGTACGTTATTCGGACGGTCTTGTTGGAAGTGATTATGCATCAAGCCGCTGGTTATATATAAGCGAATATTATCCTTCCAGCACATATATCCTGGAAGATAAAGGTGCCAATACATTAGCACAGTGGGAGGAAGCAAGAAAACGGGACATAGGATTGGAAATAGGGATTTTCAAAAACCTATTTACTTTTAGTATTGACTTTTTTGATGAACAACGTACAAAAATGTTGCTTACTCCACAGAGCGTTACTTTCCTGGTCGGGAACTCATTTAAAGACCTTAACCTTGGTAGTCTTAAGAAGCATGGTATTGAAATTGAAACTGAGTTCAATAAAACAACAACTAACGGGTTAAATTATTTTGTCAGAGGACTCTTTGGTTTTAACGAAAACCGCATAATATACAAGGATGACCTCCCATATGCTCCTGAATATGCCAAAGCTGCAGGAAAACCATTAGGGATGGCACGCAACGGGTATCCTGATGATGGCCAGTCAGCCGGGGTATTGACAACAGGAAGCGGATATTTCACCACGATTGATGAACTTCACAATAGTGCCCTGCCAATATCAATGAGTATTATGAATGTCGGTGATTACAGATATCTCGATTACAATGGAGACGGAACCGTTACGGTGAAAGACAAATTCCCTATTAAAGGTAGCGATTACCCACCGATAACATACTCATTCTCAAGTGGATTATCATATAAAGGATTCGATTTCAATTTTATGCTACAGGGTAATATCGGCAAATATGTAGTTTTTAATAATAATTTTGAGACAGAATTTTTAATGGGCGACTATAGTGTACATACAGCACAGCTTGATTACTGGACTCCTACCAATGCGGATGCAGGACATGCCACACTTCATTATGACAGAGGTGGATCAGGTATCCCGCAATATACCTGGTCAGGTGGAGCATCACTTGAAGGATACAATCTGAGAACTCCGGGACATTTCTGGAGAAATGCAGATTATCTCCGTTTAAAGGATGTTTACGCAGGTTATACTTTTAACACAGGAGCACTGAAACAGTTGGTAGGTATATCAAGTTTGCAGGTTTTTGCAACCGCTAATAACTTATTAACATTTACCAGATTAATTGAAGGTGACCCTGAAAGAAAAGATTTTCAGCGTGGGTTCTATCCTATTATGGTTACCATAAAATTAGGTGTGAAGCTATCATTTTAAACTCTTAAATTAAATGACAATGAAGAAATTTTATATCTTATTCTTATTTATCGGGCTTGGGTCACTTTTCCTGACTTCTTGTCTTGAAGAGTATCTCGACAAAGCCCCTGAATCAGGGTTGACTGCTGATGCGGTGTTTGCAAAATATGAAAATGCTTTTAAATACCTGGATTACTGTTTTAATTCCACCACATCAGGTAATGCAAGTGGTGTTTTTGCGACATCAGAACTCTCTATAACTGCACAGGGCAGTCTTGACTATGATTGTGTAACTGACTTCTGCGATGCAGGGCGAGTAATGTGGTGGGTATATCATAAATGGGGCCCATTGGGAGATAATAATGTGCATTTTGGCCCTATTCTGCCTTCTTCCTTTAAAAAGATCAGGATAGCCAATATTTTCCTGCAGAATGTAAAGAAACTGACCGATGGTAAGCAGGAAGACATAGATGATCTTATCGGTCGGGCATATTTTGTAAGAGGTTTTTGCCACTTCGAAATATTCCGGCTATGGGGAGCTATGCCTTACCTGACAAAACCAATCGGAGGAGATGATGTTTGGGACATTCCACGTTTATCAAAAATAGAGACTCTGATGAAAGTTGCTGCCGACATGGATACAGCATACACATATTTTGAAAAAGCAGGCAAGATTCGAAGGGATCCATTACCTGGTCAATCCGGGCATCTAAATGCACCTGATCAGAAGTATCCAAACGGAGTAACAGCTAAAGCATATAAAGCCCGCGCTTTACTTTATGCTGCAAGTCCGCTTAATGAAGGAGGTACTGAGGAATGGAAGGCCGCCGCCGCCGCCAACTGGGAAGCTATTAAAGTTGCCGAACAGAATGGTTATGACCTGTTAACAGCAGCTAACTACACCAGTAACTATGTTGGAACTACCTATTCAAACGAGATGCTCTGGGGTCATTATTACGGAATGGTTGCTTATGGTACCGGTATTACAAAACAGATGTTTAATGCAGTTTTCTGCAATACTCCCACAAACAACTCCGGATTATGCCCTACCCAGGGTACTGTGGATATGTTTGAAACCAAATGGGGCGATCCTTTGAATACTCAGGCACAGAGGGACGCAGCTACTGCTCTCGGCCATTATAATGAGCAGAATCCATTTGTTGACAGGGACCCGCGTTTTAAAATAGATATTATTTATAATACTGCTCTCATTCCTGGTTACACTACAGCTAAGATCTATTTTGATCCTGTAACTCAAAAAGGTGCTGAGCTTAATCCAAGTACTGGATATGCCGGGATAACCAGAACAGGCTATTATATGAGAAAACTATGGGGTGGTCAGAGTATTAAGAATCCAATCTCTGTTGCAACCACATGTCCGATGATCCGCCTTGGGGAACTCTATCTTAATTATGCTGAAGCTGCTAATGAAGCATACGGACCAACTACGGCTGCTCCCGGTGCAACGATGTCGGCAGTTGATGCTGTTAATAAGATAAGAGGAAGATGGACAGCATCTGAACTGGCACCGGTCCAGGCTCAGTTTACAACAACAACTGCTGCTTTCAGGCCCAGAATCAAAAATGAGAGGAGTGTTGAATTGAGCTTTGAGGGTCATTACTATTATGATATACGCCGCTGGAAGGATGCTCCTGTTACTATGGCAGGTCCTCTGATAGGTAATGTTCCTGACCTGGTACCTGTTTCACCTGCTTATCCGACTGGTTATAAGTATACTCGAGTGCCTTTGACAGACGATCGTCAGACACGCTGGTATGATGCGAAGTATTATCTTCCTTTCACATCAGCTGATTATTATAAAATGAAAAAATTTGACCCGGGACAGGTCTGGTAACCAAAAAATCTATAAAAATGAAGATTATGAGATTAAGTCATATTTTATTTCAAAAATTCCGGTTTTTAATTGTGCTTCTGCTTTCAGTTTTAATAACAGGAACAATTAATGCACAGGACAATCCCGGGAAAAAGGTCATGACTGTCAGTGTAAGCCTGAAAGTTGTTGATGAAAATGGAACCCCAGTTCCAAAAGCTAATGTGGTTATAGGTGAAGGAGTTGTCCATGCCGAAACCGATGAAAATGGTGCCTATTCATTTATGGCATATCCGGGTGATTTTGTTTCTGTGTCAGCTCCTGGTTATGAAAGAATTACATCTCTTGTCCAGGACATCCTGAATAACAGTAAAATTACTCTCAAAGGGGCAAAACTTTTTATGACATCCGATGACGATATTCCTCTACCATATATGTCGGTTAAGGAAAGGTTTATTACCGGTACCGCCAGTGTTATAAAAGGAAGTCAATTGGAAAAGTATCCTTCTAATGACTTGCGTAATGCATTTACAGGGCTTGTTCCAGGGATGCAGGTCACAGAGTATAACGGTTCTCCGGGGCTAAGCGCTGAAGAAAATCTGGGACTATACCGCATTACTGATAAAATCGGAGTTACTGCCAGAGGACGCAGTATGGTATATATTATTGATGATATTCCTGCTGATATAACAGAGATGACACTTGATCCCCAGGAGATTGAATCTGTAACAATAATCAAGGATATTGTTGGTAAAGCAATGTTTGGGCCTATTGGCGCAGACGGAATTATCTTCATAAAAACCAAAAGGGGAAAAATAAATGAGCGTGTTTTGAATGTAAACGTTGAAAATGGAATAAGCGTAATTGACAGATTTCCGGGATGGTCATCAGGCTCGGAATATGCCACGCTTAATAACCTCGCAAGGTCAAATGACTTACTGTCACCATTATACAAAGATACCGATATCGATGCATATGCAAAAAATGATCCTTACGACATGTACCATCCAAGTGTTAATTTCAGGGACATGACACTCAAAAATACCAAATCTTTCAAGAGGGCTAATGTCTCTTCAAGAGGTGGAAATGATGCTGTTCAGTATTACTCATATCTGGGTTACGACGGGGAAGGTGATATATATAAAATCGGATCAAATTCCGACTATAACCGGATAAATGCCCGTTCAAACATTGATATGCAGATAAATGATGTTATTGAGGTTCAGTTTGACATCTCTGCAGGACTTACAGTACGTCGTTCTCCAAACTACGGATTGGCTACATCTGAGGGCAGCGGTTACATGGATTTACTTGAATTCAGCTCGGTTTTGCCAAACCTTAATAATACATCTCCGATTGCATTCCCTATCTATGCAAACAATGATCCGGCTCTTAAAGCTCCATGGTATGGTGTTTCCTCTATTTACCCGATAAATCCGATTGGTGGACTTACGCGCAACGGTTACTATAATGAAACAGGACGAAAAGGTGCTGCCAAAATTGCTATCAACTACGATATGACCCACATAATAAAGGGACTTAAGTCTGAGACATTCCTTAGTTTCGATGCGCTGAACCTTATTCGTATCGGAAAAGCTAAGGATTATATTGCCTATATTGCCACTCCTTCAAAATCGGTAAAGACAGGAGCTGACACAATATTGTTGTCAAAGTCTCACGATGGAGTTGATGACCCGGCTCTTAAAAATCTTCACGATTTTTATTATAACCGTGTTACTCTATTTGAAAACCTGAGTTATGACAGGACTTTCGGAATTCATAGTGTTCAATCATCACTGACCTACTTCCTTTACAGGAACCTGAAAAATGGAATAAACGAACCTCAGCGAGAACAGTTGGGCGTTTGGACCACAAAGTATACCTATGATGATAAATATTCAATCATGGCTGTACTCAATTATGCCGGTACTTACAGCTTCTCCAAAGAGCAAAGGACAGATTTGTTCCCATCGGTGGGTGCAAGCTGGGTTGTTTCAGAAGAGGGTTTTATGTCGAATATGAAATCTATTAACTTTCTTAAACTTCGTGCTGAAGCAGGTATAATAGGATATGAAAGTTTCATGTCGCCATATTATAACTTCGACAATTATACCGGATCTACAGGAGTTCAGTTTGGACCATATTCTACAGGTAAATGGTTTGGCCCGAATAATGAGACTCCTTATATTGCATATCCCACCAGGATAGGAAACCCTGATCTTTCATGGGAGAAAAGGAAAGAATTCAGTGTTGGCCTCGATGGTTTGATGTTAAACAATAAACTATCATTCGAAGTCACTTATTACAATAATCTTCGTGACGGACAGATTACTCAGCTTACAAATGCCATGCCTTATGTTGCAGGTTATTCGGCTTCCCTGCCATTTTTTAACTACAACCAGACAAGGTACTTTGGAGTAGAGTCAGGAATTCAGTTTACTGATAAAGCCGGACAACTTATTTATTCTCTGGGTGCAAATGCTACTTATCAGAATTCTGAAATTGTTAAGTATAATGAACCAGCATACAGGTTCGGTTATCAATCTTCTATTGGCAGACCTGCAGACACTTACTGGGGGCAGACATACCTTGGTAAATTTGCAAGCGATGCAGAAGCACTTGTAGTTCCTCAACTATATGATGCAGTACTAAAAAAAGGAGATCTGAAATATAAAGATATGAACAGCGATGGTGTGATTGATGACAATGACGCAAGTGCACTTGGCAATACTACACCCCGCTTGTTTTATGCGATTAATGCTAATCTGAAATATAATAATTTTGAGATTACTTTGATTGGAACTGGTGCTGCTTTCTTTGATATCCCATTGACTAACAGTTATTACTGGAATGGATGGGGAGATAATAACTACTCCAATTTTGTAAAAGACAATATAGATGGGGCTTATCCGAGATTGACATATTATAAAGTTAACAACAACTTTGTCAGTTCCGATTTCTGGCTTACCAAAGGAGGCTATTTTAAGATTCAGAATATAGAATTAGCCTATACTATTCCGGCTAATAAACTACAGCTGATACGCTCACAGGGATTGCGTTTCTTTGTAAGAGGGGCAAACCTGCTGACTCTATCAAAAGTAAAAGAGGTAGATCCTGAATCAATTAATTCCGGAGTAACGCTTTATCCGTTGTATAAGACTTTCACCGGCGGAATTAAATTAACCTTTTAATTTATGAATATTATGAGAACAAAAAGTTTATTACTAATAGGGTTAATATTGGTGCTTTCCAGTTCGTGTCAAAAGTATCTCGATCCATATCCTAGCGGTGTAAGGTCAAGTGAAGATATCTGGAAATACCAGGAAAATATTCAGGGTCTTATAGGACGGTGCTATGATAATATGGCAAGGAACTACAATGACAATGAAGGTACTTATCTTGATGGTGCTACTGATGATGCAGAGATAACAAGTTCAACCAATGCTCTGCACAGGTTAGCTACAGGTTCAATAACAACAAGTCAGGATCCATTCCTGGTTTACTGGAACAGAGACTACCAGTCAATAAACCTTGTGAATCTGTTTCTTAAGGACAGACGTGGATATAATACACGCTTTTTACTTAACGCACATCTTAATGACCTTGTTCGAACCCGTTTACAGGGCGAGGCTTTCGCATTACGTGCATGGTTTCAATGGGACCTCCTTCAGAAATTCGGAGGGAAGGGAGTAAATGGACAAATGCTTGGATTTCCAATCATTACTACACCAGTAGATCCTACCAGCGAAATAAACTATGCCAGAAATACTTATGACGAATGTGTAGCCCAGATCATTAAAGATTGTGATTCAGCATATAAATATCTGCCCATCGCACACCGTGACTTTTTAGTTACAGTCCCTGGCGATCTTCTCTATGCTGGGGGTAAGTACTGGGGCCGGATGGATGGAATTACAACACGTGCAATTAAGGCTAACTTATTCCTTACCTGGGCAAGTCCGCGATTTAATCCTGGTAACGATATGGCACGCTGGGATTCCGCTGCCTCAAATGCCAAGAAAGTTATGGATTTTAAACTGACCAAGGATAATGTAACAGGGGGATTTGTTCCTGCTACCCAGGTAAACTGGCTCAATCCAAATTTCCCTGGGATAGTATATGCATCACGCTGGGTGACATCAACCGGTGACATGGAAGCTATGGAAAGAATGTTCTACCCGGGAGGTTTCCAGGGGAACGGGGTAATTGGTGCCACTCAGGAACTTGTTAATTCATTTCCAATGAAAAGCGGATATCCTATTGATGATCCTGCCAACCGTGGTGGTTATAGTGCATCTGATCCTTACAAAGACAGGGATCCGCGCTTCTATGCTACAATATTTTATAATTCTGCACAGGCTAAAAGGGGTAATACTGGCGCTGTTATGTATAATTTTGAAAACTGGTTAAATGGTGGTAAGGATGCCGCAGGTGTTACATCGAACAACAGTATGACCAACTATCACATTAAAAAGTTTGTTAATATGCAATTAAACTGGACTGATCCCTCAGCCCAGATTAACAGGCAGCCTCATTCCAAGTTTTTCATCCGCTGGGCTCATATGTGCCTTGTATTTGCTGAAGCAGCCAATCAGGTTGGAGGTCCAAATGATACGAAATATGGGATGTCAGCTGTTACTGCCATTCAATACCTGCGTACAAGGAAGACAACGGATGGGACAAACGGTATCTCTACCATAATTCCTCCCGGTGCAGCTGATGCTTATCTTGCCGAGGTTGCTGCAGCAGGAAAAACCGCATTTAATGCTTTGGTTAAAAACGAACGAAGAATTGAAACCTGTTTTGAGGGATTAAGGTTCTTTGATATCCGCCGTTGGACAACCGATCTCACAGAACTCAATAAAGCTGTTCATGGGGCTTCAATCACAAAAAATCCAGATAATAGTTTTACTTATAATCTGAATTATCAGGTTGAAGAACGTTCATATTCCTCAGCTTATCTTCCAATTCCTTACAGTGAAATACTAAGGATGAGCAAGCTTATTCAGAACGAAGGATGGGACGGTTGGAATTAATAATTAATAAAAACGTAATTATGAAAAAAATATTTGCTTTACTCGTACTTACAATAGCGCTTGTTTCCTGCTACGAAGATTACGTAAAAGATTTTGATTTTAATACAGTGTACTTCCCGAACACTATTGATGTCCGAACTGTCGTAGTCGGTGAAGGATTAAAGGTGCAGATTGGCGCAGCACTTGGCGGTGTCATGGAAAATAAGATTGACAGAAATGTCAGCTTTGCCATTGATAACAGCCTGGTAACAGCTGCAAAACTTGCTCTTATGAAAGCAAGCAGTAACGCTTATATCAAGAATGCTGTTCCGGCAGCAGTTACTGCCCTTGCAACTCTTCCTTCCAACTATTATACGTTGAGTAATAGTGGGACAATTGTCATTAAAGCTGGGCAGCATTCAGGTTCAGTGACGCTAAAAGTTGACTCTACAGCTTTTCTTGCTGATGCAGCAACATTAAACGCAAAGTATGTGCTGCCACTGATAATCACTGCAGCTGATGCTGATTCAATTCTCCAACCTTTCAAAACAACTGTAATCGGTATTAAGTATGAGAATATGTTGTTCGGCAACTATCTTCATGGAGGAGTAACAACAGTTAAGGATGCCTCAGGAACAGTTATTCAGACTATCCCATATTATACTTACATTACCCAGAACGACACCAAGATATGGAGGTTAGCTACAACAGGACCAAATACTCTTGCTACTAACGGATACAGTGATAAGACCTCAACTACAAAGAGTGAATTGATTCTTACATTGAATGGAACTGGTATTACTGTGGGAACTGCTGTCGGAGCATCAAATACTTATGTTGCGGAAGGTACAAGTACTTATAACGCTGCAAAGTTGCTTCAGGAAAGAAAAATATTTGTAAACTATAAATATGTAGTTGGCGCAAATACTTATTACTGCCAGGACACACTTACTTTCAGGAACAGGATACGTGATGGGGTAAACGAATGGATGGATGAAAATCCTTCACATTATACCAAGTAGTAGTTTCCTTAAACTCTTCCTCTCTTAACAATGGCTTGAGGTAGGAGTTAAATGGTTCAGAATATGACGCTGTCTCCTCATGAGACAGCGTCTTTTTTTGGTCGTTTCTCAGTGAGTACCTAATAGAATCTTATTATGTTTTTTTGATCAGGATAAGTACTTGCATCAAGCTTGCAATAATCCAAAGTTAACTCAACAAAAAGTATTATCTTAGTATGATAAAGTTAGAAACGAGAGGATTGTTCAAAACAACCCCTTTACGTAATTCAGAATAATACTCAAAACATTAAAGACACTTTACTATGAAAAGCAGACGCAGAGATTTCCTGAAACTGGCAGGTTTGACAGGATTAGGTATTATTGGAAGTAACCGGAAAGGATTTGCAAAAGAGCATATTGATGCTGATAGCATGATATCACCGGAAACTAACAGGGCATACGAGCAGTCGCATGTTCAGCGATTTAATATGTCAGGTTTTGCTGCTCCCAAATTAAATGCGGTCCGTATTGGGGTCATTGGCCTTGGAAACAGAGGGCCTTCACATATGATGTCAATGAGCAATATAGAAGGGGTTGAGATAAGAGCTCTGGCCGAACTATTACCTGAGAAAGCTGAAGCAGCCAGAAAAAAGATAAAATTAAAAGGACATAATCCTGAAGTGTATGCAGGTGGTCCGGACGAATGGAAAAAGTTATGTGAAAGGAATGATATAGATCTTGTAGTTATTACAACCCCATGGTATATGCATGCTGAGATGGGAATATATGCAATGGAGCATGGAAAGCACGTTGCCTCTGAAGTACCTGCTGCAGGAACAATAAAGGAGTGCTGGCAGATTGTTGAGACAGCCGAGCGGACCCGGAAACATTTTATGATGATGGCGAATACCTCTTACGGTGAATTCCAACTGTTAACACTTAATATGGCCCGAAAAGGATTCTTTGGTGAAGTGGTGCATGGTGATTGCGCCTATAATGCGAATAAGATGGCTAATAACTTCTCGAAGACGACTTACTGGGATATGTGGTGGTTGAAACAGTATGCTACCAGAAAAGGCAACATTTATCCTATACACGGGTTAGCTCCTGTTTGCCAGATTATGGATATTAACCGGGGAGACAGACTCGATTATCTGGGATCATTCGAAAGCAACGATTTTTTAATGGATAAAAAAGCCAGGGAGCTTGCTGCAAGTGATGATTTTTTCAAGCAGTTTGTTGGCAAAGATTACAGGGGGAATATGAATATTACTACTATCAGGACAAAAAAAGGACGTACTATTATGGTACAACATGATGCTACATCACCTTCACCTCATAGTAATATTCATGGAATATACGGGACAATGGGAGCAGCTCTTGGTGAACCGTTACCAGCCCGTCTATCAGTCGGAAAACAGGCATGGGTTTCGCAGGAAGAATTCAATTCACTTAAAGAAAAATATACTCCTTATCTTACTTCAAAAATGGGAGAAGTGGTAAAAGGAGGCGGACATGGTGGTATTGATCCTCTTCTTGAATGGCGTCTTATCGACTGTCTGCGGAATGGATTACCTCTTGACCAGGATGTTTACGATGCTGCAAGCTGGAGCTCTATTGTTCCTTTAAGTGAATGGTCGGTAAAGAATCGATCTAATTCTATCGATATACCAGACTTCACTTCTGGATCATGGGAAACCAACAAGCGGAATATGGATATAAACCTGGAGAATGGTGGTGGCAGCACTAAATTTATAAGTTGACAGATGTGATAATTGATTTGTGCTACTTATTAATAATACTAAGAAGGTAATTCTGATACGGGTTAAATGGTTAAATACAAACGAAATCCATTCATAAAATCGCTCCCTATTCCTGTAGATATTGTTTTTCATGCATCCTGGTGGAACAGGCATGCAGGAATAACATTTGATGAAGATTTTTATTATCACCCTTTGAAACGAGTCGAGGCTGAAAAGCGTATGGAGCAGGAATTGTATGAAAGATTCGGCTTTTACGGACTCGGAATCGACAGGGGCAAAGAATTGCCTGTTATTGGTGCAGTTCATAACGCAGCTGGATACCTGCTCTCAGAGATGCTGGGGTGTAAAGTAATTTATCAGGAAGATGCTCCCCCCCAGGTCATACCAGCCGGTATGGAGAAACTTGATATAAATGTTGAAGAAGCTTTTAGAAGTCCTGTTTTCAAACGGTTTACTAACCTCAAAGAAAAGCTAAAAGAGAAATATGGGTACATCACCGGTGATGTCGACTGGAACGGTATACTTAATATTTCTCTTGACCTCGCCGGGGAAAAGATCTTTACGGATATATTTATTGAACCAGATGAAGTGAAGAAACACTTTTTGGGAATAGCGGACCTTATGGAAAAATTTGTTGCAGGTATTTCTAAAGAGACAGGTTCAAGCTCTATATCGGTTAACCGCAATGTCAGGAATATTGAAAAACCTGTTTTTCTCCATTCTGAATGTTCACATACAATGATTGCGACAGATCAGTACGAGGAGTTTTTACTTCCTTTCGATCTTGAATGGAGCCGGAAGTTTCGTCCCTTTGGGATACACTATTGCGGGAAAGATCCCCATCGCTACGCAGAGACTTTCAGTAAAATTAAGAATCTGGATTTCCTTGATGTTGGCTGGGGAGGGGATGTGAAGTTACTCAGGAAATATCTGCCAGACACATTCCTGAACATCCGTCTAGATCCTGTTTCAATAAATAATTACAGTGACGGGAAGATTGAAGAGACCATTACAAATCTGGTTAAAGACTCAGATAATCCTTATTTAACTGGTGTTTGCTGCATAAATATGGATGATAAGGTCGAAGATTCAAAAATCAACACGATCTTCAGGACTGTTGAAAACCTTAGAAAAGCATATCAGGTCTGACGTTGTCAGATCCTGACTTGTTTCTTTTGAAGTATTGTTACTTCTTAAACTCAAAGATCTTCTTAGCTGTACCGCAATAGAGTGACTCAAGAACTGGTTCGGGCAATCCCAGACCATAATACCTCCACCATACTCTGCCTGGAAAATACTCGTCAAAGCTCTCCAGCAGCCTCCACCACATCTTGTACATATCTCTTTCACGTCCCATATCAGTTCCGAATACTATACGCTCCTTATATTTTGCAATGAACTTTGCCGCTGATCGCGGTGTACGTCCTATTTCGTAATCTCGCGCTGAAATGTCGAGGTAAAGATTTGGATACTTCTCCATTGCAAGGCTTAACTTTTGAAGGTCATTGCCCTCACCACCCAGATGACAGGCAATAAAAATTGTCCCCGGATGTTTCTCAAGAGTATGGTCTCTGAAGGCTAATTGTTCATCTAACGAGCATATATTTTTGCCAAACTGATTAAAATGCTGATAATCAGGTGTTCTTTCCTGGTATTGGTCTAGTGGAGTGTAGGCTGATGGATGATCGCCAATATGAAGATTTACCGGCATCTTCAACTCTGCACATTTTTCCCAGAATGCGTCAAGCCTTACATCATCCGGATGCAACCTCTTTTTTTCTGATAGGGCACAATCGCCGGTGAGTCCACAACCCTTTTCTGTTATTTCGCCTACACCGCATGCACCCATCTGATGACATCGTATCAACTCAGCTACAACCCTTTCACTGTAGTCAGGTTTTTCAATATCTGTCAGGTCCATTCCACAGTAAAGCTGGAATCTTCCCGGGTATGGTTTCAGAAATAAATCCACAAGTTTGTCGAAATCATTACCTGTTGCACCTGTCAGTATAACCGAGGTGACTATACCAACTTCATCCATCGTCCTGATCCATTCATTAATTTCCTCCGTTGTTGTGGCTTCTATGTGCACATGGCAATCGATAGCAGGATATTTAGCTTTAGTTATGAGAGTTACTTCATTTACAACAGAAGATCTTGGTGCATAGTCCTTTAGCAGAATTGTATCCATTGGACCGGGTTCAGCAGCGACTCCTGGACCACCCCAGCCTCCATACTTCTTTTCCCGCCACTCAAGAACAGTGTGCCACTCTTTTTTCTTTACTGTCTCAGTTTTTTTTATGTCTTTTGTACCACACGAAAAACAAAAAGCAGTAATTAAAAGTATAAGTGTAGAAGGTTGAAGTTTCATATTAATTAAATTAACTGTTTTATTGAACTTCCAAATAAAATTCTTCTTATTACTGTGAACTGTCAGTAAAATTAGAAAGATTTGCCTGACCACCATAGCTTACCAGTTTGAAAACATAATTAATTGATGCCAAATATTATGTTCAGAATGCCGGGAATTTAAGAATTTCCTTTTAATTTAAATGAGTATCTGGAATGAATAATAACTGAAATGGAATTAATTCATACTATTAAAATAGGTGAGGGGGATTCCTCGCTGGCGCTCGGAATGACATGCGATGTTGGTTGTTTGTGGGGAAAGCAGAGGCGATTCGCTCAGCGAATCGCCTCTGCTTTCCCCTATGTCACATAAAATACTGTCATTCCGAGCGTTAGCGAGGAATCTCATAATCAATTGTTTAAAATTTATTATTGATAACCGATACTCATATTAATTTAAATTATTATCAGTTTAATAGTGATTTTTTATATTTTTACGATGTAATAATTAAAACAGCTTTAAAGTAGTATATAACAATCTATTAATTGAAATAATTATATTAAAATTAAAAACCATACTAAAATGAAAAAAATCTTTGGCTCCACTTTATTGATGAGTGTATTAACAAGCCTCATTCTGGTCACATTTAGCTCCTGCAGTAATAGTGGCAAAAATATTGGCCTGCAGTTATATTCGGTGCGAGACTCAATTAAAAAAGATGTACCTGGTTCTGTTGCTAAAGTTGGAAAGATGGGTTACAAATTTGTAGAACCAGCAGGTTATGCAGACGGTAAGTTTTATGGAATGGAGCCAATCGCATTCAGAGCTCTTTGTGAGAAGAACGGGATGACTGTACTGAGTTCACATACCGGACGTCCCGTACCTGATTCAACTAACCTAGAAGCAACAATGGCATGGTGGGATGCATGTATCGACGCCCATATAGCTGCCGGGGCAAAATTTATCGTTCAATCCTCTATGGGAGGTTCTGCATATCAGAGTCTGGACGGAATTAAAGAGTATTGTGCTTATTTCAATATGGTTGGTGAAAAATGTAATGCAAAAGGTATACGTTTTGGTTACCATAACCACAGTAAGGAGTTTACTACCCAGTTTGATGGAGTAACTCTTTATGACTATCTGGTTGAAAATACCGATCCTTCAAAGGTGATGTTCCAGATGGATCTTTACTGGTGTGTTGTCGGAGGGAAAAATCCTGTTGACTATTTCAATAAATACCCTGGACGATTCGAGTTGTGGCACATAAAAGATAAAGAGGAAATCGGAGCAAGCGGAATGATGGATTTTGTCTCAATGTGGGCTGCAAAATCTCAGTCAGGAATGAAATATGGCATCGTGGAAGTGGAAAAATATAACTTTGATCAGTTCACCAGCTGCGAAAAGAGCCTCGATTTTTTGAATGCAGCATCATATGTTGTGATGCCTAACTAAACTGCAATCTGTAATGCGAAAAATTATAGCTGTTTTTCTTCCTTTTCTATTATTATTGATTAGCTGTAAAACTAAGTTTTATACAGAAGCTGATTTTGTATCTGTGCCAAAGATTGATGTTCATGCTCATCTGAACAGCGAAAACAATTTCTTTGAAGAGCAGGCAATTAAGGATAATTTCAGACTGCTTACTATAAATGTTGATCATTCTGATTCTGCTGCTGTTAAGGAACAATTGAGGTACTCACTTATGGCATTAAGATCCTTTCCGGGAAAGGTCTTTTACAGTGCTACCTTCTTTTTTGATACAACTGGCTGGATTGATGATAATTGGAGTGATAAAGTGATAGAACAATTAAAGGAAAATATTGCAGGTGGTGCTGTTTCTGTGAAACTCTGGAAAAATATCGGAATGACGGTTACTGATAGAAAAGGCACTTTTATTATGGCTGATGATCCTAAATTGGACCCGGTTTATAAATTTATCATAGGTAAAAACCTACCTGTTACTGGCCATCTGGGAGAACCTAAAAATTGCTGGTTACCACTAAGTGAAATGACTGTAAGGGGCGATAGCAGCTATTTTGCAAATAATCCACAGTATCACATGTTCCTTCACCCCGAATATCCTTCATACGAAGATCAGATTAATGCCCGTGACAGGATACTTGAAAAATTTCCCGATTTGAAATTTATTGGTTGTCATCTTGGAAGCCAGGAATGGAATGTTGATGAACTTTCCAGAACACTTGACAGGTTTCCTAACATGGCAGTTGATCTGGCTGCCCGTATTTGCCATCTTCAGTACCAGTCATCTACTGACCGGAAAAAAATCCGGGACTTCTGTATTAAATATCAGGACAGAATCCTTTATGGAACAGATCTTGCAGATAATGGCGGGAAAAATTTTGAAAGGGAGGCTATGAGCATACATAATACCTGGATTGAAGACTGGAGATATTTCGCAACGGACATTCAGATGAAAAACGATGCATTCCAGGGAACATTTGAAGGTCTTCAACTTCCCAAAGAGGTAGTGAGAAAAATCTTCAGTGATAATGCAATTAACTGGTATAAACTACCTGTTAATTAATAATAAGAGAATTAAACCATTCCAGAAAAAAATACAACTTAACATAATATTTTATGAAAGAGAAAAAGAATGTAACCCGAAGAAGCTTTATTCAGAAGTCAGCTGGGGCAGCTGCTCTTCTCTCCATGCCGACTATTATACCTGAATCTGTATTTGGTGCAAACGATAAAGTAAGAGTTGCTGTACTGGGAGTAAACGGACGCGGGACTGACCATATCCAGGGGTTTTCTGCATTAGCGAATGTGGAAGTCGCATGTTTGTGTGATCCGGATCTCAAAATTCTTGCAAAACGTTCCCAGGAATTTGAGACTAAATATGGAAGAAAGGTTATTCAGCAGCAGGATCTCCGGAAAGTGTTTGAAGACAAAACGATAGATGCTGTTAGTATCGCAACTCCAAATCACTGGCATTCACTTGCTGCAATTTGGGCATGCCAGGCAGGAAAAGATGTTTATGTTGAGAAACCGGGATCACATAATATACGTGAGGGACGTAAAATGGTTGAAGCTGCTGCCAAATACGATCGCATTGTGCAGCATGGAGTTCAGTTACGCAGTTCAGTTGCTGTTCAGGAAGCTATAAAACATTTACGCGATGGCCTTATAGGGGATGTGTATATGGCAAGAGGTCTTGTATTCAGATGGAGGGATGATATTGGCAACAAAGGTACTGAGCCTGTTCCAGAAGGACTAGATTATGACCTTTGGACCGGCCCTGCTGAAATGAGGACTTTTTCACGAAATTATGTTCATTATAACTGGCACTGGAACTGGAATTATGGGAATGGTGATGTCGGTAATCAGGGTGTTCATGAAACCGATCTTTGTATGTGGGGTCTTAATGTGGGTTTGCCAGAACGGATTACAGCCGGTGGTGGTAAGTTCCTTTTTAACGATGCTAAAGAGACTCCGGAATTACTCAGTTCAACATATCATTACCCTAAGGAAAAGAAAATTATTGAATTTGAAGTCAGGCCATGGATTACTAATGGTGAGAATGGGGCTGAGGTCGGGAATATTTTCTATGGAAGCAAAGGATATCTGGTAGTATATAATTACGACCGCTATGAGAGTTTCCTTGGACAGAAGAAAGAACCAGGTCCGAAAAACAAAGGAGGTGGGGATCACTATCTTAATTTTATTCAGGCTGTGAGAGCTCATGATAAATCTATCCTTAACGCTCCCGTTGAAACCGCCCACCTCTCATCAGGTCTTGCTCATCTGGGGAATATCGCATACCGCACGGGACGTACCCTGAACTTTGATCCGGTTACTGAAAAATTCATTGGTGATGAAGAAGCAAATAGTTACCTGACGCGTCCTCCACGTAAACCTTACATCGTACCCGATAAAGTTTAAGAATTATTTAACGTGTATTTCAAAGGGACTGTCTCAAAAGGAAAATCAACCACCCCGTCATGACCCTTCGGGCATGACACCCCTCCTTGAAAAGGAGGGGAAAGTATTGATGTATAGCACATTAACTTTCTCCTCCTTTTGAAGGAGGAGTACCCCTGACGTCAGTCAGGGGGGAGGTGGTTGACTTTTGAGACACCCTCTTTTTTAATTAAACCAATAAGATACTTTTACAAAAAGACCTCGGTTTTTCATACGGAAATCTCCGGGAAATGCATTTTCAGTATAAACTATAAATAAGTCAGATACCGGTGCAAACCGCCACTGGAAACGCAGATTAAGGTTAATATTGTCGATCTGGTTATTATACTGTATAAAGCTGGTAAAAAAAAGATTATTTGTGAAGGTAAAATCCAGCCTTGGACCTATCAGGATAAGTTCTGCATTACTGTAAGGAGATGGAAGAGAGATCTTATTATATGAAGAAACAAGTGCAACGCTTCCATAAGGTTGAATACGGTAATTCAATTCTCCGTTGAGTGCCACTCTTGTTCCATTAAAATATCCTCCATACCTGCCGCTCAATATTAAATTGAAAGATTTACGGATATCTGATCCTAAAGTTATACCTATCTCCTTCCAGTCAAATTCCTGCCCTGTTGCAAGGGTATCACCTCCGGTATTAGTCGGATCAAAAGGAGACTGCAGTTTTATATAAGTCTCTTTTACATCGAGTGAGGCAGTTGTCTTATTCATCCATTCGAATGAATAGAGGAATTGTATCTCCCTGTCACTATTTGAAAATGAAGGATCGAAAAACATATCAAGCTTAAAACCTGGTCCATGGTTTACAAGAGATGCTGACTCAGGAAAGAACTTATATTGTATCGCTGGATTAAATTCATAATATCCTTTTCTCCTGATATATCCGATCTCTGCAATATAACCTGTACCTACCCACGACTGATTCAGAGATGCTGTAAGATACTGTGAGGAATACATTATATTTGCTGCTGAAGCTGCATCGCTTAATGTAGCTCCTGTGTAAAATGACTGGTGATAAAAAGCTTTACCTGTCCAGCGGTTATCAGGGCTTGCAAGGTTATATTCCATCCCGGCAACACGGTTATAACGGTTACCTTTAAAAGCAGTATCACCATCTGCTTTCAATACCTGCTTGTTAATAAGGAAGGCAGAGATATTTGATCTGTTGAAAATTTTACGTTGAAGTGTTGCAACTGTATAATTACCCGACCGGATATTCTCTTTATTTCCGGTTTGAATGTCCATTATGCCTATCCTCCAGTCATTGCCAAGTTTCCCGCTGAGGCGTGCTCCGAATTGTACCGGGCTGTCCAGACCTATTCTTCGGGAGAAAAATGGTCTTATATTTTCACTTCCCAGGTTTGCAAAGAGATCGCTGTTTTCAAGATAGAACTGCCTCTTTTCAGGGAAGAATAATTCGAATCGGTCAAGGTTAGTCTGTTGTTTGTCAACTTCTACCTGTGAGTAATCGGGGTTGACAGTGAGATCAAGGTTCATTGATGTTGATAGAATGACTTTTGCATCAACACCGGCTGTTGTTTTAACTGATGTCTTTTCATTTGTGGCATCCCGGGTTGCTTTTGTTGATAAATACGGAATCAGTGAGAACATAGTACCTGAAGAAGTCAAAGGTTTATCCCATACAAGGGAACCTGTATACGCCAGGTTTGCTGTGGCAAATTGTCTGGGCATCGGGGCCCAGCTCGATTTTTCATTTGTCTTAAGATCCTGCCGGCTGAAGTTTATACCCCATTCCTGAGCACTCCCATTGTACCTCATACTTCGAAATGGAATGGCAAACTCTGCAATCCATCGGTCATCGTAGCTTTTAACTGCTGATCGCCATTTTATATCCCAGTTCAGATTAACTGTGCCACCATTAGCCTGTAATCCATCCCATTGTGCTCCAGCCGGTGTGATGCCAAATGAGAAGCCGTTTGTCTGATCATTGTAAGTATCAATGAATACCAGGAAATTGTCATTTTTACCAAAGTTAAAATCACGGCGTAAAGATTCAACAGGCCTCTTGCCCTGAGTCGGATCGAAGCATGTTATTGCCATATATAGTGTTGACATTGTATATGTAAGCCTTACTTCTGTCTGTGCTATGGCAAAGCCAGTATCTGTGGGTAAGACCCTCTGAAAATGATCTGCTACATCTGCAGATGACCAGACTTTTTCATCAAGAATTCCGTCTATTGAAATCTCCTCATCAGTTTGGGAGATACCAATCCTGTATTTCTCACGGTTGACTCCTTTTGACTGACAGAGCAGATCCGTGTACCCAAAAATGAAAAAAAACAAAAAGAAGAGATGAACAGTTCTGGCCATTCCGAAAAATTTTCGCGCAAGGTAGGAAAAAAGTATTTAAACCGGCAGGAGTCTCTGAACAAACAACGATACTACTCAGTGATCTTATTACCTGCATATATATGGGCCATGGACTGATTTTATTGTATATGAATCATCATCAGTAGTCAATAGGATTACCTTGAACTGAGAGCCACCCGGTATAACTTTAATAACAACATGTCCGCCCTTTCCTGTCATTCTGTTTATGTCATCACCGAGATATGCTTTCGTGATTTCCGGCAAAAAGGTTGGAAAAATATCCCGTTTCCCCGGATATATTCCCTGCGAAAACATACTTTGAATTACGTTAAGGCTCAGATGACGTACATTCCATACCTGTGCAACAAAAACCTGTGGCCGGACACTGCTTAAGAACGAATCGGACATAGCATCAATCCATGCATGGTGATTTACCTCGCATACTTCAACTGGGCCGACAGATCTGCCAACAGGAGTTTCTATATCTTTCCATTCCGGAGTATTAAGAGGAATCCTCCCGGTTAAGTCACCTCCATTGAAATAATCGAAAGTACCATACGAGATTCTTATTCCGGCACTGCATTTGTTTTCATCAGGGGAATCTCCCTGAGGTATTTCTTTGGGAAAATAATGACGGGTCTCACTCCCAACTCCTGTCCAAACTTCACCATTGGATACAATATTTCTGATTTCAAACAGATCTTTATATTCGTCAGGGTCCCTGATCAATTTGAATTGTTCATTGGATCCTGAAATAAAACGTTCCATTTTCATTCCGGTATTCTCAGTATTCCATTTGATAAAGGACAAATAATTTGAGATAATATTGCTCTTCTGAGGGATAGGAAACTGATATGTCGGCCAGTCACGATCTACCATCTTGCCAAATTGGAAGTATTCTCCAACTTCTGTAATTCCACTAATGAAATAATCACCTCCTTTTTTTGATTTTGGTGAATTTTTATATACTCCTCCCATGTGGTCATTATGGAAATGGGTTAAAAACATGTAATCTATTTTCTTTTGGTTTTTCGGATCCATCCTTTTTGCAATATATCTGGCCAACCATTCTCCGGGCTGCCGTGATTCGTCAGGAGAGCCATGAGTTGTCCTTGGGTCAATATAGGGTCCTATATCTCCTGCATCAATCAACATTGTAGTTCCATCAGGGAAAATGCAAAATACCCCCTCACCCCGGCCTGTATATATGTGATGTATCTCCATTTCCCCTTTTTGCCAGGGAGGCATCATTTTACCTTCTTCCTGAGCAAGCAGGATTGATGGGATAATTAAGCTAATTATAAGAACAATTGATATTCTCATTTGATAAATATGTGTTAAATGACTAATTATAAGGTCTCTTATTTATGTAGTTAATTAGATATTTATTGACTAAAATAAAGAACTTTCGAAATAGAAACCAACACTTTGAATGTAAATATTTCAGATTATCAGATTTGAATCACTCAGACCTGCAACAGGTTCGTTGATTCGTTTACCGGGTTTAATATTCGGTAAAGTTATTTGATCTGATTGGTTTTGTTCTTATCCAAATGATTAGTATCTTTGAAGATTATTAAATATCAGAAAAGATGGGAAATTTTGGTGCAACAGAGATTATACTGATTTTACTTGTGGTTGTTCTACTTTTCGGTGGACGTAAGATTCCGGAATTGATGAAGGGAATTGGCCAGGGGATGAAGGAGTTTAAAAAAGCTTCAAAGGTTGAAGATGAACCGGAGAAGATGAAATCTGATACAAAAAGTGACTCAAAAATAGATTAGTTAAACTACTTTCTCTATTTTTACTTTCTTCATTATCAGTTAATCAGTAATTAAGGTGCTTCGGTGCCTTTATCTGTTTTGTACCATGTTTAAAGCATTATAATTTTCCACTGATCAAACCACGGAATCGCTTTTAAGAGCATAAGGTTCTCAACTCTATATCTTTATTATCTCTGAGATAACCATACATATCTCTTTTTAACTCAACAGGATTGTTTGAGATCAAATATCCTGCTGACACTATTTCTATTAAAGATATTTGAGGATGTATACTTCCGAAAAGAATAATATTTAACAATGAAGATCCATCGGTTTTAATATATTTGTTGTGATGAAATAAATATGAATGACCGGGTTTATTCAGAATTGTATAGATTTGACCATTGCTGAAAATATTTATCTAACCTCCGGATAATGAAAAACATATATATCCAAATGCTGGATATACATCCTGTTGATCCTAATCTGGTTTTGGCGACCGTTACTCAATGTAAAGGATCAACTCCCCAGAAGCCTGGGAGTTCTGCTTTATTCAGTAAAAACGGACTTATTTGCGGTACTGTTGGTGGTGGTATCCTTGAGGCAAAGGTTCAGGATATATCGTTGAGTGCGTTATCGTCAAAAGAACCTCAGCATCCGACTTTCTTCCTGAATAAAGATATTTCAAATGGAGAGGACGCTATTTGTGGCGGACAGATAAGTGTTTTAATCGAACCTGAACCATTTAAATATTTATCGGTCTTTAGTGATTTAAAGAAATCAATTGAAGATAAAATACCAGGTATACTGATAACAATGGTTACCGGTTCTTCGGGCTCAGATGTTTTTACCAGGCGTTTCTGGCTGACAGAAAATAGTAAACCGGAGATGCCTGCTCATTTAATTGCCCCTCTTGAACCTGTTGTAAAAAGTATCCTGGATAAATGTGATCCTTATGATTTCAGGGAGATTGAAATCAAAAATCCCGGCGAGGACCAAATTTCTATTTTCTTCCTTGAACCCGTTATTCCTCCCCCTTCCCTGATAATAGCAGGTGCAGGACATATTGGAAAAGCCCTGGCAAATTTAGGCTCACTTCTTGGTTTTGAGGTTACTGTTTTGGATGACAGAGATGAATATGCTAACAGATCAAACTTTCCGGGCTCAGAGAAAATAATTGTGGGAGATATCGGATCAGGAATGAATATGTTATCAAAAAATTCTGATACATACATTGTTATAGTTACACGTGGACATAAAGATGATGAAAGAGCCCTTAAGGCATGTATTGGTTCTGATGCTGCTTATATTGGCATGATTGGTAGCAAAAACAAAGTGTCAGTCATGCGTACAAATTTTATTGTGAACCGATGGGCAAATGAAGAGCAATGGAGCAAAATACATGCTCCTGTCGGAATTGATATATGCTCCAGGAGTGTAGAGGAGATAGCCATAAGTATTGCTGCCCAGATGATTAAGGTTAAGAATTGTAAAAGACAAAAACAGGACAACCTTTAAAAGTTATTTTTAGGGCAGTCTTAAAGTTGGAACCATATTGGTGAGCAGACAGATTGAATCGGATAGAATGAGATTGGTGACGTACTAAAAATTAAGGAGTTTTTTATGTCAGGGATATGGGCTGTTATACTTGCTGCAGGTGAGTCAAAGAGGATGAAAATGCCAAAATTACTTCTTCAATATAATGGTAAGACCATAATTGAGACTGTGATAGATAATATAACTAAAACAGAGGTAAATAAAACCATTGTTGTTACCGGAGCATACCAGGAAGAGATTCAGAAAGTTATCAGACACTCTCCGGTTGTGATCCGTCATAATGATGACTTCAGACTTGGCATGTTTTCATCAGTATTATGTGGCTTGAGGTCAATACCTCCTGATGCAGAGGCAGTAGTTGTTTTTCCAGGAGATCAGCCAGGTATAAAACCAGATGTTGTAAATTTATTAATCAGTTCCTACAGGCAAACCATGAAAGGGATTGTAATACCTGTTTACAGGAATGAAAGAGGACATCCTGTTCTCATCGATATTAAGTACAGAAGTGAGATAGAAAAGCTGAAACCTGAGGAAGGATTAAGATCCCTATCATACTTATTTAAAGATGATGTCCTGGAAGTTGAGACAAATACTCCTTCAATTACAAAAGATATAGACACTTATGAGGATTATTTGAACGAAATAAACCAAAAAAAATAGAGTATGGAAGAGACAATCAGTTTCAGGTTAAACGGGAAAAAAACGGAAGTCCGGATTGATCCTTCCCAGACACTTCTCTGGGTAATAAGAAACCATTTTGGGCTTACGGGAACCAAATATGGCTGTGGAACAGGATTTTGCGGTGCCTGTACAGTTCTGATAAACAATGAACCGGTCAGATCATGTATGTTACCTGTTGGAGATGTAGCTGGTAAAAAAGTCATAACAATCGAAGGACTTGCAGTAAAAGGGAAACTACACCCTGTTCAAAAAGCTTTTGTTGAGCATGATGCTTTACAGTGTGGATACTGTACTCCAGGTATGATAATGACTGCTGCAGGACTATTAATGAAAAATCAGACTCCATCACGACAGGAAATAATTGATGGTATGGAAGATAATCTTTGCCGTTGCGGCGCACATATCCGGATTATTGAGGCAATTCAAAGTGCTTCAAAAGAAATGAAAGGAGGGAAGTAACCATGCGAAAAACAGAAAAAAATAACCAGGGATCATTACTGAAAAAGGAAAAAATCACTATTGAAAGAAGAAGCTTTTTGAAACTTCTTGGAGGCGGAATATTTGTCTTCTTCCAGCCATGGTCACCAGTTGACTTAATTGGTCTGCCTGCAGAACAGTCCCGAAGCCTTACTAAAGACTATAATGCTTTCCTGCGGATCGGAGAGGATGGAACTGTAAGTTGTTTTACAGGAAAGATAGAAATGGGACAGGGAATTATTACTTCACTTGCCCAGATGATGGCTGATGAACTTAATGTACCAATAGATAAGATTAAAATGATAATGGGCGATACTGATATCTGTCCATATGATGCAGGTACATGGGGTTCACAGACTACCCGGAACTTCGGACCAAGCATGAGAGCTGCAACTGCTGAAGCCAGAGGAGTATTGCTTGCTATGGCTTCTGAAGTGCTTAGTGTTCCTGTTTCCCAACTCGAAATAGAGGAGGGAATAATCAGAGATACAAAGAATCCGGAGAATAAAATAAGTTACGGAGAGCTTGCAAAAGGTAAACAAATTGAGCGATATCTTGATGTTAAACCATCTCCGGAAGATTACACAAAATTTTCATGCGTTGGCAAACCATTATTGAGAAGAGATTCTTTGTTAAAAGTCACTGGTGAAGCAAAATATACTGGCGATCTTAAATTGCCTGGAATGGTATTTGCAAGAATATTGCGTCCTCCGTCACATGGTGCAAAACTGATATCTGCTGATGTAACTGAAGCGGAGAAGATTGAGAAAGTAAAAGTGGTCCGCGATGGTGATTTTATTGCAGTGGTTAGTGAGAACCTTGACAAGGCTGATGAAGCAATTGTAAAAATAAAAGCCGACTACTCCTTCAATGAGATGCCGGTTAATGACAAATCAATCTTTGAATGGATGTTGAAGGCTGATTCAAAAAGTAATGTTGTAAGATCAGTCGGTGATATTTCTGATGGCAAAAAACTCTCTGAGATGACATTTGAATCAGAATATCATGATTGTTACCTGGCACATGCTCCTGTTGAAACACATACTGCACTGGCAAATTTTGAAGGTGATAAACTTACAGTATGGGCTGCAACACAAACACCGTTCGGGTTACAGGATGGTCTTGTTCGTGACCTGGGAATGACCCGTGAAAAAGTCAGGGTCATAACTCCATTTGTTGGTGGAGGCTTTGGTGGTAAGAGCGCATTTCAGCAAGGTATTGAAGCAGCAAGGCTTGCAAAAATGACGGGTAAACCGGTCATGGTCGTCTGGACCCGTGATGAAGAATTTTTTTATGATAATTTTCATTCAGCAGCAGTGATCAAAATCAGATCAGGAGTTGACAGCTCAGGCTTTATTAAAATGTGGGATTATCATGTTTATTATGCAGGCACCAGGGGGGCCGATACAATTTATGATGTACCCAATGCCCGGACAACCAGTTACAGCAGGAATGATAATGCCCCACCGGTTCATCCATTTGCTACAGGTCCATGGCGTGCCCCCAATAATAATACAAATACTTTCGCAAGGGAATCACAGATAGATATAATGGCATCAAAGGCAGGTATTGATCCTCTTGAATTCCGTCTGAAAAACCTGAAGGATGAAAAAATGATAGGTTGTCTGAAAGCAGTTGCTGATAAATTCGGTTATGTTGCCGGCAAAACACCAGGAGGAAGAGGTATTGGTATTGCCTGTGGCACCGATGCTGGTACATGGGTAGCTCAGATGGCAGAAGTACAGGTTGATAAGAGTACAGGGAAGGTCAGAGTTTTGCGGATAGTGTGTGCCCAGGATATGGGATTATGTGTCAATCCTGAAGGTGCATTAATACAGATGGAAGGTTGCATTACTATGGGTCTGGGTTATGCTTTCACTGAAGAAGTGCTGTTTGAAGGTGGCAATATTCTTAATCGCGGATTCGATTCATATGAGATTCCACGATTCTCCTGGCTCCCAAAAATTGAATGTGTGATTCTCGACCGTAAGGATAAAGCACCACAGGGTGGAGGAGAACCGGCTATCATTACAATCGGAGCCGTCATTTCAAATGCAATTTATGATTCAACCGGTGCAAGGTTGTTCAGAACACCTTTAACCCCTTCACGAGTATTGGAAGCAATGAAGAAGGTTTAAAACAAATTGTTATAAATATAATTTACCGTGATGTTAATAATGGGATGAACTCTTCTCCGTGAAACTTGAAGTCTTCATAATTTTCAGGCTGCGAAAGGTAAACAATTGTACCTGGCTTAAGCCCCTTTTCGATTATTATGTTCTTCTCATTTGAATCACCCGGAATGATGATCTGCTTTGTCCCGTTTTTTGTGTAGACAAACGGAATACCGTCAGCTCCAGTATGTACACATTCTGTGGGGATGAAAATTACATCTTTAAATGTTTTGATAATTATTTTGTTCCCTGTTGTCATTGACGGTCTGAGAGCCGGATCTGAACCTTCGATCCTGATCATTACTTCAAAAACTTTTGAATCGGTATTTGGAAGTTTTTCCCCGATATTTGCAACGCTCATAATTTCCCCGTTGTATGTTTTTTCAGGAAATGCATCCACGTTAATATTAACTTTTTGTCCGGTTTTTACCTTGCTTATCTCAATCTCACTCACATATATTTTTGAAAGCATTGAGCTTAGGTCAGGCAGAGTTGCAACAACACGTTCGAATGTGCTGATAGACGAACCTGTTTTAATTTTGTTACCCCTTCTGTCCTTTTTATATATAACCATACCTGGAGCAGGTGCTTTAATTACAAAACCTGCAAGAATTTCCTCAAAATCTTTCACCCTTCTGCTTCCCCGGCCAAACCACATATTAAGATGTCTGAGCTCGTTTTTGGCCTGTTCACTCCGTAGTAAATATGTCCTTTCCCTCTGCTCAAGTATACGTTTTTGTTTATCCAGATCTATTTCAGCCTGTCGGATAGCGGAAGGTGGTTCGTATTTTGAGTTTTGAAGAGTGATAGCAGCCTCTTCAACATTCTGTATCTGATTTCTGATCTCATCCCTTAAGTTTGTAAGCATCACAGCGGTATCAAGTGTTTTTATCTCGATATTTGTTTTAAAAGTTGCCAGTCTTTCTATTCCATCCTTAAGATTATTATCAAACTCGGTTCTGTCAAGAGTGGCAATATAATCACCCTCCTTGACTTCTGTTCCTTCAGGTACAAGATCCTGTATCTTAATGCTTGTAGCATGAATATCTCTTTCCTGAGTTATTTCAGGAGCTTTGATTTCAATAGAATTTTCAGCTACTAATTCACCGGATGTTGTAACTGATATTTCAAAATCACCCTGGATTGTCTCAGCAAATAGAATATTGGTGTTTTTCTTTGATACAACTTTGTTAAATATTCCCAGCAAGATCAATGTTCCGACAATTACACTAATTGTAATAATAATCGTTCTTTTCATTTTTTATATTCTATAGCAAGTTTCAATATGTAAACTTCAATTAAGTCGCAAAATTATTCATTTTAATCCCAGTTGAAGTATATTTAACAAGATTTAACAATAACCTGGTGCTCCGGATGGAAATGGCTTTAATATATTTATTGTCATATTATTGGACAATGAAGCCGTTTAAAATTTTCAATAAATTTTCATTAACTCCTCATTATTAATAATATGAATTTCAGGTAGCGGAAATAAATACCACTGTCAATCATTTAGAAATTACAGAATTTTATTTAATTAATTTCGGATTTTCAGGGTAAAAGTCCTGAAATTATTATTCTCCGCAAATATCCAGGATCTTGATTTCGATCGGTTTAGAATTTATTTCATTTATTTTAGGACCAAAAGTCTTAAAATATGGCATGGTGAAATGAGCATATAATGCTGGCTGGTTTTTATATGTTTCAACAAAGATAAAATTACCCTAATCATAGGGATCCTGATAGAGCTGGTAGTTTTTCCATCCAGGTTTCTTTTTGAATTTTCGACCATTAAAACAGCTGCTTTAATAGATTCAGCCTCCCTTCCTGGCTTGATATACTTTTGTAATGATCATTTTTTTGATTTCAGGCGCCTGGGCGACTTTGCCCGGATTATTAAAATTACCGGCAAAAGGAAATCCGGGGATAATTGCTAAAAGTATTAATAATCTTATTTCCATTTTATTTTGCGTTTAATGTTAGGTATAAATAGAAATAAGTAACAAATCCGGGTCATATAACTCAATCCGGAAGAGATAATCGATAATATGATTATTCTATTTAAATTGTGGTTTAGAGTTGATATTGATCGTAAACCTGCCTAAATTCCACTAAAATCAGTATTTTCGAACAACATTGATGGTGTCATATATTGACTGTAGGGATTTGGATCATTTCCTGTTTCAGTAAGTGTATTCCAGAATTGAGTCATATTTCCTGAGATATTCATCTCATTTACAGGATGTATAATATTCCCTTTTTCAATCAGAAATCCTTCAATACCATATGAAAAATCACCGGTCGATCCATTGCAGTTACCTCCGTTAAAACCTGTAATAAATACCCCCTTATCAACCGATTTGATAAGTGAATTCAGGTCTTTTCCCCCGGTTTTAAAAACAAGGTTGGAGGGATTGGCTGTTGTAGGTTGGAGTTTAAGTTTTCTGCCATAATAGGTTCCGATAAAATAGTTTCGCAGGATACCCTCTTCAATAATTGGTCTTCTAGATGTAGCCAGACCTTCAAAATCGAATAGCCTGGAACCTATTCCTGATGTTAAAAGAGGATTATCTTCGAATGATAATTTATCACTGCCAACTTTAGAGTTGACTTTCCCAATCAAAAATGAGTTTTTCTGATACATTGATGCACCATAAAGGGCAGATAAAAATGGACCCAGGAGATTTCCTGCAACGAGGTTTTCAATGATCATTGGATATTTACCTGAAGCTATCTTTTTGGGATTAAGCTTATTCAGAGCTCTTTCCAGTGCAGTTTTCCCAATTCCGGTCTTTTTAAACCTGTCAAAAAAGACATTTGATTCAGACCAATAATCAGATGGACGTCCTGTTTCTCCTTTAACTGAAACATCTGCTGATAATCCTGCAGCACTGCTTCCTGTTTCACCTCTGAAGCCGTTACTGGCAACAAGTACCTGGTTACTGACATTATCAAAATAGTATGAAGTTACCGAAACTATTCTTTTATCTGTGCCATATACTTCACCCTCTACCTGCCGGGCAAGCTCTATTTTTGTCTTGGAGTCAATGGAATTGATAGCAGGGTCAAGTGTTTTAAGGTCCTCACTTCCTCCTTTGTAATATAGCTCTTTCTCAGGAAGATATCTGAATTCATCTTCGGTAAGGTACTTAGTGGCTGTTATAGCTTCTTCTACAAATTTCAGGAGTTCTTTTTCCTTAAGGTGATTAGTAGTATGAGCGGAATATTTCTTTTTGACATATAGTTTAATTGTAAGAGTATTCCCGATTGACTCCTGTAACCTGTCAATTTTTTGTTCACGGATCTCAATTCTCCGGCTTGAGCTGTCATCAATTGAGGCAACAATCTGGTCAGCACCGTTTTTAATGGCATGGTTTATTACCAGATCAGCAATTTTATATTTTTCATTTATGTTCATAAGGCAGAATTAGTATGTTCATTATTAAGCATTAACTCCACCAACAGTAAGTTTTTTTATTTTTACTGTTGGTATACCCATTGTGACAGGAACTCCCTGTCCGTCTTTGCCGCAGGTGTTCGGGGCATCTGAGATCCGTAGATCGTCTGCAACCATTGTAATATCTGCAAGTGCCTGGGGTCCGTTACCAATGATGTTTATATCTTTAATAGGTTTTGTAAGCTTCCCATTTTCAATCAAATATCCCAGTTTTACGAAAAAAGTAAAGTCGCCTGGACCAATATTTACCTGACCATTACTGAAATCCTCGACATATATCCCGTTTTTTACACTTGAAATAATCTCCTCTTTCTTATGAGGGCCATTTTCCATATATGTTGACCGCATCCTTGGAATAGGAACATTCCTGAAATCCTGGCGACGACCATTCCCTGTGGGTTTCACATTATAGAATTTAGCGCTTATGCGGTCGTGAATATAACTGGTGAGGGTTCCTTTTTCCACCAGAATCGTCTTTTGTGCTGCGATACCCTCATCATCAACATTAAGCGACCCCCGATTATTTGGGATTGTCCCGTCATCGATAATTGTAACAAAATCCTGAGCAATTTTCTGTCCCATTTTATCGCAGAAAATTGATGTTTTCTTCCTGTTAAAATCTGCTTCAAATGAATGACCCATTGCTTCATGAAGAAGAATTCCCGAATCACCGGCACCCATAACAACAGTTAATTCCCCGGCTTTTGGCTTCCCTGCCTTAAAGAGCAAAGAGGTTTTTTCAATAGCCTGACTGGCCAGTGTATCTACAAGATCGCTGGTCAGGAATTCAAATCCCTTCCGGTATGACTTATAAACAGAAGAGTTTTCGATTCTCCCGTTCTCTTCCATAATGCATTTTGCATATAGATAAGTAAGTGGCCTGTAATCCCATGTAAGGAGTCCTTCAGAGTTGTAGAATAAAATATATGAAGTAATGTCGTCCAGATAAATATTAACTTTTGTTACACGCTTATCTCCGGCGAAAATCTTTTCATTGAGCCCGGTCATGAAAGGCACTTTATCTTTAATGGATACTTCATCCCAGGGTGTTTTAACCATATAATAGGATGGTGGTTGAAACTCGCTTAATGCAACAGCTTTATATGACATATTGTTATCAGCAATATTTGATGCGGTTTCAGCAGCTCTTATCATAGCTTCGAGAGATGTGTTTTCTGAATATGCAAAACCAGTCTGCTCACCTTTCAGCACCCGTATCCCTACACCAAACATAATGTCTGAGTAAGCGCTGTTTACATCGTTATCCTGGAGAGCCGCTGAATTGGTAACTGAGTGCTCAAAGAAAAGGTCTGCATAATCTGCCCCCTTACCCATAGCTGTCGAAATTACTTTCTGCAACTGCTCAGGGGTCACTTCAAAATGATTAAGATAACTTCCGGCATTATCTGAGACAGGAATGCTTTTACATGATTTAAGGAGTGCCGGAATAATCATTGAGCCTGCTACTGTAATACCACCTAATTGAATAAAGTCCCTTCTTTTAAGTTTCATGTGGTTGTTGTTAAAATTAAACAAATAAATATAGTACTTTATTTTTTGATAAATACTGACGAATGTCATGGAGGATGGATAGTCTGCAGAGTACATGAGGAAGAAAAAACAACAAAAGTTGGCTTGTACTCTTTGAGGATTATTTAACTGTATTATAAATAATATTAATATTTATATTCCAGAAAATATTTTTTTAACATAATTAAAACTTAACAAAATAGCTAATGCATCCGGAAGGGTATGGGACAGGAGTAAATTCGTGACGGACAAATGATTCTGAAGCTGTATTACGATGATCTGACAATTCTGTACGCCAATTTTCCAGAAATGCAAAACCAAGGTCAATACTTATTCCTGTTAGTTCTGATAAATAAATTGTTCTGCCTATCCTGGAAGAGTAGTAGAGCTCCTTTTCCTTTTCATATGGCACATTCAAATAGATGATCCCAATATTCCAATACCATTTATACTTATTGGTAACTTTCAATCTTGAAAAGTGATAATAAAAGTCAAATGATACAGGTATTACCTGACTGAGATGAGGTTTTAAAAAGCTCCCGTATTGAGTTTTCGGAAATATTCCAACACCTGCCCCAATCTGAAATTTGACGCCATATTTTATTTTCAGGTTAAAATATTCAGGAAAGCCTATTCCACCTGAAATTTCAACCCTGTTTTGAGAAAATAACTGATTATTAGAAAAAAGCAGCCAAAGTAAAATAACTTGCATACTCAGTATTCCGATTTTAACAGGATACTTCATTTTGTAAATTGCAAGATTAGCAACAATAAATTTTTAAAAAATAACTTTGTTACAAATACATTTCCAGGCATTTGTTCCCTGCAGGT
>CAZXFB010000014.1:0-90039 GCA_964639725.1 uncultured Rikenellaceae bacterium
CCCCTTCAATCAACTCTTCGCCTTTAAGCGGGTGCAAAGATATAAATTGATTTTTCCCAAGCAAAAAATATTTGAAAAAAATATGACATCTTTTTCAAAAAATTTCCGCCTCTCCCTGTAGCAACAACAAACGCATACAGCAAAAGGCATATAAATCAATGAATTATGAAATGGAATCGAATAATTAACCAGGCTCTTAGCGATTGTGAACTATGTAATCGGATACGTCAATTAAAGTTATTCAGATCAATTGTGACCTTTAGCATCTGCTCGTGGTAAACTCTGCTTTCAGCGAAATGAAGTGAATATACCAACTTAAGATTTACTTTTCTGCTTTGCATAAAACCAATGTAAATATCTGAACGATTATAAGTTTTTGCCTGGTATAGTGGATCACCCCAATAGAGTTCATTACCATGATCATTATAAAAATACATAATTCCATGACCCTTATATAAGGTGTTAATTAGACCAAAAATCCTGTACTCAATTTTAGTATTTACAAGGAGCCCATTTTGCTTAATCCATCCGGTATTATCAGCTCTTGACCGTTCAAGACCAACAACCAAACCTGCATCAGCCTCAAGCTTTGAAAATATGGTTCCTTCCGAGAGATCGATTCCTGCAGAAGTAAGAAGAAGAATATTGTCATGTAATGCCTCTTCTATTACCGGATTCTTTTTACCTGCAAAATGATACATGTAACCAAAATGTTGTATAAAAAACAGTCCCTGGTTGTATCTCCCTGAAAAACCGACAAAGAAAGCTTCACGGGTTTTTTCTGTCTGACGACTTGTCCAATCAAGCCACAGGTTAACATAATTATTATCTCTGGTAAATTCCCAGAAAATACCATTAATATTAGGACGGTAATAAGAAATTGAATCCTGAAAAAAGATCCTTGGATAGTTTTCAATTGCATAATTACGCGGGAAAGCACCCATTAAAAACCTGTAGGGTTGCCTGTTAAAACTATAATATGCAGTAGGATCTATTTTATCAATTGCCTTTACACTGCCAAATTCATGCAATAAATTTACACCTGCATTTATCATGTGAACCGAATCCCAGTATAATCCTAATTCGGAAGACAGATTCACTCCTGTTATCGTCTGAGGTACCTTTAATGAAGATCTGCCAAACTCAGAGTTGTCAAAAAATGTTGATAGCGCAACTTTCCAGTTCTTAACCTGTGCTGTGGTCTCTGATGTTATAAAAAGACAAAATATAAGAGCGATTACCGTTGTTCTCATTTTAAAACTTACCTTATTGTCCACTTAAATAGTATTTGTTCCCTGTTTTATATAACGATTATTCTTTGTTACTGCCAGGTTTAAATGATAAAATTCTACTCCCTGGATCAAATAATCATCCTGATATTGTGACAGCTAAATGAATTTCCTTAATTTAGCGATTTATAACCACCATGCCAAATATAGTTATAATACCAACATTTCAGGAGAAAGAAAATATCGAAGCAATAATAAAATCTATTTCTTCCCTTAGTATTCCATTTGATATTCTTATCATTGATGATAACTCCCCGGATGGTACTGCTGATATAGTAAAAAGGCTACAGCCTTCATACCCAAATCTTCACCTTATAGAAAGGCCGGGGAAACTGGGTTTAGGTACTGCCTACATAGCCGGTTTTAAATGGGCTCTGGAAAAGAGTTATGACATTATTTACGAAATGGATGCTGATTTCTCACATGATCCAAAAGATCTGGAGAGACTTTACAAAGCTTGTTTTGAAGATGGTGCAGATGTTGCTATAGGTTCAAGATATATAAGTGGTGTAAATGTGGTTAACTGGCCTCTTACCCGAGTTCTGATGTCTTACTCTGCCTCCATTTATGTCAGAATGATAACAGGTATGAAGATAATGGATACAACAGCAGGATTTATATGTTACCGGAAAGATGTTCTTGAAAATATTAAGCCTGAGCATATAAAGTCGGTTGGATATGGTTTTCAAATAGAGATGAAATTCTCAGCCTGGAAAATGGGTTATAAAATCATTGAGATACCAATAATCTTTACCGACAGAAAATTAGGAGCATCAAAAATGTCGGGGGGAATATTTAATGAAGCTCTTTGGGGCATTCTCATGATGAAGTGCAGAAGTTTATTTATTAAATATAACAAGAAGTGAGTACACCTTATATTATATAGGAGGTGGTTAAAGGGCTGGAAAAATTTTGTGTCATGGGATTTGAAGGACAGCAGGTTGAATAACGATGTAGTATATAGGTAATGAGCTCTATATTAATAAGGAATGCTACAATAGTAAATGAAGGCCGGAACTTTAAAGGCGATCTGCTTATTAAAGACGAGATAATTTCAGCAATTGGCACTCCAGGTCAGATAAACTCTCCTTCGGGAGCTAAAATTATTGATGCCGGTGGTTTACTGCTTTTCCCAGGAATAATTGACGACCAGGTTCATTTCAGGGAACCAGGACTGACTCATAAGGGAAATATCTTTACCGAATCGAGGGCTGCTGTTTCAGGTGGGGTAACTTCCTTTATGGATATGCCGAATACTAATCCGCAGACAGTCACAATCGATTTGTTGAATGAGAAGTATATGATCGGTTCTGAAAACTCCCTGGCAAACTACTCTTTTTATATCGGGGCAACAAACACCAACATCAGTGAAGTGATGAAAGCAGACCCTTCATCAGTCTGTGGAATTAAGCTCTTTATGGGATCATCGACAGGTAATATGCTCGTTGACAATGAGAATGCCCTTAAGGAGTTATTTAAGCGGGCAATAATACCAATTACTGCACATTGTGAAGATGAACCTACAATTAAAAGGAATGCTGAAGCTTACCGTCAGAAATACGGTGAGGATGTTCCGGTTAATATGCATCCACTTATAAGGAGCAGGGAAGCTTGTTTTATTTCCTCATCACATGCTATAAATCTTGCAAAAGAGTACAATACAAGATTTCATATCCTTCACCTGTCAACAGCTGATGAGATGAAGTTATTCAACAATGAGTTACCTCTAAAACAAAAGAGGATCACCGGAGAAGTTTGTGTTCATCACCTGTGGTTTGATGATTCCTCATACGATGAGCTTGGCAATTATATTAAATGGAATCCGGCTATCAAGACAAGGTTTGACCGGGAAGCATTGACCAATGGTGTTAATAATGATCTGATCGATATTATTGCAACCGATCATGCGCCACATACTATTGAAGAGAAGAAAAACACATATTTCAAGGCTCCCTCAGGCGGACCACTCATTCAGCATTCGCTTGTTGCAATGCTGGAACTCTGGCATTTAAAGAGATTCAGCCTTGAAAAGATTGTAGAGAAGATGTGCCATAATCCTGCCATACTATTTAATATAAAGGAGCGAGGGTTCATCAGGGAGGGTTATAAAGCCGACATCTGCCTTGTTAATCCGGATGATTCATGGCTTGTTACAGATGAGAACATACTTTATAAGTGCAAATGGTCTCCGTTTAAAGGGATAACTTTTAAATCAAAAGTAATTATGACAATTGTTAATGGAACAGTTGTTTACGATAATGGTCTTATCAATGATAATTACCGGGGGCAAAGGTTACTTTTCGAAAGGAAGAACTAAGGACATATTGGTTTATAAGCATAAATGTTTTTATACTTAAAAGTTACAGTCCCGGTGCTTATATAATCTTTACAACAAACCTTACGGTGCTTCTGGTTTTCTGCTCAAGAAGGATTTCCCGGTCTCTGATAATTCTTTCAATAGCTTCATTAGTATAATGTCTTATTGAGAGAAGTTCTACATTTTCATTATAAATAGCAATATAATCCGTTTTCAGGTCAGCAAGAAGAGTTGTGACTTTTACTCTGTCATCATCGATACAAATGTCAATGCTTACAGCACTGGCTTCCACAAGGTTGACCTTAATTCCATGCAGCATTAATGAATGAAAGATCATACCAATACATTCTCCCATTACAAATGAAAAATCTTTTGGGAGAATAGAAATAAGTATCTGGTTCTCTTTCCTGATATAAACGGGAAATGTTTGCTTCAGTGTTGTATCAGGTTTAATAATTGTTCCCTCCTCTCCGGGAGCAAGAAAGGATTTTACATGTAACGGGATATTTTTATTATGCAATGGCTTAATTGTCTTGGGATGAATGACTTTAGCTCCTGAAAAGGTCATTTCAACAGCTTCCTTGTATGATATCTCATCAAGCTTCTGAGCATCGGGAAGCCATTTAGGATCTGCATTCAACACTCCCGGAACATCTTTCCATACCACAACTATCGTGGCATCAAGTATGTTGGCAAGGATTGCAGCCGTATAATCTGAACCTTCTCTCCCCAGCGTTGTTGTATTTCCGGAAAGTGTTCCCCCTATAAAACCTTGTGTTACAAATATCCTGGATTTACTGAAATCAAATCTGGTCTTTATTTTTGCAGTACTCTCACTCCATAATATATTTGCATCTCTGTATCTGTCGTCAGTCACAAGGTTTGACCTGATATCTATCCACTCCACTCCTTTTTCCGACTTTTTGAGATATTCCGCAACAATTATTGTTGACCACACTTCACCATAAGAGACTATCTGGTCATAATCAAAATCATAAACTGACTTTTTAACTGATGTCAGATAATATTTCAGTTTTGCAAATGATATATCAATTTTATCTTTTGAAGAATTGCATCCTTCATAAAGCTCTTTTATTACAGAAATATGATATTCATAGACTTCATCCAGCAGATTTTTATACTGATCACTTTCTTCAATCCATGCTTTCAGAACTTTTTCAAGAGCATTGGTTGTTTTTCCGAAAGCTGAAACAACTACTACCAGGTTCTCTGGTTCCTTCGAAATGATTTCCGCCAGATTCTTAATTCCGGAAGCATCTTTTACCGATGCACCGCCAAACTTATAAACCTTCATAAATCTTTATTTGGCTTAAAATTATAATTTCCATTCCATAATACAATTAAGGAATAATAACAAAGGATAAAAAAGGTTAAATTTGCCGCTCCATACCAACAAATGAAAGAAAACGAGTTAAACAACCTGTTTGAAAGCCACCCGGTATTACCCGGCTTAACAGAAATAATTACCTCAGCCAAAGCTGAAAGGATAAGCCTTGAAGGATTGTCAGGATCATCAAAAGCTATGGTTCTGGCAAAAGTTTTTCATAAAACACAGTTTACTCATATAGCAATAGTCTCTGAAAAAGAAGATGCCGCATATTTATATAACGACCTGGTTTCCCTTACAAGTGAGGATTCTGTGTTCTTTTTTCCTTCAACATTTAAACGGTCGGTACAGTATGAACAAACTGAACCTGCAAATATCGTATTGCGTACAGAAGTACTGAACCATCTGGCATCAGGTAAAAGAAAAGGGATAATCGTTGCCTACCCTGAGTCATTAATGGAAAAAGTGGTAAGCCGCAAAAACCTTAAAAAGAATACTTTCAACATCTCCAAAGGAGACAGGATATCACTCGAATTTCTGGAAGAGATGCTTCATGAGTATAATTTTGAACGTGTTGATTTTGTCTATGAACCAGGTCAGTATGCAATAAGAGGAAGTATTGCTGATGTTTTTTCTTATTCAGCCGACCTTCCTTTCCGCATCGACTTTTTTGGAGAAGATGTCGAAACTATACGTTCGTTTAACACCGATGACCAGCTGTCAGTTGCCAGTCACAAGCAGGTGCAGATCATCCCTAATATTCAGGATATTTCGATAGAAGAGATAAGCGATTCTTTTACCGATTTTTTATCCCCATCATCAGTAATCTGGATTGAAGATGCTACAATCATCAGGGAAAAAATCAATAGTATTTTCTTTCAGACTGCCCAAAGGGAGGAGTCGGGGCAGATTTCCGGAAAGAAAGATCTGGTTATGACCGGTAACAGATTCTTTGAGGAGTGCGGGAGATTTAAAATAATAGAGTTTGGAAGACAATGTATGTATCCTCCGGAAGCCACATTCCGATTTCATTCTGAACCACAACCGGTTTTTAATAAGAACTTCGAACTTCTTTCCGAGAAACTTCTTTCAAATAATCTGAACGGATATTCAACATACCTGATTTCTGAGAGCCAGTCACAGATCGACAGGCTCAGGGATATTTTTGCAGAAATTAATCCTGTAGTGCATTTTATCCCATTATTGCTTAATCTTCATACCGGATTTACAGATCATGATTTAAAAGTCTCCATATACACTGATCACCAGATATTTGACAGGTATCACAAATTCAGGATAAGGGGATTCTTTACAAAGAAGGAGAGTATTTCGGTTAAAGAGCTTACAGGTCTTAACCCTGGGGATTATGTAGTTCATATTGACCATGGTATTGGAAAATTTGGAGGACTGGAGAAAATTGAAGTCAACGGGAAGATACAGGAAGCTATAAAACTTGTTTACAGGGATAATGATATCCTCTATGTTGGGATACATTCACTTCATCGCATTTCAAAATACAGGGGAAAGGATAATGCTGAACCAAAGATCTATAAGCTGGGTTCCGGAGCATGGCAGAAACTGAAGCAGAGTACAAAAAGCAGGGTGAAAGATATTGCCAAGGATCTTATCCAGCTATATGCTAAAAGGTTGGGATCTGAAGGATTCTCATTTTCACAAGATTCATACCTGCAACGGGAACTTGAAGCCTCATTTATTTATGAGGATACCCCTGACCAGCTTACTGCAACCATAGCTGTAAAAGGTGACATGGAAGCTCCGCATCCGATGGACCGCCTGATCTGTGGTGATGTGGGTTTTGGTAAAACTGAAGTTGCTATAAGAGCAGCGTTCAAATCAGCTTCTGACAGCAAGCAGACTGCCGTACTGGTACCAACAACAATACTGGCCCTCCAGCACTTCAAAACATTTTCATCAAGGCTTAAAGGTTTCCCGTGTAATATTGAATACATAAGTCGTCATAAGAAAGCTGCCGATCAAAAAAAGATTCTTGCACAACTTGCTGAAGGGAAGATCGATATAATAATAGGTACTCATAAACTTGCCGGCCAGGAAGTTAAGTTTAAAGATCTTGGCCTGCTTATAATTGATGAAGAACAAAGATTCGGTGTATCAGTGAAAGAAAAGCTGAAAAAGCTGAAAACAAGTGTAGATACTCTTACTCTCACAGCCACTCCTATCCCGCGAACATTACAATTCTCTCTTATGGGAGCTCGCGACCTCTCAATAATAAATACACCTCCTCCAAACAGAATGCCGATTATAACTGAACTTCACGGGTTCAATGATGAAATTATTAAAGAAGGAATCGAGTATGAGGTAGCACGTAACGGACAAGTATTTTTCATACATAACCGGGTCGAAAACATCAGACAGATCCAATCCAATATTAACCGTATCTGTCCGAATGTTAAAACAGCAATAGTTCATGGCAGGATGGAGGGAGCGGATATTGAGAATGTAATGTACGATTTCATCCAGGGTGATTATGATGTCCTCCTTGCAACAACCATTATCGAGTCAGGTCTCGATATTCCGAATGCCAATACAATCTTTATCAATGATGCCCACCACTTCGGACTTTCGGAATTGCACCAGCTCCGGGGCAGGGTGGGGAGATCGAACAGGAAAGCTTTCTGCTATCTGCTTGCACCTCCCTTTGATACTCTTACACATGAGGCAAGACGCAGATTAAAAGCTATTGAGGAGTTTTCAGAACTTGGAAGTGGTTTCAATATAGCAATGCAGGATCTTGATATCAGAGGATCAGGAAATCTGCTTGGTGGTGAACAGAGCGGTTTTATCGCCGATGTTGGTTTTGAGACTTACCAGAGAATACTTACCGAAGCAATGTTTGAACTGAAAGAGTCGGGATTCAGAGAGGAACCAATAGAAATGGAAGAAGCACAGGAGACTCTAAAACTAAAAACAAATCCATCTTATGTTTCTGATTTTATAATTGATACAGACCTGGAGATAATGTTTCCGGATGAATATGTTCCAAATATTTCCGAGAGAATAAGGCTTTATAAAGAATTAAATGAAATAGAGGATAATGAAAAACTATTATCATTTGAGGGAAAAATGATCGATCGTTTTGGAGCAATTCCCCCTCCCGCAATGGCTCTTCTGGATATTGTCAGAATTAAATGGACCGCAATTAAACTCGGAATTGAGAAAATTCTTCTTAAGAATGACATGCTTATTGCATTCTTTGTATCTGATCCGAACTCTAACTTCTACAGGAGTTCACTTTTTGTTTCCATAATGAATTTTGTAAATAAAAAACCGAATAAGATGAAGATGAAACAAAAGGGATCAAGATTAAGCCTGACAATAGTTGAGATAAGATCAATTAAGTCAGCAATTTCAATTCTAAACAACATACTGGAAGATTATAAAGAAGTACCTAAATAGGAATTACTTAAGGTGCATGAAGCAGACTTTTTATATTTCTGAGTAATATGGGTTTTTATGCACTTTCTTCAATATTTACTAACTTTGCACAAATAAGTAACTATGAACCTGATATTTGATATAGGAAATTCAAGTACCAAGATGGCTGTTTATGACAACTGGGAGAAAGTTACTGTTTTCCGTTCGAAAGACTTTAGCTGTGACAGGCTCGAAAAAAAATTGTCACAATTTAAAATTGAGAAAGCAATCATTTCTTCGGTCAAAGTAATCCCTGAATATATAATTGATCTTTTGTGTGTAAACATACCCTTCGTACATATTCTTTCCCACCGATCCAGACTTCCGTTCAAACTTGGATATGAAAATCCGGAAACCCTTGGTACTGACAGAATAGCTGCAGTTGCAGGCGCTTATCACTTTTACCCCGGGGAAGAGATACTTGTTATAGATGCGGGAAGTGCCATTACATATGATTTTCTAGCAGGTAAAACCCATAAGGGGGGAAATATATCTCCGGGACTGACCATGAGATTCAGGGCATTGAACAAATTTACAGGAAAACTACCCCTGGTTAATCCTTCACACGGCTATACATTTCCAGGACTAAATACTACAGATGCCATAACTGCCGGTGTAATTACCGGACTTATTTATGAAATAAATGAGTATATTCGCACGTTTGAGAAAGAACAAACTAATACCAAAATAATATTAACAGGCGGTGACGGAGTATTTCTCAAAGACAAAATCAATCAACAACACATACATTTGCCTGATATTGTTATGGATGGCTTAAATTTTATTCTGGAGTATAATGCAAAATAGACTGATTACCTGGGCTCTTGTTTCTCTTTTTCTTATTCCTTTTTCTGCTGCAGGGCAAAAACTGGTTAATTCACCATTTTCAAGATTCAATCTTGGTTCCCTTGAACCGGCTGGTTCGTTCAGAAGTCTTGGAATGGGAGGTGCCAGTATATCAATGAGAGACAATACTTCTATTTACTATTCTAACCCGGCATCCTACAGCAGTTTAGATACGAACTCTTTTGTTTTTGATTTCGGAATCGATTACAGCATAAACATCCTTTCGGAAGGAAGTGCCAGTTTCTCATCGGATGACATAAATTTCGATCATCTTATCATTGGATTCCCATTAGGAAAGGGAATTGGTTTAGCAGCCGGTTTTGTGCCTTTAAGTAATGGATACTATAAAATATCTGAGGAAATTACAGCAGGTGATCCCGACTATGATGAAGTAACCGGTCCTTTCACATCATCGCATCAGGGTGAAGGTGGTTTTACTAATTTTTTTCTTGGTTCAGGTATTAATCTAAACAAGAATTTCTCGGCTGGTATAAACCTATCAATGCTTCTGGGACAGGTTAAAAGAATCAACCAGATTAATTTTGTAGATTTCTATAACGTTTATAACAATAACAGTACTGAAAAACTGCAGTTAACCGGAATTAATCTAGATTATGGCTTACAATACACTAAGTCTTTCAACAAGACTTACTTCATTAATGCAGGTGCCTCATTAACTTCAGGAAAGAATTACAATTCAAAATACGAAAATATAGCTTTCCGCTATACAGCTTACAGTACAATTGATACACTTTCCTATGTTGCTGATAATACAACCAAAACATATCTTCCCGGTTCCATAAAACTTGGGATTTCTGCAGGAAAGAAAAATAAGTTTACAGTGGGCCTTGATTATGTGTCGACAAAGTGGACCAAGGCAAAGATACCCGGTTCTGCTGGTTATCTTGGAGACACTCAGTCGCTGATGTTTGGAGTGGAGTTTATACCTGATAAGTTTTCAAATTTCAGTTATCTTAAAAAGGTTGAGTACAGGCTCGGCAGTCACATTGAAAACAATTACCTTGTAATTGACCAGAAACAGATCAAAGAATATGGTATTACAGCCGGTATAGGTCTGCCAATGCCACGATCACTATCAAAAACAAATCTGTTTTTTGACTTCACAAGAAAATCAGGTTCGATATCTGACAATCCTTATTATGAGAATTTCTATACTTTTGGAATAAGTCTGAACCTTTATGATTTCTGGTTTGTAAAACGAAAATATGAATAACCTGAAAGATTAAGGGTCTATTAATATCTGAAAGTCAGTTACATAAATGGTAATTTTTTTCTATAAAAAACACGCAATTACCTCAATTGCTGCGATTTCTGTAATAATCAGTATACTGATTATTTCGTGCGATAAGAGTCTTGAAACTATTCCAAAAGATGACATACTCACTTTACCATTTAATACTGTTAAATCTGTTAATACAGTTTTTTGCGATTCCGGAAAAATGCAAGTGGTACTGACTGCTCCCATTCTTGAGCAGTTCAAAACTACAGAATTAGAGTATTCAGAGTTTAAGTCCGGTATTTTTGTTCAGTTTTATGATGGTAATGTGGATCCGGTAGGAACAGTTACTTCAAAATATGCAAAATATATCGATTCCAAGAACATGATGGAATTTAGAGACAGTGTTGTGGTTGTGAATGAAGACCAGGAAAAACTTGAAACTGAATTGTTGTACTGGTATCAGCAAAAAGATCTCATTGTTACTGATAGATTTGTTAAGATAACAACCAAAGAGCAGATAGTTCAGGGGACTGGATTTGAATCTGATTCCCGGCTCACAAAAAGAAAGATCAGGAATATAAGTTTAATATATTACTTAAATGATGAAAAATAAGTCGCTGCTGATTCTCGAAATCATCTGGATAACCACAGGTGTTTTATGTTTGGCAGCCGGGACAAGCATTGCTCTGCAAACTGGGGGTAATAGAGTTATTGTGTTCTTTCTGATGGCTGCAACCTGCTTCCTTTTTGGCTGGTTGCGACATAAGCAGAGAAAAAAAAGTTAACTTTAAAGAATGGACGGGATACTGATCATACTTATTGCTATTTTATTATCTGCATTTTTCTCGGGTATGGAGATTGCTTTCATCTCATCCAACAAATTAAGGATGGAACTCGACAGAAAACAGGGAGTTTTCGGTTCTGAAATAATAAATATTTTTGCTAATAACCCTGGACAGTATATTGCAACAATGCTTATTGGAAACAATATTGCACTTGTAATTTACGGCCTCTTCTTTTCAAAACTTCTTAATCCGGTATTAACTCCTCTCTTTGGATCGGATATACTCGTACTTATCCTGAATACTTTTATTTCTACTGCTGTTATATTGACAGTTGCAGAATTCCTTCCAAAAACAATTTTTATTATTTCACCTAACTTTTTTCTTAAATTACTTAGTATACCAACTCTGGTCTTTTACTATCTGTTTTATCCAATCAGTAAATTTACTCTTGCAGCATCAAATTTGTTTATAAAAGTATTTTTTAAAATTAAGCCCGGTGAAAAGGAACAGGAAAATATTGTTTTCAGCAAGGTCGACCTTGATCATTTTGTTGGATTGATAAAACAAAATAAAAATGATTCCGAGCCATATAATAACAATATCAGAATATTTCAGAACGCTCTGGATTTTTCAAATGTTAAACTCAGGGAGTGTATGGTACCGAGGACTGAAATTGATGCTATTGAATGCAATAGTCAAGTAGCTGAACTTAGAACCAGGTTTATTGAAACACGACACTCACGGATACTGGTCTATCAAAAAAGTATAGATAATATCATCGGATATTTTGAATTAAAGGATATTTTTATCGATCCGCCTGATATTAAATCATGCATCAGGAAGCTTATTATAGTCCCCGAAACAATGGCTGCAAACAGGCTCCTGAAAATGTTTGTGGAAGAAAAGAAAAATGTGGCCCTTGTAGTTGATGAGTTTGGAGGTACATCAGGAATGGTAACAATTGAGGATGTTCTGGAAGAGATTGTAGGCGACATTGAAGATGAACATGATACCAACGATCTGACAGAGAAAGTAATAAGCAATAATGAATTTATTTTTGCCGGGCGACTTGAAATAGACTACCTCAATGAGAAATATCAGCTTAACCTGCCAGAAGAGGATGATTATGAAACACTTGCCGGTATGATCCTCTACTTCCACGGGTCAATCCCTGGTCATAATGATGTAATAAGAATAAAAAATATCATTTTCAAAGTTCTTAAAGTAACATCAACAAGACTGGAACTGATCAATCTGCGGATTGAGTAAAACACCAGTTCATTCTATATTCTGGTCTGAGTGAGAGTATGAGGAATAATTAGAATTATAAATAAAAACTGAATTTATTCTGAATTCAGCAACAAATACAGGAGAAGTTATTGCTTAATTAATCCTCTGAATGATTTTGTTTTGTCTGAAAAGATAACCTCAACAATATAAAAACCCTGTGGAACCGATCCCATATCGATAGATGTCGAGAAATCATGATTTTTTATGGTGCGGATAATTCGTCCCTGAAGATTGTAAATTACAATTATTTCGATTCTTTCAGAAGTTTTTATTTCCATTGAATATCTGACAGGATTCGGATATATTATAAAATCCGGCATAGATTCTTTAAGAATACCTGTTTTTTCCTTGACCTTCCCTATAACATGCAATGGCCTGGCAACAATGGAGGAATCGGTTTCCTGACATATTGTTAAGATATCTGAAACCTGGTTAGGCGATTCTGGTCTGAATGCAACAGTCATCTTTTTCGTACTCAAGGCAGTCAGCGACAAGGGCAGATCCTTAACTTTAAATCCGCGATTATGTCCATAAGCTGATGTAATATTCACCGTTTTATTTGAAAGATTTGTAATGTCAATTTCCGTATAAACAGAATCTCCCATAATTACTTCACCGAATAAGACCGTGTCGTTACCAAGCCTGAAAATATTATGATCCCATCCTGAGCGATATGAAGTATAGGTTGGATAGGTTACAGGGTCAAACCTGATCTCAAAAACTATTTTCCCTGTGGGACTGTATTCCGTTATAATATGGCCTGTCACTCCTACAATTGAACCCCAATAAATAAATGTGTTTCCATTATCCAATCTTTGCAGGTTCCCGGTAACATAAGCAAAAACATCTGGATCATGACGATATTCATTTACCAGGGTAACAGTTTTATTAAGTTCATCAACTTTGTACTCAATGCCTCTTGAATAAATAGGTTCAAACCCGTTACCATTATCAAATATTGTAAGATTCCCGTTTTTTTGTTTCATCACCGAATGCTGAGCGGAGAATCCTCTGCTATCATTTGTGGCAACAAATTGATTATTTTTGCCCCCAAGCCTCCAGAGAATCTTCCCTGTCAACCTGTCTATTTTTGTAATTTCATTTAAGTTCCGGGAAGAAAAAATTAAAGTGGAATCTGTATCAGCATCCAGGGAATTGCCATGTACATAGTCTACAACAGATGCCTGTAAATTATTGTATGAATCAGTAATCTTGAAATGATCCCAGCTTCTCCACTCGAAAAGAAGATTCTTATTCTTATCTAATTCCTGAATTACCAATCCGATAACAGTTGCATCGGGGGACCCTCCATCTGCTATTTTACTCATATCAACCAGCTTCGGATCATAAGCTTCCATTATTATGTGTCCGTTTTCAAGTAAGAGTATATCATGTGCATCGGCGTTATATCCGTTTTTCATAAAAAGAGTATCAATATTGTTCAGATTTGAATCGATCACAATATGTCCTTTAATTGTGTGGTCAAAATATGTTGCAATTCCTGAAGAGTGTGGTTTAAAGTTACTTACCCGATGCGGTGTTTTTCTGACGAACAACAGTGTACCGTTATTATTAAATAAATACAAATAATCTGTCGGAGGTTTTTCCAGAACAGTCATAATATTTCCCGGTGTGGCTCCGTTGGAATAATATATTAATGGCTCCGGTATGTCGCTGAATGATATAGGCTTACCTTTTGTATTGGTAGAACTATCGCTGATGTTACCAACAGAAGAGAGTAATACAGGAATCTCTGAAGAATGATAGCATAAGCTTTTACCTGTAGGTCGGTGAACAGTGAATCCATAATACAAACCTGACAAAAGGATTGATATTATAAGGAAGGATGTTTTATATACTGTTCCTGATCTCATCTATTCTTAATTAATTTTGTTGATTGAATTATCCCAGACCTTACCTCTTTCATTAATAAAATGTACATACCATCAGGATTATTGCTAAGGTCAATATGAAAAAATTCATCACCTGTTTCATCTGCACTCCAGATTATCTTGCCATTTAAGTCAGTCACTTTCAGAAAAAATCTACCGGGCTTTAATGTTTCAATATAAAAGATCCCATTCCCGGGATTAGGTCTTACAGTGAAAATGTTTTGAAACTGCTTTTCAATGCCGGTGTCAGGAATATTTTCGACTGTTACAAACAACGACCTGGTTACTATCGTAGAATCGGTCTCTACACAAAAGATTATATTATCAGAAAATGTACCCGGGGTGAATGAAGGGAATGCAACTGTAAATGTTGTTTTACTTCCTGCCTCAATACCTAATGGTAAATCATTCACATAAAATCCCAGATTGCTATGATGAGCCGAGGTAATTACAATTTTCTTATTGGAATTATTTTCAATATCAATTGTACGATAGAGATTTGTATTTTGAATTTCGTCTTTAACACCAAGGGTATCAGTACTAAGGGTAAAAACCACGGGCTCCCACAATGACCTGTAAGCACGATATGCAGGATAAATATTCTTTCCAAACCTCGCTTCAAAAACTAATTTTTCTGTCTGATCAAATTCACTGATAAATTGCTCAGAACGATCCAGTGAGGGTCCCCAAAAAATTAGAGTATTACCATTATCCAATCGCTGCATATTTCCTGAGACGTTTGCATAAAAATCAGGATTACGCCTGTACTCTTTTATCAATTTTACTTTTTTATTTATTTCATCAATTTCATATTCAATACCTCTTGAATAGAGCGGATCAAAATTAATTCCATTGTCAAATAATGTAATGGTGCCACCCTCATGTTTTATAGCTGAATGTTGGCCTGAAAAATGCCTTGAATCATTTTCAAACAAAAACTCATTGTTTTTACCCCCAAGTCTCCATATTATCTTCCCGGTTAACCTGTTAATCTTAGTTACTTCATTCATATTTCGTGATGAAATAATAAGTGTGGTATCAGTATCTGCATCCAATGAGTTACCATGCACATAATTTACAACTGAAGAAAGAAGGTCAGAATATGAATCTGTGATTTTAAAATAGTCCCAGCTACGCCATTGGAATATCAAATTCCTGCGTGGGTCCAGTTCCTGAATTACCAGGCCGGTAACTGTGGCAGCAGAATTTCCTCCAGAAATTACTTTGCTCATATCAACAATCATGGGATCATACGAAAACATAATAACATTACCATTCTTTAACAGAAGAATCTCATGAGCATCTGCCCTGTAACCATTCTTCATCAAAAATGTATCAACAACATTAAGGGTCGAATCCATTGCAATGAAACCTTTCACATAACTATCATAATAAGTAATTTTTCCTGAAGTATGAGGTTTCAAATTGGATACCGGGTGTGCCATTAACCTGGCATACAAAGGAATGGCCTTGTTGTCAAATACATATAAATAACCTGATGAATTACTGATGAGTGTTGTCAGAATATTTCCTTTTGCTGGCTGACCGAACAGAGTAATCTTAGGAAAAACAAAATCCAGAAAAGAGATTTTAGTGCTTTTTATAGTTTGACTATTTCCGGATCCTTCTCCGGGAGGCTCCCGGTTAATTATCTCAACAGGATTATCAGATACTATTCCGGCTTCAGCTTTGTCCTTTATTAAAAACCAGTATTCCAGTTCAGGAAATAATCGACCTGAGATCGATCTTAATCCTACCGTAAGCTGAATTGTTATCTTTTCAGAATAAGTAAAAATCTGATCTGGTTTAAATATCAGTGAAAGATGATCGTTGCAAAATGAAATCTTCCCTGAATGAATTCCGCTTATACTTCCGGAAATAGTTAATAACCTTTGTTCCAGGGAACTGATATCTATTTTCTCTCCAAATCTTATGATAATCTCAGTTTCAGGATTATGATTTAAGCTATGCGGGAGTGGTGATAAATACACGAACTCCTCCAATAAAAGATCACGGGAAAATGCATTTTCTGCCATCCCCAAAAGTGTTAATTGGAAAAGAACTGCCAGTAGGAGTCTCCTACTTTCCGCCATTTTGTTTAATTAATTTATAGGTATGAACGGTTCCTGCACCTTCAAGCTCGATAAATAAAAAGTAAATACCTTCATTGTTGTTTCTCAGGTCGAGTTGAAAAGTTCCAGAAAATAAATTATTTTTTTCAATAATGCGTCTTCCTGTCAGATCGGATACTTTAATTCCCTTTATCAACTCTTCAGAAGATTCAAGAGTATATAGGCCATTACCGGGATTAGGATAGACTTTTATATTTTCATAATTGAAATCTTCCAAACCTATTGAAAGCCCTGTTGTAAAAACAGAACTTGCCTGTGATGAAGGATTATTATTGAAGTCTTCCAGATTTGCTCCTATTGAGACATAGTAAACAGTCTGGGGTACAAGTACGACAGGGACAATTGTAATAATTGTTTTTGCATCATTTATTGTAGCACTGAAAGACATATTAAGTCCATTTACATCACCAATCTTAAGCATCAACAATGATTCAAGATCTGAATTGGTTAATTCAGAATTATCAGATTTTCGCACAGGTTCATCAAACTGAATCAAAACAGGTAATGATGGATTGACATTAGTTGAGTTGTTGGCTGGAATAATTGATACAACAGGAGAAGTAAGATCAATTGTCTTAAATATAGCTGACATTGCGGCTCCGTTATTATTTGAATAATCTTCAAATCCATTAGTGACGGCTACATAATATGTTTGAGAATGATCAAGACGGGAAACCGGAGAAATGGTTATCATTTTTTTATCTGTATTTATAACAGCATCAAATGGTACATTTTCGCCATTTGCATTATTCTTTTTAAGAATGACAATCTGATCAATGGATGAAAAAGTAAAATCTGAATTATCCGGCTTTCTTACAGGTTCGCTGAAGTTAATATAAATAATTGTATCCCTCGAAATGTTAACCTTATTAGCAAGCGGAACATTTGCAACGGGTGCAGAAATATCAGTTTTCTTCCCAGTCAGGTGAACCTGTTGGGCGACTCTCTGCACAAGAGAGGCTGTATTTATATCGGAGTTAATAGTTAAAACATCCTTTATCAACCCTGTATTGATGCTTCCAGGAAAATAATTTACTGTGAGAGTAACCTGTCCATTGGCAGGAATAGTAATCGGAAAAGTCTCTTCAATTGTGAATGCACTCGTTCGTGTGGAATAACTTGTTAAAGTTAAAGCCTTATCAGAATTATTTTTAACTGGCAGCAGGTATGAAGAAGTTGTATAACCATCCCACATACCGAAATCAATTGAAAAAGTGTTCGGAACAAAAAGAGTAGTTCTCCAAGGAGATTTAAATGCTCTGTAGGAAGTTATTTTATCAGGCAATGCCAGACTGAATGCAATTGACTTATCAGGATTTACCTCAATAATTGCAGGATTACTGATACTGTATCCATAGCCTACTACTGTATTACCTGTTAGCAGTTTGGTTGAACTACCGGAATTATCTGCGTATATTTTTTTATCTGCATCGAAACTCCAAACCAGGTCAACTATTTTACTGGTCTGATTAATTGAATATTCAAGAGCCCTGGAATATGGAGGATTCCGCTCATTCCCATTATCAAAAATGGTGAAGTTACCATTAGGTAGTTTTCTGAAATCATGAGGCATAGAGAAAACTGATGATGGATCATTGAAAGTAAACTGATTATTCTTACCGCCCAATCGCCATATTATATTACCTGTCAGCCGGTCAATTTTTGTTACTTCGTTTAAAGACCGGCTTATAAGATAGAAATTGCCATCCTCATCAACCTCAATCGAATTATGGTGTATTAAATCAACATTTGAAACTGTTAAATCAGCATATGAATCCGATATTTGAAAATGATCCCATGTATTCCAGTTAAAAACAACATTTTTATTCTCATCCTGTTCCTGAATTACACAACCGGTAACAGTGGCATTTGTTTTACCACCATAAGCACTCAAATCCATTGTACGGGCATCATTAGCAAGAAAAACATAATGCCCGTTACTAAGCGCCAGGAAATCATGTGGATCTGTTTTAGTGTATGGTGCTTTTGCTTTCAGGGAGTCAATAATTGTAAAAGTGCTGTCAATTATGTAAAACATTGCCCCTGCCGTACCTCTTCCCATAAATGATAATAGACCGTTTGGTTGTACCCCAAAGCTGTTCAGTACTTTAGTAAAATACCTGTAATACACCGGAGTACCATAATTATCAAGCATAATCAAATAGCCTGGTTGCTTGTTGGGCATTTGATCCGCAGCAAGAAAAAAATAACCAGTATCAGGGGAGTTGTTTGAAGTAACAACATATTTAGGAAAATTAGCCGGAACGTTCAATGCCTGCCCATGCAAAGTGCTGAAATCTATCAGACAACTAAAATAAAAAACAAGTGCAATCAGAAATGAAATTCTCATAAGTAAATAAATGTTGTTGTAAAAGTTTAGCAAAGCTATACATTTTCTTAAAAAAAATATGGATTTTTCATTATGTAGTAATTTTGAAGTAAATTTACTTATCATAAATATACATTATGACAACACGCTGTTAACTTTCAAGGTTCTCATAAAAACTCATATGATTATGAAAACAATCTGTATTATTGCAATTCTGTTTTTATTGCCCATCTGTTTAACAGGGCAGGCACCTCAAATAATAAGACTGGAGAATAACCAGACATCAGCTGAGGTAATTAATCATGACCTTCAGAATATCTTCCCTGACTTTAAAAAAGGGTATATTCTTTTTAAGGACAGAAATAAAATTGATTGTCAGCTTAATTACAATTTTTTATTAGATGAGGTTCATTTCATTGACATTAACGGTAAAAAAATGGCTCTGGCGAATCCAGTTGAAGTACTGTACGTAATAATTGACAACCGGAAGTTCATTTCAACTCCCAACGGATACTATGAAGTAATTGAGCAGGGAGGAATCAGCCTTGTTTATAAATGGATCTGCAACATTGCAGAGAAGGGAAAAGAGGGTGCTCTCGGATTGCAAACAGATGCTCCGTCTGTATATCAGATGAATCAGATATCCTTTGATGCCAAAACCTGGAAGCTGCAGGTTGATAAAGAGGCCATTGTTACAGTTGTAGTAGTTCCCTATCTTAAAAACAATTCAAAAACTATACCTGTGAAAGGTGAAAAAGCTTTTTTACAGGCATTTTCAGCTAAAAGGTCACAGATTAATCTGTATATAGATCAAAATCCTGTCGATTTCAAGAAGGAGGCAGATCTGAGAAGATTGACGAGATATTGCAATTCACTGTAGAGATTCTGCTCTGATCGGGAATGAAGTATTCACTTAATGAAAAAGTGAAGGTTTTACAATTATTAATGAATCTGACCAGTTCAAATCAAGATCTCCTGAATTTACAGGTTTGAATAATTCCCTGGTAACCTAATTTAGGATTAGTTAACTTATGATAAAAAGATTGGTGAGGGATTCCTCTCTTCCTGGAAATTACATATAAAACATGATATTGGAGGTGACAAAAGGCAATTTGCATGTGCAAAACGACGCTTCACTCAGTTTACTCCTGCAACAGAATATTTTGTTAATACAAATGGTTCGTAAAGAAATAAGTAACCTCCGGCTCGTAAAATGTTTTCTGTTATTCATTTATAGAATGAACCTGTCTATATTCAACTGATGTGGTCTAAAATTCAAAATAAAATAAGAGATAACACGCAAATGTTAAGTCATATACAACTCTATTCTCCGGTTGTATCCGGAATTACAGAAATTAAAAAAGCGGGGTGTTGCCCCGCTTTTTTAATTTATCAGAAAACTGCTATTTAGTTGCAGAATTTTTTGTACAAACATAGTTTATTGTTCCAAAACTGCCCAAGCTAACAGTTAAATCAGCTTTGAATGAGAAATCCTTAGTACAAGCATCCAAAGTTCCACTTAAGTTGGAAAGTGTTGCATTCAGGTATTTCGGATTCCACAACCATGAGGCAAAAACCTGAGGAGAAGGAACACTGATACCATAAGTGCCTCTGTTTACTGAAATTTTAACAGGATAAATCGTCCCTGTACCTGTTCCTCCATAGAAATTATTAATAATAAGTCCATTAGGATTAGCAGGATCGAGTGCAACTGTAATAACACACAAGTCTGAAGGAGAACCATCATCCATTGTATAGTCACCAACAAAATCAGTCAGATTCAACGGACAAACAACTGTGTAAGTTAAATCCACACCAGCGTTTGGTAAATTTGGAACTGAGGAATTAAATTGGTTAGCTTCATCGAAAGCAGAAATAACAGTTCCATCTTTAAGTGTGATTACAGTATAAAATTTAAAATAATCACCTGTAATAATAGGAGCTGTTATATAGGCACTTAGAAGAGTCTTTAAACTTGCAATGGTAACATCAATAGTTGTTGGGAATGTAGTTACATTCTGAACAAGCGCTTTTTTAGCTTTGTTACCCTTCCAGGTTACCCATACTTCGATTGAAGCTGGTTTGTCATCATAGTAGGTATCTACAGTGAAGCTACCACGGAAAGCAGCAAGATCAAAGAAATTTATTGTCTGATCTTTGGCAGGATCTTTCACCAGCTGAGGAATTACTCCCAGTTGAAGGTCTGGCATAGGCAATTTGGGATCCTTTTGGCAAGCCGTAAAGAGAAAAACCCCTATTGCAACCAGTGATAATATTGTGAGTTTATTTTTCATTTTTAATAAATTTAAGTTACGAATCATAATTTCATTTGTAATATATGTAACTCGGAATATTAACGTATGTCATAAAACACCTTAAAAGTTCCAGGAGCTTTCTGCTCAGGTGCATTAGGGTTAAGACTCAGTTCCGATTGTGGCCATACAACAGTCCAGGGCACTGGGTTTATAAGAGTTACTGGTATTACAAAATTATCGAAAGGAGATGTAACCTGACCTCCGGGTGCCTGAGTGGCATCTTTTGGATTAAAAATAACCGGGTATCCTGTTCTGCGATAGTCACTCCATGTGTCAACATTGCAGCCAAATTGTGAGATCCACTTTTCAGTCATAATGTATTCCAGTTTTCTTGCAGCTGTTGCAGCAGGATCATTATATAATGTCATAATGCTGGAGATATACTGTTTAACAAGCCATCCGGTGGATGCAGCTGCCGGAGGTACAGGAGCAGTTGCTGCAGGGACCCACATTAAAGGAGGTGCATCCTGTTTTACTGTTGCTGCTGCAGGATTAACCAGAGTAACGACAGCATCAACCTGTTTAAAGGAAGCTTCCAATGCCTGCTGGAAATATGGTGTTGCAGCGTCAGCTATTATACCTGCATTTGCAAGCTCAGCCTGTATATAGAGTCTGTCAGCATAAGTTATAAAGCGATATGGTGCGGCACCTGTTCCGTAACTACCTGTAACTTTCGCAGCTTTACCATCATCATAGCGACCTCCTACAGGGTAAACACCGAAAACAGTCATTGACCCGTCAGTTGAATAGTCGCGGTTTTTACTTATAGAACCAAACCATATACTAACAAATCCTCCATCCCTGTACTCAGAAGGGTTACCTTCGCGTGTAGCAGAAGAAGAAGTCATCTGATTATAGTAGTAGTAAGGTATGCGTGGATCTCTGATACCAGTAAATATTGTAGGATTCTGCCCTCTTAATATTCTGTACATCCAGGGGCTCATATAATAACCTTTCTGTCCGGCTTCATAATCACTGAACCCAGGATTTCGCTCATCAGGATTAGATTTTGTTTTATAAACAAACTGAAAATCCTCACCACTTTTAATTAAGTCACCTGCAGTAACCAGCGCATTCACCTGTGTTGATACATTTTGCACCCTTCTGACCTGGTTATAAAGTTTCAGTTTAATTGTTTTAGCTGCGCGAATCCATTTGGCTTTATCACCTCCATAGATAACATCTTCAGATGAAGGAGTTACCTTGTTTTTTGCTGTTGTGTTTGTAAGGTCAGCTATAGCAGCATCTAATAATTCGAACAATTTTGGATAGATGTCTGAACTTTTATCCCATACCGGGTAGGTAATACCGCTTGTTGTAGCTAACTTATTAGCTTCTGAAAAAGGAACATCGCCAAAAACATCAACAAGTTGACTAAAGGTATATGCTTTTAAAATTTTTGCTATACCAGCGTATGTAACATTTTCATCAGCTTCAGCCTGGCTTATCATTACTTCAAGGTCCTGTAAGGGATCAGTATATAGAAGGTCCCATGCCCAACCAGCATAGAAGGAGCCTCCGGCAATACCATATTGATCGGGATCCTCACGTACAGTAACCTGATGCATATAGACACTTGTAATATTTGTCAAGCCATATTTCATATTTAAACCATCGGCGATGCTCTTTTCAACATGGGTCAGTAACAAACCCAGAGTAGCTTTGGATGGGTTATTCGGATCTGTATTTATATCCAGAAAATCTTTTGTACACCCTGCCAGCAGTATTAAAAGTGCCAACAGTGATATTTTAAATTTTTCCATTTTCATCTTATTTATATTTTTTGATTTTTAGATGGAGACTAGAATGTAACTTTTAAATTCACGCCATATCTTCTTGCTGTAGGTGCGCATGATAGATCAATACCCTGAATATTGCTTGAACCATAGTTATTAATATCAGGGTCAAAATTGGTATATGTGGGTACATTTGGAGCAAAATACCATAAATTACGTCCTGTAAGACTGATATTGATCCTGCCAATATTTGCTTTTTGTATCCATTTTTTCGGAAGATCATACCCAATAGCAAGTTCTCTTAAACGATATACTGTTCCATCGTAAACACTGAACTCAGAAGCACCATTGATAGCAAAAGTAGTTTCATTACCTCCACCATAAAAATATAAATCATTGGTTGTAATCCCTGTATGGTTAGGTATAGGATTTCCACTGGCATCTTTAAGAAGAACACCCTGAGCATCGCCATAAACCCCAGGAATTATCCAGGTATGTTCTCTGTCTTCAGAATCTTTTGTAACACCTCTTCCCAGCAATGAATTGATAGTAACACTGTAAACATCACCACCTTGTCTCCAATCCCACAATCCGGAAAGTGTAATCCCTTTATAGGTAATCGAATTATTGATACCAAGGACAAAATCAGGGTTCGGGTTACCAACAATCTTCTCATCGGCAGCCAGATATGGGAATCCGGTAACAGGGTCAATAATCATATTACCATTATCATCTCTTAATGCATAATTGCCTCTGAATGATCCATATGCATAACCTGGTTCAATCACCGGTGTAACATCAATTCCCAGATTAGCGAGGTTTAACCTCTCAATTCCTTCTTTTAACGATACAACTTCGCTCGTGTTCTTTGTGAAAGAGGTATATATATCCCATTTAAGTCCGTTGGACAATTGTAGTGGAACCAGGCTAAGACCAATTTCAACACCTTTATTCCTCATCTCACCAAAATTCAGGTACTTATAATAATATCCACTAGCTGATGGTACCGGAACCGGTGCAATCATATCGCTTGATAGTTTATTATAATATGTAAGATCCAAACCAATTCGTCCATTGAAAAATTGAAGTTCGGTACCTAATTCAGTCTCAGCTGATCTTTCAGGCTTAAGGCTGGGATTATTCCTTGTATCAGGTGTTGTAAGAGTGAATTTTCCATCGAAAGGATCTCCAAGATAAAACACGTCCTGAAGAGAATAAGGATCTGCATCGTTACCAACCTGCGCATAGCTTACACGGATTTTACCCGAACTTAAAATATCACTCTGTATTCCTAAAGCTTCAGTAAACATGAAGGAAGTACTGACAGCAGGGTAGAAATAACTTCTGTGTTCTTTTGGTAGTGTTGACGACCAGTCATTGCGCCCAACAAGATTCAGGAATAACCATGTCTTATATGAGAGGGAAACGTCAGCAAATACTGCATATAATCTTCTTTTTGTTAAACCAGAGTTTAATGGCACAAGGTCTCTTGTGTTTGCGATATCATAAACTCCAGGAACCATGATCACCTTGCCATCATAAGCTTGTCTTTTTGTTGTACGCTGGTTCACATTATGACCCAGGACAGCTTTGATACTGAAATCTGTACCTAACTGATGAGCAAGAGTTAACAATAAACTTGATTCAATCTCGCGTTTACCATAGTTGTCCTCTTTTATTTCTCCTGTATTGGCAGCAGCCCTTGACCCAATATCAGTTACTTCTCGCCGGTTCATCTGAAGATTATTCACTCCTAATGAGTAAGCTAAGTTCAGCCAGCTGTTTATATTATAATCCATATTAATTCCGGCGACTGTTCTGTCGGTATTGGTAGTAATAGTATTGTGTCTGTATGACCACAAAGGATTATCATACTGACTGCTATTGCTTGAAACAGGCCATCCGTTCTTTGGATTTTCATATGGTAGAGTAAAATCCCATGTTCTCCCTAAGAAAAGTGTACGTGCAAATGAAGAAGCTGCTCCGTCAAATTGGTTTTCACCGAAGAAACCACCAACTTGTTTTGTACTGGAGAATGATAAATTTCCTCCTACATTAAGGCCATTCTTAAGTTTGCTTTTTCCACCAACACTCATACTATATCTGTCAAATGTAGACTGAGGGATATAACCGTCCTGGTTTAAGGCTGATACAGTTGAACTGAATGAATTCTTTGAATCACCTCCCGATATTGAGAGAGAGTTTTCATAAATTTTCCCAATTTGGAACAGATCTTTAACATTATTAGGTTGTGCCTGATATTTCATTTTTCCCGAGGAAGGGAATAATTCAGGAAATGTAGCAAGATACTCAGGCCATACATCAACCGAATCCTGTGAATCAAAACGTGATCCCCATGAACCGTTTGTATTTCCATAAGCATAATTAGAACCGGTACCATATGTATTTTGATAATCCGGGAGATTTGCTATTTCCTCCAGTGCCATTGAAGAATTCAAGGTCACTTCCAGGCCTCTTCCACCTTCTCCGCCTCTACCCGATTTAGTAGTAACCAGAAGGACACCATTTGATGCTCTTGATCCGTACAAGGCAGCTGCAGCAGATCCTTTAAGTACTGTCAATGACTCAATGTTGTTTGGATCTAATGTACCTAATCCGCTGGAATAAGCACCACCGTTTCCGGAGGTCTGGTTTGATGTAGATACCTGATCATTGCTATATGGAACACCATCAACTATAATCAATGGTTGATTACTTCCATAAAATGAAGCACTACCACGGATACTTATTTTTGAGGAAGCACCGGGAGCACCCTGACCAACACGGATATCAACACCAGGAACTTTACCCTGCAATGTTTTTAGCATATCAGGTTCAGATTTACCCTGGGTTTTGTCGGAGGTTACAGTTGAGACTGAGTATCCTATTGATTTTGTTGAACGTTGAATACCAACAGCGGTAACTACAACTTCATCCAAACCAATCAGGTCAGATTCAAGAGTCCCGTTTATACTCGAACGGCCTGCTATTTCAACCTCCAGTGATTTCATCCCGATGTAGGAGAAAATAAGCGTGGTTGCATTAGAAGGAACTGTAATTGAATAATTCCCCTGAGCATCTGTCATGGTACCAATTGTAGTACCCTTTACAACGACAGTTACCCCTGGAATCGGACCCTCACCTGCCACCGAGGAGGAGACGGCACCTGTAATTACTTTTGTTTGTGCCATCAGGGTTAGAGCACCCGCAAACACAAACAAAACAATCAGCAGAAATAGTTTCTTCATACGAATTAGTTTTAGGTTTTAATTTAACCCGCCAAAGATAAACGTTCTTTTATACAATTCCAAATCATCAAATTATGATTCTTATCATGTATAAACAGAGCTGAGAGACGTTAAGTCATTTGCCAGTTGAATTAATAATTGTATTACTGATTTTACCGGCTTTTTTTCAACTCCCTGGCTGCAATACAGAGTTCATGGTATCTATCTTCTCCTATTGCCCTGATAAGAGGTATCTTAAGAAATTGATAAACAAATACTCCTTCCCTGCAACCTTTGTCACGGGCAGAGGAGCATATAGAAAGTTCTTCATAATTAACACCTTTAAAATTTGAAAAGTGTTTGATACGGACCGGGAAAAGATGGCATGACAACGGTTTCCGAAAAGATGTTTTACCTTCCTGCCAGGCTTGTTCAATGCCACACATATAGATTTTGTCATTCATCACTGTGTAGGCACACTCCTCATTCCTGATAAGCGGAGTAACCAGTTCATTCTGAAAATCTTTAATGCTTGTACCTTGCTCTTCTATCGCATCAATACCCTCTTTCCTCAGAAAAGGCTTCACATCCTTATAAATCTCTTCCAGGATATGTGCTTCTGAGTTTGAAAGCGGAGCCCCGGAATCGCCATACCTGCAGCAGTTCCCCATACATTCCGGAAGATTACAGATGAATTTTTTTTCAAGAATATCAAAGCTGAATACTGTATCGTCTATCCTCAGCATATAAAATTTTTACAGTAACTGTCAAAATCATTCCCTTTTTACAGGGCAAAAAATATCAAGTATTCTTCCCGCTCTTCCAGAGAGTGAAATATAATGCCGCGATTAGAGAACTGGGAACAAAGCTTATCTATACAAGTACTTTTCCTGTCATATCGACCGGTATCTCAATGCCCATAATCTTAAGCAATGTAGGAGCAACATCGGCAAGAATACCGTCATTGACTCTCTTATAGTCATCACTGACAAGTATGCATGGCACCGGATTCAGAGAATGTGCTGTATTTGGCGACCCATCTTCATTGAGTGCCTTATCTGCATTTCCATGGTCGGCAATAATCATAACATCATAATTCTTTTTACGAGCTGCTTTAATTACTGCTCCTGCACACTCATCAACAGTTCTAACTGCATCTTTTATTGCGTCATAAACACCTGTATGACCTACCATATCGCCATTTGCAAAATTTAAACATATAAAGTCATACTTTTCTGAATCTATTGCTTTAATAACAGCATCTTTTACTTCATAAGCACTCATTTGTGGTTTTAAGTCGTAAGTAGAAACTTTTGGAGAAGGTATCATTATTCTCTCCTCATTCCTGAATTTATCTTCCCTTCCACCTGAGAAAAAGAAAGTGACGTGAGCATATTTTTCTGTTTCGGCTATTCTGAGTTGTGTTTTGCCAGCGCTAGACAAAGTTTCTCCTATAGTATTATCGGCATTCTCCTTTGGATAAATAACATGAAGTCCTTTAAATGTTGCATCATAAGGGGTCATGGTGCAATAATAAAGCGGAATGGTTTTCATTCCGTTTTCCGGCATATCCTTTTGAGTTAAAGCAATTGTAAGCTCTTTGGCTCTGTCGTTCCTGAAGTTAAAGAAAACAATCACATCTCCTTCCTTTACTTTTCCAATGGGATCTCCATTACTGTCAACTACAACTATTGGCCTTATAAACTCATCGGTAACTCCATTATTATAAGACTCCTGCATTGCCTCTATAATATCAACAGTTGGAGTACCTGTTCCATTAACGATCAGATCATACCCTTCTTTAATCCTTTCCCATCTCTTATCCCTGTCCATGGCATAATATCTGCCAATGAATGAAGCAACTTTTCCATTCGATTTTTCCAGATGATCAAGGAGGCTCCTCATATATCCTATGCCGCTGCGCGGATCAGTATCCCTACCGTCACCGAATCCATGAATGAACACACTTTTAAGTCCGTACTCCATAGTCATGTCGCAAAGAGAATAAAGGTGTTTGTCAAGGGAATGAACTCCCCCGTCGGACATCAATCCCAAAAAGTGTACCTGTTTATTATTGCTCCGGGCATAGGAAAATGCATCTGTCAAAACCTTGTTTTTTCTTATCCCTCCTGTTTTGCAATCAAGATTTATTTTGACCAGGTCCTGGTATATCACTCTTCCTGCACCGATATTGAGATGTCCTACTTCTGAATTTCCCATCTGACCCTCTGGTAAACCGACATCTTCACCTGAAGCATTTAGTTTAGAAAATGGGTAATTGTTTTTATAATAAGTAAGGTTAGGAGTTGGAACCTGGCTAATTACGTCAGCAACTGAGCCATCTCCCAAACCCCAGCCATCGAGAATCATCAATAATGTCTTTTTATTATTCATAAGTAAAATGCTAACAGAAATAACTAAAAATTACAAATATTGTACTCTATTTCTGAGTACTATAATAACGGGGCAAATTTAGTTAAATTTTGGAATTCATTTCTATACAGAGATCCATGAAATGTCATCATAAATAAAAGAGCCATTTAAATGACATCTATGTTCATATTCGCTTATTAATGTCTTTTAAATAAGATGTTTGCAAATAAAGTCCGTCATATGAAAAATCTCAATCTCCTGAAACTATAAGTTTTTTGAATCCAAGATCAGTACCTGCCGATGAGACCCTCACCAGATAGATGCCTTTGCTAAGGTTCAAATCACCAATGATATATTCTGAAGTCCCCGAAGCTGCTTTATATAAAGACATTACAATACCCCTTAAATCGTAAATTCTTATGTCAGCATTACGCAGTAAAGGTTCTTCAAATGTTATTGTTAAATTATTAACAGCTGGAACAGGATACAATGCAAAACCCTTTCCATTCTTCCCGAAAATATCGTCGATACCGACAGTATTAACATGATTAGTATCAGAACCTGCCTGGAATATTTCCTTGGTAATATTATTCTGAATGAATGCAACAACTTCAATATCAGATGAATACTTTATATTTTCAATAACCCAGGTCATCTGAGGCAGATTAAATAGATCACCATTTTTCCATGTCTTGTTGAGGCTGGTACCTCCGGCATCCGGAATAAATTTTCTAAAGACATTATAAAAAACCTTCTCCCCATTTGCACCAGTATTATCATTATTCTTTTTTTCAGTTACAGCCAGATAAAGTGTAATATTCTCGGAGTTAATATCTGTAAGTGCTGTAATAGTACCATTTACTGTCAGAACACCTCCTGTAACATTCGAATTAAGACTAATCCTGAAAGATGGATTAATAAGACTGCGACGGGAAACATCATTACTATCAATACCTGCAATAACATAGTCAAACAGATTTGCATAATCCTTCCTGTTTCCACCGTCAATAAAAGTATAAGGTGTTTTTATCAATCCGTAATATAGAATCCTGGCACTTGCATCACCAGGATTGTCATCATAATACGGATCAGAACCAGGGAAATTTGTATGATACTGGATATTAATGATATCCTTTGTATTATGCTGCGAAATTGTGTTTACAAGTTCTGTAGCTTCACTGTTTTCAGTTGATTTTGTATTTGTAAAGTGTTCAAGCAGGACTTTCCTTGTTCTCTCCCCGATTCTTATATCATCGAAAGCAATTCCATCATTATCCTGTGATGTTCCGTCTGATCCGTATGCTATCCTGAATTTAACATCTTTCTTGCCCTGAAGTTCATCGATTGTGTGCCTTGACTCAATCCATTTTGTATCTGGTGAGCCTTTTGTGGTCCAGCCAATCTGGTTTCCGCCCGGACGTCCCTTAATTACGGCTGAGTTGAACCAGTTAATGCCATCATCGAGTGATCCTACATGCTGCCATGCTAAAGTATCTCCAACCTTGTATTGAAGTGTTGCACCATCACGATCCCTGTCGAACCGTTTCCATAATTTAAGCCTGATCATTGGACGTTTAACGTTTCCAAAATCAAAGCAGGGTGATATAACTGAGGATGATTCGATTTTCTGACTGGTAAGACTGTACCCTGTATACCAGGCACTATCACCTGAAGCAGCACTGTTGATTACAAGTCTTCCGGGCTTTCCGAATGTCCAGCTGTTTACCGATTCATAATCCTTTACCCAGCCACCTTTACCGGTTTCAAAGTTTTCGAAATAGTCATCTTCCGTAAGTTTAAACGTCGGACGTATATAAACATTTTTGAATATCTTATCATCACAACCAGGATAACTGGTTTTCACAGTGTATTCTACTGGAATATATCCAGTTGTTCTCTGAGGATATTTTGGGTTTTCTATTGTAATTGGTGCTTTACCGTCAAAGAAATTCCAGCTTTGTCCTATGATCAGTGATGAAGATATTGTGGTATCAATGAACATGATAGAATCATTCGGATGGTAGCACTCATTTTTCCAGTAGAAGTCAGCAATTGGTTTTACACCTAAATCAATTGTGACATCTCTGCTTGCAATACAGTTTTTTACAGTTGTTGCTTTTAGCGTTACTTTATGGAGCCCCCCTGCTTTATAGAGATATTGGGGTTCTTTAAGATTACTTTTACTGGATCCGCCGAATTCAGTAAACTCCCATGACCATTCTGTTATCTGGTCAGACGAAGATGTTGTATTAATGAATTTTGTTGAATCGGAAGAACCCTCAATACATAAATCCACAGGTGAGAAAGAGATAGCAGGTGCCGGGTTTATTATAATCGGAACACTTACTGAGCTAAAGCATCCTGTTTTAGGGTTAGTATAAGTAAATCCAACAGATGTATTACCGACTTCTTTGGAAGGATCAAACATGCTGCCATTTACAGGGCCAGAGAAGATACCCCCTGGATGGGAGGCGAATAACTGCACAGCAGCATCATTATTGCAGAAAATGTCTCCGGCATTCAGGTTGTTTATTGAGACCTGCCCTATTTCGTCAACTTTCAGAATTGCCGGCACATTAAATTCTGTACCGCGTAAATCAAAATATTTGAAAAGAATCCTGTGTTCGCCTTTACCCGCTATTCCGGGAGTAAAAATAGATTTAGTGCTTGAAATATTTGTTATACCAGGACCTACAAAACTGCCTGATAACCATGGAAGGGAAGAATTATATGTAAGAGTATCGCCCGGACCGTCAAAACAATACTGAGCGCTGGCATCAATACCTTCGATTATTCCGGTAGCCAGAGTCACGTTCAGAGTATCCCTGTCTGAATTAAAACAACCAGTACTATCTACATATGACAATGATATCTCTATATCTCCCAGCCCTGCTACAAGAGGATTAAAGACATAATCATCACCCTGTTTATAAACCCCTTTACCGGAAAAGAGTCCTTTTACCGGAACTCCTGTAAGAAGGATAGGTGGTTCTTCATAATTCACTGTAGTCCTTGTCCTTATTATGTTTACTGCCGGTGCTTTATTGACTGTGACATCATTTTCTGCCTTTTTCCTGCAACCTGAATTATTTACAGCTGAAACATGAGTGTAACTAACTTTATATGGGGTGGATGAGGTTGGTGTTTTTGAAGGATAAAAATCAGCAATATTCCCATAGTTAGTGAATGATGAATCTGGTCCTGAAAAAGCAAAATTTCCGCTACCTGCAGAATTTTCAACAAAAACTCTCAGGCTCATTGTTCCATCGTAGTCACAATAATTATCTTTTAAACCGGTAATTGCCACCTTACCTATGGAGTCAATAAAGAGAGTTTTTATAAGAGTGTAATCAACCTTATCCCATGTGTATGAAAACCTTACCGTATCATAACCTGCACCAGCATCAGTAACACTATATAATGCCAAAGCAGAACCGGGAGAGTGAACCAGGCTCTTTTTTGTATTTAAAAAACTCCTGATGGTTATTCCGGCAGGAAGTCCGGTAACTGATATGTTATAAGTTGTATCCCTGTAACAGATTATTGATGGCAGATCATTATAAATTCCCAGTCCTTTCCGGACTATAGTTGTTATTGATGTGTCATTTGAACAATTGTTACTATCAGTAAGATAGTATTTTATCTCATGCACTCCCTGTCCTGCAATATCTGGATAAAACATATTGCCAATCACGCCGGGTCCCACAAAATTTCCTCCTGCAGTAGTGGAAGTTAGTACTTTCGCTCCTCCCTCATAATTGTAAGTGGCATCCAGAGCAAATGAGGGATCAGGCAGGGTATTTATTGTAACTGGTATATTCAAAACTTTGCTCCTGCATTGAAGTGGTGAAGTATATTGGTATGTGACAGGATAAGTTGTACCAGGTGCTCCTGAGGAAGGGTCAACAAATGCTGAAGTAGTAGCTTTGTCAGTCATAATAGCACCTGTCCATGTTCCGTTACCTCCGCCCGGGTAAGTTCCCTCAATAGTGACATAACGTTTTACTGATCCCTGGCAATAAGCCGAATCGAGATTTACCATTGCAATCTTTGTTCCAACCGAATCAATAACAAAAGGTCGGAATATGGGGAACAGAGAGCCTTTATCAATATATGAGAAAAACAGAGTGTCTGTTTTATTTCCCGGACGCATCAGTCCGGGATCAATAACTATTGATTTCCGATCAGGTAATAGTTCAACCCTCCCTGCTTCGTTTGTAAGTCTGAATATAAAAGTAACCGGTGATGCTGTAGGTGGAATATTTTCAACTGTTATTGTATCCTTCCCCTGCCCGTGACAATAAACATTATTAAAACCGCTGAAATATGAATTTATCGGACTAACGGTCACAGTATCGTAGGCTGTTTGTGAACATGATTTTCCGGGATTTGAAATATTCAAGGCATAAATTATAGTATGCGGACTTCCAGCACTACCTGCAAGCTGGGGCGAAAATACGCCATTACTTACTCCGGGACCGGAAAAAATACCATTTGGAACATTTGCCTTCAGGGTATCAGGAGTATCTCCAAGACTATAGCTGTCTGCCTGTAAAATAATCATTGCTAAAGGATCACTCTTAACAGAAGTTCCAATTTTTGGAGTATGATTGGATGAAACCGGAGTAACTTCAAATGTAATCTTTTTCCCAAAGTCATTATCCGATAAAGTGTAACTCAAACCATTCTTACCTGGAATAGGAACATCATCTCTTAACCATTTATAGATTGATACCCCTTCTTCCTTACTGAAAGTATATTTATAATATCCCTTTAATACCTGACCTGTAACTCTCGTTCCCTCAATACATACTTCACTTGCAACGGGATTTCCCACAGAAGGATATATTACAGGTATCGTTGCAGGGCTCTTAACCGGCGCACCTCTATCCGGATATCCGACAGAAGAAACAGGAGTAACTTCGAAAGTGATTGTAAATCCTTCATCATTGCTTAAAAGAAGGTAAGTGGAATCTGTAGCACCAGGTATAGGGTTGGTTCCGTTCCGAAGCCATCTGAAAGTTGTCGTTCCTTCGGCATCTTTGTCACCATCATGATAAACATAACGACCTCTTAAAGTACTACCTACAGCAACGGTTCCTGCAATAGTAACAGATTCGGCATAAGGAGGTGTATTCACAGGTCCGACACCGGAACTTTCAACCTGACTTCCTGAGATATTTCCTGATTTTGCAATAGGAGTAACTTTGAAAAATATATATTTCCCTGTATCACTGAGAGTTATTTTATAAGAAATCCCTGTATCCCCTATCTCTTCAGCATTCAAGATATCTGAATCAGGAGAACGCCACCATTCATAAAGCGAGTTATCTTCAATATCTCCCTCAGCATCAGAATAATCATAGTTGCCAGTGAGAACGTCGTTTACATTAAACGTTCCAGGCCCTGAAATAACACCCATTGTTGCCACAGGAGCTTCATTTGTCACAGGACCGATCCTTGGGTCAGAGACTACCATAATACCAGGTGTCGTGTTTCCTGTTGCTGCTACGGGGGTAACTGAAAACCGGATAAATTTATCTATCTCATCATTTGTCAGCTGGTAAGATATGGAATTGCCTATAACTGTTTCGTTTAGTCCTGATAAATTCTCTGCACTGTACCATTGATAAACTGATCCTCCTTCAATATCTCCTTCTGTATCAGAATATGTGTAGTGACCTGTTAATACACTTTTTGCCTTCAAATCTCCTGTTATACTAACTGAAGAAGCAACAGGCTTATCATTTGTAACAGGTCCAACTCTTGGTGCAGAAGTCACCAGGCCACCTGTTAAATTTCCTGTATTGGCAGCCGGGGTAACTGAAAATCTGATATATCTACCGATTTCTGCATTTGTAAGCTGATAAAAAATTGAATTTCCTATTACGATTTCGTTAAGTCCTGATAAATTTTCTGCACTGTACCATTGATAAACTGATCCTCCTTCAATATCTCCTTCTGCATCGGTATATGTATAATGACCGGTTAATACACTTTTTACTTTCAGACTTCCTGTCACACTCACTGAGGAAGCGACAGGAGGACTATTTGCGACAACAGGTCCTATCCACGTCGGAGTTGTTACTTTATTTCCCGGAGTAGATCCTGAAGAGGCTCCAGGGATAACAGAAAAGCCTATGTATAAACCGATCTGCGAATCCGACAATGTAAACGATTTTGAAGACCCTGATCCGATCTCAACCGGATTTGCTCCCCCGGGGGAAGTCCCTGTATACCATTTAAATAGTGAACCAGACTCAGTATCATTATCTACATCAGAGAAAACATATGATCCGTTAAGTATCATTCCTGACCGCGGAGTACCTGAAACCGATAAATATGTTGAAAGAGGGAAGGAATTTACCTTTGTTGATGGGCTTTGAAAAGATCTGACAAAATCATTGCTCCCATTTTTTCTCTCAGTTGCCAAAACATATATATTATAGCCCTGATCTTCAGGTTGGATAATATAAGTATCGCTTATTCCCTTACTTGTTCCAATAGAATAGAACCATTCGTAATCAACATGATTATTGGTTTCAGGACTAACTGTTGTTCCTCCGGTAAGAGTTGAATTAACATTAAAACTACCTGAAATTGTTGCATCGTTAATCTGTCCTGCAGCATTTGATAATAATAGTGACAGGATAATTATCGATAAGACAACTGATCTTTTCATTATTGGGGGTTTTCTGGTTTTTTCCATTTATACTTAAAAACAGGTTAATCAGAATCTGAATTTAAGCAAGCTTATCATTGACGTTTTTTCATAACTGTTTTTCCCGACAGCAATAATATCTCCTCCCGTCTCAGATACAACATCATAAGCTATCTGTGAACCTGTACTTCCTGCAATCATTACCTTACCCGGAACAGGATTCCCTTCAGCATCGGCAATGAATATTAGCATTTTGGCTGATGAACCCGAACCGGCAAGGCCTGCCATGACAAATGAACTGGTCTTATACCGGCTGATTGCTTTTACAGAAAATGAATTTATGGAAGAAGATGTTGATGGTATCTTAATCTTGTTTATCAATAAAGGAGCATCATATATGTTTTTGGAGATCTTCGAAATATAGACTGATTGGTCAGTTCCATCGGCACCTACAGTTCCTGCGATCAGATAACCATCACTTAGAATTTCAATATCTGCGGCATACTCATCATCACTATTGTCAAAAATAACAGGTTGAGTAGCACTCCCGTCTGAATTTATCTTCAATAAGAATATATTGTTCCCAGCCTTGCCTGATTCTGACCTGTCAGTAGTACCAGCTACAATGTAACCACCATTAATATCTTTTTTGATTACAGATCCTGCATCATTGCCAAGGTAACCTATAGCTGTCGGAACGACAATCTGCTCAAGATTGTTGTTGATCCGTAACAAAAGAACATCAGTTTTACCACTCATATTACCAGTGGCTTCAGTAAGCGGTTGACGTTCAACATCTGTTGTTCCCAGTACCATAAATCCCTCTGTAGTTTTAATAATATCTGTACCTGATTGATTACCGCTGTTCCCATATACTTTCTGCAATGCAACACTCCCCTCCGGGTTTAATCTGACAACCATAAGTTTTCTGCGAAGTGTTGATGAATCGATTATGAAGCCAGTGGATATTACTGAACCGTCGTCAAGAGATATAACCTTTAATGCCACTCCTGTCTGCCTGTCTGAAATACATGTCTTCCAAATCAACTTACCATCATTCCCGACTTTGATTATCCCTGGTTTTTTAACAGCTTTTTCTCCATCGGTGTATGATACCATTTCAGTTAACTGACCTGAAATTATGTAGCCATCATCAGTAAGTGCAACACTGTAGCCAATATCTTCAAATGCATTGCCATAGAATTTAAGCAGAATGTTATTTTCATCCTGATTTTTTTCGCAGGATGAAAATAAAAATATGAAGATTGGTATATACAATTTCCACTTCATGGTCAAAACTTTCTTTTTGATGGTTTGTAAAAAACCTGTGTATAACCTATACTTAAATTCATTGAATTAATATGAAAATCATCATCTTCATAAAAGATTCTCCAACTAAGCTCCTCAGCTGAAAGGCCACCTCTAACAGTTTGATTCAATAAACCCAGGTTTGATCTTAATTCCATGAAAAGGAAACCTCCCGGAGTCTTATACTTAATTCCGGTGCCTATCTGAAAAAAAGGATCTGCAATAATACGTGAATCATTCCTCTTGATATCAGCACCAGAATATGACTCTATATTATTATTACCAAGAGGTTTATAGGATGGTTTTGCTGAAGAACCAAGGTTAATTGCAATCCCTCCTCCAAATCGTCCATAAACAGTGAAGTTCCCGAAAGCAAGGTAATTATATGTAATTGTAAGAGGCAATTCAAGCCTGCTTTGTTTCTCAATATAAGTGATCTCCTTGAAACCCATATACTCCTCTATGTTTGTAAATGACAGTTGAGAGAATCCAGCTTCTAAGTTGAGTTCAAGTTTTTTGGAGAGTGTGAACTTTGCTTCTAAAGATGAATACAGGTTGGCTGCATCACTGCTGTTAATAGATTTCCCGGAAATAGTTGCTGTAGAATGGGGGTCAATAAAAGTCAGAAATGGGACATTGGTTCCAAGGTGAAATGAAATCTGGACTAACGGTTTAACCCTGAAATTATTAAAGAGGTGTTCAAAACTGGAATGATCAGTTGGACTAACCATGTATTCAGGATTCTTTTTTAAAAATGCCATCATAGCGGAGTCTGCCTGTTCCAGTTTATCTTCAAAAAGGTATGACTGTATCAGAAGTTTATATGCGGAAAGTGATTCCTCCCTGATAAATCCTGACTTCATGCATTCCTGCAGTAATACTGGAACCTTTTCAACTTGCCCTTTTTCAAAAAGAGCCTGAGCACTTTTTAGCTTTTCAGCACATGATTCTGCCTCCTGAGCAACTGATATCAATGGTATAGATCCCAATAATGCAAGAATGAAAACAGATAACCGGAATATATGATGTGCTGGGTTCATTATCTTTTTGCATTAACTTTTATGTTATAGTTGGAATCCATACAAGTCTGTTCAAGAGGAATATCTTTAGCCACATAAGTGTTCCATTCCTCCTGGGTCATATTCCTTGAAACAATATTGCATATATCTTTAACCAGATAGTCGACATGAGTTGAACGTCCTACAAGATTAGGATTCCCGTCATAAGTTCCTGATATAATGAACTGTCCGTCGGGACTAAACTGCATAACCAGAACAAAACCTTCATTATCATTGAATGTAATTGGCAGATCAGTTAGATCACTCTTTTCCTTAATATTCCATATTTTTATCTTCTTGTCATTGCTTGCTGTAGCCATCTGGTTAAGAGAAGTATTAAACCTGATATCGTTAACAGATGCATCATGGGCCTGTACCGAAGAAATTCGTTTTCTTTCAGCAATGTCCCACAATTCAACATTACCTGAGTAGTCTCCTATTGCAAGAATATTTTCATCAGGTTTGAATCTTACTACTTTAATATTCCTGCCTGACGTTTCAATCCTGAAATTATCTGATTTATTCTCGGAATTCCATACAATTGCGCTGCCATCTGATGTCACCCCAGCCAGATAATTCCCGTTTGAAGAAATATCGATAGAGGTTATCTGTATTGTACCTGTCGAAATATCTGTATTGGTACGGGCGGCAATATCCCATTTCAGAACACGACCATCCAGTGCGGCTGAATAGAGGTATTTCCCATCAAACGAGAAAACAAGTGATTTGATCTTTCCTTTGTGCCCTGTCATCTCATAGCCTATATCATTACCTTTCAGAGGTATCATTCTGATTGTTGAATTACTGCTTCCACATGCAAGCCAGGACGCATCAGGGCTAACAGCAAGAACCTCAATAATATCAGTGCCTGAATATACCACCTGTAACGTCTGTTGCTTTCCATCAATTGACCATTTGAGAATCTGACCCTCAGATCCTGATGTAAAGAATTCCTTCTTCCCCGGGAGAAATGCGATACTTTTTATCTCTCCGCTATGACCTTTAAATGTCTTATAATTTGAACTCCCATACTGACGGGTAACATTATACAACCCTGCATAAATATCCGCATCATTTTCAGGACCATTATTTCTCCTGTTAAACAGATAAGCCTGGTATGCAAGGAGTGTCTGAAGTTCTTTCTTTCCCTGGACCTGTAAAGATTTTACTGACATCTGTTTGCCTATAGACAACATTCGTAGTCGAAGAGCTTCATTTTTTTGTTTGGTTGCAAGTTCTTCATTCTGGGCCGCCCTTATACTGGCACGTTTTGCAGAATCAGACTGTACAATAGCAATATTCTGCTGATAGATAGCTAACTTTTCATTTTTTTCTGCCAGCGATCGTTGACTGTCAGCGATCAGTTTTTGCTGACGTGCCACTTCTGCATTCTTAATTGCTTCTTGCGAACTTGAATCGGCAATTTCTCTCTGCCTGTTAGCTATAACTGCACTTGCATCAGCTCTTATTTTTTCCTTTTCAGTCTGTACTCTCCTATCCTCAGCGAGTACGGTTTGCCTGTCTGCAGCAATCTTCTGAACAAAGGCGAACAACATAAAACCAACAGAAATAATTGCAGCAACACCTAATATAATGGCAACTATTCTGGTTCTCCTCATTTGCTTTTTCTGAAGCCGGATTTTATTCTCCTCCTCTTCAAGATACTCTTTTTCACTTGTGCGAAGGTAAACCATTGCTCTTTCAAATGCCGGATCATATCTCTGAGCCCATGTAAGAGTTGGTTTTTGCTGGTCGCGCCAGTTTATGGCAAGCTGAAGATCCGGAGGCCTCCATAAACTTGTTTTGCCTCTCTGGTACATAGCTGATGCCTCGGAGAGACGCATATACATCTGAACCGAAGCTGCCTCATCATCAACCCATTCCCGAAGTTTATCCCATAAACGCATGAGGCTTTCATGTGAAAGATCGATAATAGAATCATCACTTAACTGTAGGTTATGCCGCGGAGTAATAAATGAGCGTGACGGAGTTCTGAATTTTTCAATAACTTCAAATAACTCCTCACTGGAACACTGTGCAATTGATTTAATTATATTTATCCCTGAGGGATGTCGTATTCCTTTATTATCAGAACCTTTTTCAGTTAAAGTCTTAAACATACGTTCACAGATCTCTTTACCTCTTGGGCTAAGCTCCTCATATGCTTCATTGGCATGCCTTGACATAGCGTCGCTCATTGTGCCGATAGAATCATAATCTGACAGATTGATGGATCTTGCAGGCTCATCAAGCTTACGCCAATATGTCCATGTTCTCATCATTGCATGCTGCAGAACCGGCAACTGATCTGTTCTGTCTCCTATATCATTTAAGAGTGTATCGACAAATACTGGATCTATATCGGCTCCTGCATATTTAACAGGACCTGTAATTGCTTCCCTGTAGTTTTCCCTGCCCATATGTGGAACAAGGTAATTACTGTTATTTATTAGTTGAGTAAGACCCTGGTAATGCGCACACTCTCCTATAAAATCAGAACGCATTGTAACTATAGTAAAAATGTTAAAACTGGCCTGGTTAACAGCATTAACAAGAGCTTCCACAAACTGGGGAGTTAATGAATTAGATGACTTACCGGCATCAAGTGCACTAAACCTGAAAAGTTCTTCAAACTGGTCTGCTATCAAAAGAACTTTTCCATCTGCTTCCATCAGATATTTTCTTATAACAGAAACAATTGAATCACGACCACTTTTAAGTTCGGAAAGTAATATGTCCCTTCGGGGTTCTTTCTGGCCGCTTTCCTTTATAGTTTCGGTAATGGCATCAGCCAGATTCCCGAACGGATCATTTCCAGGCCTGAAGGAAATAATTTTCCATACAGAAGGTTTATCATTTATAAGATTTTTGATTTTCTGTAATACGCCGCAAAAGATAAGCGAGGATTTTCCACTTCCGGATGCACCGATGACAGTAACAAACCTGTTTTTCTGAAGCTTCTTCAGAACCTCTTCACTTTCTCCCTCCCGTCCAAAGAACAAATCGCTCTCTTCCGGTGCAAAGGGACGCAGTCCGGGAAAAGGATTAAAATTTTCGTTATCTCTCTTTGGTACCATAATGATATATTACCTTACTAAACTTTAATTCCAATAACCAGGATGTCGTCGACCTGCTCACACTCTCCTTTCCAGTCATAATGACGCTTTCTAAGCAATTCATTCTGAATTTCCATAGGTTGTGTGTGTATCTCAAGCAGAAACTCCTGAAATCGTCTGAACATGAATTTCTTACAATCAGAGCCTCCAAACTGGTCTGCATAACCATCTGAGAAGAGATAAAAACAATCTCCTTCCCTTATATCAATCACTTTATTTGAAAAAAGTCTCAATTCACTCCCCTCAAAAGCACCTATTGGGAAACGGTCACCGTTGAATTTAATCAGCTCATTATCACGGATGAGAATCAGCGGATTATTAGCTCCTGCAAATTCGACTTTTTTATTTACAAAGTCGAAAACACACAATGCCATATCCATCCCGTCCTTAATTGATGATTCACTTGTATTTTCATTCAAAGTGGTAATGACACCTTTGTTCAGTTCATCGAGTATAATACTTGCTGACCTTACCTTCTTAACATTAACAACCTGATTGAGCTGGTTAAAACCTACAATAGACATGAAAGCCCCAGGGACACCATGACCGGTGCAATCAACAGCTGCAATTAAAAACATTCCGTCAACTTCATGCATCCAGTAAAAGTCGCCGCTTACTATATCTTTTGGAAGATATAATACAAAATAATTTTTAAGATAGGCCTCAATTATGCTGAATGAAGGAAGGATAGCATTCTGTATGCGACGAGCATAGTATATACTGTCCATAATGTGTTTTTTCTGATCCTCTATTTCCTCCTTTTGCTTTTCAATTTTAAGAGTTCTCTCTTTAACTTTTTCCTCCAGTTCATAGTAATAACTCTCCAATTGCGCAATCATCATATTGAATTTTTCAGAGAGACGCGTTATCTCATTATTTCCTGTAACTTCTGCCCTCTCCCTGAGATCTCCATTAGTAATCCTGTTTACATTTTCTACAAGTTTAATAATGGGCAGAGTGATCACTCTTACTTTCCGGTAAATAAGAAATGCGACCAGCAGCATTGTTATCCCGAAAATCAGAATAAAACGAGTTGCCTCCATCCTGAAGAGAGCTTTCTGGGCAGTCACATCGGTTATTATCCTGATAACTGATCCCTTATAGAGATTGGAAGCAGACCTTTCCATATAAATATATTGATACTGAAACCATTCATCCCCATTTCTTTCAATGAAAGATGTGGTATCCTTATTTTGAAAAGCTGCCCGCAGGATATTTTGATGGCCCAACACTTCGCGTGCATCCCTGTTCATACTAAAAGGCTCATCTGCTTTTAGATATAATTCAACATCAATTATACCTTTCGATTCGGTGATCAGGTCAGCTTTTGTTTCCTCCATTATTTTAACAATCTCATCCGCTTTTTTTGAATAGGCTCCAAGCTCAATTATATATTTCCTGTCTTTGGTTGCCTGGTAGGTATATTTTTTGGGCCGTTTTGTTTTGGCTTCGATTGCAAAGAGATCTGTTACGAAATCTCCTTTCTCTAAAATGTTTAAAAGATACGATTTGAATTTTTCGCCAAGGTGAAAGAGATTAACCCCAAAGTCCTGACGGAAAGTAGTGTTTATTACAACCCCATCATTCCGGATAATATAGATATCTTCATTTATCGAATCCATGCCAATTTTATTGGCAATCTCTCTGAGATTAAGATCTTCAAGATGGTCAGTATTTTCAAAATACTTATCAACTAAAATATTACTTAATTTTTTAAACCTGGTATTAAATTCTTCTTCAATAAGGGTAAAAGCAATATCCTGGAATTTCAGAATCTTTGTGACTTCATTTGAAAGAAGCTGGTTTTTTTCATCAGTACCAGATGTAAGTATAGAACGAGTCCGCTGGAAATTAATTACTGCAAATACGAGAAGAGCCAGTAAGGTTGGAATAGCTACACTGAATATCAATTGCTTGAAAATTGTTGTCTTTCTTGATCTCATCTTTGAGTTACTGGTTTTTCTTCATTCATATCAATATAGGTGAAAATCTCTTGTGATTTTTCCGGAAACCGCTGATGATACTCTTCAACAGTATCAAAAAGAAGCATGTAAATAAATCCTGTTTCTTTTCTTTGTACTTCTTTGTAAGTGTTCATAAGATTCTCATTGTGGCAGATAAACACTTCTGCTTCATGATTATCAGAAAGATACCAGATAATGCACCCATTGTCAGGAGTCTGTAATTCCGGATCACTTCTGTCAAAATATTTCATTTCGCTGGCAAGGAATAGTAATTCATCTTCCGGAATTTTTTCAAAACAACTTCCGAGGAATTTTACTTTTTCAAAAAGCAGATCATTTTGACTTCTTTCTCCATTTACTATTCTGTCCAGTTTCTGTTTGGTCAGAAAAGGAATTCTCTCAGAAACTGACCAGTATAAAGTACTTCCAGATCTGGCTATCAATCGGGCTGATTCTTCCTGAAGTATCACTTCAGGACTGAAAAGAAGAGCAACAACTGATTCAGCAATATTTTCATTATCCAGTTCAGGGATACTTCTCAAAGTGCAGGTTTTTATCCAAATGCTGAGAAGATTATAATCGCGGTTAATAATACTCTCCGTAAGTTTATCATAATGAGGTATCTCGCCAGGAAAGAACTGATGAAGGTTTTTAATCTTTTCTTCATCAGAAACAACATCTAAAAGCAGAACCAGCTTTGGTTTAATTGAGTCATCAATAACAATATCTATCATTTCAAGAGCAAAATTAATACTCTCGACTGTAGCACTTTCCAAATTTGCCCTGATCTTTGTTATTGATCCTGAATCATAAGTAATAGCCAGAATATTAAAGAGAAAATTATTCCACCTGTTAATCTCCTTATTGAGTGCAGATAAGATTAACTCATTATTAACTCTCTGAAGACAAACTCTGGCCGAAATATTCCATGTCATGTAACCAATCACATCTGAAATAAACTGGTGTAGCCTGTCCTTTTCCTCTTCAGAAACCTTGTACCCGATATCTTTCAGACATGTAACGGCAATCTCTTTTACCTGCCGTGAGTTTGACCATAACCGGGAAAAGAGAAATGCTGAATTTTCTTCTGAAAAAGATCTCCCAAGGAGCCTGAGAATTGTTTTACTTGTATTAATATTACCGGAAGATATCAGATAAAATTTTGTAAGTTCACTATATGCCATTGGGCCAAAACTGCCAAGAACATCTGAAGCATCTGATTGAAGTTCGGCGATATTCAGGCATTCACATACCTCTGGTAAAAGATCTGCTAACTTAAACTTCCCTATCATAAATATTGCCAGCTTCTTCGATTCAAAAGAATTATCTCTCAGCAGACGAAGAATCTCTGTAGTTTGAGGAGTTCTGTTACCTGCCAGGATTTTCCTAGAACCTAACAATTTTTCTTCTGAAGGTTTTCTGTAGCCCGAATGAGTTTCTAAATTTTTTATTGTTTCTTCTGACCGTTTTCGTATTTCCTCATTCAGGTTAGTATTTCCGGCGACTATCTTTAATGCCGGTAAAAGGTTAATATCGTTATTTGAAACAGAATAATCAATTAACTTTTCAAAGTACCATTTACTATTGTTTTCAATTTGCGAAAAGTCACCTGTTATCAATTTAAAATAATCACAGATAAAGGCTCTTTCGCCACAATATTTGTTTCTTAGAATTTTGCCACTTGTCAATATATTTCCATCCGAAACCGAAGAGTTTACAGTCTCAAGGGCTTTTCTTATTGATTTTCTGTACTCTGAATATAATTTAATTGCAACAAAAATCCAGATTACTATAATGATAAAGAGTACCAGGGAAAAGTGGATAAGCCTGATAAAACTAAGAATTCCAAGTCCGGCAAGGATTAGTCCCGATGCAAGTGCAGCAATCTCATTAACTGTACCATCCATTGCTGATTGCACATTGTATCTGATTTTCTCATCAATAGTCTGATAAATTACCTTGAAAGAAGGTGATTCAATGGAGTCTTTCAAAGATTTTGAAAAAAGTCTGCTTAATGCCAGGATGAGAAAGAACAGAAGGAATCCACCGGTTAAAGGTGTATAACCCATAAACATTCCAATACCAATGGCAATGGCTGTAAAAGCTGCAACAAGTATCGGAGATAATGCAAGACAGGTTCTGAGACCATAATTGCGTATGATATACGAAAAAACCAGCACTTTAATCAGAAGTGTGAATATCATCATACTGCCGGTAAATAGTCCCAAAAAACGGGCCATGTCTGCCTCAGAAGGATACTGTTCCCTTGTAACCGCCATAAATGAATACTGAACAAAAAAAGCTGTTACGACAGAAAGAGCAATGAATAGACCCATGATTCTGATATAGGAACTTTCTCGAAAAACTGAGAAAACAGATTTTTTCTTTGTATCCTGCTCAGATCTATTTTTAGTTACAGCTGATTGAAGTGAAAATCGTGATCCTGTGATTATCTGGATAATAGCAGCCATAAAAACCGATGCAGCACTTACAAGAAGGATATTATGCGATTCAAAGTTCAGGGAGAGCAAAACGGGTATTGCATAACAACTGATAATAATCCCTATGATTAATCCTGCATCAACAAGACCAAACAACCTTTTGCCCTGGCGTAAAGTAAACAAACGCCCTACTGTGCCCCAGAATCCAAGAGCAGCAAGTATATTGAGAGGGCCAAGCATAATAAAAACCATGAAAATTACCCATCGTGAAGGATTGAGCAGTAAAGTGATCCAGAGCAGCAGTGTTATAATAGTAACAAACAGAAGGTTTATTATTGCAAATCTCTTGAACCTAATCCTGGTTTGAAGCCATGTATAAACAGAAGTAAGCAGAATCCCGGCAATTCCTGATACAACATATCCCCTTGCCATCATTTTTTCATCAAAAATGGCCAGAAAAAATGAGTGTGCACTTATGTCAAAAGCCCCGAAGAATATTCCCAGAAATATTGATTGAGACAGAAGTATTATGACCATGGATTCCTCTCCGGATTCGACTCCAAGGAGTTTTAACAATCTGTCTTTCATAGGTCTTCCCAATTAGAAATTAAAGCACACTAAATTAATAAATTAATCTAAATAGAAAAATTATCAATTTGAATTTTTTTGGAGTCTGATCTTTTTAAACCTTCAGATTAAAAATAATGGCCTTACATAAAAAGCGGAGGAAAAAATATTTATAAATTCCTCAACTTTTCTGCCAAGGAATTCAGATCAGGATCAGTACCGGCAATAATGATTTCAGAACGATTATACCAGTTCTCCCGGTATTTAAGCTTCTCTTCTATAAAAGAGAGAAGCTGATCATCATTCATCCCTTTAATAAGTGGCCGTTCATCTGATCCTGATAGCCTGTTAAGCAATTGCAGTGGAGTCAGTTTCAGATAAATGGTAATACCTGTTTCGAGCATCATGTCCATATTATCATTGTAACAGGGCGTACCTCCTCCGGTGGCAACAATTACATTTTTATGTGACCGGATACTGAGCAGAACCTCAGTCTCCGTTTTGCGGAAGTAATCTTCTCCTTCCTGAGAAAAGATATCAGAGATTGTTTTTCCTGTGAGTTCTTCTATTTTCTTATCAAGGTCAATGAATGAACACTCCAGAAGGTTCGCAAGCTTTTCCCCGGTTGTTGATTTTCCACAACCCATAAAACCTAAAAGAAATATGTTCTTGATTGAGTTCATCACAACTCAAGCTTCATCTGTGCAGGATCTTCATTTGTGTTTGGTAAAGGGGATTCCTCCTCTTCTTTTTCAATATCTTTCACGACTGCTTCCTTTTTCACCACAGGCTCTATTTCATGGATGTTATCAACCATAAAACTAGTAAGCCGCTTACCTTTGGCTTTGTAACTCTTTACTCCAATAAATTCTGCAACCTCAATAATCTCATTTTCGCGATTGCGGTGCTGACCTCCGAACTTAATTTCAAAGCGCGGATATTCTACTTCCGTCAGACTGATAAGTTTTGATTCAGGATCTTCATTGATAAAGCATTGCAGTTTCTCCGACTCTTCAATCATGAATCGTTTAACATAATAATATTTCTGTTCAGCATCCCAGTATACAGCAGAATAGACTTTACCCGGTTTGAATTTTTCAATAAGAAGAATATTGTCTTCAAAATGATTTGAAAGATCAAAACCGGTAACCCTGAAGTACCCATTTTTAGTAACAACCTCAATTTTATCATCCGAGATGAACTCTCCGAGATATAATCCCCTTCCATCCACATTCAACCTGAATACAGCATCATCGAACCATATTTTCCTTCCCCCAAGCGTTGATAATCCTTTCTCTTTAAGGGCTATCTTTTGGACAGAATTTTTTGTTAGAATATTTCCTAAAGAAGATTTCCCTTTAATTGACAACTGTCCAAAATCAAATTCAAAGACAAGTTTTTTAAGGTGTGGTTTAGGTTTATGATGAATCTTAATCACTTCAGCCTCTCCATTTGCATTTGCAGTGAAATATACAATTTTAGACCCTGCTGCTCCCCGCGTGAAATTGTACTCTTTGTCACGTGTAAGTCCTGTAACAGAACAACGTTTCACAAAAAGAGGACCATCTTTCCCATCCTGATATACAATATTGTAGATTGTCCTTTCATCATTTTTCAAAAAGACATGTGCATACAGAATATCGTTACCCACAAATACTTTATCAGCGACTTTGGTAATTAAGTAAACCCCATCTTTTCGCACAATAATAATATCATCAATATCGGAGCAATCACACACAAACTCATCTTTCCTTAAACCGGTTCCGATGAAACCCTCCTTGTAATTTATATAAAGTCTGGCATTATTGGCAACTACTTTTGCAGCTTCTATTGTATCAAAACTTCTTATTTCAGTTTTACGCTCCCTGCCCTTACCATATTTTTTCTTTATCTGCTTGAAGTAGTTAATAGCAAATGGGATAAGATTTTTAAGGTGGTTTTTAACCTCTTCAAGTTCAGCTTCCAGTCCTCTTATGTGTTCATCTGCTTTTTTAGCATCAAACCTGGATATTCTTTTGATCTTTATCTCAGTAAGTTGTATAATATCTTCCCGTGTAACCTCCCTCAACAGTCTCTTTTTAAATGGCTTAAGACCTTCGTCAATAGCCTTTACAACACCTTCCCATGTTTCACACTCCTCAATATCACGATAAATCTTCTCCTCGATGAATATCTTTTCGAGCGACGACATGTGCCAATCTTCATGCAATTCTGCCAGACGTATCTCAAGCTCTTTCTTAAGTAACTGAACTGTATTATCTACCGAATGACGAAGGATCTCACTTACCCCCATAAAAGAGGGTTTATTATCTACGATGACACAAGTATTTGGTGAAATGGAATACTCACAATCTGTAAAGGCATAAAGCGCATCGATAGTCTTATCGGGAGAAGTTCCCGGGATCAGCTGAATTACAATTTCTACATTTGCTGAAGTGTTATCATCTATCTTCCTTATCTTGATCTTCCCTTTATCATTTGCCTTTATTATTGATTCAATAAGTGAAGTGGTTGTTTTTCCGAATGGGATCTCAGTGATCACAAGCTCTTTTTTATCAACTTTATCAATCTTGGCTCTGACCTTTACCGCACCTCCCCTTTGCCCGTCGTTATATCTTGAAATATCTATCATTCCCCCTGTAGGAAAATCGGGATAAAGAACAAATTCATTTCCCTGAAGATAGTCTATTGAGGCATCTATCAGTTCATTAAAGTTATGAGGCAGAATTTTTGAAGCAAGGCCAACAGCAATCCCTTCAATTCCCATTGCAAGAAGCAGAGGAAATTTTACAGGCAGAGTGACAGGCTCTTTATTCCTGCCGTCGTATGATAACTTCCATTCGGTTGTCTTATAGTTAAACAGAACTTCAAGGGCAAATTTGGAAAGCCTTGCTTCTATATATCTGGGAGCAGCTGCACCATCACCTGTAAGAATATTACCCCAGTTTCCCTGTGCATCAACAAGAAGATCTTTCTGACCAATCTGAACAAGAGCATCACCTATCGAAGCATCCCCATGTGGATGAAACTGCATAGTGTGCCCTATGATATTTGCAACCTTGTTGTAACGGCCATCGTCCATCCTCTTCATTGAATGGAGGATACGACGCTGAACTGGCTTTAAACCATCATTGAGATGAGGAACAGCACGTTCCAGAATAACATAGGAAGCATAATCCAGAAACCAGTCCTGGTACATGCCCGATAATGCCGTTACAGAATGAAGAGCCGCCGGCCCCTGTTGGGATACCTCTGATCCTTCCGGTCTCTCTGTCTCAAATTCCTGTTCTTCCATATTAATAATTACCCGCTCCTAAAATACTATTTTTCCTCTTCCACAATATCTTCTTCAATTCTCAGGTTATCAATAATAAAATCCTGTCTTTCAGGTGTATTTTTACCCATATAAAATTCCAGATAACCGTTCACCAAATCATTTTTCTTTAACCGCACCGGCTCCAGCCGCATATCTTTGCCTATGAAGTGTATGAACTCATCAGGGGAAATCTCACCCAGACCTTTGAACCTCGTCATTTCCGGATTTGGACCAAGTGCCGCAATTGCTTTTGCTTTTTCCTCCGGGGAATAACAATATCGTGTCTCCTTCTTATTCCTTATCCTGAAGAGTGGTGTCTGGAGAATATAAACATGCCCCTTTCTTACCAGGTCGGGAAAAAACTGGAGAAAAAATGTCAGAAGAAGGAGCCGGATGTGCATCCCATCAACATCAGCATCTGTTGCAACGACAACATTATTATACCGAAGGTTCTCAATACCATCTTCAATATTTAATGCAGCCTGGAGCAGATTAAACTCCTCATTTTCATAAACAATCTTCTTTGTCAGCCCGAAAGAGTTGAGAGGTTTGCCTCTCAGGCTGAATACAGCCTGTGTTTCAACATTTCTTGATTTGGTAATTGAACCGCTGGCTGAATCACCTTCAGTTATAAATAGAGTTGAATCGAGTTTGTTCGTATCGTTAGAATTGTAATGTATCCTGCAATCTCTGAGTTTCTTATTATGCAGACTAACCTTTTTCGCCCTGTCGCGTGCCAGTTTCTGTATCGATGAAATTGCTTTTCTTTCTTTTTCCGAATCCTGGATTTTTTTCAGAAGAATCCTTGCTGTTTCAGCATTTTTATGAAGATAATCATCCAGCTGTTTTTTAATGAATTCCATAATGAAATTCCTGACAGAGGGGCCGTTTGGGCCCATATCTTTTGATCCCAGCTTGGTCTTTGTCTGCGATTCAAATATTGGTTCTTCAACCTTAATACTAATTGCCGCAATGATTGAGGACCTTATATCGGAAGGATCATAATCTTTTTTATAAAATTCCCGGATTGTCTTAACCAATGCTTCCCTGAAAGCCAACAAATGAGTTCCTCCCTGCGATGTGTTCTGTCCGTTCACAAAACTATAATAATCTTCACCATACTGGAATCCATGAGTAAATGCCATTTCAATATCTTCCCCTTTAAGATGTATGAGAGGATAATGTCCTTCCTTGCTCATATTTTCATTGAGCAGATCAGCAAGACCATTCTTTGAAATGAATTTATTCCCGTTGAAATTTATCAGCAACCCGGCGTTAAGGTATACGTAGTTTTTCAGCAAAGAATCTACGTATTCCGACATAAAAAAATAGTTCCCGAACATAACCTCATCAGGCTGAAATATTACTTCAACACCATTCTCCTCATCGCTTTTTATAAGCGGATGATCTTTAGTATTGACCCCATGCTCAAATTCACTTACTTTAAGTTCCCCATCACGGATAGATCTAATAATGAATTTGCTGGAGAGAGCATTTACTGCTTTTACACCAACACCATTCAAACCCACAGATTTCTTGAATGCCTTGGAATCATATTTGGCGCCGGTATTCATTTTCGAGACAGCATCGACTACTTTCCCAAGGGGTATTCCACGACCAAAATCACGGACACGCACCTCTTTGCCGGTTATTGATACATCTATCTTCTTGCCGTAACCCATCATATACTCATCTACGGCATTATCCATAACTTCCTTAAGCAAAACATATATACCATCATCCTGGGATGAGCCATCGCCAAGCTTGCCTATATACATTCCAGGTCTTAACCTTATGTGCTCCCGCCACTCAAGGGTCCTGATATGTTCTTCGGAGTATCCAACAACTGACATTTTGCAGAATTTTGCGCAAAGATAGTTATTTAGATCACTCTCCTTTTGCCAATTTTTCAACAAAAAGCAATGGTTTTTAACCTTGAAAAACAGACAATATGACCGAATTTGAAATATTTACCTGATTAATTGATCTTTACAACAGAACGCAAAGTGTTAATAAATGAGCATAATCTTTACTAAATTGTTCATCATTCATTTTATAAATTAGATTCAGATCATAATGGCATGAACTTCGAATACAGATTTTTTCTCAAAATAGTCAGAGTTTAAAAGGTCAAAATTCCATGTCCACTCTTCCGCATAACTTCCTTCAGGCAAACTAGTTAACAAAGTGTTTTTACGTACTGTATTGCCTGATTTCTCTGTGAAAACCTCAGCAGTATCTGTTATCAATACTGACTTGTGCCTTTTCAGGAAACTGATATGCTTTTCCTGTATTTCTGTTCTGAAATGTAAAAGGCCTTCTTCCTGCATAACTCCTCTGCGCCTTAACAAGGCAGCTGGAAGTGTTTCAAGCTGGGTAAGGATATTAAGTGAAATTACCAGACCGGGATCTTCATCTGGCTGATATTCGGGAACCAAAACACTATCGTCAATAGCTGACTTTTTGAAAAAATATTTTCTGTCTGATTTTTTCCAAACCTCTTCAATAACTCCTCCTGTGACATCCCGTTCCATCAGTTTTACTTTTTTCAGGCTGGCAACTTGCTGCTTAACTTCAGGAGGATGAACAATATCAAGAAGACAAATCTCATCTGTCATTTCAATCATCTCGGCCAAAGGTAATTCCAGGAGCCATCCGCTTCCCATGACTGTTACTTTCAGGGGTTTGCACAGGTCCATTACTTTCATAATAAAATTTCTGCATCTCTCAAGGTGAGTATCCCATCCTCCCTCCTGGTTCAGATGACGGTAAATAAGTCCCTGCTGGTAATTATAATAACCCATTCTTGAAAGCATCCGTCTGTAAGTTTCAGAGTGTGCCATTCCTATTACATTTCTCTCCTAAGTTCATTCAAAGCGTTTGCCATTATCGTACTGAATTTCATGGCAAGATCTTCGGGATTATCTGTTCCAAATGATTCAGGTGAAACCGGGTCCAGAACCACTACATGTATTCTGTGACCTCCGCTAAAGACCAAACCATGCTTGGGAAGTATCCCTCCTGTACCATCAATCACAACCGGAATAATTGGAACATTAGCGCTTAGTGCCAGCTGAAATGCACCCCTCTTAAAAAATCCTGGCGTGCCGTTTTTTGACCTTGTCCCTTCAGGGAAGATCATTATTGATGTACCTTCTTTCAGACAAATATACGACTTCCCGAGCATCTCTTCCTTACTTTCACTGTTTCCCCGGTCAACAGTTATATAACCCGCCATCTTAAGGTACCAGCCAATGAAAGGCACCTTATTGTTCTCTATCTTGGAAATCCATTTAAACCTGAATTTAAGAGAATTAATAAAGAGGATATCCAGAATCGACTGGTGATTTGAAATTATGACGTATGTGACCCCTTTGATAAATTTCTCCTCTCCTTCAATACTCATCTTCCAGATAGGAATAAGACGGATGAGAGCAATTCCCTGGTAAACAAGCAACCAGTGAATCACAGATCTTCTCTTATCAAACGGTAAAGAGAACAGCCAGATAATGAAAGTTATCGGGAACATTATCACCATAAATGAGAGGCCTGTCAGCCATACCAGAATTGAAAGACAAATATTCACAGATCAGCGGATTTGAACGATAAGCTTCACCAAAGATATTTTTATTTAACACAATTCCATGATCATTTTTACCAGTTAAATAATCGACAGGTCATTTTTTACAGGAACATTTATCCTCATGTACGAAGGAAATGACAAAAAATGATCCGTACTAACCCGTGATTATCAGTGGGAATATGATCAGAAAAAGATTTATTTAAAACATTCCGAATATTCCATCACCATTTATTTCTACTCCATTCTCATTAAAAACCTGCAAAATATCGGCAGGCATGTGCCTGATACCAATCAATTTCCGTGCAACATTCGCCAAATGCTCATTTCCGATAATTGTACATTCCCTGATGAGACCTTCCTTAACAAAAAGAGTACAGGAATAATGATTGCCCTCAAGAACAAATCCGTTATTAAATGTATAATCAGGCCCATAAGCATAATTCCACTCCCATGTTCTGTATCTTGAATCCGCAAGGGCCTCTGCAGCTGACAGATCCTCTGCACTCAGTGAATATGGTTCACTTCCGGGCACACTATTAAGGAACCAATTCATCATTAATGACCTGAATTGTACTGTTTCCTTTATATTCTCAATTTTTTCCTTAAGGTTAATAACCGATGAAGGATTTGATTTGACAGCTTTTGATAAATAACAACTCTGATCTTTCTTTAGTGAATTCCTTAAATCCTCAAGAGATGAATCGAATAGAAGTGTACCATGATGGAGTACCCTGTTATGATATACATGTTCGGCATTTCCCGAAAACTTGAGACCATCAACCTTCAGATCATTTTTCCCTTCAAATCTTGCATCCACCCCGATATCTGATAAAAAGTCAATAACAGGCAATGTATATTTCCTGAAGTCTACCTGTTTACCATGTTCACTCTGAGTGATAAACGAAAAATTAAGGTTACCCTCATCGTGAAAAACTGCTCCACCTCCTGAGATTCTGCGTATTACAGGTATATTATTTTTTGTGACAAACATGGTATTTACCTCGCTGTGAGTCACCTGGTGCTTTCCGATAACAACAGATGGAGTATTTACACCAAGGATCATGAAGTTCTTGATCGTGCTCTTAAGAAGGAGCTCTTCAATAGCCAGGTTGAAGTAAGGATCATTCGATGGCAGGTCAATACAGAACATAATAAATTGTAATAACTATCTGATCAGCTGGCATTTTCCCTCTTGGTACCGACAATCTGCCGTAGTTGGCAGAGCTTGTCAAACATTAGAGGAGCCAATGAGTATCCGGGGCAAAACTCAGTATTAAGATGAAACAAAATAGGGTTTATTCCTGAGAATCCTGTTATCGGTCAATATATAGAGCCTGTAAATGCTCCAACCGACAATTGCACCGACCAGTGACCCGCAAATGACATCACCCGGATAATGAACTCCGAGATATATCCGGCTGTATCCGATAATCAAAGCCCACATAATAATACTTATTGTGTACCACCTTTTCTTAATGAACATCAGACTTAGCAGGGCGATATTGAAAGAATTTGTTGCATGTGAGGAGACAAATCCATACTTCCCTCCACATTCTCCGTCAAAGAGATGAACCATTCCCTGCAAAGCAGGTTCATGGCATGGTCGTAAACGTTGAACTGTATTTTTAAAAAACTGAACAGAAATCTGGTCAGCCAGTGTTACAGCAAGAATTATAAAAAGTAGAATTACCAGGAATTTTCTTTTGTATCTGATCCCGAGAAAAATAAGAATAGAAATATATAAGGGAGCCCAGATAACTTTACCACTGATTGCATGCATTACAACATCCCAAAAAGGGGAGTTATGTGAATTAAGGAAAAGAAAGAGTTGCTGATCGAGATGTTCAAGCATAAAAATATCATGTGTTAAGTACTTTCCAGATCATGTCTTTGAGAGATGTCAGTCCTTCACCGGTTACAGAAGAAATAAAAACACGTGAAATATCAGGAAGATCCTTACGGATTTCATCTTTTAGTTCATCGTCGAGCATATCTGATTTACAAATAGCAAGTATTCTTTTTTTGTCAAGAAGTTCCGGATTATACATCTTCAGTTCGTTTAAAAGGATATTATACTCTTCCTTTATATTCTTACTGTCGGCAGGTACCATAAAAAGCAGTATGGAGTTCCTTTCAATATGTCTCAGAAATCGTATCCCAAGTCCTCTTCCTTCATGAGCTCCTTCAATGATCCCGGGGATATCTGCCATTACAAACGATTTCTCATCACGATAACTTACAATTCCGAGGTTAGGGACAAGAGTTGTAAACGCATAATCAGCTATTTTTGGTTTTGCAGCTGAGACTACTGACAAGAGAGTTGACTTACCGGCATTTGGAAATCCCACCAGTCCGACATCGGCCAGTATTTTAAGCTCCAGGATAAACTCCTCCTCAACACCTGCTTCTCCTGGTTGGGCATAACGAGGTGTCTGATGTGTTGCGGATTTAAAATGTACATTCCCTTGTCCGCCTCGTCCACCCCTGGCAAGGATCTTCTCGTCGCCATGACTGGTAATCTCAAAAAGGATCTCTCCTGTTTCGTTTTTTTTTGCCAGTGTCCCGAGAGGAACTTCAATATAAACATCTTTTCCGTCAGCACCTGTAGATGTTTGTGCGCTACCTCCAATACCATTGCCGGCAAAAATATGACGTTGATATTTCAGGTGCAAAAGGGTCCACATCTGGTCGTTTCCTCTCAGAATAATATGTCCTCCTCTTCCACCATCACCACCATCAGGTCCGCCTTTAGGTTCAAACTTTTCCCTGCGGAAATGGGCAGAACCTGCACCACCGTTTCCTGAACGGCAGTAGATCTTTATATAATCAACAAAATTTGAACCTGACATATTTTAATTATAAGTCGTTAAATATAAATTCCAGCTGCTTATGATGCAGTTGTCTGATAATCGTCATCTGCCTGTCTAACCATCCGGGTTACTCCTGAGCAGTCTGTCGGCCTCTGTCCTTGTGGATAATGGTTTGAGCTTTCAGACTATTTTCTTCATAAAATCAGAAAGTCTTATGAAGATATCATCAATTGTTCCCATTCCATTAACAGGCTGATAGATACCTTTTTTCTGACAATATTCGATAATTGGTTCAGTTTTGTCTTTATATACATCTATACGATTTTCAATTACTGCAGGATCTTTATCATCAGGTCTGCCTGATAATTCAGCCCTTGCAATTAACCTCTTCACAAGTTCATCATGGTCAACATCAAGTACAAGCATGGAGTCTATCCTCATACTTCTGTCATTGAGCATTTTTTCAAGTGAGATCGTTTGCGCAACAGTCCTTGGAAAACCATCAAACAGGAACCCTGCAGAACCTTTTGTATTATCAATTTTTGCGGCAATCATTTCAATAACAACTTCATCAGGAACCAGCTCTCCCGTCGACATTATTATACTCATCTTTTTACCCAGCACTGTCCCAGCAGCAATCTCTGCTCTCAGCATATCGCCTGTTGAAAGATGTGTAAGATTGAATTTCTCAGCCAGCCTGACCGACTGTGTTCCCTTACCTGAACCGGGAGGGCCAAAAATCAGAAAATTAACCATAGAATGAAAAAATTAAGTTTTAATTAATATGTTTAATATGAATGATATAATATTCAAATAATAGATTTCAACTTCAGCTACCCAGGGTCACTTTAACTAACTCCAAGTACTTAGTATTTATTAATTAATGAGTAAACTGATGGAAGATTCCGTCCATAACCGTCATAATCGAGCCCATACCCAACGACAAAATCGTTTGGTATTTCGAACCCTTTATAATCAATAATTATGGACTTTGTAAATGCAGCAGGTTTAAAAAGCAGTGTTGCAACCTTAATATCCGACACCTTTCGCATCTGAAGCTCTTCGACAATTCGTTCCAGAGTATTGCCTGTATCAACAATATCTTCAATAACAACCATCGTTTTATTTTTAATATCTTCATTCCAGCCAATAAGCTCTCTTATCGTACCCGAAGAGCTTGTACCTTCATAAGAGGCAAGCTTCACAAACGATATTCTGGATTCAAGTGTGATTCTCCTGAACAGGTCGGCTGCAAAAAGAAAAGCTCCATTAAGAATGCCAAGGAAAACAATATCTTTTCCGGCCAGATCTCTGTTGATCTGCATTGCAAGCTCATCTATCCTTTTCTGAATAGTGTCTTCTGTTATCATCTCCCTGAAACTCCTGTCAAGTATCCTGATCTCTTTCATAGTGGCTGATTTTGAATTGTAAGCCAGTGCAAAAATATGAAAATAATAGCTTATTTTTGTCCTTATCAGGAAGTTAATTAATTATATTCATATGGAACCACTTGTAAGCATAATAATGGGAAGCACATCCGACCTGCCGGTAATGGAGAAAACGGCACGGATACTTAACGATTTCAAAATACCCTTTGAGATGAATGCCCTCTCAGCTCACCGCACACCCGAAGAAGTTGAAAAATTTGCAAAAGGTGCCGCTGCCAGGGGAATTAAAGTCATTATCGCTGCAGCAGGTATGGCCGCCCATCTTCCCGGTGTAATTGCATCCATGACTCCCCTTCCTGTTATCGGTGTACCTATAAAAGCATCCCTCGAGGGTTTGGATTCGATCTTCTCCATCCTCCAGATGCCTCCGGGAATACCTGTTGCAACAGTTGGGGTAAATGGTGCCCAGAACGCAGGCATACTTGCAGCTCAGATAATTGCTACCGGTAATGATACCATAATGAAGGAAGTAATTAAATATAAAGAGAGTCTTAAAAAGAAGATAGTTGAAGCTAATGAAGATCTGCAAAAAGTAAAATTTCAATTTAAAACAAACTGATAGTCAAGACAATATGCTGTAGATTGCCAAAATCATTCTGAGTGAGTTTAATAGTACTCATTTTATGTTTGCAGGAAACATAAAATGAGTTACAACAACAATTTTCAGTCGATTCCTTCAATTTTATCAATATTTTTCATATCTTGGTAGTATAACTTTTGAAACAGTTGTACCCGCTGCACAAGATATCTGTTTCTGTTATTTTATTTTTTCTCTCTGCAACCGCCCTGGCTGGTGATCCTTATCGTATTACAGCAGGTGGCGGCGAGGCAGGGACAGGATATACATGTGTTATGAGACCCGGTTTATGGGCTTCATTTCATAACCAGGCAACACTCGCACAGAATAAGTCATTTTCAGCCGGAATCAATTACGAAAACCGATTCAACCTAACTGAACTTGGTATACGTTCGGCCGGTTTAATAATACCGGCCGGAAAGGCTTCGCTGGGAGCCATTTACTCTCATTTCGGTTACAGGGACTTCAAACGTCAGAGTGCAGGACTTGCCTGCGGATTAAGCCTGGCTAAAAACATTTCAGCAGGAGTACAGGTTGACTTTTTCTCGGAACAGACAACCGGGGAATACAACAATAAGAATTCAATCTCTTTCGAAGGCAGTATTATGATCACTACTGCAGAAAATATAATATTAGTGGCACATCTCTCTAATCCTATTCCTAATTCACTAAGAAGAAATTACCTTCCTTCATCAGTTAAGGCCGGAGCCGGGATAACACTCAGCAGTATCCTTTTCGCAGGGACACTTATTGAAATGAGTTCTGAAAATAATCTGATCCTCAGGACAGGATTCGAATATGAAGCAGCAAAAAGATTCTGGTTAAGAGGAGGATTCTGTACAGAAAATACAGCCTTCAGTTTTGGGATTGGATACCTGGCAAAACCTGTACAGATAGATGTTGGTTTTGTTTCCCATGACAAACTTGGAGTCACATCTTCCGCATCCCTGATCTTTAAAATCAGGTAGGTAGTAGAACCCATAACTAATATAAACCTGTCAGTTGAAAGAATGAAATCTGCTAAATTTCAGGTATGTAAAGTCAAGATAACTGCCGTTTTCAAATGTTGTATGCAAAAGTAAAATGAGAATTCATCAGCCTGGGAAAACAAAATAAAATGACAGAAAATGGGATATCAGGTAAGATAACTGTTGTCGCAACAAAACCAGATAAAGCTCATGGTAACTAAGTAATGGAAAGTAATTATAAAGAATATATGTAAAGAACCACAAAATAAATGTTGCATAACTAAAAAAAGATGACCCGGCAACCGCAAAACATCATCTATTAAACATCTCAATGTTATTCTATATGATGTTGGAATAAGAAGAGCCATGAATATAACCTAATGTCAGATATAAGTGTGAAAACTTTTAAGCCAGATCCAAACTTCTCTGCACTGTATGCTGATCCCTTCACCGGCATTAGAGAAATGATGAATATATCATTCCGTGCAGTAAAAAGTACGATCACCTATCCCGGAAATACAATAATCCTTCTGCTTTTTTTATTTATCCCTTTTAATGTTTATTCGCAGAATGAAAAGCATTCAGAATTTATAAGTGAGATTGCCGAGCAGCTGGCATCAGATGAATCCGACGCGGAAGCAGCAGCTCTCTTCATAGATTTGCTCCAGGAACTTTCTGAAAATCCCGTAGAGATCAACACAAAGGATTACAAAGAACTGTCAAGACTCTTCTTCCTTTCTGATTTTCAGATCAAAGCTCTGGCTGATTATATCCGCTCATCCGGAAAGATACTCTCCCCTTTCGAAATAGCCAATATTCCGGGATTTGACAGAGAAACAACAGAGATGATGATACCGTTTATTACACTGAATATCAGAAACAGACTTCTTCCAGATTCTGCCTCCTTCAGAAGTTCACTTCTCTCAAACCTGACATTCAGGACTTCGGATAAAGATACAAGCGCACCAGGTTCTCCGGAAAAACTTCTTACCAAATACAGATTTAATTCAGGAAATGTTTCAGGAGGATTTACAACTGAAAAAGACCAGGGTGAAAAATATTTCAATGGAAATCTTCCAATGCCCGATTTTCTATCAGCAAATATCGCTATTTCAGGAAACGGTTTGATCAGGAAGATAATTATAGGGGATTATTCTGCCCGTTTTGGACTGGGGACAAATATCAATACAGGGATCAGGACAGGGATCTCACTAACCACACCCGGCAATATTTCGGGCCGGGATGAGGTTAAACCTTATACATCTTCTGATGAAAATAATTATCTGAGGGGTATTGCATCGGAATTTCAGGTTAATAATCTCCATATGACCCTATTTTATTCAGTAAATAAAACTGATGCAACACTTAATACAACTGATGGTTTGTCAAATAATTATATTGAATCATTTTACAAAACAGGATTACATAACTCAACTCTTTCTTTGCTTAAGAAAGACGTCACGACAGAAAGCTATTTTGGAGCAAACCTGTCGTATATTATCAATAATTCTAAATTTGGATTTATGTTTTCACAAACCAGGTTCTCACTTCCTGTAAATATTTATGGAAATAATCCTGATGATATCTATGATTTTCAGGGAAACAGGAATCAGATAGCAACAGTTTCATACAGAACACTTGTAAAAAGAATGATCTTTTATGGTGAAGTATCTGCAGATATAAGGGGGAAAATTGCTGTTGTTCAGGGTTCTGTTTTAAGGCCTTCAGACAGGTTAATAATAAATATATTATTCAGGTATCTTGAACCTGGTTATACAGCCTTTCATGCAAATAGCCCGGGAAGCAGTTCCTCAGGAAATAATCTGAAAGGATTTCTTGGAAGCTTTTCTTTTGAAGCGGCTAAATACCTGTTCATCAACGCAGGATGTGATCTTCAGTATTTTCCGTGGATGAAATACAGGTGTGGTTCTCCATCCATGGCCAGAAAAGAAGAGGTCAGAATAAAATATATCCCTTCAGAAAAATTTTCAGCTGAAATATTTTATTACGAAAGATATTCTATGTTGGATAACCAGGAAACCGGCGGTATTCCTAAACAGGAGAAGATAACCAGCCACGCAGTAAAGTGCCTGGCAAAGTTTTCACCTCAGCAGGGATTAACACTCGGTACCCGAATTGACTTTAAATTTGTTGAGCCCGGGAGCAGTAAAGGAATGCTGATGCTGCAGGATATAAACTACAGGTTTGGTTCAGTTCCGTTATCGTTGTTTTTCAGGTATTGCATCTTTAATACTTCCAGCTGGGAGTCAAGACTTTATACATGGGAGAATGATCTTTTGTACAGTTTCAGTATCCCTGTACTTTCGGGTGAAGGAAGCAGGAGTTATATTGTTGCAGGCTGGAAGATTTGGGATGATGCAGAACTGAGAGTAAAATATGGAATAACAACCTTGACTGAAAACATCAATTTACAAGAGAATACAGAAGAAATCAGGCTTCAGTTCAGGCTCAGATTTTAGTAATACCTAAGATCATGATGCCTGCTATTAATGAATAAATATCAGTAGTGTCGGACTAAAAACTTAAGATTCTACGCTTCACTTCGGTTAGCTTTGGATCTCAGCTAATTTCAAATATTATCCGATTAATAGTGAATAAATAAAACTTTTTAATCTCAATTCACTCCATTCCGCCGGTACACCTGCCTCCTTAATTCTTATCAGGCGTCTTAATATCTTTAATATTTAACTGAAGATTCTTATTTCCCCTGAACTCATTCATTTCAATAGAGTAACAAATATCGAAAGGATTACCACCTTTAATATATTCAAAATGATTTGCCTGGCTGAAAGCTATTGCAGGAATACTTTTAATTCCTGTTGACTCCTGGCAGAGTTCAAGTTTCAAATGCTCTCCACTTGATCCAACCATCCTTCCCGAACCAGTATCAAAAACACTCCGGGATACAAATACCGGTGACATATTCTCAGGTCCGAAAGGTTGAAACTGGTTCATAATATTGAAAAAATCTTCATTAATTTCACTGAAAAAAATTTCAGCATCGATGAAAACTCTTGGAACCAGCTGGTCTTCTTTAATGGTGCCGTTTACATATTGTTCAAACCTCTCCATGAATGGTCTGATATTCTCCTTCTTCAGGGTAAGACCTGCCGCAAACATATGTCCTCCGAAACTCTCAAGAAGATCGCTGCAAGCCTCGATAGCCTGATAAAGATCATAGCCCTGAACTGATCTTGCCGATCCTGTTGCAAAACCATTCGATTCAGTAAGAATAACTGTAGGACGATAATATGTTTCAATAAGTCGTGATGCAACTATTCCTATTACCCCTTTTTTCCATGAAGGATTATAAAGAACTGTTGTTCTGGAATTTACTGTAGCCTGATCTTCTGAAATCATCCTCATTGCTTCAGTAGTGATAATCCTGTCAACCGTCCGTCTTTCCAGGTTAAAGTTGTTTATAACTTTACTTATTTCAGTTGCAATTTTAGAATCATTCGATATGAGCAGTTCCACAACTTTGCCACCTGTTTCCATCCTTCCTGCAGCATTGATCCTGGGTCCGATTTTAAAAACAACATCTTCAATAGACAGTGGTTTGAATATCTCAGATTCGCGTATAATCTCTTTTAACCCTGTACGAGGTGATTCATTAAGCTGTTTTAGTCCGAAATAAGCCAACACTCTGTTTTCTCCTGTAATCGGTACAATATCTGAAGCTATACTTACTGCCACAAGATCAAGGTAATTTGATATTGCCTCGAAAGGAATTCCATGTATCCTTGCATAGGCATGAATCAGTTTGAAGCCAACACCACAACCTGATAATTCTTTATATGGATATGTACAGCCAGGTTGCTTGGGATCAAGCACAGCCAGAGCTTTGGGTATCTCTTCACCAGGATAATGGTGATCGCAGATTATGACATCAAGTCCTTTGGACCTGGCATATTTTACTTTCTCAACTGATTTTATTCCACAGTCAAGTGTAATAACCAATCTGCAGTTATTCTGGCAGGCATAATCGAGACCCTGGAATGATAAGCCATAACCCTCTTTATATCTGTCAGGTATATAATATTCGACATTCGAATACTGGTCTTTAAGAAACGAGTATACAAGCGCAACGGCGGTGGTCCCGTCAACATCATAATCACCATAAACCAGAATCTTTTCATTTTTCTTTACTGCAGTGGATATTCTGTCGACAGCAAGATTCATATCTTTCATCAGAAAAGGATCATGAAGGTATTCCAGGCTCGGATGAAAAAAGGCATCAGCTTCCTTTCTGGTTGTGATATTGCGTTGTACCATAAGGTTTGCAAGCGACTCAGAGACACCAAGAACGCCGGCAAGTTGTTCCGCTACAGCAACATCTCCTTTTTCCTTCACAATCCATCTCTTTTCCATCCTGTTATTTATTTAGCCCATTCAAGGTTAAAAATATCCCTGAGGTTTTTTTTAACTATTTTTTTTACTGTACCTATATCTTGTCTGAATCCTAACTCCTTTTCAAGTGATGTAACCCCCTTATCCTTAAATCCGCATGGATTTATATTATTAAAATAAGAAAGATCCGTATTGACATTAAATGCAAAACCATGCATAGTTATATATTTGCTTGCCCGTACACCAATTGCACAAATTTTCCTGGCTTTTCCGCTGATCTCCGGATCAATCCATACTCCTGTTCCTCCAATAAGTCGCGAACCTTTTAACCCAAACTCACCGATTGTCCTTATAATTACCTCCTCAAGGCTAAAAATATATTCTTTCAGCCCAATCTTAAGAATTTCAAGGTCGAATATCGGATAAACCACAATCTGGCCCGGACCATGATAAGTAATATCACCACCTCTGTTGATCCTGTAGAATTTTGCGTCTTTTGCCTGTAGCTGAATAAAGTCTATCAGAAGATTATCTTCTGATCCGCTTTTTCCGAGAGTATAAACATGTGGATGTTCAACAAAGATCAATGTTCCTGGAATGAGATTATTACCAGAAGAAATATCACTATTTCCGGTTTTTTTATTCTCAATCAACTTTCCAAAGAGCTCTTCCTGATAATTCCATGTATCCTTATAATCTCTTAACCCAATATCCTTATATACAACACTATAGCTCAAATATTTTTATTTCTTTACGATATGCTAATATAGTTATTTTTCTTTGGTGCCAACATGTTTTTCTGCATGAAATGAGGAACGGACCAATGGACTGCTTTCAACAAAATCAAATCCCAGTCCGATAGCTTTATCCCTGTACTCTTCAAACTTTTCAGGTGTAACATAATTCACGACTTCCATAAACTCTTTACCCGGTTGAAGATATTGTCCTATTGTAAGGATTTTACATCCTGCTTCACGAAGATCCTTCATTGTAACAAGTATCTCATCCTCATTTTCCCCAAGCCCAAGCATAAAACCCGATTTGCTGGTTTTACCATTTGCCGAAATATATTTTAAAACGTCAAGACTTCTGTCATATTTTGCTTTTGTCCTGATCAGAGGAGTAAGTCTCCTGGTAGTCTCTATGTTGTGAGAAATAATATCAGGGCCTGCATCGATGATCATTTTAATACTTTCATACTTTCCGTCAAAATCCGGGATCAGAGTTTCTAAAGTTGTAAAAGGATTCACCATTTTGACAAACCTGATGGTTTCGGCCCATAACGATGCACCGCCGTCTGGCAGGTCATCACGGTCAACAGAAGTAATGACACAATGTTTCAGATTTAATGTTTTAACAGATTGAGACAACCGGAATGGTTCATCATTGTCAGGAGGAAGAGGTTTCCCTGTTTTTGTGGAACAGAATTTACAGGCTCGGGTACAAATATCTCCGAGTATCATAAATGTAGCTGTCCCGGCATTCCAGCATTCACCTATATTGGGACAGTTCCCACTGGTGCAGATAGTGTTAAGGTGATTGTTTTCAACCAGTCTTTTAACCGTTGTATAGTTTATTCCACTGGCCCTCTTCATCTTCAACCATACTGGTAACCGCCTGCCTTTTTGCATCCTTAATCCTCCATCTTTTGAACACAAAGGTATAAAAACTATGCTATCAGATTAAGTAAAGGTATTATACAGATGCAACAAATTATACCTGATGAACTCATGTGACCCAAAGATGATCTGATAAATCATCGGGATAATTATTTCTTGCAAAAAATGCTATATTTGCTATTCAACTTTTAAATCAGACTTTAATTTAATATTATCCCCATGGCAAACGATGAGTTAAAAATTAACAATAACTATCAGACAGTTATCGGTGACTTCCCTAAAGTAGGGATTCGTCCAACTATTGATGGCCGCATGAATGGCGTCAGAGAATCGCTTGAAGGACAGGTGATGGAGATGGCGAAACTTGCAGCAAAGCTAATATCAAATAATATTAAATACCCCGATGGGAAACCTGTTATATGTGTGATTGCTGACACCTGTATTGGGGGTGTGGCAGAGGCTGCAATGTGCGCTGAAAAATTTAAAAAAACCGGAGTCGGAGTGAGCCTTACGGTTACACCTTGCTGGTGCTATGGCAGCGAAACAATTGATATGGACCCAGAATTACCAAAAGCGATATGGGGTTTCAATGGCACGGAGCGACCTGGAGCAGTATACCTTGCTGCAGCCCTTGCAGGACATACAATGAAGGGATTACCTGCCTTTGGAATTTACGGACATGATGTTCAGGATGCTGGTGATAAAAACATTCCGGATGATGTAAGCCAAAAAATTATAAGGTTTGTAAAAGCAGGACTTGCCACTGCAATTATGAAAGGAAAATCATATTTATCTATGGGTTCCGTATCAATGGGTATTGCAGGTTCAATAGTCAGGGAAGATTTCTTCCAGGAATATCTTGGGATGCGTAATGAATATGTGGATATGAGTGAATTCAACCGCCGCCTTAATGAAGAAATTTTTGATAAAGTTGAATTCAAAAAAGCACTTGACTGGACAAAGAAAAACTGTAAAGAGGGAAAGGACCGGAATGAAAAACCAAAATCGAGAAAACAAAAAGACCAGGAGTGGGAAACTGTTGTAAAAATGACATTGATCGCTCGTGACCTGATGGTGGGCAATCCCAAACTTAAAAAACTAGGTTTTGGAGAAGAGGCACTCGGGCATAATGCTATTCTTGCAGGTTTTCAGGGTCAGCGTCAGTGGACCGACCATATGCCGAATGGTGATTTTCTGGAGGCTATACTCTGCTCATCCTTCGACTGGAATGGCATACGACCTCCATATCTGGTTGCAACAGAAAATGATGCAATGAACGGAGTCCCGATGTTATTTGGTTATCTTCTTACCAATACTGCCCAGATGTTTTCCGATATCCGCACCTACTGGAGTCCGGAAGCAATTAAAAGAGTTACAAAAGTAAAACCTGAAGGGCTGGCCTCAAACGGTGTCATCCACCTGATAAATTCAGGTGCATCAGCTCTCGATTTTTCCGGTAGACAAACCAAAAAAGGTGAAGCTTGCATCAAACCCTTCTGGGAAATTACCGGGAAAGATGCATCAGCATGTCTTGAAGCAACAGAGTGGCCTCCCGCAAACATAGGATATTTCCGGGGAGGTGGTTTCTCTTCCCAGTTCGATACAAAAAATGTAATGCCGGTAACCATCTCAAGAGTCAATCTGGTTAAAGGACTCGGACCTGTACTTCAGCTTGCCGAAGGATGGACAGTTGAACTTCCCGGCAAGGTAAACAAAATACTTACCGAAAGAACAGATCCTACCTGGCCTACAACCTGGTTCACTCCAAGGCTCACTGGTTCAGGAGCATTTAAGGATGTTTATTCTGTAATGGCCAACTGGGGAGCTAACCATAGTGCGTCCAGTTATGGTCATATCGGTGCCGACCTGATAACTCTGGCATCAATACTAAGGATCCCTGTTTGTATGCATAATGTGGCGGATGAAAAAGTATTCCGTCCCAGTGCCTGGAGCGCTTTTGGTATGGAAAAAGAGAGTTCAGACTACAGGGCTTGTCAGAATTATGGGGCACTTTATAAATAAGGAATCAGAGACTATATAGTCTTCAGTGGATGAAGCGGATAAAAAGGTTGTTTAGGAATACAAGTTAAAAAATGTTTTGCTTTTATGGAAAAAAGTCTTGAGCCCCGTAAGATTGAATTGGAACAGGATACACTTATATTTCTGAATTCTGTTAGGAAATGGAGCATGTTCCTTGCAATAATCGGATTTATTATAATTGGATTGATGCTGATCATGGGACTGGTAACGGGGACTTTCCTTACTGCATTCAGCTCAGGAGATTCAACAGCCGGTGTGCCGGATGTACTGCTGATTGTCATTTTTCTGATTATCGGAGTAATTAACTTTTTTCCTGTCTTTTTCCTTTTTCAGTTCTCAAGATATACCGCCAATGCAGTTCAAAATCTGGATAAGAAAGCTTTGCACACAGCATTTAAAAACCTGAAATTCCATTATGTCTATATCGGCGTTTTTCTGATTCTCATCATGGTAATCTATATCATCGCACTTATAGCTACAGGCACATCAATGAAGTTTTTAAACTGAATTTAAAGTATCAGACTCACAAAGTTATTTTTATGTCAAAAGGAGATATTGTAATTGTTTTCGATTGCGGTGCAACAAATGTACGGGTTGTGGCAATAAATAGCATAGGTTCAATACTTGCATCAGAATCACTGCCAAACAACACTCAGGCTGATCCGTTTTTCCCTTCATACAGAATCTGGGATGTTAATGAGATCTGGGCAAAAATGTGCAAAGCATCCCGGAAAGTTGTCAGCCAGATTGACAAAAAGAATATCATAGGTGTTACTGTCACAACGTTCGGTGTGGATGGGACACTATTTGACAAATCCGGAAAAATGCTTTATCCGGTTATTTCCTGGCAATGTGAAAGGACAAAACCTGTAATGGACAATATCGGTAAATATATACCTCTTGATGACCTTTACAGAGAGTGCGGTGTCCTTCCTTTTAATTTTAATACAATAAATAAACTTATCTGGTTTGTCGAACAAAAACCGGAAATAGTCGATAAAAGTAATATGTTCCTTTTTATGCCATCAATATTTTCATTTCTGCTCACAGGGGAGATGGTAAATGACACAACAATGGCAGGTACATCTATGCTTACCAAGCTTACAACCAGGAACTTTTCCGGTAATATTCTCGATAAAATAAACTTTCCTGCAGAAAAAATGGGGAGACCGGTTGAGCCAGGGACAATTACAGGAAAGATCAACGCAAAAGCTTCAGCAGATACAGGTATTCCAACCGGATTAAGTGTGGTTGCCACCGGCCATGATACTCAATTTGCGATTTTCGGATCAGGGGCTGAGAAGAACCAACCTGTACTTAGCTCAGGAACCTGGGAAATACTGATGGTCCGATCGGAGGGGTTCCGTTCTGGGAAGGAACAACTTGATATGGGTATAACAACAGAACTTGATGCAATTAATGGCCTATACAACATTGGAAATCAATGGATTGCATCAGGAGTCATTGAATGGGCGCGAAAAAACCTCTATCCTGATTTTAAGGATAATGTTTATGAAGCCATGATATCTGGTGCTGAAAAGATCCCAGCCGGTAGCAACGGGGTCAAAGTAAATCCCAAATTCTATGAAGAACTTAAAGGGAAACCTGCAGGAGAGATCACCGGCCTCACAATGGATTCGACACGGGATGAGATTTACAGGGCAATTCTTGAGGCTCTTTCCGAACGCCTGGCTCTAGGTAAAAAAGCTCTTGAAAATGCCGGGGGATTTAAAACTGAAAGTATACTCTGTGTAGGTGGTGGCTCAAAGAACAGGTTGTGGAACAGACTAAGAGCCGAATATTCAGGTGTGCCGGTGAAAATAATCGACCAGAAGGAGACAACAGTTCTGGGAGCATCTCTCTTTGTACAGTCAGCCTGCAGTAATGCGGCTTCTCCGGAGGAGGCAAGAAAGGCAATTGATTACAAAACAGAAATAATAGAACCTATGTACCGCAGGTAAGGGCACCTGGTACCTTTATACACATATTGAATTATGGAGATAGCCTATTTTAATGGAGAATTTATCCCAAAAGAAGATGTGAAAATAAGTCCCGATGATAGAGGATTCCTTTTTGCTGATGGTATTTATGAAGTAGTCAAATGGTATAAAGGATTTTTCTACGATATGGACGGGCATCTCTCAAGGCTTAAAAGAAGTCTGAGAGAAATAAGAATAGTCTGGGATGAATCAGAAATGTTTCCCTCAATAGCCCACGATCTTATTAAACAAAATAAACTTGAGAATCAGTCTGCACTGCTCTATATCCAGATAACAAGAGGGGTTGCAAAAAGGACACATAATTTCCCTTCATCCGGAGTTCCCCCAACTGTATACTCAAATGCCTGGGGTTATAAATCGGACAACAATATATATGAGACAGGCATTAAAGTAATGCTTAAGGAGGAGATCAGGTGGAGCAGGTGTGATATTAAATCGATTTCTCTCCTCGCCAATACAATCAGTTTCCAGGAAGCTTACGAAAAAGGTCTTAAAGAGTCTGTTTTTGTCCGCAATGGATCTATAACAGAGGGTTCCCACTCAAACATTTTTTTTGTCATTGACAAAACTCTTTACACACATCCCGAATCAAATTTTATTCTGTCTGGTATTACCAGAAAGAATATTATCAGAATAGCACAGCAATCGGGAATTAACTTTAAGGAGGAAGCAGTACCTGAAAGCCGGTTAAGATTTGCTCAGGAAGCATTCATAACAAATACCTCAGCAGAGGTAACCCCTGTAATTGAAGCAGGAGGAATTACCATCGGCGACGGAACCCCGGGGCCGGTAACCAGACTTATCCGCGAAAGATTCAATACTGAAACAAGTGCTTTAAAAGGCTGAAAGTCTTATTGTCGCAAAAAGCCGAATTTTTCTATATTTGCACAAATTTGTAAAGTATTATGAGCAACATGAATCTAAGTGAACAGGAGCAGATAAGAAGAAATTCCCTTGATGAATTAAAAAAACTGGGAATTAACCCCTACCCTGCAGCTGAGTATAAAACAAATGTCTTTGCCCAGGATATCCTTAATAATTTCACAACCGAAAATAACAACTACCAGGATGTTTGTCTTGCCGGACGTATTATGAGCCGCCGCATAATGGGAAATGCCTCTTTTGCAGAGATCATGGATTCTTCAGGAAGAATCCAGATTTATATCCGACGCGATGATATTTGCAGGGAAGAGGACAAAACAATGTATAATACTGTTTTTAAGCATCTGCTTGACATTGGGGATATTATCGGAATTAAAGGCCATGTATTCAAAACACAAATGGGCGAGATAACAGTTCATGTTAATGAGTTCACTGTTCTTTGCAAATCATTACGTCCCCTGCCTGTTGTTAAAGAAAAAGACGGCATTCTCTTCGATGCTGTTACTGATCCAGAAATGCGATATCGCCAGCGTTATGTCGATCTAATCGTCAATCCCCATGTTCGGGACGTATTCCGTAAAAGGACTCAGATTATCAATTCGATGCGGGAGCTATTTAATTCCAGAGGCTATCTCGAGGTTGAAACGCCCATTCTTCAACCTATTCCCGGAGGAGCAACTGCAAGACCATTTGTCACGCATCATAATGCATTAGATATCCCGCTGTACATGAGGATTGCTAACGAACTTTACCTGAAGCGATTAATTGTTGGAGGATTTGAAGGTGTTTATGAGTTTGCAAAGGATTTCAGGAATGAGGGAATGGACCGGACACATAATCCTGAATTTACTGTAATGGAGATTTATATTGCCTATAAGGATTATAACTGGATGATGAGTTTCACCGAAGAAATAGTTAATAAATGTGCTCTTGATCTTCATGGTAAAACAGAAGTTATTTATGACGACAAAATAATAAATTTAAATCCCCCGTTCAAACGTATCAGTATGCTTGATGCTATTAAGGAAAATACCGGTGTCGACATTTCAGGGATGGATGAGGATGGACTCAGGAAAGTATGCGAAAGTCTGGATGTACCGGTCACTCCCGAGATGGGCAAAGGAAAACTTATTGATTCAATTTTTGGAGAAAAGTGTGAACACAACTATATTCAGCCTACATTTATTATCGATTATCCGACTGAGACTTCTCCTCTTACCAAGATGCACCGTAGCAACCCGGGTGTAACAGAAAGGTTTGAACTGATGATAAACGGTAAAGAGATTGCCAATGCTTATTCTGAGCTTAATGATCCCATTGATCAGATGGAAAGATTCAAGGAGCAGCTCCGTCTTTCTGAAAAAGGTGATGCTGAAGCAATGTTCATAGATCTTGACTTTGTAAGAGCTCTTGAATATGGTATGCCACCTACATCCGGTATGGGTATCGGAATTGACAGGCTTACAATGCTCCTTACCAATCAGCCTTCTATCCAGGATGTTTTACTATTCCCTCAAATGAAACAAGAGATTCAAAAGGTGAAAATTGAAAGCAAAAAGGAAGAGTACACAGCACTTGGAATTCCGGAAGAGTGGATTGATCCGTTGAAAAAGATGGGATATATAACGATTTCAAAGCTGAAGGAAGTTGAAAAGCCAGGAAAGCTTGCAAATGACCTTAATGGGTATAATAAAAAAAACAAACTGGGACTTGGCGGATTAAGTCCTGAAGTTGTAGGAGGGTGGATAAAAAACCAATAATCTTAATTTAACCTTACATGCTGAACCTTCTGAAACATCCTCTCCTGACACATAAGCTTGCTCTGCTCCGCCGTAAGGAGACAGATACAAAAGGCTTCAGGGAAACACTGGAAGAGATAGCCGGACTGATGGTTTATGAGGTTACCCGTGACCTCGGGTTAAGAGAAATACAGATTGAAACACCTCTGGGTAAATATACAACACATGAGTTATCAGGAGAAGTTGTTCTGATTCCTGTCCTGAGAGCAGGCCTCGGTATGGTAGATGGCATTTCAAACCTGTTACCAGTAGCAAAAATAGGTCATATAGGCATATATCGTGATCATGTAACTCTTGAACCAACAACTTACTATTCCAAACTACCTGATAATCTCTCTGATGCAGTGGTTATGGTACTCGATCCAATGCTTGCTACCGGAGGAAGTTCAACAGCAGCCATCAGGGCACTGAAGCATCATGGGGCAAAAACAATTAAACTTGTCTGTATTGTCGGTGCTCCGGAAGGGGTTGAACGAATTATGAAAGATCATCCCGATGTACAGATCTACCTTGCAGTACTCGATGAAAAACTGAATCAGAATGGCTACATTATCCCGGGGCTTGGTGATGCTGGCGACAGGCTATTCGGGACAAGATGATCTTTTCTTTCTTTATTTCAGATTGTCAAGAGAGTATTTTAAGTATACATCATTAAGGGCGCATAAACCTGCTTCCTTTATCCCTGACTGCCCGTCAGTAAGAATATACTTAATAAAAGCCACCAGACACTTGTCAGTCGGTTTCCCTAGTGTACCTATCAAAAGTTCACGGCAAAGATCATCGGGATAGAGCCCTAACCAGATACTCCTGTGTGCCATTTCAAGGTTGCTGAAAGGTGTCTCTTTTCTCTCAATTTTATTGTCAAAGTCAAGATCAAATGGAATAACCTGGATATCTTTTACCCTCTCCCCTGTGAAAGGATTAAACGCAAAGGAAAAATTACAGAAACCAATGGCCATCGGATTTCCCTGGATACTTTTTATCATCTCCTCATCACCTGTAACTTTTATACCTGAAAGATCGGATTGTTTTTTATATAGAAAATCAGCCATTATAACTGCTGCCCCTGACTCATCAGCTCTTGAAAAAACAATGAGTTTATCTTTTGCTGCAGTGTCGAGCAATTCACCCCAGGTAACAGGCTTATCGCTTGTAAAGGCTTTCAAAAACTCTTCCTGGCTTAATCCCTGCTTTAGTAACTTCCCAAGGTAAGGGTTCTTCTGATTTACGATTGGAGCAACACCATCCTTTGCCACAGGGATTGTCCATATTCCTGCATTTAATTCTTCCTCTGTCAGAGGTCTGGAAATCATTGCAATCTGGATATTTTTAGTCAGCAAGTCATTGATTCCCTTCCCTGTTCCTGTTTTAGTAACTTCAATTTCAACACCAGGATTTATTTTCATAAATTCTTCTGCCCACTTGCTCACAAGAGGAGAAAGAGCATAAGCTCCGCCAATGGTAATACTACCCTTCAGGTCTGTTTTTAATGCATCTCCTGAAGTTGTTGATTCTTTAACAGGATTCGAAGTTTTACAACTTAACCCCGAAATAAGAACCATCAACAGAATTATTGATTTTAACTGGCGCATTTTTTTCTTAAAGTTACAAAAAAAATCCAAATATCTCTATTTTATTGCCAATTTATCGGATGTATACTTGTCTGAAATCAGAAAGAGGAAAAGGTTCGGCATAACTCAACTAGAAACAAAAGTTGCATTGAATGATTTGGAACAGAGTTTAAAAAATATATATTTTAGCAGGTGCTTCCTTTGTTTAACTTTGCGGCTTAATCTCTTTGCGGAAAAACAAATGTTATACTGCAATTGTTAATCATTGAATAATGCCAGGAGTAAATGTCATAGAAGTAAAGAATGTCTGGAAATCCTTCAAAACTGTACATGCTGTAAAAGGAATCAGTCTGAAAATCTCCAGTGGCCAGTTTATTGCCATTCTCGGTCCAAATGGAGCAGGAAAAACTACTCTTGTTGAGATGATTGAGGGAATTCAGAAACCCGATAAAGGCGAAATAACCATTATGGGTAAAAAATGGAAAGGAAATGAAGATGAGCTTCACCGGATACTTGGAATATCACTTCAGGAAACAAGATTCATTGACAAGCTGCGAGTCAGCGAAACTCTTCAACTCTTTGCCGGATTTTTTAATCTTGGGAAAGAGAGAGTCAGTGAGATAATTCATCTGGTAGGGCTCGAAGAAAAAAGGAAATCTTATGTTGTGAACCTTTCCGGTGGTCAGAGACAACGACTTGCCTTGGGTATTGCATTAATAAACAAACCTGCCATCCTTCTGCTGGATGAACCAACCACTGGCCTCGACCCAAATGCCAGAAGGGAAATATGGGAGATATTACGCAAACTGAAAGAAGAATCTGAAACTTCAATGATCCTTACCACCCATTATATGGAAGAAGCTGAGAATCTGTGTGATTATATTGTTATTATGGATAATGGTATCATTTTAAAGGAAGGGACTTTGCACCATCTGCTTGAAGAAGAGACAAATGAAAAGATTGTTGAATTCACTACAGAAACAAATATAATACCGCCGGATCTTCATTCTGATGGATTACATTTCAGGATTAATAAGTCTGTGTCTGGAGAAAAAGGATATGTTGCATTATCCAATTTCGAAACCGGTCTTCCGGCATTTTTATCCTATATGAAATCACAGAATATTACACTTAAACATATGGAATGCCGCCGTAAAACTCTTGATGATCTTTTTGTTTCACTAACAGGGAGGCAGATAAATGAATAGGTGGGTAAGATTTAACCAGCTATGGCAGCTGATTTCAGCACTTTTCAGAGAAATAATCCGTGAACCGGGCGTGCTTTTCTGGGGAATCCTCTTTCCTATTCTAATGTCTCTGGGCCTGGGCCTTGCTTTTACAAAGAAAGCAGACGTTTTAAGAAAAGTTGCAATTATTAGAACTGAACAAAAACCTGGTGATGAAACTTCTGGATTAATAAGTTTCCTGGAGAATAAATGCTATAAAAACCTGACAGAAGAAAAAGATACTTTCAGGTGGAAGCTTAAAATAAGTGACAACAAGCTGGGAAATTCAGTATTCCTGTTTTATGAAATGGATTGGGATCAGGCAATGGTGCTGTTAAAAAGAGGGACGGTCAACCTGATGATCCAGGGGAAACATGATACAACTCAATATCATTTCGACCCCATGAATCCTGATGCCGAACTTACATACCTTAAACTCAGTACTATAATAGGATCAGGAGATGTTCTTCCCGTGAAAAGCAATGCCGAGATCAGGCCCCTTACAGTCACCGGAACACGGTATATCGATTTCCTGGTACCGGGATTAATAACTATGGGTGTTATGATGTCTTGCATGTGGGGTATCAGTTACGGATTAATCGAAAAACGTTCTAAAAAGCTGCTGCGCCGACTGGTTGCAACACCCATGAAGAAATCACACTTTCTTATTGCACTGATGGTTGTCAGGATTACAATGAATTTTATCGAATCTTCTGTACTATTTTTGTTTGCGCTATTTGCTTTTAAAATGACTATACAGGGAGACATTTCGGCACTTATCCTGATGTTTCTGGCTGGAAACATTGCCTTTGCTGGAATTGCAGTAATTATTTCTTCACATACATCAAATACTGAGGTTGGAAACGGACTAATAAATGCAATAGTTATGCCGATGATGGTACTCTCAGGAATATTTTTCAGTTATCACAATTTTCCTGACTGGAGTATTCCGGTAATACAGAAACTCCCGCTCACAATGCTCACTGACGGTATCAGAAGTATATTCAATGAGGGAGCCGGATATCATGAGGTTGCCCTGCCAATCATTATACTAACATCAACAGGAGTACTCTTCTTCGGAGTCGGGCTTAAAATATTTAAATGGCATTAAGACGCCTTGATTTAATGTCAGTTACAACCCCTATTATGAAATACCGGAAATATACTTATTCTCCATACCGGCTTTCTTTTGTATTTAGACCGTAAAAATGTTGTGAATGATGTTTTCATAAAGGTATATCTTTCTGCAAAGAATATAAGTCTGCCAGAATTCCCTGTAACAAATCCATGTAACCAATTATGCAAATCCATTTTTCTTTAAATATTGTTAATGTATCATATTCAACTTCCCTGCATAGAAGGCTACAGGGAAGTTCATTTATCCAAATCTCTTTAAATGTTAATTATTTTACCAGGTTGCAGTCAAAACTACTTAAACCCAAATTATCTGATGCATGAGCCAGATTATCTACATCTTTTTGATTAAGGTCACCTCGTAAAAAAACCCTTTTCGATTCCGTAAGTTAAATCAAATGCATTTATTTGTTTCCAGAAAAATTAAAACTAAATATCCGTTTGCCGGAATAAGTTTTTAATTAATCCGATATTTTAATGATGATTGTACTAACAGGTGAAGAAGTTGTTGGTTACTGGATAGAGTCTGAAAACCGCCAACAGGGAAAGTGAAAGGAATTGATTAATTCTCCTTTTAAAAAGAATTTTTTTTATTGAGTTCAAAGGGGCATCTCAATATAATATTTACTAATTTTAACTCTGCAACCGAAGATTTCAGCACCTGTGTATTATTAAAAACCAGGCTCAGATAAATTCTATAGACACCTATAACTTAACTCAACAACTAACCTGGAAGAAGCATCATTATTAAACCACTTGTCAAAAACATAAATGCATGAAAACAAACAGACGTGACTTTATCGGAAAGTCAGGGCTTGGTCTATCAGGTATATTTATAAGCAGCAAATTAATGAATTCTAAAACTTTGGGAGAGGCTGATTATGAAAATAATTTACCCCGGTTAGAGGGAGGAGGCAATCCCCGTGATGTAAAAGTAAATGTGAAGCTTATCTATTATGCACAGGTTCATACAACATCATGGGAGGGACCATGCAGATATAGCGAAATGATAGGTCCTGATAAAGAAACGATTGCAGCCAAAAATGGGTTTGATGAAACAGTGAAACAGCTTAATAGTAGCTTAAGCCAGGATGCTAAAATGCTTGAGCCAGCCTATTTTGTGTTTCCGGAAAACAGCAGGATTGAACGTAGTGATCTATTAAAACTGGAGAGCGACAAAGAGGAAGTAGATCTATATATATTAAAAGGTTATCAGTTGGGATCGCATCCGGAACTCTACTTTGCATCTGTTTTGGCTGAAATAAATAATAAACCGATAATGCCAAGTGCACATCATGGCAGGACTACTTCGGCCTATTTAAACAGCATTGGAGCGGAAGGTTATGCAGAATATGTTTATGGTGATTTAAATAAACTTATTTCTTTGTTACGGGCAAGAAAAGCTTTTCATAGGTCTAATATGTTACTAATTACTGATATAGGAGGAGCACTAAAAGGACCAGGATACATGAGAGGTTCTGTAAGAGATTTTGATGACCTCAAAAGCCGATTCGGAATAGGTACCACGATTATTCGTTTTAAGGAGCTTTCAGATGAAAGAGATAAAATCATGAGTAGTAAATCCAGTATGAAAGAAGTGGAAGATATTACTGATAATCTTATCAGGAATGCTAAGGCAGTTCATATGGATAAAAAGATGTTCAGGGAAAATGTTTTATATTATTATACAGTTAAGGCACTGATGAAGAAACACAATAGCAATGCATATAGTGTAGAGAGTGGAGAATTTTGCTCAACCAGGCTGCCAGAAGCGTGGAAGATCACACCATGTTTAGCTTTCTCTCTTCTGAATGGTGAAGGATATCCGACAGCATGTGAAGGAGAAATTGGTGTGTTGCTGACAATGAGCCTGTTTATGGCTATTTCGAAGAAATCACCATATTCGGGCAATTTAAATCCATTCATCAACGGAACTTATGATCCGGATCGATATCTGTGGGTACCGGGAGCTGATAAAGAGAAAGTTAATTTTAGTTTTGGTCATAATGTGCCTGGACTTAAGATGCTTGGTTTTGACAATCCAGATTTATCATATGAAATAAGGAATTTCATTCCGGCAAAACCAAATATTCCTGGCTGGGGTGCCTCCTTAAAGATAGATTTTACAAAGATTGCAGAGAAAACTATTACTATTGGGCGATTTAATCCTCTAACTACTAAACTATTAATAACTAAAGGTGAGGTAATTGGAATGAGAGGTTTTGATTTGGAAAGATGTTCCACAGAAGTACTTATTAATATACAGGATCCTGAGGGATATCATTTAAAAACTGCTAAGTACGGTCATCACTTTGCAATGGTATATGGAGATTATGTTAAAGAACTTGTTCATCTATCCGAAATGCTCAAAATAGAGATTGAATTACATAATGTATAGCTTATCTAAGAAAATAATATAATCGAGTAAGCAAAAAGATCCTTCCTGGCTAAAACAATATAAATCAATCTTAATATCTCAATAAATCATAATTAAAGATTTATATTTCGGACCTGGTAATAACTATCAGACAATAGTCAGCCCTGACAAAAAGATTAAAATAAACACAACCACTGCAAATCTTCGTGCAAAAATTGTCATCTTTCACAGATTGGCAGGATACGGAGGAGGTTTTCTCTATGAAACCTATATTTTCATGACTGATATAACTGGCATTGCCATAATAGTCTTTTCACTCACAGGAATCTTTTTAGGAGTGTATAGTAGCAAGAATTTATTCCCGAAATTGCTTTTATTATTTATTGGCTTAGTATACACCCTCCTTGTTATTATCACTTTTATGAGAGCATAAATCAGAAAATGGTTCGAGTAGGTTTATTCCGAAAATAATTAATCAATTCACAATTCCATCCTCTTTTTCAAGAAGTAATTTCACATTATAAGTCATGTCTTAATAAAAATCTTCATTTAACTACAGTGTCCAAAAGAATCAATTTCATAGGATTCCAGACAATGTGATTTTATTTTAAGATTTAGATCTGTTTATGAATGATCAGTAAGGATTTTCAACAATTTGTGAAAAAAAATAAATCTTAGTTTAACCTGAATTTTTTCGAGGAGAATTCATCGTGCTCATTTATTTATAAAAAGGAATGAGAGCCTATAAAAATAAATTTTGTCTCAATGGTCAGAAAATTTCTAATAAAAGGGGTTGTGGACTAAAAAATTAACAGTTAATAGTATATAATTTATTAATTTATTAAAGCTATTACTAAAGAAGTTTTTTACATTTATAGCGTAATAAGTGAAAATTATGATAAAAGTAAGTAACTGTTTTTTTAGTCATCGTTCACTTTTTTCCTGTTTTATACAAACCTGATTGTAATTAATTTCAATAAACTCACAAAATATTATGAGAAGACGCGAATTTTTAGGAAAAACACTTATTGGGTCAGCCGGGGTGGCAGTTGGCGCTTCCGGTTTATTCATTTCATCCTGCAAGGGAGCAAACGATAAAGTTGTCCTTGCCATAATCGGAGCAGGAGGAAGAGGTCTGCCCTGCATAATCAATTGCTGTAAGGTAAATGCCAATGTGCAGATCAAGACTATTTGCGATGTCAATGATGCCAGGTCGTCCAGAGCTGTTGGCCTGGTTGAGAAGGAACTTGCTTACAAGCCGGGTACTTCAAAAAACATGAAAGAGGTATTTGATGACCGTGATATAGATGCGGTTTGGATATCTACACCTGACCACTGGCACGGACTTGCTACAATATGGGCATGTCAGGCTGGTAAAGATGTTTATGTTGAGAAGACACCCAGTCATTGTATCTGGGAGGGAAGAAAAATGGTAGAAGCAGCTAAGAGATATAAGCGTATTGTACAGGCTGGTTTACAGAACAGGAGTGGCGCATACAACATATCAGCCAGGGAATATATTCAGAGTGGAAAACTCGGACAGGTTGTACATGTAAGGATCTATAATCTTTACGGAGGTGGAAAGTGGATGCCAGGTCCCGATGCTGAGATGCCACAGGGACTCGACTGGGATGCATGGCTTGGCCCTTCTCCTGAGGTCCCTTATAATCCAGGACGTCACAACGGATGGGGTAATTACTGGGACTATAATGTCGGAACTCTTAACGACGCCAGTCATCAGCTTGATCTGGCCCGTATGGTAATGGGTGACCCCGGACATCCGGTGTCGATGTATGGCTGGGGAGGAAATCATATATGGGGATCAGAGCGTGAGGTCCCTGAATCACAGTCCTTTACATTCGATTTTGGAAAATTTACAATGACCTGTGACAGTGGTAATGCCACTGGTTATATGTCAAAAGCTTCAACAGAGATAAGAATGGATCCCAATAAATTCCCCGAATGGAGAACCAATGCCGACAGGATAGAGATCTACGGAACTCTCGGCATGATGTTCCTGGGAAGGCACGGCGGAGGATATCAGGTGTTCGGTCCCAAGGAACAGCTTCTTGCCCAGGATGGAGGTGTTCATCCCGACAAGGAGCACCAGATCAACTTCATCGAATGCATCAGGAGCCGCAAACAGCCAAATGCTAATATGGGACAGGCACACCTGAGTGCGACACTGGTACATATGGCTAATATTGCATATCGCATTGGTAACAAGCAACTGGTTTTTGACGGGCAGAATGAGAAGTTTATTGACAACGAGGAAGCTAACAAGCTTGTCAAAAAATCCTATCGTGAAAAATATAGTATCCCTGATAAAGTATAAACCAAAAAATAACTCCGGTATGATTGCAGGGAAAGAAAAAACAATAGTCTGACCTGATCATAATCAATAATAAAGATAAAATAATAATGAATAAAATAAATATATTATGGCAAGCGCTAACGATAAAATAGTCCTGGCACTTATTGGTGCCGGAGGCAGGGGAACATCGGTAATACTCGGAATGCAGAAAATCGCACCCGGAATAGAGGTAAAATCCATTTGTGAGGCTGACAAAGAAAGAGGCGGCCGCGTTATTGAAGAGCTTGAAAAGCAACAGAAAGTCAGACCAAAGCGTGTTGATGACATGCACCGTATTTTTGACGATAAGGATATAGATGCGGTTGTGATCTGCACTCCTGAGCACTGGCACGCACTGGCAACTATATGGGCCTGCCAGGCAGGCAAAGATGTTTATGTTGAAAAGAACATTTCTCTCAATATCCGTGAGGGCAGAAAGATGATTGAGGCTGCCAAGAAATATAACAGGATAGTACAATGCGGTTATCAGAACCGGAGTGGTGAATATAACATGAAGGCACGCGAATATATCCAGAGCGGGAAGCTCGGTAAAATTTCCCTTGTGAAGACTTATTGCATGCTCCCTGGGAGTAAACCATGGTTACTTAAAGAGGACACCCCGGTACCGGAAGGCCTGAACTGGGATATGTGGCTGGGACCTGCCCCGAGGGTCCCTTATAACGTCAGCCGCCACAAAGCATGGTATGAATGGTGGGCATATTCAGGAGGTCTGCATATGGCCAGTGATGCATCACATGTTATGGATCTGGCACGTATGGCACTGGGTGATCCGGATAATCCAAAATCAGCTTATTGTGCCGGCGGACGTGTCCTATACGACGATAAAAGGGACATCCCTGACAACCAGACTGTAACATATGACTTTGGAGAGTTCCCAATGACTTGTGAAAGTTCAAATTATGGTGAATACCTTACCAAAACATCAACCGAGATCCGGTTTAACCGTAAACTATTCCCTAACTGGCGATTTAACAGTACACGAATTGAGATATATGGCACCGAGGGCATGATGTACCTTGGCAGGCATGGAGGAGGATGGCAGGTAGTTGGTACCGATGCTAAGCTAATTGATCAGTATGGTGGCTATTTTCCGGATGAAGAGCATCAGCAGGATTTTATCAAGTGTATCAAGACACGGAAAGTTCCCAATGCTAACTTAGAACAGGGTCATAAAAGTGCAATTCTTGTACATTTAGCCAATATGTCGTACCGGGTTGGTAAAAAACAGCTGCTTTTTGACAGTGCGACCGAAAGAGTAACTAACTCTGAGGAAGCAAATATAATAGCAAAAGGAAGCTACCCCCCTGGATTTGAAGTACCTGAAGAAGTTTAGCTATTTGAAATCGCAATTATCTTATTACTTATAGATTATCTAACCCTGATTAACACTTTGCCTATGAAACATGAACTGATTACAATCTTCCAAACGATGAGTAAGGAGAAAATAATTGCTTGACTCCTTTTCATTATGACAATCTTATTTTAGCATAAAGACTTTTGAATTTAAGTTGTGTTGATTTTATTCTTACTTCTAAAAATTTAATAACATGAAAGAAATCTATCTTGTGGAACAAGCATTTCCTGAAATAGTTTGTTCAACATATATCTTTGGAAATCTGAAAAAAACCCTTCTCCTGCTAATAATTGCGACACTTTCTCTGTCTGGTATTAATGCCTATGGCAGTGTAATCGCTGATGAAGAGGATGCTGCTGCTATTTCGAATTCCGGGAAAACAGGGGAACGCAAAAATAGTTTAGAAATGCAGCAGGTCAAAATCACCGGAACGATTACCGATGAGAATGGGAATCCTCTGCCGGGTGTAAATGTTATGGCTGAAGGAACAACTATTGGTACCATTTCCGATGTAAATGGTAAATATACATTAGATGCCCCTAACAGAAATGCTGTTATCATGTTTACATTTATCGGGTACACAGTACAGAAAGTTGTGGCCGGCACAAGAACTACGCTTGATGTAAAGATGGTTCCTGATATAACTGCTTTGGAGGAAGTAGTTGTTGTTGGTTATGGAACATCCAAGAAAGCATCCATGACAGGTTCAATTATTGCTGTAAAAGGAGAGAAACTTCAAATAGCACCTACAATTAACTATTCTGAATCTTTATCTGGACGGCTGCCTGGTCTGGTAACAGTTAAGTATTCCGGAGAACCTGGCAGAGATGATGCAACGATCAGGATCAGAGGTGCAAATACATTAGGCAATAATACTCCGCTTGTAGTTATTGACGGAGTGGCAAACCGCGATATGACACGTCTGGATCCATCATCAATTGAAAATGTTACTGTTCTGAAAGATGCTTCTGCTGCAATTTACGGAGCACAGGCTGCAAATGGAGTAATATTGATTACCACCAAACGAGGGTCTTTAGGCAAACCGGAAGTTACAGTTAATTTTAATCAGGGTTTGAGCCAGCCGACTGTAATACCGAAGATGGCCGATGCACCAACATATGCAACCATGTTGAATGAAATTGATTATTACAGTAATTTACCGCTTACATATTCAGAAGCAGAGATACAGAAATTCAGAGATGGTTCTGACCCATGGATGTATCCAAACGTTGACTGGTTCGATGAAGTTTTCAAACCATCATCGTTACAGAACTATGGGAATATTTCAGTCAGCGGGGGAACCGAAAAAATGAAATATTACCTTTCCGGTGGATTCAACTACCAGGATGGTATTTATAAGAATAGTGCCACCAATTATTCCCAGGTTGATTTCCGGAGTAACATCGATGGAAAAATCACTGATAACATAAGCCTGAGTGTTGATCTTTCCGGACGTCAGGAGTACAGAAAAGGGGCTGCCTATACAACTTCATATATCTTTGGAAGCCTTATTACAGGTGGTGCAGGAAGCGGTGGAAGGCCAACCCAGATAGCCAAGTATTCAGCTGATAAACCAGCTTCAGGATTCATCGGAGGAATGAATCCTATGGTCATGGGGACCAATATACCCGGGTATAACAACGAAAAAACCTATGTTTTTCAGAGTAATGTGAAGTTGCTTGTAAATATACCATGGGTCAAAGGTTTATCTTTGACCGGAAACGTTTCTTTCGACAAAAATATATCAAATGGTAAGTTATGGGTAATTCCATACAACCTTTATACATGGGACAGGATAACATATGATGCCAGCGGTAATCCCGTTGTAACACCAGCATTGTCCGGACCATCTCTCGATCCTCAGCTTACACAGAATATGGGTGACGGACAGAGTGTTATGCTTAACACACTGGCTAACTACGACATCACTATAGCAGCTAAGCATAATATTAAAATACTTGCCGGTGTAGAAAAGATTACCGGTGAGTCAATGAGTCTGATGGCATACCGCAGAGGTTTTGTTTCTACAGCGGTTGACCAGATGTTTGCGGGAGCTGATCCGGCAAAGAACAATGGAGGATCAGCCAGCCAGAGTGCAAGATTGAATTATTTCGGACGTGTTAATTATGATTTTCTTCAGAAGTACCTACTGGAATTTGTCTGGAGATATGATGGATCATATATTTTTCCCGAAAAAGGCAGGTATGGTTTCTTCCCGGGAATTTCTGCAGGGTGGAGATTATCTGAAGAAAATTTCTGGAAAAATAATCTTGCTCTCTTTAATTATTTCAAATTACGTGGTTCATGGGGACAGACCGGTAATGACCGTATTTCACCTTATCAGTATCTCTCAAGCTATGGCTTCAGTGCAACTCCGTTTGTTTTTAACCAGAGTCTGGAAGTCAAGGCGCTTAATGAACTTCGAATTGCCAATCCTGATGTAACATGGGAAATAGCTAATCAATCCAATATAGGATTTGACAGCCAGATACTTAATGGCAAGTTTCAGGTTTCTGCAGAGTATTTTTATAACATCAGGACAAATATCCTATGGTACCGCAACGCTTCAGTCCCAGTTTCAACAGGACTTACTCTGCCAAGGGAAAATATTGGGGAAGTCATCAATCAGGGTTATGAAATTCAGTTAGGTTACACCGATAAAATAGGCAATTTTACTTATGAGATCTCTGCCAACGGTGCATATGCTAAAAATAAGATCAAATTCTGGGATGAAACTCCAGGGGTTCCTGAATACCAGCAATCTACAGGAAGACCCATGAATGCAGGATTATACTATAAGGCAATTGGAATATTCTCAGATCAGGCTGCAGTAGATGCCTATCCTCATTGGGCAAAAGCACGTCCGGGTGATATCATATTTGAAGATGTCAGCGGAGACGGTAAAATAGATGGTCTCGATCAGGTAAGATATGAGAAAACTGACATCCCTACTTTTACGGGAGGTTTGTCTATTGATTTGGGATATAAGAATTTCTTTGCTTCAATACTATTACAGGGCGCAACGGGAGCTGTACGTACTTATAATATTGAATCAGGAAAGATCGGCAATTACCTTGCTGAATCTGCAGAGGGCAGATGGACAGTAGATAATACAAATGCGAAGAAACCCAGAACATGGAATGCTGCAGGAGAATACTGGAGCAGCCTGAATAATACATACTGGCTTACAAGTAATGATTATCTGAGGTTAAAGAATCTTCAGATTGGTTACAATTTACCCAAAACAATTTCTGATAAATTGCATTTGATAAATACGAGCATTTATTTCAGCGGACTAAATATCCTGACTTTTTCTCCTGAGAAGAGCTTTGATCCCGAGACCGTCGGGAACCGTTATCCGATGAATAAAGTGTATAACTTAGGTATTAAAGTAACCTTTTAAATTCAGATACTATGAAAAATATTAAAATCATACCAGTCATATTTGCCTTAAGCATCTTATCGTTCATTTCATGCAACGATGATTTTCTTGAAACAAAACCATTGGATGAATTTGCTTCAGTTGACGTTTGGAAAGATATGTCATTATCAAAGACTTTTGTCAATGGCATATATGCAAGTTTCAACCAGAGCATGCAGAAATATATGAAGAGTGTATTCTGCGATGAAGGCCACCGCAGAGATAATACAGCATGTTTCAATTTCAATATTTGTTTATTGACTCCGGATAATATCCCGGGCTGGACAGGAGAGAACTGGGCAGCACTCTATAGCAGTATAAGACGATGTAACATCTTTCTTGATAATGTTGCAAATGCTACCTGGAACAAAGATGCTATGATAGGTGAGGTCAGGTTTCTGAGGGCCTGGCTTTACTATAATCTTACAGGTCTATACGGTGGGGTACCCATTATTTCGAAATCTTACACACTTACCGATGAGTTTAAAGCACCACGTGACAGCTACGAAAATTGTATCAAATTTATTGTTGATGACCTTGACCAGGCAGCAAATTTATTACCTGTAGTACAGAGTGGAGAGAATCTCGGCAGGGCTACAAAAGGTGCTGCACTGACTCTAAAGGCAAGAGTATTGCTTTATGCTGCCAGTGATCTTCATAATACATCTGTATTTCCTGGGTATTCAAATCCTGAGTTATTAGGATATGCCGATGTATCAACCTCAGCCAGGCAAGCAAGGTGGCTGGCTGCAAAAAATGCGGCAAAAGTTGTTATAGATATGAATGCCTATAGTTTGTATAAACCCAATCCTGCTCCAACTGATTCGGTTGCCGTAAACTATCAGGACATTTTTATATTGAAGAAAACTGTGGAAGATATCTGGGTCAGGTTTTATACACCTACAACCATTGTAAATGACAGCAACCTTTCGCTTATAAACGGACCAAACGGATATGGCGGGCAGAGCAATAATGTTCCTACAGGCAATATGGTTGATGCTTTTGAAATGAGAAACGGCACTAAATTTGACTGGACTAATCCTGCTCATGCTGCCTTGCCATATACTTACCGCGAGCCACGTTTCTATGCTTATATACTTTATGAGGGAGCAAAATGGGTAACCCGTCCGCAAATGTCAATCGGAATTGATCCAGTCGGACTTATTCATGTCGGATACTATGAAACCTGGGATGCTGCCAAAAACACGATGGTTGTAGTTCCGGGGATTGATAGCAGGAACAGCCCCATTGAACCATGGAACAGTGGTCAGACTCTATATATTACCCGTAAATTTCTCGATCCGGCAGTTCTGCCTTCTCCTAATACCAGGCAGGATGTTCCCTGGCGTCATATGAGATACGCTGAGGTATTGCTGAACTATGCTGAAGCCTGTATTGAACTTGGCGATGATGCAGAAGCCCGGACCTACATAAATAAGATAAGGACCCGTGCCGGGTTGCCAGGCGTTACTGAATCCGGACCAGCTTTGCGCACACGCTACAGGAATGAAAGACGCGTTGAATTAATGTTTGAAGATCAGCGCTTTTTTGATGTACGCAGATGGGTGATCGGACCTGAAGGTTATACTAAAACATACAAAGCAAATGTACTCTACAAACTCCTTCCCGATAAGACAACTTCTCCTGTACCGACTATCAAACACGAAGTACTTGAAACCAGGGCCTGGATTGATAAAGCATATTTTCTGCCAATTCTGAGATCAGAAATTAATAAAAATGATAAACTGATACAGAATCCAGGTTATTAATCAGAAATAAATTCCTATGCCCCCCAAAAAAACTATGGGGGGCTTTTAAAATTTCAACAAATCAGTACTTAATGCTTTGCAGGGTTTAAGGTAATCAATTTTAAATTTTCAAAGGCATCCTGCAATTATGCCTATTATCAACCTCATCAATATCAGGCTTTATGTAGCTATATCGTAAAAGGACACGCAAATGTTTAACCTCTAATACTATGACAAAAGATAAAAGTCAGACTCCACATCTATCAATGAAACCTGCCTTACTATCAGTACCTATACTCATTTTAATAGCAGGTATAGTATTCGTCCTTCAGGTTAATGGAGCAAGTACCGATCAACTTAAAGCAGGAGTTGCAAAAATAAACATAACAAATCTTGAAGCAGGGGGAGTAGTTAAGGATTCATTGTATGCAAGGACATTGGTTTTAGATAATGGCTCAACCATTGCGGTTATTATATCAGTAGATGATGTTGGTGTTGGCTTATTTCTCGACAGTGTTCGCTTGCAGCTGAAAAAAGAGCTTAATATCAGTCCTCCCAATGTCCTGATCAATGCCAGCCATCTGCATACACGCAGACCAATGTGCCGGGATATAGATAAACGGATTGTTCGTGCAGTTAAAACAGCATGGAATACCAGGGTCCCTGTATATATAGGTGCTGGTAGCGGATATGAGGACCGTATTATGGAGAACCGGAGGCTTAAATTAACAAACGGGAAGGAGTTTACGATCCGACATGCCAATCCACTTCCTCCGGATGAGGAGATTGAAGGGATAGGACCTGTCGATCCGGAGATTGGTATACTCAGGCTGGATAGAAATAACGGAAAACCTTTGGCTGTTATTTACAATTTTGCTTGCCATCCTTATCAGGATTCCTGGAGATCCGTTAACATTGGAACTACTGCAGATTTCCCTGGATATGCTTCAAAAGTAATTGAGGAGAATCTGGGTGAAAATACAATTGCCATGTTCCTTCAGGGATGCGGTGGCAACATAACTACTGTATTGTATAAGGATGTTGACAATCCAAGAGATGCAGAACCACTGGGAAATATGTTAGGATTAAGCACCCTGAACGCTTTGAAAAGAATCAGTACCAGGAAAAATGCCGAACTCAGGGTCATACATGAGATAATTGAGCTACCCAGAAGAACTGATCTGCCTCAACGTATTGAATCACTGCAATATGAACAGGAAGAATTACTTAAATCTCTTCGAGGAACCAGTCTAAGCTTAAAGACATTTTTTCCCCTGTATATAAAATATAATCTTTCACCCGGGTATCCATCTTATTATTCACACCGGTATCTGCATGAGAAGATTACGGGAAAGAACGATCTCGAAGCTCTTGATGCGGAGAACAGAAGGAATATGGATAAATATCTCCGGAATATTTATGCGATGGAAAAACTGGCAAGGATTCAGGAAAATATGAGTGTCTTAAAAGACCAGCAAAAAATCATGGAAGAAGTCGGAAAACAACCATTAAAGATCGAGGTTGCTGGTATTCGGATCGGAGATTTTTTACTTGTAACTTTTCCAGGTGAAGCTGTGGTCGAAATAGGTCTTAATATTAAAAGGATGTCGCCGCATAAATATACTTTTATTGCTGGATATACAAATGAGAACGGCGACGCGGATCATGCCCCAATGATAGAAGGCAACATTGGCTACGCGCCAACAGCGGATCAGTTTAAGGGAGAAGATTATGAAGATGCCTGTACTTCTCTTGCCCCTGAATGGCAAAAGATATATGAAGATAAAATTATGGAAATCCTTAAGAAGTTATAATACAATTAGACTTAAATTCATAATACCATGAAAATGATGATACATAAAAGATTCATCTGCCCGGCTATATTTCAATTGACCGCTTTCAACTCTCAAAACAGAATGATATGGGTGCTTATTCTTGTCACTATTATCGGTTGTTTTCACGTGAAAACTGCTTATGCAGCACAGCTCAAAGCCGGTGTGGCAAAAATTAATATAACTAACCTTGAACAGGGAGGGTTCGTCAAAGATTCAGTGTATGCAAGGATCCTGGTACTTGATGATGGTTCAACCAGTGCTGTTATCGTTTCTATCGATGCAATCAAAATAGGCCCGTTTCTCGACACAGTTCGCATGGAGCTTCAAAAGGAATTGAAAATAAATTCCTCAAATGTCATGATAAATGCCAGCCAGTTACATACAGCAAGAGCTGATTGCCCTGATCTTGCAAAACGGATCATCAAAGGTGTGAAAGAAGCCTGGCGTAATAGAGTAACGGTAAATGCCGGAACGGGAAAGGGTTTCGAAGACAGGATAATGGAAAATCGAAGGTTAATATTGAAAAATGGAAAAGAGTGGACCATCCGGCATGCAAATCCACTACCTCCTGATGAGGAAGTAGCAGGTGTAGGACCTGTTGATCCGGAGATTGGGATTCTCAGGCTTGACAGGAAAGATGGAAGGCCACTTGCTGTCCTTTACAATTTTACATGTCATCCTTACCAGGATTCCAGGCAGGATAAGATAGGCTGGCAGGAACTTGGAACCACAGCGGATTTTCCCGGATATGCTTCCAGAGTGATTGAAAACAATCTGGGAGATAACACTGTCGCTCTGTTCCTTCAGGGTTGTGATGGTAACATCACTACTGTTCTGTATAAGGATGTAAATAATCCAAGGGATGCAGAACCACTGGGAAACATGCTAGGGCTTAGTACTCTTAAGGCTTTGAAAAATATCAAGACCAAAAGCACTGCTGAACTTAAGATCATAAATGAGACCATAGAACTCCCTCTGAGAAAGGATGTTCCCCAACGGATTGATTCCCTTGAGGCTGAACAGGCAATTTTGCTCAGGTCCCTGCGAGGAATGAGCCTTAATATGAAGAGTTTTATCCCTTTGTATATAAAGTACAATCTTTACCCTGATTATCCGTCATATTATTCACACAGGTACATGGTTGGTAAAATTACAGGTAGAAAAGACCTGGAGCACCTGGATACTGAAAACAGGAGGAATATGGATAAATATCTCCATAATATTCTAGCTATGGAAAAACTGTCAAGAATCCAAGAGAATCTGTCGCTGCTGGAAAGATTGAATGACAGAATTAAGGAGATCCCTGAAGAAACCATAAAAGCTGAGGTGACTGGTATCAGGATCGGGGATTTTGTCATGATTACCTTTCCTGGTGAAGCACTTGTTGAAGTCGGTCTCAGTATCAAGAAAATGTCACCATTTGAAAATACTTTTATTTCCGGTCATACCAATGGCAACTTAGGTTATGCTCCTGCAACTGCACAATTTAAAGGTGAAGCTTATGAGGATTTAACCTGTCGTCTGGCACCGGAGTGGCAAAAGACTTATGAAGAAACAGTTATGGAAATACTTAAAAAACTATAAAATCTGAAATTTTTTTTCATATTTATCAAAATATGAATATTTTAGATGATATTTGTATATTCCTTATGATAGAATTTATTTTGAAGATTATTAAATCATCATAATTTATTTATTTGTTTCAGAAAAAAATTCTGAGTTGAAATTATTTAATTAGATTTAACTTTATATTTGTTTATACAGAAATTTGAAAATTAAAAGATTAAAGCTAGCGATAAGTAAACACTCTCTTATTATCAGGCAAAATCTAACAAACACATAATTATTATGAGAAGACGCGAATTTTTAGGAAAAACACTTATTGGGTCAGCCGGGGTG
>CAZXFB010000015.1:0-84780 GCA_964639725.1 uncultured Rikenellaceae bacterium
GTCTTTAAAAGTCCTGTCCGTGCTTTTGTATCCTTATCTGAGGTCTTTACTTCAAACATTCTGTTAATCCTGATTTTTGGAAGGACAAAGGTAATTCATCCACATCGCCTTATAAAATTTAAGTTCATATTTTTTCCCTGATGTATTCCATTTAATTTCTATTTTTGAAAACATTTTTTTGCTCTTCAGATTATCTTATTAATATTGCTGCAATATTTGAAAGTCAAATGATAACCCAGGATAGTAAATTTCTTTTGTTCCTTTTTTCCTTATTCATCATAGTAACTGCAATACAACTCTTTTACTTTATTTACTTTTATCTTAAATTATATCTTTACAAACCTGGTGGCAAAGGATCAGGTCAGAATGCTGTTTCAATAATTATCTGTGCCAGGAACGAAGCAGAAAATCTAAAAAAATTTCTACCTGCTGTCCTTGAACAGGATTATCCAAATTATGAGGTTATAGTAGTAAATGATTGTTCCGAAGATAACTCTTATATCGTTCTTGGAGAGTATATTAAGCAATATCCAAATCTGAAAATCTCGACTATTAATAAGGATCCCAAATTTACACATAACAAAAAATTTGCACAATTTATTGGTATAAAAGCAGCAAAGAACGAGATCCTTCTTTTTACAGATGCTGATTGTCAGCCAGAATCTGAAAAATGGCTCGCATATATGGCTTCAAACTTCAATGAAAATACCGGATTTGTCCTCGGTTACGGCGGTTATCTGAAGGAGAAGAGTCTGCTAAACAAATATATAAGGTATGACACTATGACAATAGCCATGCAATATTTAGGGATGGCTATTCGTGGTTTTCCATATATGGGTGTGGGCCGTAATCTGGCATATCGCCGATCGCTGTTTTTCAGCAACAAAGGCTTTGGGGCTCATAATCAACTTATCTCAGGTGATGATGATCTTTTTGTAAATTCCAATGCAGTAGGAAGCAATACATGTGTTGAGTTCAGGAAAGAATCTCACACCCGTTCTGTCCCATGTATGAGGATACCTGAATGGATAACCCAGAAGAAGAGACATCTTACGACAGCTCCATATTATAAGCTAAAGGACAAACTCCTTCTATTTCTGGAACCTGCATCAAGGATAATTTTCTATTCCTCTTTTATGACCTTGGTCTTAACACTAACTCTTTTGCCTTTTGTGATTACTCTGTTTGGTATAAGATTAATAATCCAGATAGTTATTTTTTCACTTGTTCAAAAGAGATTGAATGAACCCGGAATATTAGCATATTCACTTATTTTTGATATCTTTTCCCCACTTATTAACGGGGCATTATATATCAGTAATTTCCATAATAAACCTGGCAAAAAAAGATGGAAATAACTCATGAATTATCTGAAAAAGCTAAGCACGATCTCATTCTTGTCGAGAAGGCAAAGAACGGTTGTGAAAAATCTTTTGCCAGCCTGATGAACCGTTACAGGGACTCAATATATTTTATGCTTCTTAAAATGGTGAATAATGCATCTGATGCTGAAGACCTGACTATAGAAGCTTTTGGAAAGGCATTCAGAAACCTGGACACATATACTCCAAAATTTGCATTCAGCACATGGCTATTTATGATTGCTACAAACAACTGTGTTGATTTTATAAGGAGAAAGAAGGCATTACCTTATCCACTTGAACAAAACCAGGATGGAATTGACAATTTAACAGCCAATATTCAATCGGACCTTCCTGACCCTGAGGAAGCACTAATAAACCATCAGAAGGTTGCTGCACTTCAGGAGATAATCAACCAGTTGAAACCGCGTTACAGAAAACTGATCAGGTTACGATACTATAAGGAGTATTCCTATGAAGAGATCTCATCGGAACTAAAAATTCCCATTGGAACTGTGAAAGCACAGTTATTCCGTGCAAAAACATTGCTATATCATATTATAATAAAGAGTGGCAACAGGTAATGTCAGACACAATAATAAGATATTTCCCATTGCTCAGTGACCTTCAGAAAAAGAGACTGTCGCAGTTAAAAAATATTTATGAAGAATGGAACAAAAAAATAAATGTCATATCCCGCAAGGATATTGATAATTTTGAGATACACCATGTCCTTCACTCACTTTCTATTGCAAAGGTTATAACATTTTTACCCGGCACACGCATACTTGATGTTGGAACCGGAGGAGGATTTCCGGGTATACCTCTATCAATTATTTTCCCTGATTCTGAATTCACACTTCTCGATTCAATAGGGAAAAAAATTAAAGTCGTAGAATCGGTTGCAGATGAACTTGAATTACAAAATGTATTTGCATCTGTAAAGAGAGCCGAGGATGAAAAAAACAAGTACGACTTTATTATAAGCAGAGCAGTAACGGGATTCCCATCTTTTATAAAATTAACTTCCTCTAAAATAGTACCAGGTGGCAGAAACACTTTTGGAAACGGAATAATATATCTCAAAGGGGGTGATTTGACTGAAGAGCTCAAACCTTTTGTAAACAGGGTTAAAGTGTGGAATATAAATGAGTTTTTCAATGAATCCTATTTTGAAACCAAAAAGATTTTATATATGCCGGTTTGATTTTTTGAAAAAATATCTCCTGTTGGTTTCAATATTTCAAAAAAACACTATCTTTGCGATCTCAAATTAAACAGTAGAGACAATTAAACATACAATAAGATGAAAAGGACATATCAACCATCAAGAAGGAAGAGAGCAAATAAGCATGGTTTCAGGGAAAGAATGTCCACTCCAAACGGAAGGAGGGTTCTTGCTGCACGACGCGCCAAAGGCAGAAAGAAACTTACAGTCACATCGGAGCTCAAATTAAAGGGATAATCTACATTTCTTAATGGATATCAGGTGTCATCAGTATGGACACCTTTTTTTTTGGCTAATGTCAGGCTCTTCCATAATTATTATCTTTACATGTACTTTCTGAAGGGATGAGTGAATTACTAAAGCAGATAAACAATAAAAAAATCGGCAGCATAGCTGAAAAAATAGCTTCTGATATCCCTGTTACTATTGAAGATGCTCTTTCACTTTATACAACTGCTGACCTTCCCGTGCTGGGTATTTTAGCAGGTATTGTAAGAAGAAAATTCAACGGAAACTTTGCCTATTTCAATAGAAATTTTCATATTGAACCAACAAATAAGTGCATCTATAACTGCCGCTTCTGCTCTTATCATAAGCCTGCAGGTGATCCGGAAAGCTGGGAGTACAGTCATGACGATATGCTTGATATTGTCAAAAAATTTGATAATAAGAATGTCACAGAGGTTCATATTGTTGGAGGGGTTCATCCCGATTACGATCTGCACTATTATGGAAGACTAATTCAAAAGATCAAACAACATCGACCTGTTATTCACGTAAAGGCCTTTTCTGCCATTGAACTTGAATATATGATCGGAAAGGCAGGGCTGACAATTGAGGATGGTCTGCAACAACTTAAAAATTACGGTCTTGACTCCATACCTGGAGGAGGAGCTGAAATATTTGATGAAAAATTAAGGGAGAAGATATGTGATGAGAAGTCTTCATCAGAACTCTGGCTCACCATTCACGAAATAGCCCACACTTTAGGTATCCCCTCAAATGCTACAATGCTTTATGGGCATATTGAAACATATGAACATCGGATCGATCATATGGAAAGACTTCGCAATCTTCAGAATAAAACCGGTGGATTCAATGCCTTTATCCCGTTGAAATATAAAAAGGCAAACAACAGTATGTCCTATCTGGGAGAAGTGAGTATCATTGAAGATCTAAAAAATTATGCTGTTGCACGAATATTTCTCAACAATATTCCACACATAAAAGCTTATTGGCCGATGATCGGAAAAGAAGCAGCACAATTAAGCCTTTCGTTCGGAACTGACGATCTTGACGGTACCATTGACGATACCACGAGGATCTATTCCATGGCCGGTGCAAAGGAATTAAAACCTGAGATGAGTTCAGAAGAGATATGTTTATTGATCCGCAAAGCCGGATTCGAACCTGTTGAGAGAGATTCTCTTTATAACAGAATTTAGGCACTAATAATTTTATAGCTACATTTGCGTTATTATTAATGTCCAGTTTGACAGTATGAGCTTGAAAAACTTCATCTTCAGTAAAACATTTGTTAAGCACCTTGGTATTGCAATTGCCTTTGTCGTAGGATTGATTATGATATTGCTAATCTGGATGAACATATATACACGCCATGGCCAGGCAAAACCGGTACCTGATTTCTTCGGTCTTACAATGGAGCAGACCAAAGTATTAGCAAAGAAAAGCAGGATGAAGTACCAGGTTATCGATTCAGTTTACACAAACCTTGTACCAGGTGGCTGTGTTGCGGAACAGAGCCCAAAGCCAGGATTCAAAGTAAAAAAATGGAGAAACATACTGCTTACCATAAATGCTTTCAGTCCTGAAATGGTTGCAATGCCAAACCTTGTCGATCTTCCTAAGAGACAGGCAATCGCACTTATTGAAGGTTCAGGACTCGAGATGGGAGCATTAAAATATATTCCTGATATTGCTGTTGATATAGTCAGAAAACAACTCCATAACGGCAAAGAGGTGAATGAAAATGACTCACTTCAAAAGGGTTCCGTTATAGATCTTGTTCTTGGAAAGGGATTGAGCAATCAAAGGAATCCTATACCTGATCTGATGGGGTTGACTCTTACTCCTGCAAAAAACAAAATACTTGCTGCCTCATTTAATCTTGGAACTTATACCTACGATAATACTATATTAACAGGTGATGATTCCTTGAATGCTTTTGTCTATAAACAGAATCCTGAATTTAAAGAAGAGGCAAACCTTCAGCTTGGATCAGCAATTTATCTCTGGCTGTCAGTAGATTCAGTTAAACTTCTTGCTGATTCAACACTTACAAATATTTCTGATACGATACCTCTTCCCGATCTTACTAAAGGAATACCGAATAAATAAATATGTTCCGAAAGACGATCCTATATTTGCTGCTTCTTAATACCCTTCTAAATAGTTCCTCAGCACAGGAAGTTGTAACAGGACTGCAAAAGGATTACAATATCTTAAAATCAATTAAACCAGGAATAGATATTAAAGGGCTATCTTTAAATGAAAAGTTGGAAATCCCATTCTTTGATGATTTTTCAGACAAATCGGTTTTTCCTGATAAAAAGAGATGGAGTGATAATTTTGTTTTTATTAATGATACCTACTCAGATAATCAAATCACAACAGGTATCGCGACATTTGATGCACTGGATAACACGGGAAAGTTATACGAAACTGCCTCACCAACCAGTTTTGAAGCTGATCACCTCACCTCACAACCTATTAATCTAAGTTATCCTGCTTCTGAAAATATCTGGTTAAGCTTCTATTACCAACCAGGAGGACTGGGGGATACTCCCGAAGAGAATGATTCACTCTCTCTTCAGTTTTATGCTCCGGTAGAAAATAAATGGTATCCGGTCTGGAGAAATCAAGCGAATTCAGGAAATCACTTCAAACCTGTTATTATAAATATTAATCAGGACCGTTTTCTTAAAACAGGATTCAGATTCCGTTTTATTAATTACGCCAGTCTTAGTACTAATCCTGGTAATCCTTCCATAGTAGGAAACTGCGACCAGTGGAATATTGATTATGTTCTTCTCGATAAAAACCGCGATAATAAGGACACTGTTTTTGCAGATGTTGCCTTCAGACTACCCTTACGTTCACTGCTGAAAGACTATGAATCAATGCCATGGAGACAATTCAAACAGGCAGCTTCACTTCAGGAGATGGGGAGTTATATTCCGATAGAGTATCGTAATAATGATATCATTATCAGAAATGTTACAAGAAATTTTGAGATTCTGGATTTATATAAAGACACATCCCATATTTTCAGTGCCGGCTCAACAAATATAAATCCCCTGACTAACATAAGTTATAAAGCAAATCTGATTTATACTTTCAAAACTGATAATAATGATTCTGCACTTTTCCGGATCACTTGTTCACTGATAACAGATGAATTCGATCCGAAGGATAATGATACTCTGACCTATTTTCAAAAGTTCAGTAATTATTTTGCATATGACGATGGTTCATCGGAAGGTGGATATGGGATTAACGGACTTGGGTCCCGGAATGCCATGGTAGCTTACAGGTTCAAGTCTTTCATCAAGGACACATTAAGAGCTGTAAACATCTGCTTTAATGACAGTTACCTGAATGCTAACCAGAGAGCATTCGATCTGATGGTATGGGATGATAATAACGGAATCCCGGGAAATATACTCTTTTCAAAGCAGGAAATCATGGTAGAACTGGCTGATGGATTAAACGGCTTTATTACCTATGTGATACCCGAAGGAGTAATGGTAAATGACATTTTTTATATAGGCTGGAAACAAAGATCCGAGACATTTCTTAATGCAGGTTTCGATGTCAATACACTGCATGGAGGGAAGCAATTATACTGGCTCAATGGCGACTGGATGCAGTCGCAGGTTAAGGGCAGCATAATGATTAGACCAGTAGTTGGTGATCCCCTGAAAACGACTTCAATAGATGACGTCATTGCAGAAAAGAACAACCACTTCAGGATTTGGCCTAATCCTGCTTCTGAATTTATAAATATAGATGCTGGTGAGCTGCAAATTAAAGGAAAGGCTTATGTGACTGTTATTGATTTAAATGGCCGTAAAATATTAGAAGTTCCTTACTATGACAAAATTGAAATATCATCACTGAGTAAAGGGATCTATCTAATGATTATACGGGTCAATAACAATGTAATTGGTATTAACCGCTTTATTAAAATAATGTAATCTCTCCAGATGACAGAAGAAGAATTAATTGACCAGCAGGAGCTTTTTGAACACCACCGTTTTAATGTCGATCCGGGCCAGTCACTCCTGCGTGTTGATAAATTTCTGTTTTCCAGACTGGAAAATGTTTCCAGGACACGAATCCAGATGGGGGCTAATTCGGGAAATATCCTTGTCAATAATACCCCTGTTAAATCAAACTATAAGATAAAACCGGGAGACATAATACAGGTTGTTCTCCCAACACCTCCAAGAGACATTGAAATACTCCCTGAGAATATCCCTGTCAATATAGTATATGAGGATGAGGATGTAGTCGTTATTAACAAGGAACCAGGAATGGTTGTCCATCCTGCTTATGGCAATTATACTGGAACTCTTGTCAATGCCCTGATGTGGCATTTTAAGGATCTCCCACTTTTTCAGACCGGGGAACTGAGACCTGGGCTGGTACATAGAATTGATAAAGATACATCTGGAATTCTTGTTATTGCAAAAAATGAAATCGCATTGAACCGGCTTTCAAGACAATTCTATGAACGAACAACTGACAGGAAGTATATAGCTCTTGTATGGGGCACTCCTGATCCGCTGACCGGAACTATTACAGGAAATGTCGGAAGAAGCATCAGGGACAGGAAAGTTATGCAGGTATATACTGATGGAAGCCAGGGGAAACAAGCCATTACCCACTACAGGGTTATAGAAGAGTTTGGGTATGTCTCTATGGTTGAATGTAAACTTGAGACCGGAAGAACTCACCAGATAAGGGTTCATTTCATGTATTTAAAACATCCCCTATTTAATGATGATGAATATGGAGGAAATATAATCCTTAAAGGAACAACATATGCAAAATACCAGCAGTTTGTAAAGAACTGTTTTAAAATATTACCACGACAGGCATTGCATGCTAAATCTCTTGCTTTCGATCACCCGGTAACAGGGAAAAGACTCTTCTTTGATTCTGATCTACCTGACGATATGAAACAGGTAATTGAAAAGTGGAGAAAATATATCTCATCACGAGATTCCACAGAATAGAATAAGGGATCACCTATCCCGGATTCATTCTCCAACTCATTTGTTGGATATAAGCACTGAACATTAAATGTCTACCAACTGCCTCCTGCTCCACCTCCACCGAAACTACCACCCCCGAAACCGCCGAAGCCGCCTCCACCTCCTCCACCTCCCGAAAATCCGCCCCAACTTCCGCTGTGAGAATTACGCCCCGAGCCCATCATTCCGAGAAGCATCCATAATGGAAGGCCACCAGTGCTTATATTCTTATGATTAGATCCACCTGACTTCCTGGATATTACAGAGATAATAAAAACCACTAATATGATAATTAAGATAAAAGGAGGAGCTTCTGTTTTACTACCTCTCTTTCTCGATTTACCATACTGATCAGCAGTAAATTCGCCTCTGGCAAGAGACATAAGAGTGTTTACTGCTCTGTCAAGACCACCATAATAATCACCTGATCTGAAAGATGGCAAAATCTCATAATCAACTATCTCACCACAAACAATATCAGGAATAACCCCTTCCAGTCCATAACCTGAAGCAATATGTACCTCTCCCTTAGAAGTACCTGTCTTCGGCTTTACAAGGATCAGAACACCGTTATTACGACCGCGCTGACCTATTCCCCATTTTTCAGCAAGTCGCTGGGCGAAATCTGACTTATCATACCCCCCAAGATCTGAAACGGTCACAATAGATATCTGGGTTGTAGTTGAGTCATTGAACAGATCAAGTTTCTGCTCAAGTGCATTAACTTCCTGATTTGTAAGCATCCCTGCAAAATCATTCACTAACCTTGGAGGAACAGGCTTTTCCGGAAGATCCTGTGAAAAGACCGGAATTGAGATCAGCGTTGATAACAAACCTGTTATCAGATAATTCATAATTGTTTTCTTCATCAGATTACTCTCCCACTGGTTTGTCAAATGAAATTTCATCTGATAATTCATTAATATCATTTTTTTGATACGGAAAGTGAGTCTTTAGCTGTTTCCCGGCCATAGATATTCCCTGGATAATGCCTTCAGTAAATCGGTTTTCCCTGAAATTGTCCATTAATATTTTTTTTATCTCATCCCAGAAACCTGCAGGCACTTTGGCATTAATCCCAGAGTCACCAATTATTGCAAATTTTCTGTCTTCTACTGCCAGATAAAATAAAACTCCGTTCCGTTCAATTGTTTTTTTCATACCTAGCTTTTCGAAAACCCAGGCTGCCCTGTCGAGAACATCTTCATTACAACCAGTTTCAATATGAACTCTGATCTCACCTGAAGTATCCGTCTCTGCCTCTTTAACTGATGCAAGTATCTGTTGCTGTTGTTCTTTTGTAAAGAAAGATGCGGCTTTCATTTAACTGATAATAAACAAGTTAAAATGTAACAACAGGAGCCTTATCACTTCCTTCTGCTGATTCAAAATAAGGTTTTGCCTGGAATCCGAACATACCTGCCAGAAAATTCTGAGGAAATCTTTTTATATATGTATTATATGCACGCGCAACATCATTGAACTTACGTCTTTCAACTGATATCCTGTTTTCAGTACCTTCCAGTTCCACCTGGAGATCTCTGAAATTCTGAGTGGCTTTAAGTTCGGGATACTGCTCCATAACGACCATCAGGCGGGATAATGCAGAGCTGACCTGACCCTGTGCCTGCTGGAACTGCTGCATATTTGCTTCAGTCATTTTTGTTGGATCAATAGTAACAGACGTTGCTTTTGCCCTGGCTTCAATTACCTGAGTCAGTGTTGTCTGTTCAAAATTAGCAGCACCTTTTACAGTATTAACAAAATTCGGAATAAGATCTGATCTGCGCTGATATTGCGTTTCAACATTTCCCCATTGACTTGTTACACCTTCGTTCATGGTTACCATACCATTATAAACCTTTGTACCCCAAATAACTACAGAGAGAATAACAAGTGCCAGAAAAGCAACTATAATAATTGATATCAAACAACCTTTTTTCATCTTTTAAGTTTTTAAATTTTTCACAAAGGTAATATATCCGAAGGTTATTCCGTGTTACTTGAAATGTTATTTTAATCATCTAAACCTGTTCAACTACTAACTGATTTCAATAATATTTCCAGATCATTTTGCCTGCTTCACGAAATATTATGATACACTGCAGTTAAAAGTATCCCTGAGACTGAATTTCATAATATTAACTAATTTTGGGTGTGGGATATCTGATAAAGTTTCTTTTAATATGAGATGATGATGGATTTAATACGGAAAGTGAATATTTTTGACTCCGGATACCAGTACTAAATTTAAAATATATTGATGAGAACAATTGCAATAGTTGCAGGCGGAGACTCCTCCGAATTTGAAGTTTCGGTGAAGAGTGCCGGTGAAGTGGCTAAAATTCTGTCAGCAAAATACAAAACATATATTATTATGATCAAAGGCACTAACTGGTATTGGGAAGACCAGAAAGGCCGTTATTTCAATATTGACAAAAACGATTTCAGTCTTGTAACGGATGATTACCGGATCAGATTTGATGCTGTATTTATTGCTATCCATGGCACTCCAGGTGAGAATGGTTTATTACAGGGTTATTTTGATATGATGAGTATCCCATATACAAGTTGCAGCACTTTCTGTTCAGCCCTCACATTTAACAAACAGGCTTGTAAACTTTACCTTAAAGAGTATGAAATAGCTATGGCTAATGGTATACTTATAAGAAATGACTGCTCTCATAATCCTGTTAAGGTCATTGAAAAGATAGGATTGCCCTGTTTTGTAAAACCCAACGACAGTGGTTCAAGTTTTGGAGTTACTAAAGTTAAGAAAAAGGAGGATCTTCTGGCAGCCATTAAAACAGCTTTCAGAGAGAGCAATGAAGTAATGATCGAATCATGTATGAACGGAAGAGAAGTAGCCTGTGGTGTTGTAAAAACTTCAAGCAGAACAATTGTGCTTCCGGTAACTGAAATAATAAGCAAGAACGAATTTTTCGATTACGAAGCTAAATACACACCCGGCAGATCAGATGAGGTTACCCCTGCCGAAATGCCTCAATCAGTTACAGATGATATTCAGAGACTCAGTTCCAAAATTTACGACCTTCTCGGATGTAAAGGGATTGTAAGGGTTGATTTTATAGTTATTGGAGAGGAGCCTTACTTTCTGGAGATCAATACTGTTCCAGGTATGACAAAAGAGAGCCTTGTTCCCAAACAGGTACAGGCGGCAGGGATTTCTCTGGAAGAGATCTATTCAATGGTTATTGAGGATCTGTTTGACTAATAGCACATTGAACAAAGCGCAGAGAAGAGTTTATTACAATTACTCTGCTCTGCGCCCTGAGCATTTAGTGCTATTTCTCTTGAATTTTAATTTTAGTTACCTTTTGCCTTTTTCAAAGCACTGGTAGTAGTAAAGTACTTGGTTATCATACCCTGTATCTCCCATTCAGGCAATTTACCTTCCTCCAGAAATTTAAGGAATTTCTCAGTAACCTGACCGAAATGAGCTTCGTGACCAACTCTGTATTTATCCGGAACAACAATTTTAATTGTACTACTATTGACCGGTTCAATTGAAAGACCTTCAAATGGAAGTCCGGCAATAACTTCTTTCAATGTTGCACTGAAGTTACCAGATGGATCGCTTTTCACATTCTCAATATAAAGGGTAGGTACAAATTTTTCATTGGCTCCCTGGCGTATAGCAAGGTCACATTTAGTTCCTTTCATCACCGAATAATGTGTGTCACCACCACCAGCTGGTGCTTCAAATCTCCATTCCACAGATACTTTTGCAAATACACCTTTCAACTGGTAAGTAAATTCGCCGTTTGAGAAAACATTCAATTTGTCATTTTTCACATCTTTTGTCAGATAGGAGGGATATGAGTCCAATCCTGTTACCTTTTTAAATTCATCTTTTGAAATAACAGTAGGCCAATGTTTTGCATCCACAATATTTACATCAGTTGTACTTAAGATCTGTTCAGGAAAACACTCCCACTGAACCATGTCAACAAGATGAGTTGTCACATCAACAATTCCTTCTCCCTGTTGTTCAACATCGAAAAACCATGCCGGGCGGATTAAAGGCGTACCTGAAACCATCTTCGAAAAATGATGAATGCTTACTTTGGTAACAGCAGGATCCTGTTTTGTTCCATTGATAAGCTTTCCAAATACAGCCTCTTTCGCAGCCAGTTCTTTCTGAAGTATTGTCGTTATCTCAAAACGCTCGGTCATTATATCGTATAGAATAAGACCCTTTTCCCCTGCAATACGGAATGCTTCCTTCAGACCTGTGAAGTCATCCGGAGAAATGATCATAGGTTTATCGGCAAAAACATTGAGTCCTGCATTAATTGACCCAGTAATATATTCTGCTTTCTTCCTGTTATTTCCGGAGAGGACAACAACATTTCCTGCTTTCTCTGAGATCATTTTTTCAAAGAAATCATTCCCGTTATAAACGTTTTCATTCCATGAAGTCGGTTTCTCAGGACGCTCATTATAAGATTTTATTTTATCAAGATATTGCTTATAATCAGGTCCTTCAGGAGCATACAATTTAACATCCGGAGATATCTGGTCATACATTGTTTTCTGAACCAGCGCTGCATGAAAATGCCCGGGGTCAACAATAATCAGTTTGACCTTAGCCTGAGTTTCATTTATTGTATTCAATTTTTCATCAGTTTTTTTTCCAGTACCTTTTTGCCCGCATGAAGCTATGATAAGAGCCGGAAGGATTAATAGAAATAGTTTTTTCATTATTATGCAATTTTAAAATAAATATGTCCCAAATATAACACCTTGTAAGAATCTTTCAGCAAAAAATTATCAAACAGCGTAAATATTCACTGCATCCAGGAATGCCTTAATGTTTTCATCCGTTACTCCTGGAGGCATTCCACCACCTGCTGACCAAATTATCCTTTCATGATTTTTGATCTCACCTATTGACTTTTTAACAGCATTATTTACCTGCTGTGGCGTTCCCAGAGCAAGCACATCACGTGGCGGTATATTGCCAACAAGCACAACATCAGGCCCAGTCAGTTCACGTATCTCGCCCATTGTATGATTGAATGAGAAATTAAACATGTTTACTCCCATCTCGTTAAGATTCTTTGCAGTTATCAAACCTTCGGCATCATTATGAAGGAATCGTGCTTTTGCTCCAGTGCAACTAAAGATCTTTTTGAAGTATGGCGTTACAAACTCTTCAAACTCGTTCTCCCCTACAAAACCGATAATATCGTCAAGGATTAAAACGCCTTCAATTGACTGAAAAGACTCTTTCTGCCATTGGAGCCAGTCACATATGAAATCAGTTAACTTTTTTAGAAGCTTATGAGATCCCTCAGGATCCATAGCAAGGGCCATCATAAACTCTGTTGTTCCCATCAGGAAGCTGGCAATGTTTAGTGGCCCCCGGGCGATAGCGAACCGGACCTGGTGATCAGCATTTTTTATCGCTGCCTCATTGTTTTTCAACCTGTTAATCATGAAAGGCAGTAACCCATCAGTTTTTACATTTGGTTGAGGCAACCTGTATGTTTCTGAAATGTCAGATAATATTTTTTCAGCATGTGGCAGACTGCTTTCAAGAAAAATCATTCGTGACCCAAAAGCCGAAGGTTCAGTACACATCCCATATTCTGACCAGAAGGATGGAAGAAACCAGATATCAGGAAAGCGGGTTATTGCTTCCAAGTTTGATTTCAGCCAAAGCTCATCGGAGGAATAATAATTAATATTTGAAATCCCATACCAGCCGGGGATCCAGGGACTGTCGATTATGAATCCAACAGGCTGATAGTCCAACCTCCTGCCGTCTATCAGTCTTGTCAGGTCATGCCATGAAGAATTACGCATAGTTAATTTATTTAGAATTTGAGTGTCTCAAAACGATATGAGTCAATCGGATCACAGGTACAAATAAGGTTGCGGTCGCCATAACTATCATCAATACGTCCCACCGAAGGCCAGAACTTATTCTCCAAAACCCATTTAAGTGGGAAAGCAGCTTTTTGCCTGTTATATTTATGATTCCACTCATCGGCTGTTACTACTCTAACAGTATGAGGAGCATTATGAAGAGGATTATCTTCTTTATCTGCTTTGCCTTCCTTTATCTCCTGAATCTCATTCCATATAGATTTCATTGCATCAATAAACTTATCAAGCTCTTTAAGTGACTCTGATTCAGTAGGCTCGATCATTAATGTTCCATGGACAGGAAATGAGAGTGTGGGAGCATGAAATCCGTAATCCATCAATCTTTTTGCTATATCCGATTCAGTGATGCCTGCTTCTGCTTTGAAATTCCGGCAATCAAGTATCATCTCATGTGCAACAAATCCCTCACTACCTGTATAAAGTGTTTTATACCAACCATTAAGAGAAGCTGCTATATAATTTGCATTCAGGATTGCATATTTAGTTGCCTGAGTTAATCCATCGGGGCCAAGCATCATTACATAAGCATGCGATATTGTAAGCACATGCCCGCTTCCGAACGGCGCACCTGCAACAGCAGTAGTTCCATGGCTACCCCCTGTTTTTACTAAAGAATGTGACGGCAGAAACTCAGCCAGTTTATCGTTAACAAGTATTGGGCCCATTCCAGGTCCTCCTCCGCCATGAGGAATTGCAAAGGTCTTATGCAGATTAAGATGACACACATCGGCACCTATATGCCCCGGATTAGTCAGACCAACCTGCGCATTCATATTTGCGCCATCCATATATACCAAGCCACCGTTACTATGAATGATCTCTGACATTTGACTTACAGCAGCCTCAAATACTCCGTGTGTTGAGGGATATGTTATCATAAATCCTGCAAGATTCGTATTATGTTCTTCAGCTTTCCCTTGTAAATCCTGAACATTTATATTACCCTTTTCATCACATTCAACTACTACCACCTGCATCCCTGCCATAACTGCGCTAGCAGGATTGGTTCCATGCGCTGAAGATGGAATAAGAATAATATTTCTATGACCTTCTCCTCTGCTTAAGTGGTATTCACGAATTACCATCAATCCGGCATATTCCCCAGCAGCTCCTGAGTTTGGTTGAAAGGAGATTGCTGAAAAGCCTGTAATCTCCTTCAGAGCTTCGCCCAGTTCATCCATCAGCTGATAATATCCAATTGCCTGATCCTTTGGAACAAATGGATGAATATTTCCAAACTCCGGCCAACTCATTGCAAACATTGAAGTTGCAGGATTAAGCTTCATTGTACATGAGCCCAGAGATATCATACTGTGAGTAAGAGAAAAATCCTTTCTTTCAAGCATCTTAATATACCGCATCATTTCAGTTTCGCTATGGTAAATATTAAAGACCAAAGCTTTAAGAAATGCAGATTTTCTCAGAAATTTTTCTCCAACAGAAAAGCAGTCGCTAACAGATTCAGCTAAAAGTGCTTTTTTGCCTGCTGCTTTTGCAAAAATCTCAATAATTGCATTTATTTCATTGATAGTTATGACTTCATCGGTGCTAATTGTCACAAAATTATCCCCGGGATAAAAAAAGTTGATTTCGGCGGCCAATGCGTGCTTCATTATATCCTCCTGAGTGAGCCCAGCAGGAAGCTCTATTTTAATTGTATCAAAAAAAACAGAATTGACCTGTTTATATCCCAGTTCGATTAATGCACAGCTTATTGTACATGCTGACTTGTGGATATGATTTGCTATTCTTTTTAATCCATCCTGACCATGATATTGTGCATACATTCCAGACATAGTTGCAAGCAGAGCCTGTGCAGTACAGATATTTGAGGTAGCCCTCTCCCGTTTAATATGCTGCTCTCTTGTCTGCAATGCCATCCTTAAAGCGTTATTTCCCTGAGCATCAACTGAAACACCTATTATGCGACCAGGCATGCTTCTTTTAAGCTCTTCCCTCGTTGCAAAATAACCTGCATGAGGACCTCCAAAACTCATCGGCAAACCCATTCTCTGATTTGATCCTACAACAATATCTGCCCCCCACTCGCCAGGAGGTGTCAATATCGTAAGACTCATAATATCAGCTGCAACACCAACCAGTGCACCTGCACTGTGAGCTTTTTCAACAAACTCCCGGTAATCTGCAATCTGACCGGATGCAGCAGGATATTGAATAAATCCGCCAAAATACATATCATCAAAAACAACCTCATTATATTTTCCTATAACAACCTCTATACCAAGAGGTTTAGATCTTGTATTGATAACATCCATTGTCTGGGGAAAGATATCCTCATCAACAAAGAATTTTTTAGTACCGGCTTTTACTGAAGCCCTCGACCTGTTATTGAACATCATTAACATTGCTTCAGCTGCTGCTGTTGATTCATCAAGAAGGGAAGCATTTGCTATCTGCATGCCGGTAAGGTCAATGATCATAGTCTGAAAATTCAGAAGTGCTTCGAGTCGACCCTGAGATATCTCAGCCTGATAAGGAGTATATGATGTGTACCAGGAAGGATTTTCAAGGACATTCCTGACAATAACTGACAGAACTGCAACTCCATAATAACCTTGTCCTATAAATGAACGGTAAAGTTTATTTCTGGAGCCAATCGACCTGATATGTTTAAGATATTTATACTCATTCATAGCCTCAGGAAGCATGAGAGGTTTCTCAAGCATAATTGACTTCGGGACAGTTTTCTCAATTAACTCATCGAGTGAACCAACTCCAATTTTTTCCAACATCCCAGGCAATTCATTATCACGTGGTCCAATATGACGGTTTGCAAATTTATCTGATAGCATATCTTTAATTTTTGAGAAACAAAGAAAAGTAACCTTTGTGAAGAGATTTACAAAAATAGAAATAAGAAATTGTTAATAAAATGATAAGTATCAGCGTTAGATAAAATACGGATTATGCTTCATTTCCTTTCCGATTGTTGTCTCATCGCCATGACCCGGATAAACAATCGTATCAGGAGGCAGAGTAAAAAGCTTACATTTAATACTTTTAATAAGAGTACCATAATCACCTCCCGGAAGGTCGGTTCTTCCTATACTTCCTGAAAACAGAGCGTCTCCTGTAAAGACAATTCCATCCTTTTTGCTATAAAAGGCGAGACTTCCTGCAGTATGACCAGGAACATGTAATGCTATTAAAGTTACTGACCCAAAAGTTACTTCCTCACCGTCTGAAATGTAACCTGAAAGTTCCGGTGGATTTTCCATCGTCAAACCAAAGATCGTGGCATGCTGAACCGAATTCTTCCGGTTAATCTCGTCAAGCTGGCAGGCAAAGGCACCAAGATGAAATTTTTTAAGGAACATTCCATTCCCAAAAATATGATCAAGATGACAATGAGTATTTAGCAAAAGCACCGGATTAAGATTTTTCTTATGCAAAAATCCTGTAAACTTTTGAAATTCATGAATATCATAACAGCCACAATCTATAACTGCACAATCGCCTGATTTATCAGCAAGGATATAAGTATTTACGTTTATCGGCGAGAATATGAGTCTGAATATTTCCATAGTTTCTTATTTTCCGTTCACAGTTCCTTTCAGCATTGGGACAAATACAAAATTACCATGTGAAGAATAATCAAAAGTGTCTTGCCCTATCCTCTGAACAACTGTCATTACCTGTGATCCGCTTTCACCTATCGGGACAACAAGTCTTCCTCCCACTTTAAGTTGAGAAAGTAATTTTTCAGGTACTTCGGGTGCTGCGGCGGTTATAATTATCCCGTCAAACGGACCATATTGCGGTTTACCTTCATAGCCGTCGCCATAAAAGAAATCTGCTGAGTATCCCAGATGAGTAAGAGTGTTTTGGGCTTTTAAAAAAAGGTCTCGATAACGCTCTATTGTGTAAACTTTTGCTCCCATTTCAGCAAGTATTGCAGCCTGGTAGCCAGATCCTGTACCTATTTCAAGGATTTTATCCCTTTTCCTTATTTTGAGTAGAGATGTTTGAATTGCAACAGTATAAGGTTGAGATATTGTCTGACCTGATGTTATAGGGAAAGCTTTATCAACATATGCATGATTCAGAAAAGCAGGGTCCATAAAAATATGCCGGGGAACAACATCAATGGCTCGTAATACTTCCTCATCAACTATACCTTTGGTTCTCAATTCGGCAACAAGTTTCTTCCTTTTACCTTTTGCCTCAAATGTATCTGTCATATAATATCAGGTGGATGAAGTTTCTATCACAAAAATATAAAAATTGTAAGACGGGATACGATTTGAATTAAACCTTAAGTAAATAATATTAAATTGATAGGAGTATGATCCAGATGGTAGATGCTTGAGTTGGACGATTAAAGTGTTTCATAATAAAAGTTGAGTTCTGAAAACAGAAAAACACATCCGACTACTGCTGGTATAAAATAATAAAATAATCAGGTGAGGTTTATGATCCTGATTGGTCTATACAATGGCCCTTGGGTAGTAAGAATGCTCTCGTAAAGTATAACCTCAGATACTGATACTTTCTGAATCTCCAGATCCATGTATTTATCAAGTATTAATTTAAGGTTCTTTTGAGGACGAATCATTTTTATCCTGCCAAGTGTAAGATGTGGATTAAATGATCTCTCTTCTGTATTTATTCCTTTATATTTCAGTCCTGATACTATCACATCATTTAGTCTAAATAAGCTCTCAGACGGTTCAGTTCCAGCCCAGATTATGCGTGGATCCCTGAAATTCTTGAAAACCCCGATACCTCTCAGTACTATTCCAAACTCACCCAAACCAGTGCATCTCTCAGTTAACAATGAACTGATAGTTTCTATCTTTTCTTCTTCAGTATTTCCAATAAATACAATGGTTATATGAATGTTTTCAGGATCCACCCATTTAATATTTTCATCTTTAAATGAGTCTTTAAGATTTTTGAGGATGTTTTTGAAGTTTTGCCCCGGATGCACTTTCAAAGCAATAAAAATCCTTTTCATCATAAAGTTTAATATTTATTTGACTCATACAGGATACACAGGGTCATAACATCCCCTTTTCAATTTCATCAACTATCAATTCTATCAGAGCATCATCACCATATGGGTCATACTCCTCCTTAAGGTTAGTTCCAAAAATTCTTGCTATCCCCTGCCAGAAAGCAGCAGTGACTCCTCCCCTGTACTGGCGTATTAAAGTATAAGAAGTGTTCTGTGTCTCCCTGTCAATCAGTTTTATCAGCAATCGTCCCTGCGTGATAGTCATACTTCTCATATCATCTTCATATTTTCCAAAAACATCTTTCTCTACACTCTTGATATATCTTCTTCTTTCTTTTTCAGTATTTAATCTTTCCAACTCCCGGTTGACCTCATCAATTCTGAACCTGACAACTAATGCATACGGATAGACCCTCTTGAGATTATAGACCAGTCTTTCATATTTTCTGAATGCGGATCTGTTTGATGCAGAAGGACGACCATAAACTGTAACATCCTTTATCTCAATTTCAGGAAGGGTTATTCCATCTCGTTTCACATTCTGCAGGAGATAAACCGGTTCGGACAATGTGTCTTTGTTATTTACAACTGTGTCTTTCTGTCCAGCCACCCTAGAACCAATGATCACAAATAAAAATATTACAAGGACATGTCTCACTTAAAGAATATTTTTGCAAAGTTATCAATTTTTAAAGTTCATATCTCTTCTACGGATTAAAGCCAATTTCGTGCCAAAGCATTCCGATTCAAAAACACATATTGTTATTCAAATACCAAAAGGGTAAATTTGAAAAAAAACGATGCCCCTTAAGGTTGAAAACTTTGATGATCAGACAAGGTTCAGGCAAATACTTGAAATCAGATATTCTGACCTGGTTCCATTCATTCTTGATTACCTCCGTAGAAAATCTGCAATAACTATATTCTTCTGGTCAGTCTGCTTATTATTTCTGGGGATAGCAGTCTCTATCCGGATAAATATTGCCGGATATTTTCTGTTTTCAAATGTTTTTCTGCATACTATGCTTGGTTTGGTAATCTTCCCTTTATTATGTATTCCCCTCCATGAATCTTTACATATTTTACCATATTACTTATCAGGAGCAAGAAAAATAAGAATCGGAATGGACCTGCAACAATTTATTTTCTATGTAACAGCACACAGGTATGTTGCAGGCACTCTGCAGTTCTGTATTGTTGCACTTATACCATTTGTAACTATCAGTATCTCTTTGCTTTTTCTTATTTTATACCTTCCCGGATTATGGAAATGGAGTTTATCTATTTTTCTGTTTGTACATTCAACTATGTGTGCAGGGGATATGGCATTGCTTAATTTCTACTGGCTGAATAAGAAGAAAAAGATTTATACATGGGATGACGCGGATAGAAAAATAGCTTATTTTTATGAAGATATAGTTTGATAAAGGTTGAAGTGGCTGAAGAAGAGTCTGGATTGGTATAAGAATCAAAATGATGTTGTTTCACTAATCATCACGATTGGTAGTATCTGAAGAAAAAATGGAATATATAATAAAATCTCAAAAATGAAAAAGCTGATAATTATTTATTTGTTTCTGACTTCGATTTCTATTTTTGGTTTTGGCCAGAGGAGAATTATTCATTTACCGGATATTCCCGGGTATGTAACGCTTAAATGTGATTTTCACATGCATACTGTGTTCTCAGATGGCAATGTCTGGCCCACTTTAAGAGTTGATGAGGCATTACGAGATGGACTTGATGCAATTGCAATAACTGATCATCTTGAATATACTCCTAAAAAAGATTTCATTCCGGTTGACTTCAATGCAGCCTGGAAAATCACTGAAAGTTATGCAAAAGAGAGAAATCTTATCCTTGTTCATGGAACTGAAATTACAAGAAAGATGCCTCCGGGACACTTTAATGCTTTGTTTATTAAAGATGCTTCTCTTATTGCAAAAGATTCCGTGTGGGATTCATTCTCTGAGGCAATAAAGCAAGGTGCATTCCTGCAGTGGAATCACCCGGGCTGGAAATCTCAGGAACCTGATGGCATTCCTAAAATGTATGATATTCATAAAAGGCTTATTAAAAATGGATGGTTACATGGAATTGAATTCTTTAATGACAGTGAGCATTATCCGCTGGTTTTCACTTTCTGCCTGCAAAATAATCTGGCCATTATGGCAAACAGTGATGTACATGGCATTATAAGCGAGAGGTACACTGAACCTACTTATTCAAACAGGCCTATGACGCTTGTTCTGGCAAAAGAAAAAAATCATGATTCACTTAAAGAGGCAATGTTTGCAGGCCGCACTTTAGTCTGGTTCAGAGATATCCTCGCCGGGAAAGAAGTATATGCAGAAGCTTTCTTTTATCAATGTATCTCAATAGGAAAACCATATTATCAGAATGATAAAAGCTACTTCATTGAAATAACAAATAAATCAGATATTCCGTTCTATCTCAGGAATGGGATGAATGATATGCCTTCTTCAATAACCCTAGCGGCAAATTCAATTACCAGGGTTGTTATCAGCAAAAAGGCAAAAATGCCGATGGTATATGATGTCACTAATATCCTTACCGGTGAAAATGAAGGTTTGAAAGTAGAACTTAAGTTTTAGGTTGAAGAGGTATTTTTTACTTCCAAATTTCAACTTCTTCAACCTTCTTCTTTAAAATATCTCTTTAGCTACTTTTAGCACATCATCTTCCTTTACTATAGGACGTAACCGGAAAGTGTATTCATATTTCTTTTCAAGTAACCTATATTGAGGATGTATTATTGCACCCCAGGAATCATCACCACCAACTCCCATCTGAGCGAGGTCAATATTGAGGTTAACGAAGTCCCGTGGTTTAATATCCTTTGTATGAGTATTTGCTGTTTTTGCATCTTTCCGGTACTGTGATAGTTTTCCCGGAGACTCAAAATCATCATGAACATTATTAAGTGCGGCAAAACAAAAGAGAGGATCACCGCTTACCAGTATTCCTGTACCATTTTCATCTGTTAAAGTCAGCCATCGGGTATCGGTTTTATAACCGTTTTCAGAGGGACGGATATACGGAACATACTGATCTGCCACAGTACTTTCATAGAGGCCAACATCAGCCGAACTCTTCCTGTCAACATAATTTTCATGAGGACCCCGACCTAGCCACTTTAGGTTCATAAACTCTTCTGGTAATTGCATCTGCATTCCCATTCTGGGAATTTCCGGAATCTTATCTGATACTTTGGAAAACCTGTTCTTTATTACAATATCAGAGGATCCGAAAAGTGTATAAGTAGTAGAATAATCTGCTATTTTTTCCTTATCTAATCCCAAGATATTATATGCGAATTCAATTATTACTTTGCCTAATTCAGGTTGATTTATATTTACCTTGTCAACAATAATTCTTTCTCCGGCTTTTTTCCAGATTGCAAGGTTTTTATCCATTCCATAGCCGTAGTCATTATCAGTAGGAGGACGCCAGAAATCGGGCTGTGGCCCACTTTTAATAAGTTCCCTCCCCTTAAAAGTAATAGATTCCATCCTCCCATTTTCGAGGTTAAAAACTATCTTCATATCTTGTCCGCTTATCTCCAGTCTTTTATCAATTGTTTTAGTTTGAAGAACAGATAGGAGATCCTGTTCAGCTTTAACAGTGTTACCTTCAACTGGAAGTTTGAATTGAGCAGAAGCATAGATGTGATCTTCAGGTACAGAATTCCATTCATCACTTCTTATAGCCCGCATGTTAACGAAATACTCAGAACCCGGAGCCGGATCAATCTTGTTTAATGGTATTCTTACAAGACTCTCAAGGCCTGGTTGAAGATCAGGGAACGACAGTTTACCTGATTGAATTACTGAACCATCTGAAACAACTTCCCACTCAAAATTAAACTCGGACAAGTTTGTAAAATCATATTTATTCTTAATCTTAACTATTCCTTTTAATAGATCAACAGGTTCAAATCCAATGTATTGATAGACCTTTTTAACCTCCTTTAATCCCGGTTTACCACTCCTGTCTGGCCATACTAGACCGTTAAGGCAGAAATTTCCATCACTGGGGATTCCTTCTTCTCCATAATCACCTCCATATGTCCAGTATTTTTCACCATTTTCGTCAGTTTTAAGGATACCCTGATCAACCCAGTCCCAGATAAAACCACCCTGCAGCTTCGGATATTTCTCAATAACATCCCAGTAATCCTGAAGGTTTCCGGTTGAATTTCCCATTGCATGTGCATACTCACATAAAATCAGAGGACGATCGTTCTTTTCATCTTTTGCGTATGCTTCTATATACTCTATCTTTGAATACATAGGACACCAGATATCAGTATGCCTTTCAGGTGCATTGGTACTCTTCTCTGCACGTTCATATTGTACCGGCCGGGATGCATCTCGTTCTTTAATCCATTTATAACCGTTAAGAAAATTGTGTCCGTCTCCTGCCTCATTCCCCATTGACCATATTATTACCGAAGGGTGATTTTTATCTCTTTCAACCATCCTCTGAAGCCTGTCGAGATGAGCAGCAGCCCACTCAGGTTTGTCAGCAATAGTAATATCTTTATCATAACCGATTCCATGGGACTCAATATTTGCCTCATCAATCAGGTAGAGACCATACTTATCGCACATCTCATACCAAAGCTCCTGCTGAGGGTAATGTGATGTACGAACTGCATTAATATTATTGCTCTTCATCAGCCTTATATCTTTCAGAATCATAGATTCATCAACCACATGTCCGTTTATATCATCATGTTCATGCATGTTTGTTCCTTTTAATAGAATTGGAACCCCATTAACAAGAAGCTGTGAATTTAAAATTTCAACTTTTCTGAAACCTATTTTAGTACTGACACTCTCTAATAATTTACCTTCATTATCTTTCAGACTAATTATAAGCGAATAGATATTAGGCTTTTCAGCTGACCATTTCTTAATTTCAGGGAAACTCTTTACAAAATCTGCCTGACCCATATTCTCAGAAATGGTGACGGTTTTTGATTCGGCATATAGTTTCTGGCCGTTATCAAATAGTGAGGTTTCAACAACAAACGACTCATCTTTACTCGCTTTATTCTTTAAGACAACATTCAGTTTAAGCAATCCATCTTTATAATTATTGTCAATATCCCCAACTGCAAAGGAATCAGCTATATAAGTTTTTGGACGTGCATGCAAAAATACCGTCCTCTGGATACCGCTTAATCTCCAGAAATCCTGATCTTCAAGATAACTGCCATCGCACCAGCGATAGACCTCAACAGACAGACTGTTATTTCCCTTCTTCAGATACCTTGTTATGTTAAATTCTGCCGGTGTCTTACTATCCTGACTATACCCAACAAGTTGTTCATTAACCCATACATAGAAAGCTGAACTTACAGCACCAAAATGAAGAAAGACCTCCTTTTCCTTCCAACCTGAAGGAACCCTGAAATCTCTTTTATAGGAACCCACCGGATTCCAGTCATGATGAATGAATGGAGGATTCATTTTGAAAGGATATCCAATATTGACATAAATTGGAATATCATATCCTTTCATCTGCCAGTTGGATGGGACATTAATATCATCCCAGTCGCGTGTATCATAATCATCTTTAAAAAACCAGTATGGACGCTGATCTGGTGATTTAACCCAATTGAATTTCCATATTCCGTCAAGTGAAATGAAATTAGGAGAATTTGTTCTGACTGCTTCGAGTGCACTCACCTCATCATTATAGCTGATAAGTGTCGAATGTGGATACTCTCTGTTCTGGTTAAACAACTCAGGATTTTCCCAGTCCCGTGGTTCCTTCTCATCATACCGGACTCCCTCATATTTGCTGTATTTTTTACACGCAGTGAATGACATTAAAATAATTATTAAAATAAAATATGCCTTCTTCATTTTATCAAGGGTTAATATTTGATAAATTTAGTAAAAATTGATATAGATCCGAACAAATCATCAGGACCAGGCGGAGACGTCACACTTGATAAACGGATTAATGCTCATTTTGGAATAATGAAAGATCAGCAGTGCTATTGATATTTGTGAACGAGATTCTGTTTTCTGCATTATCCTCCACCTGAAAATAATTTACATTCAGCTTCCTGAGAAAGTCCCTCACAGCAAAATTATTCTGCTCACTTAAAAATGCTTTGAGTGATTCTTTTACAGAATTCATATAAATTGCATGCAAGGGTTCAATGTATGTTCCAATCTGAGGTACTATGGCCTCGTATTTTGCTGTATTTAAATGACTTACCTGATCAATAATAATATCCCTGCTGATAAAAGGCATATCTCCTGCAAAGACAAAAACTGCTCCCTTTGATGAAGCTTCAAGAGCAGCATGTATCCCTCCTAATGGTCCTTTCTTAATAAAAATATCTCTGACAATCTTAAAATTATTATAATCATTAAACTCAGCTGGTGTATTTGTTACTATTATTATCTCATCAAAAATATCCTCCAGCAGAGTTGTCATCCTCTTTAAAATAGGCTCACTATTTATGAGAATTTTTGCTTTGATTATGCCTCCAAAACGTTTGCTGTCACCACCTGCCAAAATAACAGCTGAGATATCATTCACCATCAGAATAAACCTGTAATATTCCCATTTGAATCAATATCGATTTTCTCAGCGGAGGGATTGGGAGGCAGACCAGGCATTCGCATTATTGTTCCTGCTATTGGCACAATAAATCCAGCCCCGGAGGCAAGTTCAACTTCACGGATTTTAATAGTAAATCCCCTTGGGCGCCCTCTTTTATTCTGATCATCTGAAAGTGACTTCTGTGTCTTTGCAATACATACAGCGAGATTACCAAGTCCCAGCTGTACAATCTTTTCGATCTGACTTTTTGCCTTAATAGTGTACTCAACATGATCTGCTCCATACATCTTCGTACATATAGTCTCAATTTTTTTCTCATACGACCAGGAGAGGTCATACAAAGGTTTGAAACAATTAGTACAATCTGAAATTGAATCAAGAACTTTATTTGCAAGGTCAATAGCCCCTTCTCCACCTTTTGCCCATGATTCATTCAATGCAACCAGAACCTGTTTTGATTTACAATGTTCCATAAGCAGGTTGATCTCGGCGTCTGTATCTGTATCAAACTTATTAACAGCTATAACAGGTCTGAAACCAAAATATTGCATGTTTTCAATGTGTTTATCAAGATTATCGAAACCATTCTGAAGGGCATTAAGATTCTCATTCTGAAGATTCGATAATTTTGCACCTCCATGATATTTAAGTGCCCTGACTGTTGCAACTATAACTACTGCATCGGTATGAAGATTGCCAAATTGTGATTTGATATCGAAAAATTTTTCTGCACCCAGTTCACTTGCAAAACCGGCTTCGGTAACCACATAATCACTTAAAGAGAGACCTGTCTTTGTTGCAATTATTGAATTTGTGCCCTGGGCTATATTAGCAAATGGTCCGCCGTGAATAATCGCAGGAGTTCCCTCAAGAGTCTGGACAAGATTCGGCTTTATAGCTTCCTTTAACAGAACAGCCATTGCACCATTGGCTTTCAAGTCTCTGGCAAACACAGGTTTTTCGGCAAAGGTATATCCAACAAAAATATTTCCCAGCTTTTCCTTCAGATCGTGAAGATCTTTGGCAAGACATAATGTTGCCATAACCTCCGAGGCTGCTGTAATATTGAATCCCGACTGACGTGGAACTCCTTCGGTAGTCCCTCCCAGTCCGATAATTATATCCCTGAGAGATCTTTCATTCATATCCATTACTCTTTTCCACTCAATTGTCCTGGGATCAATTCCAAGATTCCCATCTTTGAGCTGGATATTATTATCTATAAGTGCAGCCAGAAGATTATGAGCCTTTTCAACAGCCGACATATCGCCGGTAAAGTGAAGATTGATATCTTCCATAGGTATAACCTGGGAATATCCTCCTCCTGCGGCTCCTCCTTTTATCCCGAAAACCGGGCCAAGAGATGGCTCACGCAAAACCACAGTCGCTTTTCTGCCAATCCTGTTAAGAGCCTGGGTAAGTCCTATCGATGTTGTTGTTTTTCCTTCTCCAGCCGGAGTAGGAGTTATAGCTGTTACAAGTATAAGTTTAGCCCTTTCTATTTTCTTTTCATCAATAAAATCAAGTGGGATCTTAGCTTTATATTTTCCATATAACTCAAGATCATCCCTGGGGATACCTAAAATATCTGCTATTTCTATTACCGGCCTGATCTTAGCTTCCTGAGCAATTTCAATGTCGTGTTTCATATCTGTATGATAGTTTTGAAAAAAATTAAGCAACTAAACTAATACTTATGATAGAAAAACACGCTATAATACCAAATTATTTGTATATTGAGGTTTATTATTAATTTTGAATATAGCCGTATTTAAACCAGACAGTTATGGATAAAACAATTAACAATCTTTACAAAGGTTATAACAATGGATTAAATGACAGGCGCTCGTTTGTCAGAAAACTGGCAATGCTTGCCGGAAGTACTACTGCTGCACTTGCTTTTATGCCTGCTTTAAAAGCAACCACTCCTAAATCTGCTAATGGATTACAGGATGACCCTGATCTGATTACCGAATACATAAATTACAAAGGGGAAACAGGGGATATGAGGGCTTTCCTCGCCCGGCCAAAAAAGGGTAAAAAATTCCCTGCAGTAATTGTTGTACACGAGAACAAGGGCCTTGTTCCTCATATTAAAAATGTTACAAAAAGAATGGCTAAGGAGGGATTCATTGCTCTTGCTCCTGATGCACTCTCTTCAGTTGGTGGCACACCTGAAGACATCAGTAATGTCGGAGAATTATTCAGGCAACTGAATGGGGAAAAAACAACAAAAAACTTTGTTGCTGCTGTAAAATACCTTAAGACAAATCCTCTTACTAACGGGAAAGTTGGCTGTACAGGCTTTTGCTGGGGAGGTGCAATGACAAACCAGGTTGCCGTTAATGCTCCTGACCTTGATGCTGCAGTACCCTACTATGGAAGGCAACCTGTTGCTGAGGACGTTGCAAAGATTAAAGCACCGATTATGGCTCACTATGCTGAAAATGACCAGGGAATTAATGCAGGTATTCCGGCTTTCGAAGAAGCGTTGAAAAAGTATAATAAAGAGTACCAGATATTTATGTATGAAGGGACAAGTCATGCTTTTAATAACGATTCCAATCCGGAAAGATATAATGAAAAGGCTGCTAAACTAGCATGGGGAAGAACTATCGGGTTTTTCAAAGAGAAATTGAAATAAGTTCCGGAAATAATATATCAGCTACTGATCCAAACAGTTAGCACAACAATTCTCACGGAGTTAAATTTCACTATAATGTTCTCTGTGAATAATAACTTCTCCGGATTCCACTTGTTTAGCATCAAAGTGTTAATCTGCATAATTGCTTCTAAACCATGTGGTTAAAACCTGGTGAAGGGTTGGTTCTACATAGTTTTCCATGCAATACTTATTGCTTCCACAAATGGCCGGCAATGATTGAAAAATAATTTGTAGCCAGGGCATAAGTAATTTAATCCAGAATCACCATCTGGAGTTTTTATAAACCGGTTTTTAGGACATTCGCCATTACACATTACCAATACTTCACACTTCCTGCAAAATTCAGGTAATGTCTGCGATTTTAATTTTCCGAAAGCGATTTGTTCAGAGCTGTCAAGTAAAGAAATGAGTGACCTTTCTTTTATATTCCCAAGCAGATGCTCTTTTGTAACATAATGATCACATGAATAAAAATCACCATTATGCTCAACAACAGGAACTCCTCCACAATTTTCCTTAAAAATACACAGAGTATGATCCTGGCTAAAAGCAGGACGGATAGCCTCTTCAAAAATCTGGATTTTGATTGAACCAATATCCTTTTCGACCCATTCATCAAAAACGGTGCATAGGAAGATCCCGAATTCATCAGGTTGAACAGATTCTCCTGTTACTCCTGACAAAGATCCACGCGACTGTTCCACAAGTGGCAGGAAGGTTATAAACTTTACATTAAGCTCTCTGAATAAATTATAGATCTCAAGCGGATACTTTACATTACCGTTACTAACAACACAAAGGATTTCAGGTTGTATCCCGCTCTTTTGTAATAATCTGTAACCTCTCAATACTTCATTGAATGTAGAACCATTTCCTCGATTATGGCGATGTAAATCATGCAGATTTCCAGGTCCGTCAATACTTATCCCGACTAAGAAATTTTCTGATGCCAGGAACCTGCACCACTCTTCATCAAGAAGTATCCCATTGGTCTGAATTCCATTAATAACAGTTACTCCTGCCGGCTGGTGTTCATGTTGCAATGCTATTACTCTCCTGTAAAAATCAATACCAGCCAGCAATGGTTCTCCTCCATGCCAAGAAAAACTGATTACCGGACCGGTTGATGCTTTTATATGCTGAATTATATAATTCTCAAGAGTATCATCAGACATTTTCATCGGTATACCTGCAGGGAAAAGTTTTTTCTTTTCCAGGTAATAACAATAAGTGCACTTCAGATTACAGTCTGCTCCAACCGGTTTGGCAAATATCTGAAATTCTCGTGATGCTTTTGTCATTCAATTAAAAGTGTAAATTGGGTTGAGCCAGATCTTCTGATTAACCCGCGATATAGTATCCTGAAGAAGCGACAAATTTTGGCCATGATGCATTTTTGTAAAAAACTTATAGCCAGTCAGAAACAAGGGTATTTCCTGATTAGTAAGGTAATACATTTAAAAAAAAGTTACTGGTTCCATCTTACAATATTCTCTTTACCTGGTTCAGGTGCATTCATCCTTATTCTCCATTCAACCGGGAAATAATTATTTACCCTGTTGCCAATATTATTTACAAATCCGAGATTTATACCTTTATAAGTCAATATGTTCCAGCCTTTAATGGACCCTTTAAATGCAAAATTATTCCTTTGCAAATATGCAATAGATTGAGAAAGACCTATTTCTTCTTCCGGGAAAGCTCCGGCTCTCAGCTGGTTAGATAAAGCCATTTCATGAGATGGCAGGTAATCATTATTCTTGACTGTAAATAATTTTGTTCCGGCTTTAACAATTTTCAGTTGATTAAAAAGGTGAATATAATCATCCATCTCACAAGGAACAGCCAATAGTTCATCCCCCCACCTCAAGAGCCTATCTCCGGAGAAACTGGTCAATTTATCGGCAACAACAAGGTCATTTCTTAATGGTTTCAGTTCCGGTTTCCGACGGATTACTACCCTGGTCATTTCCTGTTTTCCGGTTTTCCTCACAACTGAAATAAAGAATCCTTCACCCCTTACTTTATCCGGATAAAAACCATAACCATATATCCCCTGAAAGTCTATTTCGGTTATCCCCTGATAACCTGAAACATTAATCCGCACACATTCTGCTTCATGCTTTCCGATAAGCCACTTGATATTTTCTTCATTTTCGCCAGGATTAAATGTGCATGTACTGTAAATCAGAATCCCGTTTTCTTTTAGTGCCGGCCAGACATCCATCAATATCCTTTTCTGCCTTTCAGAGCAATGATTTGTATTTTCGACTGACCATTCATTAACAGCAACTTTATTCCTGAACATACCTTCTCCTGAACATGGAGCATCAATGAGCATAATGTCAAAAAAACCGGATAACCGTCCAAAAAGTGCAGGATCATTCTGTGAAACAATTGTATTGACGGAGCCCCACTTAATTAATGTTTCTACCAGAACTGCCACCCTTGACCTGATAACATCGTTAGAAACAAGCAGACTGCTACGACCAATTAAATCTGACAAATGTGTACTTTTTCCACCGGGGGCCCCGCACAGATCAAGTACACGGATATTTTCAAGTGAACCTGCAGTTTGCCTTACAGCGGTTTCCAAAAACATACTTGATGCTTCCTGCGGGTAGTAGCAACCTGAATGAAATAATGGATCAAGGGTATATGATGGCCTTTCTCCGAGATAATAACCATTTTTACACCAGGCAACAGATTCTGAATTCAAGGGAGAAACATTCCATTTTGCAGGATTTATCCTTATGCTGACAGGAGAAGGCTCATGTAAAGACTTCACAAGTGACTCTGCATCAATATATTTCTGGAGAGTAATTCTTTTTACAAACTCTTCGGGTAACATAATGAATTGTTGTACTTTATGAGGATTAAAAGAAATATAATATTATATCTTACCGGCTATCCCCTTATTAAATTTTTTCCAGAGATAGTAAACCGGAATACCTAGCAGAACAATCCCTAAACCCGGGAATGTATACATTGGTTTATAGATAAGAAGAATAACCATAATAGTTAATGTGGTCAGGATATAAAATGCTGGTATTACAGGATAACCAAAAGCTTTATAAGGTCGTGGTATATCGGGACGCTTTACCCTCAGAATAAATATTGCCAGGATGGTTAAAGTGAAAAAGATTAAAACTGCAAATATCACATAATCTAGCAGATCGCCGTATGTTCCTGACAGACAAAGCAATACAGACCACACACCCTGTACAACCAATGCAAAACCGGGTACTCCGTTTTTATTTATCTCACCCACTTTTCTGAAAAAGAGTCCATCTATAGCCATTGCATAATATACCCTTGGCCCTGAAAGAATAAGCCCGTGATTGCATCCAAAGGTACTTATCATAATAAATACTGCCATAATTACAGCAGCATAATCCCCAAAAACAACACTCATTGCAGATGTTGCAACCCTGTCATCTGTAGCATACTGAATGCCCCGGCTCAGAACATCTATGCCATCAGGTGTGCCTGACAGAGGAAGAATTTTAATATACACATAGTTTGTAAGCATATATATAATTGATACAATGAGAGTTCCAAAGAAAAGGCTTAATGGTACATTCTTCTTTGGATTAATAACTTCTTCGGAAATATATGTAACATTATACCAGGCATCTGCTGAAAACAGAGATCCCACCAAAGCAGTTCCGATTGCTGCTATCAGTGCAAATCCGATAAGTTGCAAATTCTGGTTATCAGGCCCAGCCTGGCTGGCCTGCCAGAATACTTCTCTATTTATGGCCAGGGAACTATTGCCTTTTGTGGCCAGAAAACCAATTGCAATAAAACCGAAAAGTGCAATTACCTTAGTTGATGAGAAGATATTCTGTACTATCTTTCCTGTTACGATTCCCCTGGTGTTTACCCAGGTAAGAAATGAAATCATAACAATAGCAATTACCATTGTACTATTTATTTTAAGGGGACCCACCTGCAGTAAAATATTCTTCTCGGAAATCCAGGGGAAAAGTACACCGGTGAATTTGGCAAAGGCAACAGCCACTGCGGCAATCGAACCGCATTGAATTACAAGAAAAGTAGTCCACCCAAACAAAAATCCAAGCAAAGGATGGTATGCTTCCTTCAGATAGACATACTGGCCGCCCACATGTGGCATCATTGAGGCCAGTTCCCCATAGCTCACTGCACCTATAACAGTTATTATACCAGTTATTAACCAGACAACCATAAGCCATCCGGGAGAACCAACATTCCTTGCAATATCAGCACTGACGATGAAAATTCCTGAACCGATCATTGAGCCTGCAACAATCGAGATTCCATCAAAAAGATTAACACGTTTTTGTAACAGATGGTTTTCTTCCTGTTTCATATCTGATTACATATCTACTCCGGTTGGTGATAATTCAGGACCGCCACCTGCTGTATATCCTCTGCTTTCCCCTGTTGTTGATGGTGACACCCAGAAGGAGTATAATGCACCTCTGGTTAAAAGAAATCTGAAATGAACCGGTTTGTTTACAAATTCGAGAATATTATCATGTCCCTTCCAGCGAATCATATATTTTGTACTGTTACCCTTCATTGGTATACAATCAGCTTTTCCATATCCTTTAAATACATTATTATTCTCATCCAGGACCTCAACTCTCATTTCACCTTCCTCAGGAATATCTGCATTAATGAAGAGATATTTTCCGGAAAATTTTAGTTCCCTAGTTGTCAGATATCCTGAATCATCAGCGTTCATTGATACAAATCCATCTCTCCTCAGAGTGTATAAACCAACAGATAAATGAGTATCTTTCTTTTCCAGGTTCAGTCTTCTTCCGCTCGAATAGAAATAGAGCGAATCATTCTTAATAACCGGCATTCCGCACACAGATTGAGAATTTGCCCAGTTCCAGGCACCTGGTGATTCATTTACTCCCATAAAAGGTTTATGGGAAGGACGTGACCAATGAAATCCGTCCCTGCTGTATCCAATCAATACCTCATTCCTTTTCTGTATACCTTCTTTTGCAGTAACATCATTATCCGGTCCCTGCCAGATAGAAAAAAACCCAAGCATCAGACTTTCATAAGCAATAGCATCAAGATTATACAATTGCGGATCAATTCCCTGGAACCTGGGATTGCGTGGCTCTCTGTCATCCGCTCCAAGCCAGAAAGTGATATTGGCATCTTTAACATCTTTTCTCATCCTATGTGTCAGGCTGACGAGCAATTCAGGATCTTCATGTTCTGCATAGCTCCTTGACCTGCCTATGTCAGAATCAGAGCGCATGCTTAAAACCCATTTTCGTAAAAAAGGATTATAGAAAAAAGTCGTCCGGTCAAATATATCTCCCGATTGAGCTTCTCCTTTACTCCAATGGATACCATCATAGGAATATTTCAGTACGACCTGAAAACGTCTGTAGATCCTATCATGTTCTACATTAAACATCTTATAACGTTTCAATGGGTCCTTCTCGCTCTTATCAAGCCACATTGTTGAAGCGTCCCTGTTGCAGGTATCCACTATATTGGTATTGCCAAAAATACCCAGGTCAGGTTTTATCCAACGGATTCCATCATCAGATTCTGCATAACATGTATAGTATGATCCGCTGTTGCTTTTACCTGCCAGGTACCACATTTTATATTTATTATCCATCTCATCAAACCAGATCCCATCACTAAAAGGAGCAGCATATGGTCCGGACGTATTGGATTCCCATTCCTTGTCAGGAGTTAAAACCGGGTTACTTTTACCGGGAACCGGATAATGTTGAATTGAATTAAGATCAGTTGATTCAATTAAATAATCATCAACAAAAAGTTGCCTTCCAACATTTATCGGAATCGTTTTCTGATGTGTTTCCAGATAAGGAACTGCCATCATCTTCCGTTCAATTTTCCCATTATACCTTGGAGGCCAGTTTTCGGATACTTCCACCCCATTAACCAATACTTTTTTCTTTTTTATGTCTTGAGTCAGAGCCAGGGGAAAAGATAAAAAGGCTATGAGTAAACACATTATCATTGACTCTCTTTTCATCGGAATTCAGGATTTATTATTAACAGACTGAACGTATTTATTTGTAATAAGGAAATGTTTTTAGAGCTCATATAATAGTTACAATCTACTTACATAAAATGAATTGTGACGTCGAATAAAGATAAAGCAAATACCTTCATAGTATCAATTTTTATTTATAAAATTATCCAATCAAATGAGACAGCAAATTTTATTGTTTTGATTCGTATAAAAAAGTAGCTAAATTTGTTTTAACTGGTTTAATTCAAACAGAGCGAATCTTTACCGGCCTCTTCTTGTTTAATATTGGTAAGTTTAATGTAAAACGGATTTTAATAAATAATTGCAATGAGAAACAAAACATCTAAGCTGCTCATACAGTCGATACTTGTCATCTTTTTATCGGTCAATGCTTTTTCACAGCCTGTTACAGGCTTGGTTAAAGTAATTGTTTCACCTGATCATAAAGACTGGACATACAAGGTGAACCAGGAAGCAAAATTTTCAGTCCAGGTATTAAAATATGGCAATCTGATCGACAATGTTACGGTTGATTATGAAGCAGGACCGGAAATGTTTCCTGATGTAAAAAAAGAGGGAGTTATTCTGAAGAATGGAAGGACAGAATTTACCGGAACTATGAAAATTCCGGGATTCTACAGGGTAAAGGTTGTGGCAATTGTTGAAGGAAAAAGATATGAAGGTCTGGCAACAGCCGGATTTGAACCTGAAAAAATTCAGCCAACGATGAAGGATCCTGCCGATTTTGATAGTTTTTGGAACAAAGCTATTATGGAGGCACGGAAACTAAGTCTTGATCCAAAGATCACCCTTATGCCTGAAAGATGTACAAGTGAAGCTAATATTTATCAAATCAGTTTTCAGAATGATGCCCCAGGATCAAGAATCTACGGGATTCTTGCAATGCCAAAGAAAACCGGTAAATATCCGGCAATTCTCAGGGTTCCCGGTGCAGGTATCCGTCCATATGCAGGAGATACCAGGACTCCTGCTTTAGGAGTTATCAGTCTTGAAATAGGGATACACGGAATTCCGTTAAACCTTGATCCTCAGGTTTATGCAGATCTTACAACTGGTGCTCTTTCCGGTTATAATACTATCAGGATGAACGACAGGAATACACATTATTATAAAAGGGTTTATCTGGGATGTGTCAAAGCGGTTGATTTTATTTTCAGTCTCCCTGAGTTCAATGGAACTGACATTGCCGTCACCGGAGGAAGTCAGGGAGGTGCCCTGACAATTGTTACAGCAGGACTGGATAAAAGGATTAAATACATGGCAGCTTTATTCCCTGCTCTTTGTGATCATACAGGTTATCTTAACAAAAGAGCCGGAGGATGGCCACACTATTTCAGAAATGCTGAACCAAAACCAGGTGAACTGGAAACATTAGGTTATTATGATGTAGTGAATTTTGCACGAAGGATCACGATTCCAGGATTCTATACCTGGGGTTTTAATGATATTACATGTACTCCAACCTCAATGTACTCGGCATATAACGTGATTAATGCTCCCAAAGAGCTGCAATTATTTCTGGAGACTGGCCACTGGACATTCCCTGAACAGAATGAAACTATTTATAACTGGCTTATAAGTAAAATCAAGGGGCAATAATTTTTATTATTACCCCTATTTGTAGTATCCGAAAAGAAAACGGATCTATTCAAATGTGAATTTAAAATTCTCATTCTTTTTGGGAGCCGTTACGAAAACCAGGGCATCAGTAAGATTGATTTTAGCTCCTTCTGATTCGGTGCGTTTTTCTCCTCTGACTTCGATGCGGATTTTATGAGTATCGTGGGGAAGATTGAATTTTTGCCAGATACTGATATTCCCCCATTGCTGATCATTAAAAAAGAAATATGTATCAATTGTACGTTCGTATTTATCATCAAGGAAAATATCAGCTTTTCCTCCTTCCCTGTTCCAGCTGCCAGTTAAAGAGACTCCCGTACCGGTAAAAGTAAACTCTGCAACATCTGCCTTTCTGTCTGAATATTGTGAAACATCTGCAGGTTTGCTACCATTATATGATTTACGGGTTACTGTCTGCCATTTACCTTTAAACTTCCATGAATCTTTTTGAAAAACAGAAATCTGTTTATCAAAAACCACATTCGGGAAGGATACTTCCAGTAAAGGAGCAACAGGTTCCTGTATCTTAATTTTAATTTTATTCCCTTTTATAATCCCTGATTCTTTCTCAATAAGTGACAAGGCATAGTTATAAGTGTTCTCAACAGCTTTACGGAACGAGTAATCCGTATTAATAAAAATAGCATCACTATTTTCCGTTACAGCACTGTTAAATTCAGATGGAAGATTTTTAAATCCCTTTATTACACCAAGGAGTGCCATGGCATTTGAAGGGTTACAGTCCGAATCCTGACCGCAGCGGGTAGTTATCTCCATGGTTTTTAAAGGATCACCTTCCCCGTAAAGTAACCCCATAACTATATATGCACCATTTAATTTGGCATCGATATTAAATACAGACCCTGCTCCGCAAATATCAACGTCATTCCATTTATTTTCAAGCTCTTTCCATGCGGCCTGCCAATCAGCCGGATAGTGCTGGTGCAGCTTAATAACATCTTTAACTATCTTATAATAATCACTCTCAGCCGGTATTGATCTCAGGGCATATTCAATTATTTCTGATATATCATTACTGAAAAATGCCTGTGAATATAGTGCCGCTACGAAAATTCCACCATATACTCCGTCACCATAATTCATTATATGACCTATCTTATCAGCAATTTTCACAGCTGTCTGAGGCATTCCGGGGGTCATGAATCCGATATAATCCGATTCAATCTGAAAATCAATATCATCGGCATGAAAATTATATTCCGGCTGCCCCGACACAGGTGCAAATATAGAGTCATAGTAGTTCTTACGTGCCTGAACATTGGCATGCCAGAGACGATAACCCGCTTTTGCAAACATTTCCTGATACTTTTTTGCAGGTGCATCAATACCATATTTATCCATTGTCATCATAAATGTAAGCTGAACATAAATATCATCCTGAGTTAAACTACCTTTAATATCAGAAGGTTTCCATTTAATTGAATCAGTATACATACTCCCCTGAGCTTTGAATTCAGTCGGCGCACCATAAGTAACCCCAATCATTTTGCCAGCCCAGCCACCAGCAATCTTATCTTTCAGAACATTTGCGTTTATAATTCTGTACTCATCAGCTTGATTTTTACAGGAAATCATTACCAGAATAGTAAAAGCTAAAACAGGGATCACGATTTTTGTTCTCATATATTCTTATTCTTTTTGAGTAGATAAAGATAACAAATTCATCATTTTATGCAAAAGATCACATCCTTTCAAATAAATGAAACTGTTAAATGTTTAATAATTTAAGCATTCTGAAAAGAGGAGAGGAAAAATTTATCTTCAGGAAATAAGATCTATCTGACTGGAATAGTATATTCGATACCTGTAGTTCCCGCGTAACAGATCAGTATATTTTCTTTTGTAACTTTTATAATTCTCCAGTTACTGATACCATAACCGAACGCACTTGTCATTATCTGTGTCAGGCCCCTTCCGTTTGGGTAAATATATTTGTTTACTGAGTTAATATGTTTATGACCTGCAATAATAATGCTGGCGGATGAATTTTTTTCAAGCAGACTGATCAGGTTGTAATATTTTGTTTTGGAAGAATATAGTGATAAAGGTTCTGTAAGTATTTTACTATTTACAACGTTCCCATAAGGAAGAGGTATATGCATAAAGATTATCTCAATATCAGAAGTTGAAGCTTTAAGCTGTTTATCAAGCCATTGCAACTGGTACTGGTCAACAATAAAAGGCAGCACTCCATCAGATGACTCTGCAGTTGCAGAGTAACTGTTATCCAGAAAGATAAAACGAAAAGCTACTGTATCTATCTTAAAGACACGGCTATAATAAGTCCCTTTATTGAAACAGGCTATATTCCTTATCCATGCAGCCCGGGCTCTCCCGGCATCACTCTGACTGACAGCAACAGCCGGTCCGGTATTAACATTATAGCTTGCAATATCATGGTTTCCAAGAGTAAGGTAGACCGGAACATTACATTGATCAAGCAGACCTGAGTATTGTTCTATTTGGGTATCTAACAGTTCTCCGCTCTCAGTTTCAGCCTCATAGAAATCAATATTGTCACCTGTAACAACTAAAAAATCGGCCTTAAATTTACCTGGTACTGATTTTAAAAAATCAGGAAATGTAGAGATATTATTCCCGAAATGCTTGCGTTTCTCAAAAAAGAACGGATGCGATCCTGTAAGATTGCAAACGTGAGGATCAGTGACATGAATGAAGGTCAATGTATCATTTTTTTCTTCAACTATTGCAGGTCCGGGAGCCGCAACTGTTGAATAAAAAAACAACATTGACAAATTAAAAAATAACAAATAGCGGAATACTTTTCTTTTCATAAAATGATTATCTGATGTTAAGTTTAAATTATCTGGTCTCAACCGGTTTTGGAAACTCGCGAATCGGGCTGTAACGTATATAACTTTCAAATATTTCTTTATCCGGTCCGACAACTCTCGGGTCTTCTGATTTTTTCAGCTCTTTCAGCAATTCCGTTTTCATTTCCTGTTCAACTGAAGCAAATCCGCTTTTGCCAATAAGATCAGACATGCAGTACGGGTCATTAAGAATATCATATAATTCATAAACAGATCGCTTTGAAAAAGCAAGGTCAAAATAATAACGGATGTTTTGCTCTGTATTATGCTCAACAAGAAAGGATTTGGAAGGACTCTCATCAACATCAGCAAAAGCCCATTCTGAGTGGTGTATTCCTGATTCGTCAATTCCATACATCGGTAAAAGTTCCGATGTTCCAGGCTTTAAGGCCTGTGGATCTCCAGCAGGCCAGAGGTCGGAGCGCATATTCCAGATTAAAAGATATTTTTCACTTCTTATAGCCCTGACAGGATATCCCAGATTATCCCATCTTGAAGAGGAATGCCGCTCCCTGCCGGCAAATACATATTTTTTTGACTCATCAACTATTCCTGATTTCTCTGATTTCAGTATGTTCACAATGCTTCTGCCTGAAATGGGCATCATACCGTCTGATTTTGTTCCGGTCATTTCCAGGATAGTAGGAGTTAAATCAACAAAACTAACCGGATCATTCACAATTCTGTTACCGGGAAATCCTTTAGGGTAACTTATTGCAAGAGGAACATGGACACCATATTCAAAACAGTTTGCTTTAGCTCTCGGAAATGGCATTCCGTTATCACCGGTAACAATAATGATTGTATTGTCCAATTCTCCAATAGAATCCAGATAGTCTAGCATTCTGGTGAGATGAAGATCAAACCAGTCTATTTCAACAGCGTAATCGAGTATATCACCTCTGATTTCCTCTTCATCAGGAAGAAATCCAGGAACATCTGCCATGGAAATATCTTTCATGTTGTGTTTCCATGAGTCTTTCTCATATGCTCTGTGCGGTTCAGTGGCTCCATACCAGAATGAAAAAGGTTGTCCAGCCTCTCTTTTCTGCATAAAATCACGGAAATTGGCAAAATAATTATTTCCACCAATTCCGCCTGCTGTTCTTTCGTCTGAAGAGTCACCCTTTTTATATTGAATTGAATTATACCCTTTTCCTGCTGCATTTCCCATTCTCCACAAAGAATCTGATATGTTACGGGCATATTGAAACGGATCAACACCTTTTCCGGTGTATCCTGTATGATACCCGTTCTTTTCCAGAACATCAGCATAAGGAACATATTTATTCATCCAGCTTGAGGCATGTTGTCCGCTCTGTTCATTTTGCCAATGATAACGACCGGTAACCAGTGAACTACGTGAAGGGGCAGAACCAGGAGAGCCAGCCCAGCAATTTGTAAAGTAGATCCCTGCACGTGCAACACGGTCAAAACCAGGTGTATTCACAAATCGACAACCGATGAACCCGGTATGGGCAAATGATTGATCATCGCTTATAGCAATCAGGATATTCGGTCGTTTTATTTCTGCTTTTTCTTTTGATAAACAGGCACTGAGTATAAGTCCTCCACCAAAAGTACATATGAGAGTAGATGATAGAACTTTCATAAAAGTTTAATTTTTTAAGCAATCCTTATCAAATCTAATCAGAGAAGTTAATTATGGATCTTATTAAAACCTGATTTGTATTCAGCAATAATACCAACAAAAAGAACTTTGAACAAATTTAAATCAGACATATCTATTTCTTAAGAATCTTTAAGGCATTTTCCCTGTAGAGTTTCTTAAGAGTAGCATCACTCAGACCCAGACCATAAAGGCACCATCTTGTATTTGAAACTTCCCATGCGTAAAAGTGTTCATCGAGAGTCTCCAATATATGGAATGAATTCCTATACATCGGCAGACTGTATCCCTGATCTGTGCCCCATACAAGTCTCTCTGCATACTTCTCCATAAAACGTGCTGCAAAGCGGGGAATACTTGCTACATAAGCCTCTCTCTGGGAAACATCAGCATACAGGTTAGAATATTTATCCAACATCCTGCCAAGCCGGTCAAGATCGTATGTAAGGTTCATGAAATGACATGCGATGAAGATAGTACCGGGATGCTTTTTCAATGCTCGTTCAAGTGTAGCAATAACTTCATCCTGATTAAGGATATCCTTTTGGTTGTCAAGACGGAAATAATATGCTTCAAACAAAAGATCATTTGTTTTATCCATAGGTTCATACATCCATCTGGGATCACCGGCATGGAAGTTTATTGGCAATTTAAGGTCAGCTAGCTTTTCAAGTACAGGATCCATCCTGGGATCATCGATATGTATAGCAGGACCTGTTCCGCGAGAGAGTCCGCTTCCTTTGTCAGTTATCTCACCAACACCTTTTGCACCAAGGCTGACACATCTTTCAAGTTCTGCTATTGTTGAAGGTCCGAAACCTGGCTTGTCGTACCCTGTAATATCAAGGCCACACCAAAGCTCAAACCGATCTGGGTATTTTCCATATACAGCGGCTACCTGATCAAACGTTTTACCGGTACCACAAAACAAAACAGTTTTCTGTACACCCGTTTCATTCATGTTTTTAATCTGAACAAGAGCTATCGAATCCAGGTTTCTTCCGCGTGGGGCATGCATGTGCATATCAATAGCAGGATACTTTGCTTTATTAACCTGAGTTAATGGAATCTTAAAAATAGATTTAGGTTTATAATCCTTAAGCAGCAGACTGTCATGAAGTCCTGGAGCTCTCATCTGGCGTTGCTGTGCCTGCAAAGAGAGTACTACTGTAGTGAATAAGAGAGAGATCAGAAAAGTTTTCACGAAGTTTTTCATGGGTTACATTATTTGAAGTAAAAATCATGTTGAAAACAAGTAAATAGCAATAAGGGCAAATACAAATCCAACTATCATAGCCGGATTAGGAAAAACTGAATAAATAGCAAGAGAAAGCACAATAGTTATCATTGGAGAGAGGGATGTCATCGGGGCTACAATAATTGCCTTTCCATAACGCATTGCATATACCAGGAAAAGTGCACCCATGGCATTCAATATGTGTATCATTGCCGCAAGGTATGGTCCTTTAAAGCCCCAATTTATGTTTTGGCTGAAGTCAGTCATCCAGTATGCTACAGGAATGAGGAGTATCCCCGATATGGTCATATAAGTAAATATACTCTCGGCTCTCATACTGTTATTGGCAATCTTCATAAAAACAGCCTGCAAACCCCACATCAGGAAAACAAGGAAAGATAATCCAAGCCATAGATATCCTGAGATCTCAAGGTTTTTCGGCTTCATATATGATAACAGAAAAATAGCTATTAAAGCAATAATGACCCCGATCCAGCTCCTTCTGTTTGTTTTTTCCTTTAAGATCCATAATGACAGGATAATTGTCACAACCGGGTAAAGGGATACCACCGGGAAAATAATATAAGCAGGACCCAACCTCAGGGCTTCGAATAAAATAATCTGCCCTCCTGCTCCAGTCAAACCAATTATCATCCCCAGAATGACTGACTTTTTATCCACTTCTAATTTGAATTTTATCAGCATCAATCCCACAAGAGCACAAGGAATCATTGTCAGAGCCCATATTGAATAGCCCAGTGTTGCAGGAAATCCTGCTTTTTCAGGTAACTCAATTAACGCACCCCAGATACCCCATGTCAGAGTTGTTAGTATTGAATAAAAAAGCCAGAGTTTATTTTTCATATTATTACTTTTATAATCATTTAACAACGACATGGAATAATTGAGATGCTAACATTCATTCAGCATAACTAATTTATTCCTCACAAGATCTGTAACAGAGTTTATGGCGACAGGAAAGACTTTCCGAAGGTCTATCTCATCAGACGTTGACATATAACCCTTTAACGTTTTCATAAATGTATCTTTTATCTCTGTAGCCAGGTTAACTTTACAAATCCCATTATGAACTGCTTCCTTAATCATTTCGTGCGGAATACCGGAACTCCCATGTAAGACAAGAAAAACTTGTGCCACAGCATTAATCTCTTTCAGAATATCTATTCTTAGATCAGGTTTCTCTTTGTAAAATCCATGTGCTGAACCTATTGCCACAGCAAGTGCATCAACTCCGGTTTTTTCAACAAAAATTCTGGCCTCATCCGGTTGTGTATACTTTTTACCTCCCTGCACCTGGCCCAGCTTAGCCACAAAGCCTAATTCAGCTTCAACATTTGCTCCATATTTCACTGCCAGTTCAACAACTTGGGATGTAATACTTACATTTTTTTCAAAGTCACTTTCACTTGCGTCGATCATTACCGAATCAAAACCTGCAATAAGACATTTTTTCACAAGGTCAATAGTGTCTCCATGGTCAAGATGAAGCCAACCTTCTACCTTATAATCATCAAGGCCCCGACGTGCCATATCTACTGCCATATTAAGGCCGATATAATCTATTGAACTCTTTGAAAGCTGCAATATTACCGGGAGATTTTCCAGGTTTGCTGCCTTAAGCACTCCATTGAGGGTCTCCAGGTTATAAAAATTAGTTGCAAGAATAGCCTTTCCCTCACTCTTAAGTCTCTTCAGTTTCTCCTGAATCTTCATTTTTACTATAATCTGATTGTTATATTGAATTTATTTTTAACATCCTTCATAATCTGATCCTTTGAAATAAATGCACCTGTACCTCCTGAAGCAGTTGTATTAAGTGCGCCGATAAGATTCCCGAAATCAAGACAGTTCGTAAGGGATTCTCCCTTTACGAATTTGAGAATGAACCCGGCATTAAAACTATCACCTGCACCTATCGCATCAACAAAAACACTGTTTTTATAAGCAGGGATTTCAATCGTACCTCCTTCGGAAGAGTGCAGCAGGGCACCTTTACTGCCTCTTTTTACAATAAGGTTTTTTGAAAACGGGCAGATTGCATCAATACCGTTTTTAAGACTCTCCGCTTTGGTAATGTTCAGCAATTCAGCTTCATTTGGAAGAAAAACATCCACGAAAGGAAGAATATTTTTGTAATCAAAGTCCCATTTTTCTGAAGGATCCCACTGTAGGTCAAGCGAAGTTGTAAGTCCAAGTTTCTTAGCCCGGCTAAAAAGCAAATTTATATCATTGCGAATTCCGGGTTGAATAAAGAAAGATGAGAAATGAATATGCTGGGCCTTTAAAAGAGAATCATCACTTATATCGTTTATTGAAAGATAATTCATGGCACCTGGAAATGTGATCATAGCCCGGTCCTCATCACAGTTAAGAACAACGGTGGCTCCGGTTGGTATATTATCTTCTATTTTTACCAGTGATGTATCAATATTTTTTTCCTTAAGATTATCTATTACCTGCCTGCCAAAAGAATCATTTCCAATTTTCCCAAGAAACCCTACCCTAACTCCAAGACTTGAGAGATTGGCAGCAAAAATAGCTGTGGAACTACCTAAAGTGAGGTTCATTGACCCTGCCAGCTTCTCTTTTCCTATCTCAGGAAACCCATCAAGTTGATTTAGGATGAGATCAACATTCAACTCTCCAATTGCTAAAACCTCTAATTCGGATTTCATAAATAACTATTTAAGTCTATCAGATTGAATTTTCTGAAATATTTGTCTATATCTTTCTGTATTCTAAGAAGAACTATTTCTTCTGCATCGAATCCATTTGTTTCAAGATTTTCATAGAGATGATACCTGGCAACAACTACCTCCGGTTTTTGCCATATATACCTGCAACCTGTTGAAATGAGCCATTGTTTGCGCTCTTCCTGCAGAGTATCAAACTCTAAACCAATCTCCTCCGGTTGCAACCATTTTCTCCAACGGTTTGATTCAACAACTGCTTTTATGAGCAATGATCCCAGATTCGATTTAATTGCGATCCTGTTATTATTAAATAATTTATTTTCAATACCTTCCAATTCAATTAATGCTTCATATTCACTAATAGTAAATTCAGGACCAACATTTGCTGCTCCCATTCCGGACAGAGGATACTCTTCAGGATTGGTGACACCATCTGTATAATGCCCCTTGATAAGACTACCCAGGGGCTTTACTTTTTTTGTTAGCGATGCAGCAACTCCACTGTCAAATAAAGTAGTGTGAAGATCGGTACCAACTTTCCCTACAATGAAACATGGCCACACATCATTTAGTCCTTTTTCAGACAATCCCTTTTGTAATAAAGTTAAAAAAAGATCAAATGTCTTTTCATCAGCTAATCCTCCATGTACCTCTTCAGTTCCAACTTCATAAGAGATAGCAGAGAATTTGTTTATACTTCGGAAACGTTCAATATGGTCAATCAAATCAACTGTGCGTGTGGCAACAATTTCAATAGGGATTACTTTACCTTTTTCCAAAAAAATATCCACCGTCGGATCAACATGTATCAGATGATAGCCGGCTTTAACAGCCGCCTCAAATGATCGCTTAATTCCCTCCATAGCTTTTTCAAAGGGCCATTTCTCAATTGCCTGGATATCTTTTAACCATGGCCCACCATGATCAATTGCGATAATAACGGGACCCATAAAATTTATACGTTCTGTTTCTTTTTTAACAAAACGAACAAACTCTTCCTGGTTAAAATTGGTATAACCCCTGTCGCAATCCACCTGATTTAAAGTTGTTGCAAATTTAATAGGTGAGTTGTTCCTCTTTGCAGCTCTTAAAGCAGCTTTGATTACGGAGATTGAGTTAGGGCACACCGCAAGAAGAGTTCTGGGAGGAGATCCGGAAACATGAAGTTCCTCAATTTTCTCTAATATATATTCTGTTACAGGCAGATTATGCGTTTTACTTAAGTTTTTTCCATTGGGACTTCTGAAACTCATTTTAAATAATTATTTATGATAAATTTTCACCCCCTCAACAACTCTCGAGATAGTACCTGATTTGGAGGGGCTATCCGGATTCAGACCAAAATATATTGATTTATGATACCCCAGTAATTGAGCTACCAACACATCGGCAACACATAAATACTCAATATCAGCTTCTTCCTCTCCAGTTCCGCCAAAACATATATCCAAATCAAATTTTACTCCCTCAATGTTAACAGGTTTATGGGCAACTGAAATCTGTGCTAATCCATTATTTGTTTGATTAATCTGTGTAACAAGATCATATTCATATTTTCTTGAATGATCATCATCAGCAAAAAGATATACCAGAAGAGTATGTTCATTAACCACAGCTCTGGGGCCATGACGAAATCCAAGGAAAGAATTGTACGTGCATATCACAGCTCCATCAGTTAGTTCCTGAAGTTTAAGATGACTCTCCTCTGCTGTTCCCCGAAGTAGTCCTGATCCAAGAAATACAACCCTGTTGAAATCAAGTGTTGCAATATCTTTAATTAAAGTATCATATTCAGTAATTATTCTTGAGCCCCATTCACATAATTTTTTTATGTTATTATTTTCATTATCCAGTGAACCAATTTTTGAAATAAGAATAAACGCAAGCATCATTGAAGAAAAGCTGCTTGTCATTGCCAGACTTACATCATTTGTTTCAGGTGGTAAAAGTATCTTCAGAACTTTATGCGACAATGATTTCTGATAGAGGTCGCCTTCTTCATTGCATGTAATCAATATATGGTAAGCATTTTCACAATAACTGTTTACAATGTCAACAGCAGCTATACTTTCAGGACTGTTACCTGAACGGGCAAATGATACCAGAACTGTAGTTCCTGCCTTCATAAGAAAGTATTCAGGATGAGTTATCAATTCAGTTGTCGGAATGACCCGTGAGGGCTGACTCTGGAATTTCGTTCTGACACCAAAAACAGCATTACCGATAAAAGCTGAGCTACCTGCCCCTGTAAGGATCATATCAATATTATTCTTCTTATCGAGTTTATCAAAAAAATCAATTATTTCTGCTTTTTTTAATCGTATTATTTCCAGTGTTTTCTGCCACATCAATGGCTGTTGAAATATCTCCTTTTTCGTATGCACACCAGGGACTTCATTACCAATATTCCGGAGGTTCGTATTTTTCATACTAATTCAATTAATTCTATTTATTATCCTGATTATATGTTTGTTAAAAACATAACTTAAAAATACCTGAAATTTTATGACACCCTGAAAATCAATTCTCTTTCCAACTTAATTAAAGGTGAGAGTACAGCTTAAATATCAGCTATACCCTCATTTTTTCTGAGTATTTCTTCCAGAATGCTAAGGAAACACCTGGACTGAACAAGTTAACTATTATGTTGCTGTGTTTTCCAAATAATATTTTAAACCAGGTTAATCTTCGGATTAGTTTTCCACTTGCCTTTTGTAAAGTCAGGAAAATCAATTGCTTTACTCTTGTTTGCTACTGAAGCTTCGGTAATGGCTGATATAGCACCACTTGTTACAGAATCATAAACATCCCAGTCGGGCATTCTGTTTTCACGAAGTGCTGTAACCAGGCGATGCCATATTATTGGTGTTACAGTTTCTCCACCCCCGTGGCCTATAATTGCACCTGTTTTTCGGGGAGGCGGATTATAATTTTTTATAATCGGGTGTTCATAATCTTTTAAGTACTTATCAGCTGATTCCCATTGGTGTTCAACAGGACTCAGGCCTTCGATGTAAATCCTTTTTGAGGCAGAGTCTCCTAAAAAGACACCCTTTGTACCCTGAATACGATAGTTCTCGCGTGGATGTGGTGTACTTGTATCATGAATGAGTGTTATCATCTTCCCATTTACAGTACGTATCAGTGATGCATTATAATTACCCAATGCAATATTCTTCCTAGTTAAAGGGTGGTTCTTATTCTTGTAATATATAGCTGCATAATCGTTAAGCATGCCTCCTTTGGAACTCATTGAGACGAGAAAGTCAATTCTATCGCCATGATTAATATCCAATGCCGGAAGCATTCTGCTCATTGGGTGGTCGGGATAAAGATTCCCATTTCGATCAATTGAATGTTGCAATCTCCATGGTTCGCGTTCAGGATCAAACTTAACAAGTCTGAGATCATGAATATACCCGGTCTCTGCATGTACAATATCTCCAAGCATACCTTTCTGTATCATATTCAGTAGAGCAAGTTCTCTGAAACCCTGTAATCCGAGAGTTGCCCACTTACCTGTTTTTTCATAGGTTTCAACCAGCTGCCAGGCTTCATCCAGAGTAACAACTATGGGAACTTCAGAGACTGCATGTTTATCATTATTCATTGCAGAAAGAGAGACGGGTGTGTGCCATTCCCATGATGTACAGCAGATTACTGCATCAAGTTTTTCCGTTTCACATAAACGTTTAAAATCTGTAACACCTTTCCCGTAAAGTTTAGGTGTGGGACGACCTGATTCCTCTATCCATTTTTTTGCCTGTTGAAGACGTTTTGGGATTACCTCACAAATAGCAGGAACTTCAACACCTTCCATTCCAAGGGCAGCATTCAGATGGTATGAACCACGACCACCCAAACCAACAAAGCCAAGACGTATACTCTTTTTATCAGTCGCCTGCTGGGAATAAGCTCTTTCAGGAACAGTAAAACCAGAAAACACTGCTGCACCACCGATAGCTGCAGTGGTGGAAAGTTTAACGAAACTCCTGCGGTTATAATATATTTTTTTCATTTATTTTTATTTTAGTTAATTGTACTTCGGCACCTATACTAATGTTATCCTTTGAGTTGTTTTCCACTTACCCTTTGTAAAATCAGGAAAATCAACAGGTTTGCATTTGTTTGCAACCGAGAGTTCTGTAACAGGAGATATAGCACTACTGGTAACAGAGTCGTAGACATTCCAGTCAGGCATTTTGTTTTCACGAATGGCTACAACCAACCGGTGCCAGTTCATCGGTGTTTGTGTCCCACCACCTCCGTGACCTTCTATTTTCCCTCCCTTTCTTGGTGGTGGATTATAGTTTGTGATGACCGGGGCCCTGTTCTCTTCAAGATATTTATCAGCAGGTTCCCATTCATGCGCTTTGGGGCTAATACCATCAAGGTAAATCCGTCGTGAACGGCCATCTGCAAGATAGATCCCCTTTGTTCCCTGAAGACGGAAATCTTCACGTGGATGCGGAGTACTAGTATCATGATTCAGTGTGATCATCTTGCCGTTAACAGTCCTTATCAGAGTGGCATTAAAATCTCCAAGAGCAACTTTAGCTTTTGCATAAAATGAATCCGACCCATAATTAAGTGCTGCATAATTATTTAGCATTACTGAACTTGAGCTCATTGAAACAAGATAATCAAATCTGTCACCATGGTTAATGTCAAGAGCAGGTAGAATTTTGGCCATTGGATGGTCAGGATAGAGGTTTCCATTACGATCGAGTGAGTGCTGAAGGCGCCATGGTTCTTCGTCAGGATCGAATTTAACAAGTCTCAGGTCGTGGACATACCCATTTTCAGCATGAACTATCTCTCCGAATATTCCTTTCTGTATCATATTAAGAAGTGAGAGGTCGCCAAGCCCTTCCAGACCGATGGTTGCCCATTTGCCCGTACTCTCATAAGTCTCAACAAGTTCCCATGCTTCATCAAGTGATACAACGATGGGGACTTCGGATACAGCATGTTTATTATTCCTCATTGCTGAAAGACATACCGGAGTATGATACTGCCATGGAGTACAGCAAATAATAGCATCAAGCTCTTCCTCCTGACACAATCTTTTATAATCTTCAGGTCCGCGGTCATAGAGTCGCGGAGTCGGAAGGCCTGCATTTTCAATCCATCGTTTGGCCTGGTGCAGGCGGACTGGTTTTAATTCGCATATTGCAGGTACCTCAACTCCTTCAATACCAAGAGCCGCATTTAAATGATAAGAACCGCGTCCCCCTATTCCAATAAAACCAAGTCTTACAGGTTTATCACTTAAAGGACTTAGCCCTGATATTTCCTTCGGAAGTTCCATACCGGAAACCGGGATGCCGCCTGAAATTTCCCCTGAGGAAATCTTCATAAATCTTCTGCGATCATACTTATTATTCATAATAATATTATTTACCTGTTAAATTCTGTTTGCCAACCTTATTCATTCCAAATATTCTAAGTGCATTTTTATTATATATCTTTTCAAGAACCTCATCGGGCAGATAAAGACCATAAATCATCCAGCGTCCCTGAAGGTGATGACCCTGGGCCGGATCAATATATTCATCATCTGTTTCCAGAAAACGATAGTAAATCCTGTAGGCTTCAGCATCTGGAGGAGTGTCTGTTCCAAACATAATCCTGTCCTGATACTGGATTAAAAACTTTCGTGCAGTATAAGGCTGACGGCCCAACTCACTAATACGGGCATCAATATCAACATAAAAATTTGGATATTGCTCGAGCCACATCGACACAGTTCCCAGTTCCTCGGGTAAATTTCCCATATGCGCACCAATAAAGATTGTATTAGGATGCCGGGCAATAACACGATTTCGCTGAGCAAGTATCTCTTCTTTTGAATAAGTGAATTCTTCTCCAACAAATGACCATGCAGGATGCGCTCCCAGTTCATCATACCGCTCATTAAAACGGTCAATCGGAGTAAAGAATGCCTTTGGGTCAGAAACATGGACTACAACAGGAATTCCCAGTTCACCACATTTGTCCCATATTGGATCAATACGGGGGTCATCGACAGGAACCAGTTTACCGGTTTTATCCTTTATATTTAGTCCCAGTGTTTTAAATATTTTTAAGCCTTTAATACCCATCTTTACAGCCTCTTCCAGTTTTGCTGCCTCTTTGCGTCCAAAATCAGGTTCGTCAATCTTACTGAAATCAGGATTGAAAAAAATTAAAAACCTGTCTTTTGAAACGCTTTGGGACACTTTAAGATGCTCCTTGTAAAAGTCTTTTGCGGAGAGACCATCGAGGCCGACACACATCCAAACACCGGCTTTATCCATTTCTTCTAGATACTCTTTTGCTTTTCCCAGCTCTCTCAGATGATTATGGATATCTATTACCGGGTACCTGGGTTTAAGTATTCTGGTTTCCTTTACAACCATCTGGCTTTTAGGCTGCCAGTCAAGAAGTTTCAGGTCACCTGTCTGAGCAAATATTAATGCCGGAATTGAAAATATGATAAGACAAAGTAATATTGTCTTATGAATTGGAGAATTTTTTTTCATTTAATAAATTAATTAATAATTATTATCAATTACAAATTTAAGATTTGGAAGAATATCCTGTTATAGTTTCACCCTGGCTGATATCAGAAGAAACATCTACAGACCTAAGTCATATTCTTGTTAACACTAATTCCTTTTCAGAAAAGTTGAGAGATCTTGATTGATTCAAAGATATAATTTCATCATAATATAATTTTGATTTTAAAGGTATGATGGAACTGCACATGATTGTAAATAATATTTATTTGTGTTTGTGATTGTGGTCAATCATGCGGGTTTCATAATACTTTATTTCGACTTGTCAAATCTGTATAAAGTTCCATAATTATATCTTATCTCGCTGTCAGAACTCCGGTTTGTAATACATTTCCACCGGACTCCAGCTGATTTGTCTGATAATAATATTTTTAAATTGAACCCAGCTTTTATAAACACTAAAGGCAATTTTATTATATCGCTTATTATCAATTGGATCAGGATCATCAAGTTCAATTAACAAAATACCATCTACAAAAATAAAACAGGTCCCCTCAATAACACCAGCCTGCACCTTATAAGATCTGCCCGGCTTAAACCGGAAACCGGAAGTGGTTGCTCTGAGCTTAAAATCAGGTGACCGTTCAATACCAACCCTGCCCGTCCACCAACCGCAAATACTTCCAATGTAACCAGTTCCACAACTATTAATCTGGTCACTCCATTCTGTATTCCACATAAAGTTTATATCATGCGTTGAAGGTAAAACAGTCCGGCATTCAAACTCAAGAAGAATATTTCCCGGAAAATCCTGTTTCAGAATAGCCATACCAGCAGATTCGATATTATTTCTTCCTGAAAGCCAACCATTTTTAACAGTCCAGTCACTATTATATATCTCAAACTGTGATTTGAGGGTTCCCGGATTAATAATATTTTCAAATAAAACTGTTGATTTTAACAGATCTATTTTTTTACTTATCAATTGAAGTGTTTTATTGGTCCCAAGTGTTTTCATTACTAAAAGACTTTTGAATTGGATTAAGGTAAAAAAGTAAACCTTATAAAGGGAATTCATATAAGAAGACTCACTTGTGCAGATAAATTCACATAATATGAGTTAACTATTCAATTTTCCTTAAATAGAGCTTCTCAAATATAAGTTTTTTTTGTTACTTGGTATTGTTCTGAGAGAACACTCATGATTATACAAAGTGTTTTGCCAGATTACCTTTTATGTTATTGACCAAATTGATTAAGACCTCCATATAAATAATAGAACTTGTTCCAAAAACTTTCAATAATATACGGATAAGAATAAATTTTTTAAACCAGATGAGTAACTCAAACTTTATAACCAGAAACCAAAACTGTACTCTTCCAATCGGCTTATTATGTGGCACTGGAATATGTAAATCTGAGTCCAGGGAAGGATTATTCAGGGAACTTACAAAAATAGTATTTCTTATTCTGCCTGCCATAATGCTTCTAAGTTGCGGAAGATCAGATGAACAACCTGAGCCTCTTTGCCTTCATCCTCAGAATCCTCACTATTTCCTGTTCCGTGAAAAACCTGTTGTACTCATAGGATCTACTGAACATTATGGAGCTGTAATGAACCTGGATTTTGATTATATTAAATACCTCGATGAACTGGCAGCATCCGGAATGAATATCACACGTACTTTTTCCGGGATCTATGTTGAACCTGAGGGTGCTTTCGGAATAAAAAAGAATACACTTGCACCTGCAATTGGTCGGTTTATTTCTCCCTGGGCAAGATCCCCTGAAGAAGGATATGCCAATGGGGGGAATAAATTTGATCTTTCAAAATGGAACGAAGAGTATTTCACCCGGTTAAAAAAATTTATTGTTGAAGCAGGCCAAAGAAATATAATTGTTGAACTTGACCTGTTCTCAAATTTTTATGATTCCGTTCAGTGGAAATTATCACCCCTTCATAGCAGTAATAATATAAATAAAGTTGAAAACATTAAAAATCATAAAGAAATATTATCACTAAAACATCCTGAAATTATTGATATACAGGAAAAAATGGTTAGGAAAATCATAGTTGAACTTAAGGAATTTGATAACCTGTACTATGAAGTCTGCAATGAACCCTATTTTGGGGATACTCTTGCACTCAGACAATGGGAAGATCATATGTCAGGGATTGTAGCAGACGCAGAAAAACATTTCAGACATAAACACCTTATTTCTAACAATATAGCAAATCATAAAAAACTGGTGAAGGAACCCCGTAAAAATGTCTCAATTTATAATTTCCATTATGCAAGACCTCCGGTTACTGTCGCAATGAATTATCACCTTGGAAGTCCAATCGGAGATAATGAGACAGGTTTTGCCGGGATTGAAGATGACATATACAGGGTTGAAGCCTGGAGTTTTATGATGGCAGGTGGAGCCCTTTTTAATCATCTCGATTATTCCTTCACTGCCGATAACGAGGATGGAACTTTTATTGTCACCAAGGGCCAACCCGGCGGTGGCAGCAAAACTCTGCGCAATCAATTACAGATACTTGCAGGGTTCATGCAATCTCTTAATTTTATAAATATGAAACCTGTCAGTAACGGGAATGTCAGACTGACTGATCAGGAAAACACTTCAATCAATGGCCTTGTTGAGGATGATAAAGTCATGGCACTCTACCTTGCAAGGAAAGATACAATTAGCACCGGATCTCTCATAGGAATTAATTTGTCTGAAGGCTCATATTCCCTTAACTGGATAGATACAAGAATACCCGGAGAGACAACTTCATCTCTGAACAATCACCCGGGTGGATGGACAACCATAGAATCTCCAGCCTTTATTAAGGATGTTGCTGTTAAAGTGATAAAAACAAAATAGTTTTGTTGACTGGAAGCTGACGAATCATGCTTAGAATTATTCAAAAAGAAATCGCATAAATTTTGTGGATTAATGATTGATGAATGCAATATTGATTTCCCCTCGAAGCAACTAAAAATAAAATAATCTGAAAACAAAAATCCATAATATTCAATTGATATTATTCCGACATAAAAAGTTTAACTTAACACAAGTCATTTCAGATAACCTTTAACCGGCCAGATATGTTCAATATTAACCGAAGAAAATTCATAATGCAAACTGCAGTGATCGCAGGAGGTTTCTCGTTAGGCCTTAACTCCTGCAGCAATGATGCAAGGGAGGTCCTTGATGGAGTCAGAAGCTTTTTAAAAAACGTTGCAAATCCTGATGGCTCATTCCGACCAGGAATTGACCCTGAATATGCAGGAACATCAGATACAGCATTGTCGGGCCTCGCTGCCCCCGCCTATGCAACAATTCTTTCTGAAACATTCGGATGGACTCTTCCTTATCCGGAAAAGACTAAAGAATTCATTATCTCATGTCAGAAACCTGATGGTGCATTTTATGCTCCGACAGGAAGCATGGATCAGACTGGACCTCTTGCTAAATTGTATAACACAACTCAGGGCATAATTGCACTACGGCTACTTGGTAAGGAACCTGATTATGATCCTATGCCAGTTATCGACTATTTTTTCAGGAATAATGAATTCATGGATCTTCCATTATATACTACAAGTTTTTTCCCCCTCTTCTTCAGTGCGTTAGGGAGAAAAATGCCCGATTTTATCAATCGCAGGATGATTGAGTATATTATACGTGAGCAAAAAAATGACGGGTATTTACAAAACCATGTAGCCTCAACTTTTCATGCAGCACACTATTTCAGACTGATTGGCCAGCCAGCACCAAAGGCAAATGAAATGATAAACCGTGTCCTGACTGATCAGAAAGAGGATGGATCATGGCATCTGTTTGAACCTGATTGGGATGTTCATGCCTGCTTCGATGCACTGTTTATACTGCGTCAGCTCGGAGATAAAAGTGATTCACGGATTCAAAGTGCCTATAAGAGAGCCAGTGAATGGATATTAAGATGCAGGAATACCGATGGTGGATTTTCTCATTTCCCTGATGGGATACATTCGGATGTTGATGCTCTATATTTCCAGGTTGGGGGATTGGTTGAAACAGGATATCTACCCCTCCCTTCAAAGCTCAAAAATGAGGAGATCCTTGGTTGGGGACATGCGATGGATCCATTAAAAAGCTATTCCTGCATTTAATACCAATCATTTGTAAGAAGAATCTACACTGAAATATCCAGACGTCAAACATATATTATCATGTTAATATAATAACACAATATCCTCCTCTTGCTATCACTTAAATCTAATCCTGAAATACTTCGGGTAACATCAATTAAAGCCTTTAATTAAAGGCAATTTCATTTACGGTTGAATATCTACCAAAAAACATAATATAACAGGCCAAGGATAAGAATAATACCTGCTGAGAGCCATTTAAAAACCTTATCAGTATTTTTAAAAATTCCTGCTGGTAATTCCCATTTTGAGGTTTTCGCTTGTTTGCTCTTATCTAAGAGAGAGACCAGTATCATTAGCAAACTGATTATCAGAAAAGAGAAAACCATATTATCCAGGAACGGCATATCGGGATACAACAACTTTATCATCAGTGGAACAGGCAAAGTAATTAAAACCGCAATCCAGGCAGCCAGGGAAGTTGTTTTTTTCCAGAAAAGACCTAGCAGAAACAAAGCTGTGATACCAGGGCTTACCAAACCGGTGTATTCCTGAATAAACTGAAAAACCTGCTCAATACCTGAAAGAAAAGATGCAATGGAAGCTGCCAAAGCGATAATGATAAAGCTTGAAACCCGTCCTGTTTTAACCATGTTTTCTTCAGAGATTTCTGGTTTGATGTGAGCTTTATATATATCAATTGAAAAAATTGTGGAGGCACTGTTTATTATAGCTGCCAGCGATGAAACAATTGCAGCAATCAGGGCTGCAAAAACAAATCCTTTTAATCCTGATGGCAAAAACCTGTCAAGCAGCCATGGATATGCTTCATCAGGCTTTGTGATATCAGCTTTCAGGACAAATGCAGCAATGCCAGGCAGTACGACCAGTATGGGAATGATCAGCTTTAAATAACCGGCAAAAACCATTCCCCTTTGTGCCTCTTTCAAATCTCTGGCTCCAAGGGCTTTTTGGATAATATATTGGTTGGCACCGAAATAATAAATGCCTGCAATCCATATTCCTCCAAGTATAGACCGGACCCCTGGCATGTATTTATAATTTGGATCTGATTCTGACAGGATCATGTGAAATTTTTCAGGTGCTTTTTCAATAAGCGTTGAAAATCCGCTTATTGCTCCTTCTCCACCGGAGACTGCATTAAGTGCAAGGTATGTTGTTGTCAGTCCGCCAAAAACCAGAAATACAACCTGAATAATGTCGGTATTTGCAATAGTTTTCAATCCCCCTCCTACGGTCAGGAATAGGGCAAAAAAAGCCAATCCTGCAATAGCATAACCTAAACTTATCCCGAAAACAGTTTTCAGGGAGAGTGCCCCCAGGTATAAAATAGATGCCAGGTTTACAAACACAAACAGAAACAACCAGAAAATTGCAAGAATTGTTTTAATATGTTTATTATACCGTACTTCAAGAAACTGAGGCATTGTATATATTTTTTTATTCATAAAAACCGGCAAAAACCATAATGCAACCATTATGAGCATGATTGCAGCCAGCCATTCATAAGTGGCAATTGTCAGTCCCATAGCAAATCCTGACCCTGACATGCCTACGAACTGCTCTGCCGATATGTTTGCCGCAATGACAGAACTACCAACAAGGTACCACTGCAGAGAGTTACCAGCAAAAAAATAGCTATTAGAATCTTTCGTCTTGTTAACCCGACGCGAAGTAATAATTCCCACACCAATTACTATGGAGCAATAAATCAAAAACACTGAAATATCAAGATAGGAGAATTTCATCTGTCACGACTTAAATCGTTAGTAATTTCGAATTCTTTAATGGCTTCGGTAATGGCTGTAAGATTTTCCCAGGGAACTTCAGGTTCCACCATATGTGTGGGACCAATTACAATTCCTCCTTTGGATCCGCATCCGGAAAGATTGGCAATAGTCTGTGTATATACTTCCTGAGCTGTTCCATATGGCAGTAATTGCTGGGTTCCAAGGGTTCCCCAAAATGAAAGCTTGTCACCATAGCGTTTACATACTTCCTCGAACGACATGCATTCTGGCTGAATAGGGTTCAGTATCTCAACTCCGGATTCAATTAACCTCTCTATAAAAGGAATAATATATCCACAGGAATGGTAGAAAATAAGAATATCGGGATTTATTTTTTTTGCTGCCATAATCACCCTCGATAAACGTGGCTGAAGCCATTTCTCCCATAATCCTACATCAAGCATGATTGAGGTTTGGGTACCAATATCATCACCCAGCGAAAGGATATCTGTACCTGCCATGGCATAAGCCCTGGCTTTTGCACAGGCAAAATCGGTTATTTTGTCTAGTAATATAGCAGCAGATTCACTTTCCATCATCATGTCGACCATGAGTTCTTCCATTGAACGCAGGTACCATGAGGCTTCCCAAACGGTCATCTGCATAAATCCTAATGATGCCAGTCCTCTATCCCTGAGAGTGTTAACACTCTTTTCAAACTCAGCAAGCTTTGTCATATCAACCTCCGGATAAGGATAATCCCGGATCTCATTCAGGTCAGCACCACGAAGAGGATGATGCATTCTGGTCATGTGAAATGCAAATGCTGATCCCTTCGAGTGTCCAATACCATATTCATCAAATAAAGTGCTCTCAGGCAGCTCCTCGCGTGGAAATTGATTACGTCCTTCGGAATAGTTCTTTTTAACAGGAATCTCAAGTTTGCGATGTGATAATCCAAAATATGATTCATAATCGGAATGACCAAACCGTTGTTTAAATGCTTCTGTCTGAGATGTGCATAAAACAATATCCAGGTGTACTTTTTCGAATCCCTTACGACGTAAACATTTCAACAAATCTTCGCGTGCTGTACCCATTTCATTCAGATATTAATTTTTTTCAGGTTTAAGAATACTAATTGAGGTTATACAATCTCATTTGGAGAAGGTGATGTGCCAGTCAACAGGTAAATTACCGGAAGAAAGTATCTCTAATTCATACATTCCGGGATTTTCACATTTGCTAACAGTAACCTTGACACTATTATCTTTACATCCAAATTTTAGCACATCATAACCATTGCCGGCAATTATGACTTTGAAGACCTCATCTGCAATCACCTTTGCAGTACCAGATAATTCTTTTGTCTGATTGTTCCAGTTTATTTTTTCCAGATCTAGAAAACCCTGCATGATATGCCTGTCGGTAGAGATGAACTGGGGATTATCCTGAACTTCATGGATTGAGATCATCCTTGCTTCATCTTTACGTAAAGTTTGTTTAAGCGTAGAATTGCCGGACAATTTTCCGACAAATTTCTGATTCCAGAAATCATAAGCATAATATTCTTTTAATGGATTCAGATTCAAACCTCCATTAAGATTAGATGCCCGAAGGTTTACATCGAAGCATTTCTCTCCTTCACCATGTGTATTATAGAGTGTTATCTGGTGCCAGCTCTCATTAACCTTAAAATCATAAACAGACGGAAAATAGTTGATAAAGGCATCAACCGGACGAGCAGACTGTTGAACCTGATGATATGGATAAACCCTTGAAAGATCATAAATAACCTCCTTTGAAAGCAGGCTGAAACTATTACCTACAATAAAACGGCCTGTAGTTACATATCCCATTGTCATTACCTGCCTCAATTTATCACGACTTATATCCCTGAATTTCAGAAGGCTTTTTGAGTCTGTATCAAAAGCAATTACGACCCGGTTTTTATACCATCTCAATCCACACCGCGTAATCATCTCAGGTATCATCCCGTCGGTATCAGACCAAACCCGTTGAGATGCTGCAATTCCAAGGGTAATTTCACTTCCGAACGACCAGTTTACATCGATGAGTGATGAATCCCTATTGAGTCCGTCATAGGCTAACTTGAAGATATTCCTGTATGCCCAGGCAGTAGTTTTGGATGAGTCTTCAAATCCTCCATAGTCTGCCCATCCTGTTTTGATATAATCAAACATCAGTCCCTGTATTCCACTTTTTCGAAGATTTGAATATACATCCTGCATGTGTTTAATAAAACCCGGGTCAGTGAAGTCATAAGTAACCTTATCAGGATTAGGCCTGTAGTTGCGGGCTTTACGATTTGGTTCGTTGAATAACATATGTCCGGGAAATGAATCAGCATAATCCTGCGAACGGACTCCGGTCTGAGAATAGATAAGCGGAATGCCTCCTAGCTTTGTTACGGTACCTGCCCACTTAGCTGTTGTTTCATACGGAGGTTTATAATGTCCTCCCTCAACTTTTACATTATAAGCAGCCCTGTCAACTCCCCCACCGCTTCCATATTTCTGCCAATGAATATCATCCCACCAACCCTGTTCATTATTGGGTACATGATAACTGTCAGGAACCAACCTTACGGCAACAGTAGAATATTTTAAGAACCCACTCTCTTTTATGTGCTGCATTTCTTTAACCGCTCCTCTACTGTCATTAACAGCAGCACCTTCACCCCCAAAACCTAAATGACTGGCATACCACAGACATACTGTGGGAAAAGTATATGGTCTTATATTAATTTTCTGCTCCTTTTTAAGGGCTGAAGCATAATTTTCCAGAGAAACAAATGGATCAGGATTTATTGCGTCCAGATAAAACCTATCCTTTTCGAATAAAAAAGATTCACCAGGATTAACCCGTTTGCCTACAGGATCATTTGCATAAAGATTAACAATGAGCTCATTCCCTTTATGCTCATCCACTCTCGTATTAAGACTATTATGATCTATTATACCTTCGTTTATCCATATCTCGCTTACTACCGTATTAAGATTTTCATGTACATTCTGAAAGAAGATCTTCATATTTCCCGAGCGGTATGCCTGCACTGGAACATTATAAACTGCAGTATCCGAATGAAGAACAGAAGGAAGTGAATGATTTGACAGAATAATAAATTTTTTGTCAGGATTACTTGCATCTGCAACAAGAACATTTTCATGACGTTTACTTATTTCGTCAATCCAGGAGAATCCAAACGTGTAAGCCTTTAAAGGATTCAGACCATCAGCTCTGATAATAACTTCGTTTGGATCGAGAATGACTTTACTTAATTCCGGAATGGTCAGATTCTGAAGCAAGACCGGTTTGCCCTGTTCAACGCTTAAGGTAATTCCACCTCCTGTATGATCTATCTTGTCTGTTCCCGCATTTAAGTAGGCTTGTAGCGAAAGCTGATACTGCTTCATCTCTTCAGTAAGATGATCTTTACGTTTCATCGAAGAGTGTACCGAAGCAAATTTTTCAAAGTATTCATAAGAGAGACCGCCTAATGTTAATGAAACCCGCTGATCTCCATCAATCCCAGTCAGTAATAAATTATTGCGCGAAATACAATAAGGTTGATTTCGCATATGGGTTATCTCTCCACCTCCATTACCATCAAGTAATTGTACTTTTTGCAATCTTTCTCCAGGATATAATTGAGCATCAGATATTACATGGATGTTCCTGACAATAATAGCTTGTTTAGAATCATTCTTAATAGATGGAGTTAAGAATAGAACTCCGGAACCTTCACTGATCCCGAGAGTCAGAAAAATCGTTACCCCATTTTCATATACCCCGGAAATCTCTAATGATTTATTGTCATTACTCTTTAAACAATTAAATATCAATCGTTTATCAGAAGATATGTAATCATCAAATTTAAAGAGAGCATTTTTAAATACTTGAATATTCTTTGTTTTATCAAAAAGAGCAAATGTCCCTGAACTGGGATAAAAAGAGACTCTCAACAAATTATTCTCAATAGAGAATCTACCTGTTGAGACATCTTCATCAGCATTAATCTTTTTGAGATGATTTCTTTGTGCATCAGTATTTAAACGCTGGTCATCAGCTATCCGTTCCCTGGTGTTTTCACTTCTGGATAAAACTCCTTTCTCGAGAATAATCCTGTTTTCATTTTTATTTTTTGAAGTTATAAGTTGACCCTTAATAACAGGAGTGGGATCAATTTTAATGTTTTCAGATGGCCGGTTTCTTCCGGTTTGCCACATTCTTTTACCTGAGCATTCAAGGTTAAACTCCTTTACTGTGCATTGTACCTCACCTCCGGCAAACTTCATTACCATATAATTGACCCTGTTATTGTATCCAAATAGCCCTCCGTGAACGATCTGAATAACTGGCAAGTCAAAATAGCATGTTACATCGTGGACTTCCCCGCTCAGGTAAAAATCAACCTTCTTTTCTTTCAGTAATTTCCAGAATCCTGAATTTACTCCATCTTTCAGAGTTATCCCGCTGGAAGAGAATTTCCTGACCGGAGCCAAAACAGGGACATGACCTGCAACAATAATATGCTCCACCTTACTATGGTCATCAATAACCTTAGTCATCCAGCTAAGCTGCTCATAATCAATAACAGCCTCACATGTTTCACTGCCAGGAGTCAGATCATTGAGAAATACATCAATCATAATAAAAAGGATATTGTTTTCAACAACAAAATAACTGGTTCCTTTGTAGTGATCAGGTCCGTTCAGAGGGATATTAAAATTCCGCGCAAAAGCTTTTTTGTATTCAGGAACTTTTCTGGCTTTATTGCTATCCCAGTTATTATCGCCTATTTCATGATCCCCAACAGCCACTATATACTTAAAAGAGTATCTATCTAACCGCTCTTTGAAGGCTGAATAATACTTATCTGCCCAATAATCAATTCCCTCCCTGGTTTTATCCCAATAACCCATTACCATATCACCGGGAATAATCAGCAGGTCAGGATTTTCAGCCTTCACTGATGAAAGAAATATGTCCAGGCTTTCTTCCCACCCTGGCTGGGGAAATTCTGTGTCAACGTTTAAGAAATCGGGAATACTGACAACAGTTAATGAGTTTACTTTCTTTCCCTTTTCTGGCAATTTTAAACTTAACACTTCTCTGCTTTCACATATGTTATGATTTTTAACTGAAATTGAGTCCAGGATTATTTCAAGAGTATCATAATGGATAATTCTTTTCCCGGGTTCTTCTGAATTTTTAATAAAATTGTAATGTTCCAGATGATTTAGCACATTTAATCGATTTCCATTGGAAGCAACTGAAGCAACCTGGCAACTGAAAAAAATTACCACAAATAATAAAACTCTTTTGTATCTTGAGAACTCGCTTGCAAACCGGCATGTTTCTTTATTACAAGAGTGGTTAATTGCCATAAGGATAGATATGAGAAATATTAATCAGTATTATTCAGGTCAATTTTATTTTTATAAGCCGGGATGAAGCATATACTTATTAAAAGCATTATGTATTATCGTCTCAGGAAGGAATCCCATGGAGATAATTCATCATTATCAATTGACATAATCATTATCAATTAATTTACTGTTGATGGCCAGACTCTAAGATGTTGTTTGCCACTAACATTAGATTCAAAAGGTCCTGCCATCGGATGTGATTCAGAGCGTTCTTTGCCAAAATAATCTGTATCAATTCTAAGCGGTGTCCCATCAGGATTTTCGAACTCTTCTCCTGGCATTTTAGCTTTTCCAAGCAAAGCTGTCGTTACAAATCTTGTTTGCAGATCAGGGCCTGTTTTATCAAGTATTATATCCAGATATATACTTCTCCCCTCCTCTGAAACTTTTATTTCAGGTCTAAAATCCGGATTTTCAATAAAACTAATCTCGCCCATATAGTGTAAAGCCCTGTTATAATAAACATTACCGCTTATCCACACAGGTAGTTTCACTGTATTGTACCCGATAAGTCCATACTTGTATCGTGGATCTTTCAGCTTAAGTTCAGCTCCATTTCCCAGGAATATGTTATTGTAATACCTGTCATCACCGGAGTATATTGTGGATAGACCTGCAATTTCTGTTGAGTGAGGCAGGTGATATGGGGTAAACCTATTAGGTTCAGGCCACATTCTAATCTGGCCTGCAATAAGGTTATGAACAAAAGCACAGCCCTGTGATTGAGTAACAATCCCCACTGCAGAAAGCAAGAGGTTGTTGTCAACAAGTGTTGGTCCATGATTTACTTCGAGAAAGAGATCTTCCAGATCATTATTGTACATCAGGTTTTTAGACACACGTGTCCCCTGGGCCATCCAGTCAAGCCATAATCCCCTACCGGTATCATGAAGGCAATTATTTTCTATTCTGGTGTCAATAGCCGCATGAAACTTTATCCCACCTATTTCAGCACCACCAAATTGCCTCTTGGTCCATATGTTGTGGATATAATTGTTCTCAATCACGCTGAATGCAGCTCCCATGCTTCCGCAGATGCCTGTCTGTTCACAATTGAAAATTTCATTATTTCTGACAATATGTGAACCAATATTATTTTTACTCCAGCCGTTCCTCAATGTTCTGAAAGTTACTTCAATATAATGAAGCGAGCCATCAATAGTTCTATCGGCTGACCAAACATTATGACCGGTTCCCCGTTCCTTACCTAAAGATATACCTGAACATTTTGAATTACTGATCACATTATTTTCGATGATCCAGCCTTTATTCCAGTTGGTAGCTATCATCCCGATCTGTTCGGCTGTAGGGGCTGCCCACTGGGTTGCTGCCTGACTTATATTAAATCCGCTTATGGTAATATAATTAATGCCCGGTTTATCGGGATAGAAACAGGTTCTTCTTGTACTTATTTCAACCAATTCTTTATTTGGATCAAATTGATGAAAATTGGCCCAAATGGTTGTGTTTTTGTCATCATTTTCACAATACCACGTAAAGGTTGAGCCTTCAGAGTCTTTTATTGTACTTATTGCAATGGGATCAAATACTTTTTCAATTTTTTCAGTTTCATAAAGTGACTTTTCATTTAAAAATACCTCACCGGTATGATGAATCCTTCCCTGGTTATAAAACCAATCGCCAAAAACCGAATCCCGGTAAGGATTATAATCACCAAAAAAGGAGTTAGGGATTATAACTTTCCAAACCCCGTCCTTCTCATTTTTCCAACCTTTTATTATTTCCGATCCTTTAATTTCAACCTTCTCACCTGTAGCGGCCCTGTAAACTATTCTTTTAGCATCACTCTCGCCACCATAGTTTGGATTGATCCATTCCCGGTAGACTCCCGAATGAACTGTTATAACATCACCAGGCCGGGCTAACCGGGCTGCATAATTTATCGTTCGCAAAGGTTTTAAATCAGATCCATTGGCAGAATCATTACCTTTTGTAGAAACATGATATTCTCTTGCTTCAGCAGACAATGTTATTAACAGCAGTAGAAATGACTTTACAAAACATCTCAGATCCATTTTAATTGTTTTAATTATGTGAATAATGTGAAGTCATTAAAACAAGAATGAAAAAAATATTTCAGTATCCTGAGCAATTTAAGGTTTTACTACTATTTAACTGAAAATCTGTATATTGTTTGCGTTTTAATCGTCTCTCCCGGATTTATAGTAGTTGTTGGAAATTCAGGATGATTCGGGCTGTCGGGATAATGACCAGATTCGAGACATAATCCCGACCTGTGGTTAAATGGTTTCCCTCCATGACCGATTTTTGTTCCGTCAAGAAAGTTACCGGTGTAGAGTTGCATACCAGGCTGATCTGTAATTACTTCAAGTAAACGACCACTAACTGGCTCATATACTGTTACATCAACATCTGTCTTATTATCAAGAATGAAATTATGATCATAACCTCTGCCAAGAATAAGTTGCTCATAATTCTCTCCTATCCTTTCGCCAATAGTGTGTGGAGCAGTAAAATCAAAAGGTGTTCCTATTACAGACCGAAGTTCACCTGTAGGTATCATAACTGAATCAACAGGTGTAAAAGCTGCTGCATTGATTGTAAGAATATGGTCTAGAACATCCTGATTTCCCGCTCCATGAAGATTGAAATATGCATGGTTTGTTACATTTACAACTGTCTTTTTATCTGTTGAATAAGTATAGTCCATAATAATTTCATTATTGTCAGTCCAGGTATAAATCACCTCAACATTTACAGTACCCGGAAAACCCTCTTCCATATCAGGGCTTATATAGCTGAATTTTACAGATGGCGTTTTGTTCTCTTTCAGAACCTCTGTTTTCCACACAACACTATGCCATCCTTTTGGCCCGCCGTGAAGAGTATTAGGTCCGTTATTCAATGGTGTATTGTACTCTATTCCGTCAATACTGAATTTCCCCTTTGCAATTCTGTTTGCATATCTTCCAACTATTGAACCAAAAGACATATCGCCTTTAATTGTTTCCTCAAAAGTGTCATAACCAAAAGTAACATTATCTTTTTTGCCATTCTTATCAGGAACTTCGATCCATATTACTTTTGCACCGAAATTAGTAAGCCTTATCACATTACCTGCCTTGTTTGTAAGAGTCAGAAGGTAAACCTCTTTCCCATTTTCTATTCCAAAAACATCTTTCTTAACCATCTCTTTGTTTTTTGCTGACTGATTGCAGGATCCTAATAAAAATGCAATCAACATCAGGGATAATAAATATTTTTTTTTCATTTTAATCCTGGTTTTTTTGTAAATATATATATTTTCAGGTCAGTATTATTCAATTATCCACTCGTGAATTCCACCTGAAAAATCTTTATTTAATTTAACCTTAATTTTAACAGCGGAAGCTTTAACAGGCTCAAATGAAATTGTGTTCCATTTGTCTTTAGAAACTACATAAGAAGTTTTGGTTTTTGCAGATTTCCAGATGTTATCTGTAAGGTAAAGTATTTCCCATTCATCGGGTATCCGGCATCCTCCATCAGGCCCATCATCAAACCAATAGACTTTTGATCGTGAAATAGTTTCAGGTTTCTCAAAATCATATTCAACCCATTCCCACTGATTTTTATTTGGGAACCAGTGATAATACTCGACTGAACTGTCATTGGAACTTCTGGGTTCAACCTGGTCGTTTACAGATGCTAGTGCTTTTGTCATCTTGCTTGACCTTACACGGCTCTTATAAGCAATCGTTGGCGCCGGAAGAGGATGTGCCCTTTCAGGTGAGGTTGGAAGCCAGACCATCATCTGACCCGGACCCCTGTTATTCCAAAAAGCATATGGAATAAGAGTAATAGATTCTTCGGGAAGTAATTCTATTTTCCCCTTAATGGTTTTCTTGGTCTGTGAACCAGATGTTTTAATTACCTGCACACCATTAAGCAGTGCGGGAATAAATTCTGTTGTAAGAGCTTTATTTTTGTTAACAACAAAATTAAGAAGGTTTCCGGTATTGTTATCAGGCCATTCTGCACAGAAAATGACCGGACCTCTCTGGAAGGCAATTTTGCCAATATTTTCCATGATTCCTTCGTATGAAGTAACTGTTCTGACAGGCATCGGAAAATGGACTTCAACTTTGTCTTCTTTTTTCCATTTTTTGTTAATCTCTGCATAGCCATTCTGAATTATCATTTCAGTGTTTTCTCCGTTCACCAAGATTTTTACATTTTCATAGTTATCAGTACTAAACTTATATAATCCTCCGGGAATTGCCTCATTAAGTGCCCATCCGGGGATCCTGATCTTCAACGTAAACTTGGTGGCAGATTCGGGGTTAACAGACAATTCAACCTTACCATCCCATGGGTAATTTGTTTTTTGCGAAACTGAGACTTCTTTATCTCCCAGGTGCACAACCGCACTATTTGAAATAAACAGATTAACATATAGCTCGTTATCGCTATTTGCATATATGTAATAAGGTACAGCGGGCAGGAATCTTACAATATTAGAAGGGCAGCAGGCACACCCGAACCATGCACTTCGCTGATGCTGTCCATTAGATTCAAGTGGATTAGGATAAAAGAAACGATCAGCCGAAATGGAGACCCCTGACAGCATTGAGTTATAAAGTATTTTTTCGATAATATCATAGTATTTTGATTGGCCGTGCAAGAGAAACAAACGGTGATTGAAAAAAATATTTCCTATTGAAGCACATGTTTCACAATAGGCAGTCATATTTGGAAGTTTGTAAGGATCAGCAAATCCTTCATTTCCGGCAGAGGCTCCTATTCCGCCGGTAAGATAGATTTTCCGATAAACGATATCTTCCCATAATCTTGTAACTGCATTCAGGTAGGTTTCATCTTTCTCTATTGCAGCAATATCAGTCATACCTGAGAACATATATGTTGCTCTGACTGCATGTCCAACAGCTTCACTCTGATCAATGGCTTTCTTATTTGCCTGATTGTATTGTTCGCCACCAGGTCCGCGAACATCAAGAAAAAATCTGGCCAGGTCAAGGTAATCTTTATTACTGGTCACCCTGTATAGCTTTACGAGAGCCATTTCAATCACTTGATGTCCAGGATAAACTTTGGTTTTGTCCCAACCAAAATCCTTGTTGACCAGATCGGCAGATTTCAGAGCAATATCTAGAAGCTCATGCCTGCCTGTTGCCTGATAATGAGCAACAGCCGCCTCATATAAATGCCCAAGATTATAAAGCTCATGACTCAATACTGAATCATTTTCCCATCTGCGTATACCTGCCCAGTCATGAAGCCCTGAACCTTTATGCATTTCAGCAATAGTCCGGTTCGTATATAAATACCCGTCATCTTCCTGGGCAAGCCCTATTTTCCAAATGAGTGTATCAAGATATGATTCAAGTTTCGGGTCAGGAAAAGTCTGTAATGAATAGCTGGCACCCTCAATGATTTTATATACATCAGAATCGTCAAAAGGGTAAATAGTACGAAAATTACCTGTATCCAGACCTCCGGCAATCTCAAAGTTTTTTATTCTTCCCGTAGACTCACAATGTGAAAAGGCAATAGGAATTGAAACAATGGCATTTTTCTTAATACGGGGAGCCCAGAAATTGTCAGACAGTTTTACTGAAGTAAAAGAGACAGGTTGAATTGGGTAATTACCTGATGATGATTTTTTTGTGCAGGCAGAAAACATAATGGTTGTCACCATAGCTGCAAACAAATATTTAATCAATTTATTCATCAGATTACAATTATATATCAAAAGTGCAATAATACCTGCATGTATATTGAAATTTATTGTTTTACCCGACTATTATAATTCCTTTTCAACAAACGATCCTAACTTTTTATAATATTCATACAACTTTTCATATTTTTCAGCCTTCAGAGGATCAGGCTTATACTCTTTTTCAAACCCCCCACCCATTGCTTTCTGGGCTTCAGGAATATCTTTATGAATTCCTGCAACTACTGAAGCTGCCATAGCTGATCCGAGGGCACATGTCTGATCTGATTTGGCTACTTTAATAGTTATATTCATCACATCAGCAACAATTTGCATCACAAAAGGGTTTTTTTTGGCAACACCACCAATAGCAATTACACCATCGATCCTGACACCCTGTGAAATAAAGCAATCATTGATCATTCTCGAACCATAAGCAGTAGCTTCAACGAGTGCTTTAAAAATTCTTGGAGCATCAGAGCCTAATGATAAACCTGATATTGCTCCTTTAAGTTCCTGGTTTGCACAAGGAGTCCGTCTGCCGTTCAGCCAGTCGAGTGCAACCAAGGCTGTTTCTCCATCAGGAATGGCTTCAGCCTGTCTGCTAAGTTCTCCAATCATTGCCTCAGCAGTTTCTTCCCTTATCCTGACTTTTGCTTCTTCATCAAGCCAGTTCATCTTTGCAATGATTTCATTAACAGGCCAACCCAGAAGTTTACTGAACCAGGCATAAATATCACCAAAGGCTGATTGACCTGCTTCAAGACCAAGCAAGCCAGGGACAATTGAACCATCAACCTGACCACAAATTCCGGCAACAAGTTTATTCCCTTTTTCTTCAAGTGGTGCAACTATCATGTCGCAGGTTGAAGTGCCCATAACCTTCACAAGGAAGTGTGGTTTTATTCCACCGCCTATGGCGCCCAGGTGTGCATCAAATGCTCCTGAGCCCACTTTAACTTCAGTAGTCAGTCCTAACCTGTCTGCCCACTCAGATGACAAGTTTCCAACTTCAACATCGCATGTATGAGTTGCACTGTAGAGCCTCTCTCTTAATCCCGATAGTTCGGGATCAAGTTTTACAAGAAATTTTTCATCAGGTAATCCATTAAAGTCTTCATGCCACATTGCTTTATGCCCTGCGGCGCAACGGCTTCTTTTAATAATGAGAGGATCCGTATTACCACATAGCAAGGCTGGAATCCAGTCACAATGTTCAACCCAGGAAAAAGCGTTTTGTCTTACCCTCTTACTATTCCTGATGACATGAAGTATCTTGGCCCAGAACCACTCCGAGGAATAGATTCCGCCTTCAAATCTGGTATAATCCATTCCACCCCAGGTCTTTGCAAGTTTGTTGATCTCAGCAGCCTCCTTAACAGCGGTATGGTCTTTCCATAATATGAACATTGCATCAGGATCGTTGGTATACTCAGGCAATAATGAAAGAGGAACACCCTCTTTACTTACGGCTACGGGGGTTGAACCGGTTGTATCAACTGTAATTCCGGCTATATTCTTAATAATAATATCACTTAATCCGGCCAGGGCTCCTTTAACAGATTCCTGCAGGCCTTCAATGTAATCAAGGGGATGCTGACGAAACTGATTAGTTGAAGGATTACAATAGAGACCTTTTTTCCACCGGGGATAATGGAATACCGAGTTTCCAACAATTTCACCATTGAGGGTATCAACAACAACTGAACGGACAGAATCTGTTCCATAATCGATGCCAATAACAAATTTTTTTATCATAATTATAAAATTTCAATTTCATTTTGATTTGCCCTGTCCATAATATGAATCACTCCCATGTTTCCTTCTGAAGTGCTTTTCGAGCAGGGTTTGATCAATTTTATCACTTTTGCCAAGAAGCATAGTATAGAAAGCTATTCTAGCTATCTCCTCAAGGGCAACCGCATTATAAACTGCATTTTCTGCATCTGTTCCCCAGCAAAATGGCCCATGGTTTTTTACAAGCACAGAAGGAACACTTAGCGGATCAATTTTATCAAAGATCTCTACAATGATTTTCCCCGTGTTAGCTTCATAGTCAGTTTCAATTTCCGTATCACAAAGATCACGGGTGCATGGTATTTTTCCATAAAAATGGTCTGCATGTGTTGTCCCTAATGGAGGAATTGCTTCGCCAGCTTGTGCCCATGCTGTAGCAAATGTTGAATGAGTATGAACCACACCTCCGATACTGCTCCAAGTATTATAAAGAAGAAGATGCGTGGGTGCATCTGTTGAAGGTCTATATTTACCATTAACAACATTGCCATCAGCATCCAGAACCACCATGTCATCAGGTTTCATCGACTTATAGCTGATCCCAGAGGGTTTGATAACTATCAGACCACTATCTCTGTCCCTGCCGCTTACGTTGCCCCATGTGTGAATAACCAATCCATTGTTCACAATATCAAGGTTAGCTTCAAGAACTTCTTTTTTTAATCTCTCCAGCATAATGTTAAATTTCAGGCACTTAAATCAAATATGACACTCATCTTCAATTAATATCCATATTAAAATAGAATCCATTTTTCTCAAATTTAAAATATCTTTCCATATTGAACTTGTAAAAATAAGCCCCTTTTCTGGAGGTAACTTTTTCCTTTTCATTCAGCCTTTCGAGGAGATTCATTGAAAGAATTTTCTTCCGAAAGTTCCTTTTATCAATAGCTCGCTGATAAATAGCCTCATACAGATCCTGTAACTGGACTAAAGTGAACTTTTCAGGGAGCAATTCAAATCCAACAGGTTTAACTTTTGCCTCCATCTGTAGTTCCTGCACAGCTCTTTCAACCATTGCCGGGTGATCAAAGATAAGATCCGGATATTCTTCCAACGGTTTCCAGCAAGCTCCATCCTTCTTAAGGTCATTATCAATATTCTGTATTTTAATCAGTGAATAATACGCAGTAGAAATAACTCTTTCACCAGGATCCCTGTCAACCTTGCCATAAGAATAAAACTGCTTAAGATAAATATTTTCAAGTCCGGTCAGTTTCCTGAGAATTCTGTCTGCTGCTTCATCGAGGCTCTCTTCTTTTCCAACAAATCCACCTGCAAGAGACCATCTTCCTTTGGCAGGTTCAAAGTTTCTTTTAATAACAAGAAGCTTGATTTTCTTTTCTGAAACTTCATAACCGAAGATAATACAATCAACTGCCACCACAATACGCCTATGCTCTGAATATTGTTTCATAGTAATAATTCTGCTATAAAGTTCAGGTATATTAATCTCAGTAAAAGACTACAACATACCGTTCACATTATGGTAATATACTTCATTCCATTTCAGTTCTTTAATGAAGGATTTCAGATCACATTTTTCATCTATAAGAACAAATTCTATACCCATCATTCCAGCAAAATCTTCAAGATATTCTGAGTTAATGGCAGTACTAAAACCAGTATGATGTGCACCACCGGCAAAGATCCATGCTGCTGCAGCACGTTTCAGGTCAGGCAATGGTTTCCAGAGAACACTTGCAACAGGCAGGTCAGGCATAACAGGGCATTTCAGGACTTCTACCTTATTAACAATCATCCTGAACCTGCTACCCAGGTCAATAACCGAAACATTAATTCCGGCTCCGGGAGCAGTTTTGAATACTAATCTTGCAGGATCTTCTTTCCCTCCAATGGAAAGCTTGTGTACTTCAAGCGATGGCTTTCCAGACGCTATAGAGGGACAAACCTCAAGCATATGGGCACCCAGGACGCTCATATTATCAGGATCAAAATTATATGTATAATCTTCCATAAATGAGGTACCTCCTTTTAGTCCCTCTGCCATCACCTTCATTGAACGTACAAGAGCTGCAGTTTTCCAGTCTCCTTCCGCACCAAAACCGTAACCCCGGGCCATTAAGCGTTGTACAGCAAGGCCGGGTAACTGTTTCAGACCATGAAGATCTTCAAAAGTTGTTGTGAAAGCCTTAAAGTTACCATCAGTAAGGAATTCTTCCATCCCAAGTTCAATTCTTGCTGCCTCTTTAAGAGTTTCAGAATCTGTAACCTCTATCGTCATCTTATATTCAGAACGATATTCTGAAATTAATCTTTTAATTGAGGCAGGAGATACTTCATTAACATATTTTACAAGGTCTCCAATGCCATAACCGTACACAGAATATCCCATCTTCATCTGAGCTGTTACTTTATTACCTTCAGTAACAGCAACATCTCGCATATTATCACCAAACCTGGCAACCTTCATATTCATTGCATCATTGTATGCAGATGCTGCTCTGACCCATACAGAAATGCTATTGATCGATTCATTATCAAGATAATGACCCACAACTACTTTTCTGTTCAACCTCATCCTGGTTCCAATAAACCCAAATTCACGGTCACCATGGGCCGACTGGTTTAAATTCATAAAATCCATGTTAATGGTTTCCCAGGGAATATCACGATTAAGCTGGGTATGAAAATGTAGTAAAGGTTTGTTCAGTATAGTAAGTCCCCTTATCCACATTTTGGCCGGTGAAAAAGTATGCATCCATGTAATTATCCCAATACAGTTTACTGAATTATTTGCTTCAGTACAAAGTTCAGTAATTGAATCAGGAGTTGTCAGAACAGGTTTGAAAACCACTTTCTGAAATATTTCCGGTGATTTATTAAGAGACATCGCAATTCTCTCAGAATCAGCAGCTACTTGTTTAAGTGTTTCAGCACCATATAAATGCTGACTGCCAGTAACAAACCAGATTTCCTTAGTTTTTCTGTTTCCCATTTATGTCAAGTTTGATAAAAAGTTATCTTGTTTAAAACCTACCAGAAATAAGCATAGAAAGCGACAATCACAATTATGATTATTCCGGAGATAGCCAGATCCCAGTTATTCCAGCTTGCTCTTGTCTCAGCCTTCTCCTCAGCAGTTGCAGAGCCAAAATACAATCCCCTGATTGCCACATGATCAGCTTTTGGTGTAACCATACTTGTTAAAATCATAATGATAATTACTATGAAGAAAAGAACTATCTCATAATGAAGCCAGTTTGGTGCAAGAAATACTTTATATATCATGCCATCGGGGTTAATCCCTGCAGCAAATATTTTAAGTCCCAGCCTTGCCATACCTAGGACAAAACCTGAAATTAATCCAACCAGACCAGCCATAGGAGTTGTTCTTTTTGAGGAAATACCCAGGAGAAAAACTGCAGCTATCCCCGGAGCAAGAAGTGACTGAACGTCCTGAAGATAAGCATAAAGCACCTTTCCCAGCCCCTTCATTACAGGGATCCAGAGTACACCAAGCACTACAACCACCACTGTAGCAATTCTTCCGACCTTCACAAGTTCTTTTTCAAGTGCCTGCGGTTTGAACTTCAGATAAAAATCAACAGTAAAAAGTGTAGCTGAAGAGTTAAATAATGATGCAAGAGAACTCATGAGAGCAGCAAGAATGCCCCCTACAACAAGCCCTTTAAAACCCAAAGGGAGAAGTTCCTTTACAAGGATGGAAAAAGCTGCATCGGAGCTTGTAAGGTTAATCATTCCTTTGGCATTCAGTGAGTATGCAATCATCCCTGGAATAAGAAATATAAAGACAGGCGATAGTTTAAAGGCTGCCCCGAGGATTGCTCCCCGTCGCGACTCCTGCTGATTTCTTCCTGAAAGTACCCGCTGAACAATATACTGATCCGTGCACCAGTACCAGAAACCAATAATAGCAGAACCCAGAATAACACCTGTCCAGGGATATTCCGGATCATTCGCTGACCTCATAAGGTTGGTCATAGTGTCTCCATCTGCATTTACCGGCACAGCTCTGCATATCTCCATCATCTCGTTCCAACCACCAAGTTTTATAAGACCGATTATCATTACTGCAAGAGACCCTATAAGCAGTACAGGTGTCTGTAACACCGAGGTCCATAATACTGCTTTCATACCTCCAAGAGTTGTATAAATTCCGGTAAGAACAACCAGGCCAACCGCACTTATCCAGAAGAAATCTATTCCAAACATTGATTCAATTCCAAAGACCTGTTTGAAAACGATTCCCCCTGCATAAACTGTAACAGCGACTTTTGTAAAAATGTAGCTCACAAGTGAGATTATTGATAGTACACTACGTGATCCTTTATTATAACGCTTTTCCAGAAATTCCGGCATTGTAAATACTCCGCTCCGGGCATAAAAAGGAACAAAAAACCAGCCAAGGATAAGAATCAGCCAGCCATGCATTTCCCAATGGGCCATTGCCATTCCGCTTGAAGCCCCTGCACCGGCAAGTCCAACAAGATGTTCAGAACCAATGTTCGATGCAAATATAGATGAGCCAATTGCGAGCCAGGTAGCATCCCTTCCTGCCAGAAAATAATCTGTAGATGTCTCATCTTTTTGCCTGGCTACCCAGACAATAATACCTACCAGGCCCAGACAGAAAATTCCTAAAACGATCCAATCGATTGTTCCCATAGAAATCTTGTTTTTATTATTACTGAATAAACAGGTTATATTAAGGTTTTAAAAATCCTGCCCGGTGATGTATCTAATGAAAAAGTTCATTTCTGATAAATCTGGCCCGGTTCTCAATAAATCAATTAAAACCAAGATAAATGTATAGATTACACTTAAAAAAAGCAATAGGTAAAACGATTTTTTTTAAAAACTGTAAATCATCTGTTTTACAGATCCTGAATGATCTAATCCTATGAAAAAAATTAATCTCAGTTCTATTATGAATTCCATTCAAGAAGTGAGGATTGTATAAAATCGATTATCAACTGATGTTCCTCTTTGCCGTTGCCGGTAATACTCAATGGTTCCCCGAATTTTATATGGATAATCTTCCGGCTATCAAGGGGGCCAAGTTCTTTAATTAATCTGCCATTACCCCAGAAATCAGTCTTAATGGCAACAGGCACGACCTGAACCCCTGCTTTCTTAGCCAGTTTTATTCCAAGTGAGTTGAATTCATCAGGTTTGAAATCCAGACTTCTTGTACTTTGGGGAAATATTATTATAGAACTTCCTTTAGATAGAAGTTCAACACCACCGTTCATCACTGCTTCAAAATCTTTCCGGGGATCAGTCCTTCCAACAATGATCGGGTTGCGCGATCTCATGACATCACCAAAAAGAGGGTGTTTGACCAGGCTCTCCTTGACAACAAATGTAACCTCCTTGTGCGGGGCAATGAGACAAGGCAGGATCATTGTTTCAAGAGTACTCATGTGATTACTTAAAAACAGGACAGGTCTGTCCGGGTTTATTATATTCTCCATTCCTGAAATACGAAATCTGCCTCCTGTTTTTTCAATGAACCTGAATATCTCAAATGAAGAATCAGCCCAGGCTTTTATGTCATATCTTTTCCTGATAGCCTCTCTTCTTGTTCTCAGAACTGTACCGGCATATTTCAGGGTAAAATAAATCCTGCTATTCAAAAGAATTTTATCCTTTAAAGACAAATGTTTCTTTTCAGGTGTCTGGTACTCATATGAATCAAAATAACCTTTCATAATCTGATAATGATTTTAAAATCCTTTTCAAATTTGTTTGTTGTAAAGATAAATTTCATTTCCAATTTCCGGAAGCATCATAAATAATCTCTGAAATTTAAGAAATAAAAGATACATTTATAACAAATTATTGCTATTGACAATTATTCATTTTTTCAATCATATTTCGGTTCATGAAGCTAACACTAATAGATTCAATTGTATTTTTTGTTCTTACTTTTGGCAACTTTTTGCTTGGAGCCAGTTTCTTTTTCAGGAACAGGACATCAGACCAGTTTACAACAGGTAACAGAAAAATACCTGCCTGGGTCGTCGGGATGTCAATTTTCGCTACTTTCGTTAGCAGTATAAGTTTCCTTGCCTTACCGGGAAAAGCTTACATGTCAAACTGGAATGCCTTTGCCTTCAGCCTCTCAATTCCAGTTGCCTCATATGTGGCTGTTAAGTTTTTCATACCGCTTTACAGGGGAATAGGTAACGTCTCCGCATATTATTACCTGGAAACGAGATTTGGCCCATGGGCAAGAACATATGCCTCATCATGTTATATACTTACACAGCTAATGAGAACCGGAGCAATACTTATGCTTCTTTCACTCCCATTGAATGCCCTGTTCGGATGGAATGTAAACATAACCATTATTATAACCGGACTGGTTGTTATGGGATATTCAATGCTGGGAGGCATTCAGGCAGTGATATGGACAGATGCCATCCAGGGAATAATACTCATTGCAGGTGCGCTGGCAGCAGCCATCTTCCTCACTCTGTCAATGCCTGAAGGTCCTGGTCAGCTTTTTGAAATTGCTGCAGCAAATAATAAATTCAGTCTTGGCTCTTTCGGACTCAGCCTTAAGGAGTCCACCTTCTGGGTAGTACTTATATATGGTATATTCATAAATTTTCAGAATTATGGAATTGATCAGAACTATGTTCAAAGATATATGACAACCAGTTCAGTCAGAGAAGCCAAGGCTTCGGCAATTTTTGGCTCATTATTGTATATCCCTGTTTCCCTCGTATTTTTCTATATCGGGACAGCCCTGTATTCTTACTATACTGCCCAACCAGAACTTTTACCCATTGAACTCAGAGGACCTGAATCAGGTGACAAAATCTTCCCATACTATATTGCAACCGGATTTCCTTCAGGAATAACAGGCCTTCTTATTGCTTCAATCTTTGCAGCTGGAATGAGTACTATATCAACAAGCCTTAACAGCACATCCACAATTATTCTTTCAGACTATTACAAACGCTATCTTAACAAGGACACAGATGAAAAGTCATCAATGAAAGTTCTTTATCTTTCGACATTCAGTATGGGCATATCGGGCATTATAATCGCGATCGTTCTTACAGGAGTTAAAAGTGTGCTTGATGCCTGGTGGTCACTTGCATCTGTATTCAGCGGCGGAATGCTTGGTTTATTCCTTTTAGGTTATCTTTCACGCAAGGCACGAAGGATAGATGCTGTTGCTGGTGTAATAATTGGTGTCCTTGTCATAGCATGGATGAGCCTGTCACCACTATGTTTCACCGAGGGAAAAAGTCTTTCTTTCAGGAGTTCATTTCATAGTAACCTGACAATAGTTTTCGGAACTTTGGCTATTTTTATGGTGGGATTCCTGATGACAAAATTTTATAATAAAAAGAAAATTCTTAACAAATGAAAAAAATGACATTCTCAGCAATTTTGATTCTGAGCCACATTATTATCACAGCTCAAAATCCATTTAAGGGGGAACAATGCATAGTGAAATCAGAATTTATTTATCAGAAAAGTGATGTAAGTTTCCCCAGCTGCCATGCCTCAACAATCATAGAAATAAAAAAGGGTCTGCTGGCATCTTGGTTTGGAGGAACGGCAGAGAAGAATCCTGATGTAGGTATATGGATAAGCCGCTTTGAGAATGGAGGCTGGTCGAAACCCATAGAAGTAGCTGATGGTGTTCAGCATAAAGGGAAAAGATACCCCTGCTGGAACCCTGTTTTATATAATTCAGGAAAAGATATTCTGCTTTTTTACAAAGTAGGTCCCTCTCCTTCAGAATGGTGGGGAGAATTAAAAATTTCAACAGATAACGGTAAAACTTGGTCAAGATCCTCACGTCTGCCTGAAGACATTTTTGGACCAGTAAAGGACAAACCTGTCAGGTTAAAAAATGGGGAGCTTCTTTGTCCATCAAGTACAGAAAATGACGGATGGCGCGTTCATATGGAATTTACTTCAGATAATGGTTTAACATGGGAAAGAACAGGAGCTCTTAATGAAAAAACCATAGGAGTTATTCAACCAACAGTTCTGACTTACACTTCCGGAATAATCCAGATGTTATGCCGGAGCAGGCAATCGAAAATACTGACATCATGGTCGGAAGATAATGGGCGGAGCTGGAGTGCATTTTCGTCCTCAGGTCTGCCTAACCCAAATTCAGGTATTGATGCTGTTACATTAAAAGACGGAAGGCAATTACTGATATATAATCATCTGACCAACGGAAGGCATATGCTCAATGCAGCTGTATCGGATGATGGTAAAATATGGAAAGCAGTGGCTCTGCTGGAAAATGATGAAAAGAAGACTGAGTTTTCATACCCTGCTGTTATACAAACTGATGACAAACTGGTTCATATAACATACACATGGAACCGTAAACTTATTAAGCATGTTGTTCTAAATCCAGATAAGATTACAGCAAAACTTTTCATTAACGGAGAATGGCCGGAAGAATAAGAATTATATACTGTAATTTTGGAAAATGACTATCTGAAAATGATAGTCATTTTTTCAAACTCCATTCTTTTTCCAAAGTTCTTCAATTTCCTCAAGAGATTTTCCCTTTGTTTCAGGCATGCTTTTGATTGCCAGCAGAAGCTGAAGTAAGGCAAACACAAGAATAATAGCAAAGGTTATTCCTATCTGAAGCTGATTCATCATTACAGGAAAAACAAGAACAGCAAGAGCATTGAAAATCCACTGTGTGAATACCGGAACAGTCATAGCTGTTCCTCGTATTTTATTAGGAAAAATCTCAGATATGTATGTCCAGAAAACCGGTCCGATTGAAGAAGCAAATGAAGCTATGAAAAGTATTATAAGAAGTAATACTACAAGCCCTTCAAAATGCCCCGTGAAACCTGCAATTGTCAACCCGGCAAGAGAGATGCTCATACCTGCAGAACCCCATATATACAATATTCTCCTGCCATACTTGTCAATCAGAAGAATGGATACCCAGGTAAAAATAAAGTTCACCAGCCCAATTCCAAAGGTTGCAAACAAGCCAGTGTCCAGCTTCCATCCAGCTTTTGTAAAGATCTTAGGGGCATAGTCTATTACCACATTAATACCTGACATCTGCACAAGAATTGCAAGCATCAAGCCAATCAAAAGAACTTTCTTTAACGAAGGATTAAGTAATTCCCTGAACGAAACGTTTTCGTTATGAAGAGTATTCTCTATATCAGACAACTGTTTCCGTGCAACCAGTTCCCCCCCGACCTGGGCCAATACCTCAAAGGCTCTTTCTTTTTTACCCTTTCTGCATAAATACCTGGGTGATTCAGGAATAAAGAACAACAAAATAAAAAATAAGATTGAAGGGATAGCTCCCGTTATGAACATCCATCGCCAGTTGTTTTCACCTGTTCCGCTCAGGAGATAATTTATAAGGTACGATATCAGAATACCTGTCACTATAAATAGCTGATACATTGAAACAAGGCTGCCACGTTTTGATGGTGGAGCAATTTCGGAGATATAAACTGGAGCTATAGCAGAGGCGGCTCCTACAGCTAATCCTCCTATAAATCGGGCAGTTGCCAGCCATGCCAGGCCAGTTGCCAGCCCAGATCCTACTGAAGTAATCGCAAATAAAACGGCAACTATAAATAAAATTATCTTCCTCCCATAAGTATCGGAAAGCCGGCCGGCAATTATAGACCCAAAAATGCAACCAAAAAGCAGTGAGCTGTAAGCCCAGCCTTCCTGAAGACTATTTAACTCAAATGTCTCTGTAAAATATGGTCCTGCACCAGTTATAATTGCAACATCAAAACCAAATAACAAGCCTGCAAGGGCAGCAACAATACTGATTATCAATAACCTGCCAAATTGTTTTTTTTGTTCTTCCATCAATGTCAAAATAGTGATATGATTAAATGATATTATGTCAACATATGAATTCCGACTTAACTCTGAGTCAATTAATAATTACGGCATATCCGGTAAACTCCATCCATCCCGGTATTTGTGCCTTACGTATCCGTTTGCAGCTTCAAATGCATTAAACCTGGCATATTGTGTATTAAAATGAGGATGACCATCAATGACCTTAAATTCATCAGAGGTAACAATTTTCAATTCCTCATTCTGGGAAATATTTTTAAAACTCATATTTTCAGAATCCCAGTTTAGTGTTTTATTGAGACTCTGCAATCGGATTGACAATACTCCAAGTAAGACCATCTCATTGAAAGGCCCCGAATAACCAAAGTGCGAAGTTCCTTCTACCCTGTTTTCAGGCGATTCCTTACAAGCCCGTATCCAATCCTGTTCATGCGGTCCGTCAACATAACCTATGGCTCCTGGAATCCTTCTGAGATAGGGGTTTACATTTGGCACTCTCCCTGAAAGAAGGCGTGCCTTAAACCCTCCACTGCCGCAGATAAGGGTATCTTCTGAACCTATAAATAAACATCCTCCCAAACCATCAGCCATAAGATTTTCACCCTCTGGTAATAAATCAGGTCTGTCAGGAAGAATTCCTCCGTCATACCAATGGACCTTCACAGGCGGCATTTTTATTTTAGGCATATTTTTCCGTGCAGGGAAAGAGAACTCTACCGTTTCAGCCTGTGGAGCACTTTCTGTATTCATCAGGGTTGAACTGCCATGAACTTTATCGGGATATCCAAGTTTAAGTGCCTGATAAACAGGGTCAAGAATATGGCAGGCCATATCTCCGAAAGCACCTGTTCCAAAATCCCACCAACCGCGCCAGTTCCAGGGAGTATAGATTTCGTGAAAAGGGCGTAAAGGGGCAGGGCCAATAAACAGATCCCAATTCAGAGTATCAGGTGGTGTCATTGCATCAACCGGACGTTGTAATCCCTGAGGCCAGATCGGCCGGTCTGTCCAGGCATGAACCTCTTTCACCTCACCAATCTCCCCATTCCATATCCATTCACACAACTGCCTCACTCCATCACCTGAATTTCCCTGGTTCCCCATTTGTGTAGCAACTTTTTGCCTTGCAGCAAGTTTTGTCAGCAACCTCGATTCGTAAACTGAGTGAGTAAGAGGCTTCTGGCAATATACATGTTTTCCTAATGAGAGGGCTGTTGCTGCTATCACTCCATGAGTATGATCAGCCGTAGCCACCATTACAGCATCAATGGAACTACTCATCTCATCAAACATCCTGCGCCAGTCCCAATAACGTTTTGCAATTGGAAATTCATTAAAACATTTACCTGCATATTTCCAATCCACATCGCACAGGGCCACTATATTTTCGGTTTTCATCCCTACCAGATTGGGGTGACCTTTACCACCTATACCAATCCCTGCAATATTCAGCTTATCACTGGGTGCCATGTGTCCCAGGCCGCTAACGGTAAATCCAGGGACAATTGTTATTCCGGCAAATATGGATGTGGATTTTTTCAGAAACTCCCTTCGTGAACCTTTTACTCTTGACATACTGATTAAGTTATTTTGCCTGTATCTCTTTAATTTTAATATTCCTGTACATCACTTTTGTGCCATGGTTTTGCAATGAAATATGACCTTCATCGTATTTTCCATAGTCAGGAAAACTTGCCCATTTGCCACTATCACGCAGCTTTTTCCACTCCTCAGAGTATTTTTCATATTCTACAACAATAACACCATTCAGAAAATGTGTAACATGATTCCCATTTACAACAATAACAGCGTGGTTCCATTCACCTAACGGTTTATAAGGTTTTGATTTTGGAGGATACATTGCATAATTGGCACCACAAATCTGCCAATCTTCCAGTTTATCAGGCCAGTTTTCATGATCTATGATCTGGTATTCCGGTCCTGTTTCATACGGAAACTTATACCTGGAGTCCTCTTCTATCTGGAAAATAATTCCACTATTAGCACTCTTTGTAAGCTTGAATTCAGCACTGAATGCAAAATTTTTATATTTTTTGTCAGTTATAATATCCTGACTTTCAGCACCACCCACTGTAGTCATGGTGAGAGTACCATCTTCAATAATCCAGCAATCGGGGATCCCGGTCATATTATACCCATGCCAGTTTGTAAAATTCTGCCCGTCGAAAAGTAATTGCCATCCCTTTCCCTTTTCCTTATCTGTTAGAGTATTTGGTGCACCATTTTTATCAAGCTCTGAATAGAGTGAAACTGGGTCACTGTTTTTTACCGTATTACATGACCATAAAACTATAACAGCAAGAGAAAACACGATTTTGTTTGTCAGATTTTTCATTTTCATTCTTTTAATTGAATTATGATTCCATTGATAAAGACTTGTTACTGATATTTTGTCATTCATTTAAAACATTGAGAGTTTACATACATGACATCACTCTGCTAAGCTATAAAAATTTCATAATAATTTAAAATGAGTATAGGAAATCAATATTAAAATCGAGATTGTGGGTAATCACCAGTTGTTTTGCAGATCTGAGATTTTCATCGAATCCCCGTAACTGACAGAAGGAATAGTGCTTAAAGGCATATTATTTATTTGTCTTAATGCTTACTATTGTCAAACTGAATTTATTAAGTCGCAATAATTTCAATTACGGCTTACAATTAACAAAACACTTGTATTTACATCAGCGTTGAATCAACGGCATTAAAAGAAGCATAAGTGATAATCCTGTCAGAATGAGAACAGCGCTCCATCCGATAATGTTCTGGAATGGTTTGTTTACATAAATTCCCATAATTTTCTTATTATTTATAAGTAGTATCATACAAACAAGTACAACGGGAAGAAGTATACCGTTAATTACCTGCGACCATATTGATATTGCAATAAGAGGGGCATTCGGGATAAGTATTATTATCGATGAAACAATTAGGATTCCTGTATAAAGTGAATAAAACTCTTTTGCCTCATCCCACTTTTTATCTATACCTGCCTCGAAGCCAAAAGCTTCGCAAATATAAAATGAAGTGGCAAGGGGTAGTATTGTTGCAGAGAAGACCGATGCCACAAATAACCCAAAAGCAAATACCTGTGAAGCCAGCTTGCCAGCAAGAGGCTTAAGTGCAAGTGCCGCATCACTGGCTTCATTTATTGTAATTCCGTTGGGATGTAAAGTTGAACCACATGCCACCATAATGAAAAAAGCAACAACGACAGTGACTACACACCCAACAACTATATCCACTAGAGTGAACCTGAAGTTTTTCATCTTCAGACCCTTTTCGATTACTGATGACTGCATATAAAACTGCATCCACGGAGCTATCGTTGTCCCAACAAGGGCAATAACCATGGTGAAGCTCTGAGTATTCATCTCCATCTGAGGATGAATTATTGATGATCCTATTTCACTCCAGTGAGGCTTACTCATCAGGGCAGACACAACATAAGTAAGTAATGATAAACTAAAAATCAGAAATATTCTTTCTGCTATCTTGTATGTCCCTTTTACAACAAGTATCCAAACAAGAATAGCTGCAACAGGTACTGAGATATACTTACTGACGCCAAATATCTCCATACTTCCCGCTACTCCGGCAAACTCTGTCGTAGTATTTCCAATGTTGGAAAATAACAAACCTATAAAAATAAAAAAAGTGATCTTGACTCCTGCATTTTCTCGGATGAGATCAGAAAGTCCCTTCCCGGTAACAATACCCATCCTGGCATTCATTTCCTGTATTACCAGAAGAACAATAAAAGATGGTATAAGTGTCCATATCAATCCATATCCATAAACTGCACCTGCCACAGAGTATGTTGTTATACCTCCTGCGTCATTATCAACACTCCCGGTTATTATACCCGGTCCAAGAATAGCAAAAAAAATTGCAATATTTCTTAAAAATCCTGATTTACTGATTCTTGTTGTCAACATTGGAATATCCAGTTATCTCTTTTTAGTTCTTCTTTTATTTATCAGGTCCTCAACAACATCGTCAACCACTACCATTCCCTGGAGAAGATTATCCTTATCCACAACAGGAACAGCCAACAGGTTATATTTCGAAACAATTTCAGCAATTGCTCCTTTTTTCTGATTATCAAATAGGAATACGGGTTCCGATTTCATTATTTGACTGACACTTACATTGGGTTCAGCAACAACAAGATCACGTAAATTAAAAGTACCAATCAGTTCATCATTCGATTCGGTAACAAACATATTATAAAGCTCTGCTGATTCAGGTTTCTTTAAGCGCAACTCCTGAAGCACCTCTTCCACTGTTTTCAGAGCACTAAATGAGAGATAATCTGTTGTCATTATGCTACCCACAAGGTCATCGTTGTATTCAAGCAGTTCCCTTACCTCCTGGGATGATTCAGTATCCATCTCCTTTAGCAGCATCTCGGCTTTATCATCCTCAAGTTCATCAAGTATATCTGCTACCTCATCAGCAGGCATTTTTTCGAGTACATCAGCGGCCTTGTTCACCGGCATATTTTCCAGAATATGTATCTGAGCATGAGTCTCAAGTTCTTCCAGAACATCAGCAGCTTTTTCCTCATCAAGAGAGGAGAATATTGACATACTTGACTTCTTACCCAAATCCTCAAGGATATCTGCAAGATCGGATGGGTGAAGGGTATGAAGCTTTGCATAACTCTTTGAAAGTCTGATATTAAGACTCGAATGATCAATCGCCTGAACATCATCCCATAGAATAAATTTTGCAGGGATATTGATCTTAAAGAGAGAGAGAAATCTTTTTATAGGTATAGAGATACCTATCCGTCGAAGAAGACCCTCTATACCAATATCAACTGCTACCGCATAAGTTCCTGTTGGCAAGGTGGCAAGTCTGACATCATTAACTCTTACCAGTTTACGGCCATTCATATCAACTATTTGCTTGTCAAGAATATTTTCTACAAGTAAAAGTCCATTATCCACCTCCTCAATGCTGAGTTCAACCAGTCCTGTACAACTCACATTAAGCAATTCTCTTGCTTTAACAACTCTGAAACTATTGAAGGAATAGAACCTTGTCTCCTTGCTAATCCTGAGTTTTACACCTGTAACCAGCTGCTGGTTAGGATCATTCTGTCCTGAAGGAACAGCATTTACCAGTAAATCTTTAATTATTCCAATATCATCACCATCAGCGCCAAAAGCTTCTTTGCCGATTATTCCGCTTAAATAAAAAGTTGTAAGTGATGTCATAGTCACCTCCTTGCTTTTTGCGATATAGAAGAGGTAACCTGAAGGAAGCAGGGACTACTTTCTATATCAATATTTTAATATACAATTCGCCGGGCCGTCGTCCATTTGAATTAAAAACTTGATTTCGCCATAAAAGTAAATTTCATATTTTTATCATCCAAACAAAAACTTAAATTTTAATTAAATTTTATGACTATCGGTTATGATTAATAACGTTTTGATAATTTGTAGTAACACAG
>CAZXFB010000016.1:0-81583 GCA_964639725.1 uncultured Rikenellaceae bacterium
CTGTTAAACTAATATTTTTGTCCTATAATCTGTAACGCTTATTTAGGACTCGTCAAATTAAGTGTTCATTACCTTTTTTCCAGACAAAGAGTAGGAAGGTGTATCATTGTTTCATTTCCTCAATATATTATTTTCTATTTTACATAATATTAATTATAGGCTTATTGTGAACTGAAATAATCCGGTTCTCTAAACGGAAAATTGAAGATTGGACAAATTTCTATAGATACCATTCTTAATGACTATTAGCTCTTTATGTGTGCCCTTTTCTACAATTCTTCCTCCATCAAGAACCATAATCTGGTCAGCTTTTCTAATTGTTGATAGTCTGTGGGCAATTACTATTGATGTTCGTCCAACCATAAGCTTTTCAAGTGCATCCTGAACAAGTCTTTCTGATTCTGAATCAAGCGATGAAGTTGCTTCATCAAGAATGAGAATCCTGGGATCCTTTAAAACAGCTCTGGCAATAGCTATTCTCTGGCGTTGTCCTCCTGAAAGTTGTGTTCCTCTCTCTCCAACAATTGTATCAAGTTTCTCCGGAAATCTGTCTATAAACTCAAGTGCATTTGCCTTCCTGGCTGCCTCAAATATTTCCTTGTCGCTTGCGCAAGGATTTCCATATGAAATGTTTTCCCTGATAGATCCTCCGAAAAGAAATATATCCTGAGGAACCAGTGCTATCTGACTTCTAAGCGACAACAAAGAGAAATCATTGCTATTCCTGCTATCGAAAGTAATAGATCCTGATGTCGGTTCATGCAATCTCATAATGAGTGATGCTATGGTGGACTTTCCAGCTCCACTCATTCCAACGAGAGCAACCATCTGTTTCTCTGAAATAGTTAAGTTAATATTGCTCAGAACTCCATCATCCGGACGTGTAGGATATCTGAAACTAACATTATTGAAAACTATTTGTCCCTTAAGTATCTCATCATCTGTAATTTTATTACCATTGTCCAGCATCTCCTCCTCCTCATTGAAAATATCAAAAAGCTCCTCTGTTGCACCTATAAACTTTTGTATCTGAGTAAAGACATTCGCAAGTCCTCCAATTGTTCCTCCGACAAATCCTGAATATATTACAAAAGAAAATAACTCTCCTGCATCAATTATACCTGAGGACATCATGGCTGATCCCTTCCATATAACTGCCACCATTGCACCAAACAGTCCAAAAATCATAAATGCAGAAAAGGCTCCCCTGTATTTTCCTCCTTTCATTCCGATATAGGCTATTTCTTCTGTTACTTTTCGGTATCGACCCATTTCAAGATTCTCATTTGTATATGTTTTTACACTTTGAATACCTTGAAGTGTCTCTTCCACAACTGTATTTGATTTTGCAACTTCTCCCTGTACCTGCCTCGAATACTTGCGAATGAAGCGGCCAAAAAATACTGCTAATAAAATCATTCCGGGTAAAATTGCCAGCATAAAAAGAGTCAGTTTCAATGAAGTGATTGCCAGAAGCGTTATACCACCGGCAATTATAATAATCTGACGGATAAATTCAGCTAACGTCGATGTAAGAGTTTCCTGAAGTAGTGAAATATCAGATGAGATCCGACTGTTAAGCTCCCCCACCCTATGCTTTTCAAAAAAACTAACCGGTAGTTTTATTAAATGATTATAAGTTTTTTGCCTGAGTGAAGCTAATGTCTTTTCAGTTACATTAACAAATAAGACTACTCTGAAATATGAAAAAAAAGCCTGTATAAACAGTGTGACTATCAGCAATAAAGCAATTCTGTTAAGATCCTGAGAAAGATTTCCATTGTTCCCCGATTTGACGAGTTCCCCAAGCAACTTTGGAAATGCAAGACTGGCAATGCTTGACCCCATAAGGAAGAACAAACCCCAGATGTATTCTGTCTGGTATGGTTTGATGAAACTATAAAGTTTAAAAGCATTCTTTAAACCATCAAGCGTAATTTTCTTTTTTGTAACATCTCCCATAAAACTTTCTTATTATATTTGATTAATATATGATATTAACAATAATCTGGTACATCTTGTTGCAATTAAGAAAAATACAACATTAAAATATTGATAAATGGAGCCAATAAAAAAATCTACATTAGATTTCCTGAAAAATTTAAAAAATAACAACAACCGTGATTGGTTTATTATCAATAAGTCAGTATACAATGAAGCGAGGAATAACTTTGAAACTTTCATCCAGATAATACTTAATGAAGTAATTGAATTTGAACCTATTATGAAAGGATTAGAAGTTAAGAGCTGTGTTTACAGACTTAACCGCGATATCCGATTCTCAAATGATAAAACACCATACAAATCATATTTTGGAGCATTTATTGTCAGAGGAGGTAAAAAGAATGGAGATAAATTTTCCGGATATTATATACATGTAGAACCAGGAAACAGTATGATTGCCGGTGGGGCTTATATGCCTCCGGCTCAATGGCTTTCTGAAATAAGAGAAAAAATAAGCCATAATGGTGACGAACTTATTAAAATAATAAATGATAAAGAATTTGTCAGATACTTTAAAGAAATTGAGGGAGAAAAACTTAAAACAACTCCAAAAGGATATCCAAAAGATCATCCCTTTATTGACTTACTGAGATTCAAGAGTTTTCTGGTAATGAAATCTATTTCAGATAAAGAAATATGCGATACAGGCAGCATAGATCTTATTATCAGGGCATCAAAGGCTATGAAACCATTTAATGATTTTTTGAACAGTTTTTGATAAAAGTCAACATCTGTCCGGTTACTTTTCCGATTGCAGAATATTATTAACATATATACAGTTAAACTATGACAGGCCTTGAAAGAACTTTATCTTTTATCAAAGGGGAAACAGTCGACCGCATTCCATTCCACCCGATCATCATGCGCTGGGCAGCAAAATATGCAGGAATAAAATACCGTGATTTTTGCCTCGATCCACTTTCCAAGTGCAAAGCAATGTTGAAATGTGCTGAAGATTTTGATATTGACTGGGTTACAGTAATGTCTGATCCGTGGGCGGAGGCATCAGCCTTTGGGATACAGGTTGAATATCCCGAAGATAATCTGCCAATTGACACGGGAGGTCATTTCCCGGATGCAATCTCAGCAGCTATGATTCACCATTATGATCCTCTTTCCAATGTCCGTTGTATGGGAAGACTAAAAGAAATACAAGAATTTAAGAGGCAGGCAGGAGATCATTTGTTCATTGTCGGATGGGTTGAAGGACCAGTTGCTGAATATGTCGATTTAAGAAGAGCCACTAATGCATCTCTGGATTTTTACCTTGATCCTTTATCCGTTGGAAAGGCAATGGACACTATTGTTGAAAGCGCTCTGGATTTCATAACTCTCCAGGTTAAAGAAGGAGCTCATTGCATCGGTATTGGGGATGCTTTCTGTTCTCAAATTGGACCAGAGCTTTATAACAATTTTGCTTTTCACAGACAAAAGCAAATGGTTAATCATATACATAATCTTGGTGCTCTGGCAAAACTACATATATGTGGAAATACAGAATCAATTTTGCAATCAATGATTGCAACAGGTGCTGATATAGTTGATATCGACCACCTTGTACCATCTATGGCCGATTTTTCAGGACTTCTTGGCCCCTGTCAGGTCTTTTCGGGAAAAGCTGATCCAGTTACAGTTATTCAGGACGGAACAGCTGAATTAATAAGTGAGTCGGTTATCAGAGATTTTACAGAAGCTGGAAAAAGGAGTATCATTTCGGCAGGTTGTGAGATTACACCTGGAACATCAGTTAATAATATGAATTCATACAGACAAGCTGTAACTCATATTAATCTCGGTGCTTAAATAGTGTTAAGGTAAACAATAATATTCTGACCTTATCATCCAGAAAATTTCCTGAGATATTTAGCTAAATTTATAGGAGGGTACTTTCCTCATCCTGAGGTTCAAAGGGGTCACTTCAAGATATTCGTCATCCTTGATCTGTTCCATTGATTCTTCAAGAGAAAACTTGAGCTTAGGAGATATTTTAAGACCCTCGTCAGAACCGGATGCCCGCATATTTGTAAGCTTTTTACCTTTTACTACATTGACTTCAACATCCCCCTGACGGGTATATTCACCAACAACCTGGCCTTTATAAACCTGTTCTCCCGGATCAATATAAAATCTTCCCCTGTCCTGTAGTCTGTCAATTGCGTAACCAGTTGCCATTCCATGTTCAAGTGAGATCAGCGAACCATTTTGTTTTGGCATAAGATCATCACCTTTATATTTATCATATGCCCTCAACCGATGATGCATGACAGCTTCACCTGATGTAGCTGTAAGCATATTATTTCTTAATCCTATCAGACCGCGTGCCGGAATGTCAAATTCAAGGTGAATAAGATCACCTTTGGGTTCAATGATTATCATTTCCCCTTTTCTCTGGGTCACAAGCTCAATAGCTTTACCTGAATACTCTGCAGGAACATCGATAGTCAAAGTCTCATAAGGTTCTGATTTTATTCCATTTACGTCTTTAATAATGACTTTGGGCTTTCCTACCTGAAATTCATAACCCTCCCGGCGCATCGTTTCAATAAGAATTGAAAGATGTAATATCCCCCGGCCATAAACATTAAAAGTATCTTCCGAGGAGGTCTCCTCAACCTTCATTGCCAGATTCTTTTCAGTTTCCCTTAATAATCTTGTTCTCAAATGTCTTGACGTAACAAACTTACCTTCCTTGCCAAATAGTGGAGAATTATTAATAGTGAAAACCATACTCATTGTTGGTTCATCGACTTCAATTCTTTGAAGAGCCTCAGGATTAAGAAGGTCTGCCAATGTATCCCCTATTTCAAAATCTTCAAGTCCAACAACTGCACAAAGATCCCCGCATCTCACACTGTCTGTCCTCACCCGCCCTAGTCCCTCAAATACATAAAGTTCTTTTACCCTGACTTTTTTTACTGCTCCGTCCTTTTTACATAAAGTATAATCCACACCAATATGTATATCACCTCTGAATACTCTTCCAATAGCAATACGTCCCACGTAACTTGAAAAATCAAGTGACGCAACCTGCATCTGCGCAGTACCTTCAACATATAATGGCTCGGGAATCTCTTCAAGTATTGTATCAAGCAGAAAAGTAATGTCTGTTGCAGGAACCTTCCAGTCTCTGCTCATCCAGCCAAGCTTTGATGATCCGAAAACAGTTTCAAAATCAAGTTGTTCGTCAGATGCATCAAGATTGAACATAAGTTCAAATATATCCTGCTGAACTTCATCTGGTCTGCAGTTTTCCTTATCAACTTTATTAACAACCACAATTGGTTTCAGACCAAGATTAATTGCCTTTCCGAGTACAAACCTGGTTTGTGGCATAGGTCCTTCAAATGCATCGACAAGGAGTAAAACTCCATCAGCCATTTTAAGAACCCTTTCAACCTCACCACCAAAATCAGCATGACCAGGTGTATCTATGATATTAATTTTAACTCCTTTGTAGGTTACTGAGACGTTTTTTGAGATAATTGTAATACCCCTTTCCCTCTCCAGATCATTACTATCGAGAATAAGGTCCCCCGCTTCTTTCCTCTGATCCAGAACCTTACACTCCTGAATGATCCGGTCAACAAGAGTAGTTTTTCCATGATCAACATGAGCAATGATCGCAATATTTCTAATTGATTGCATAATGAAAATTAAGAGTTGCAAAAGTAATATAGTTGGCGGGATTAATGATAAAAACGATGAAAATTAATTTATAATAAAAATTTCATATATTTCGAACTTAATTATAAATATAAGTCTATGAAAAAGATGATCTTCACTATTCTCTTCACATCGTTAACTATGTTATCGATTTATGGTCAGGCAGGCTCAAAGCTTGAAGTTGGCATGAAAGCACCTGAATGGATGTTTACTGACGCAGATAAACAGGAATTTACTATGAATTCATGGGCAGGAAAAGTGCTCCAGATCAATTATGTTGATCCTGATGTATCAGATCTGAATGATCCATTTAATGATGCTGTAAATAAAGCAGCTGATGTAGATAAAATAATTAACCGTGATTTTTTCAAGGGATTTGGTGTGGTTGACTGCAAGTCAACATGGAAACCAAATGGGTTGATCAGAATGATTGCCGGAAATAAAGCAAAGAAATACAAAACAACCATTCTTTTCGATTATGATGCCTACCTTCAGGATAAATGGGGCCTGCCAAAAGACAACTACAGTGTTGTGATTGTTGACAAGAATAGAATTTGCAGGGCAATCTATGAAGGTAAAATCGCAGAATCAGAAAACCAGAAGATCATCCAGTTGATAATAGCTTTGACAAAGGAATAAACTGCATATCAGCATTTTAATCATCTCTGTGGTCCCATGAATTCCTGGTGGTACTCCGTGCATTAGAATTGTACAGAGGATCATTGTGAAGAACTGATGACTACAGAGATTTTAGTTAGTAAATAATTGATAATTATGATTGTTCCAAATCTTCTTATCGTTGCCGGAACAGGAACCAAGTCAGGAAAGACAACCATAACATGCAGGTTAATTGACCAACTCAAGAATACTGGAATTGTGGGTATAAAGATTACTCCTCATTTTCATGAAACAACACCGGGTCTTATTTTAATTTCAGAGAAGCCAGGTTATTCAATATTCAAAGAAACTAACCCAGATACTAATAAGGACACCTCCCGCATGTTGAATGCCGGAGCTTCATTTGTTTATTTTGTGAAAGTAACTGATGGTAGTCTTTTAAAGGCGTTTATTGAGATCACAGAAAATATTCCGGGGAGTTGTCCCATTATTTGTGAATCACCTGCATTAAGATACTTTATTGAACCTGGTCTATTTATCATTATGTCATCAGTTGCTGTAAACAAACAAAAGGATATCAATAATTTAACATTATTACCTCATGTAACATTTACGATGGAAGAACTGGAAAAGACAAGATACCTTCCAATTAATTTCAATAAGGGTAAATGGAAATACAAATAAGTAAAACCAGATTAGTTTATCTCTTTTACATCATAAATATCTTTCCCCAATTTTGCCTTAATCCTCTCCAGATCGTTCTTCATGACCGCAATTGACTGAATAATCTGCTTTTCAGGAAGAACAGGTTCCGGAAGTTCACTGCTAATATAATTAATGAATTTCCATATCTCTTTGACTTCATTAACATGTACTTCATATGGTTCATATACAGGGTTAAGAGAATACAGAACAAGTTTTCCATCTTTGTTGATATTGTTTTCCACTACTTTGAAAACTATACCATCATTTATAGTGAATACAATATAGGCTTTACCACTGATAATATCACGCCAGTCCTGCAGAAACTCCCCTGTAACCCATGATCCATCAGGTATAGGGGCCATTGAATCACCCTTAAGCTGAAAAGTTCTGTATTTTCTTTTATCAGACAAAAATGGCAATCTGAACCTGGGGAGTTCACCAATATATTCAGGATCAGCATAACCAGTTGCATACCCGGCTTTGGCCTTTTCCGGCACCAGCTCAATGTTCTCCTGATTGTCTGAAGTCACTGTTGTCGTTAGTACTCTCAGATTACTTCCCCTTACATAAGCATCATATCCCCGTTCCAGTTCTCCAAGCTGACTCTCTGATAATTCTGATATATTCACTTTCAACAAAGTATCTATTGATAAGTTGAAATAGCGGGAAAATGAGATAAGAATCTCAATTCCAGGCTGAGCTACGCCATTCTCATAACCACTTAGGGTGGAACGTTTCAGATTAAGGGCTACAGAAACATCATCCTGTGTTCTGCCCCTTCTTTTTCTTAAAAATTTTATGTTGGATGTAAAATACATAAGAAAATTGATTATATTGTAATCACTATATTGATTAATTTCTAATCAAAAGTAAGATATGTTTTTGAAATAACCAAAACAATTAACAAAAAAATTTAGAGTGACTAAACTTCAGTCGCTTTAAAATTTTTCAATATACAAATGATTATCTCTGGTAATATAGACAGATCCGTACTTCACCTCGACCTCGATACATTTTTTGTATCGGTTGAGAGGCTTAAAAACAGCAGACTAAACGACAAACCGGTGATAATTGGCGGAATGTCTGACCGTGGTGTGGTATCGAGTTGCAGTTATGAGGCACGGAAATATGGAGTAAACTCTGCAATGCCTATGAAGATGGCAAGAAATATGTGTCCGGATGCAATTATTATACGTGGTGATATGGAATTGTACAGCAACTATTCAAACATTGTAACAGGTATAATCGCTGAAAGATCACCTCTGTACGAGAAATCATCAATTGATGAGCATTACGTTGACCTTACAGGAATGGATCGTTTCTACGGATGTTATAAATGGTCTCACGAATTACGGCAGCATATAATGAAGGAGACCGGATTGCCCATATCCATAGGTCTTTCTATAAATAAAACAGTATCAAAGATAGCTACAGGTGAAGCAAAACCAAATGGTGAGATAGAGGTAAAAAAAGAGATAGTTCTCCCTTTCCTCGACCCGCTTTCAATAAATAAAATACCAATGATTGGTCAGAAGATCTATCATTCGCTTCGTTCAATGGGCATTGCAACAATATTCACTCTCAGGCATATTCCCCCTGAGATGCTCGAAAAAATGATGGGGAAAAATGGAATCGAGATATGGAAAAGAGCAAACGGAATAGACTCCAACCCGGTTATCAGCTATTCGGAACAAAAATCTATCAGTACGGAACATACGTTTGAGAAAGATACCACCGACATGGCAAGGCTTAACCAGTTACTGGTGAGTATGGTAGAAAAGATTGCATTTGAACTCAGAAAACAGGAGAAGCTAACATCATGCATTACAATAAAAATAAGATACTCCAACTTTGATACCCATACTCTTCAGAAACGGATACCATATACCTCATTCGATCATGTTCTGACAGATATCGCAAAAGAACTATTTGGACGCTTGTACCAGCGACGCATGCTCATAAGGCTCATCGGTGTCAGATTGAGTCATATGGTTCGTGGCGTTCAGCAACTTGACATGTTTGATGATACACCTGAAAAAGTAAACCTGTATATGGCTATGGACACTCTCAGAAAGCGTTTCGGGCGGAATGCTGTCAGAAGAGCTGCCGGAGTGATGACAGTCAATGAAAGAGAGGAGAAGGCTCTTAAACAGCTCGAAAATGCTCTTAAAGAGCAGAATATGATGGAAGAACGACTCAAAAAGTATATGATGTACGGACATTAGCAGGTCATAGGTGACGGAAAGAGCAATGCTGATGCCTGATGCAAAAAAAAATATGTATTTGAACTGTCACACATATTATAGTCTCCGCTACGGAACCATGTCCGTGGAACAGCTTGTGCAGAAAGCGCTGGCTGCGGGAACTGATACCATTGTCCTTACCGATATCAACAACTCAACAGCCATACCTGAATTTGCCGGAGAGTGCAGCAAACACAATATCAGACCCATTGCCGGCATAGAATTCAGAAACAATAACGAGTTGCAGTACATAGCAATAGCACGCAATAATAAAGGACTTATGGAGCTGAATGAGTTTCTTTCAAAGCTCAATTCTCAAAAGGAAGCAGTACCATTTCCTGCACCTCATTTCTCAGAATCTTATGTAATTTATTCCCTTAACAAGATAGCTGATCGTAAACTTTTTGATAATGAACGTATTGGTATTCGCAGGAATGAAATGAACCGGCTGCTTACGCTATCTTCATCTATTGACAGAAACATGATGGTTCTGCTTCATCCTGTAACATTTTCAGATAGTAACGACATTTTCATTCATAAGAGCCTCCGGGCAGTCGACAATAATATTCTCCTGAGTCATCTTAAACCATCTCAGTGTGCCGGGGAAGATGAATTCTTCAGAACTGTATCAAGCAACGAGAGAACGTTGAAAGATTTTCAATGGCTGGTTATTAATACACGAAAACTACTGGAAGAGTGCTCTTTACAATTTGACAGGGACAGTTTGAAGAATAAGAAGATCTATTCCGCCAGCAGGTATGATGATAAGTTACTTCTCGAAAAACTTGCATGGGACGGAATGATTTACAGGTACGGCCGTGAGAATAGTGAAGCAAAAAAAAGAGTTCAGCACGAACTTGCCATAATCGATAAACTTGGATTCTCTGCCTACTTTCTTATTACCTGGGATATCGTACGCTATTCAATGGCAAGAGGTTTTTATCATGTCGGACGTGGTAGCGGTGCAAATTCAGTGGTTGCTTACTGTCTGAAGATCACCAATGTTGACCCAATTGACCTAAACCTTTACTTTGAGAGATTTATAAATCCCAAAAGGAGCTCTCCACCCGACTTCGACATCGACTATTCATGGAAAGAGAGAGATGAAGTAATAGATTACATTTTCAAGAGATACGGAAATAAACATACTGCACTGCTAGGTACAATGAGTACATTCAGAGGTAAATCAATAGTAAGGGAGCTGGGAAAAATTCATGGGTTACCTAAGGAAGAGATTGATTTGCTTATTGAAAATCCATCAGCAGAGAGTAACAGGAGTGAGATAACCAATACAATATTTTCTACTGGCCTGAAGATCGCTGATTTCCCCAATATGAGGAGCATTCATGCCGGAGGAATTCTCATATCCGAAGAGCCGATAACATGCTATACTGCACTGGATATGCCCCCGAAAGGTTTTCCGACGACCCAGTGGGATATGTACACAGCCGAGGAGATCGGTTTTGAAAAGCTCGATATACTGAGTCAGAGGGGTATCGGACATATTAAAGAGAGTGCTGAGATAATACTGAGAAACCGCGGAATAGATGTGGATGTTCACGCGGTTCAGAAGTTCAAAACGGATGAGAAAGTCAGAGAGTATCTGAAAATCGGTCAGACAAAAGGGTGTTTTTATATTGAAAGCCCTGCTATGCGGGGGCTTCTGCAAAAACTGAAATGCGATAATTACACTACACTGGTGGCAGCAAGTTCTGTTATCAGACCAGGAGTCGCGCGTTCAGGCATGATGAAAGAATATATTTATCGGTTTCATAATCCTCATGATTTCAAGTATATACATCCTGTAATGAAAGAACAACTTGAGGAGACTTTCGGGGTTATGGTTTACCAGGAGGATGTATTAAAAGTGTGCCACCACTTTGCCGGTCTTGATCTGGCTGACGCTGACACACTGCGTCGTGCCATGAGTGGGAAACACAGGTCAAAACAGGAGATGCAACGAATAGTAGAAAAATTTTTCTCAAACTGCAGAGAGAGGGATTATGGCGAGGAAGTTACAAAAGAGGTATGGAGACAGATCGAGTCTTTTGCAGGTTATTCATTCTCGAAGGCACACTCTGCCTCATATGCCGTTGAGAGCTACCAGAGCCTGTATCTGAAAGCACATTATCCGCTTGAGTTCATGGTTGCTGTAATAAATAATTTCGGAGGCTTTTACAGGACCTGGGTCTATGTACATGAAGCCAGAAGGTTCGGAGCAAAGATCCAACTGCCTTGTGTGAATAAAAGTACCTATAAAACGACAATTTATGGTACAGATGTCTATATCGGGTTTGTACATATTATGAGTCTGGAGTACAAAGTGGCCCAGTCAATTGAGGTGATTCGCAATGAAGATGGACCTTTTGCAGACTTGAATGATTTCGTTACAAGAGTTAACCCAGGTCTGGAACATCTGATCCTGCTGATAAGGGCTGGCGCATTCAGGTTTACCGGGAAGAAGAAGGCTGTACTATTATGGGAGGCTCATATGATGATAAACAAAAGCAAACATGAGGAGACCAGACCGCTCTTCTCCTCCCCTGTCCGCAACTTTTCACTACCCGATCTTGTTCAGGGAGAAACCGAAGATGTGTATGATGAGATTGAATTATTCGGGTTCCCGGTAACAATGAGCTGGTTTGATATGCTTATAACACCATTCCGGGGAGAGGTCCAGTCCAGAGAACTGCTTAAATACAAAGGGGAAAAAGTAAGGATGGTCGGGCATCTTGTTACAATAAAGTACATCAAGACAATTAAAAAAGACTGGATGAATTTCGGATGCTTTATAGATGCTGAAGGTAATTTTTTTGACACCATACATTTTTCTCAATCACTTAAATACTACCCTTTTAAAGGAAGTGGTACTTATCTTATACTCGGAAAAGTTGTCGAAGAGTTCGGATTTCCGTCACTGGAGGTTGAGAAAATGGCAAAGTTGCCTGTAAAACCTGACCAGAGGTATTAAACGGGTTTATGCATTATCAATCCTGGATGCTTTCAATATCCCTTTTATTGCCTGAATTTTTCTTATAATTCCATAAAGAACATCATGGTTAGGTACCATTATATACAGTATTCCTTCAAATATTCCATCTTCCATTTTGTAATTGAAACTACGTATACTTACCTTTTGATCAGATATTACATCAGCAATTTTATTTACCATACCAATATCTTCAACACCTGAAATTTTTATCGCAGCAACAGATGATGGACTACTCTTTGACTTTGTCCATCTGGCAACCACTACCCTGTATGGATACCTTGCAATCATATTATGGGCGTTCGGGCAGTTCACCCTGTGTATTTTAATACCCTCCGATATTGTCACAAAACCAAAAACAGCATCCCCGAAAACCGGATTGCAGCATCTTGACAATCTGTAATCAAGGCCTTCCACACTATCTTCAATAACCAGGTAATCTGAATACTGAACATCAGATACATCTTTTATTTCTTTATCAGGAACAGTTGCAACCGGTGTAATTGGCAAATTGGTCCCTTCGTTCTGTAAGACTCCCTTAAGATCCAGAAGTTCAATCTTTCCAAGTGTAATCAGATAATAAAGGTCCTGTGAAGTTTTTAAACTGTAGAAATTCAGAAGCTTCTGAATCACTAAATCACTGTAAGGCATTTTCCAGTTCTTAAACCTTCGCATTAGCATCTCCTTTCCTTCTGCAGCAGCTTTTGTCTTCTCCTCATTCAGAACCTGCCTTATCTTTGTTTTTGCTTTATTCGTGATTACGAATGATAGCCAATCCTGCTTAGGTTTCTGATTCTTTGACCTGATTATGGAAACATGATCCCCATTCTGTAAAACATACCTGATTGTAACATTTTTGCCATTTACTTTTGCACCGACACATGATGCCCCAACCAGAGTATGAATATCAAAAGCGAAATCAAGAACTGTTGACCCTGCCGGCAATTGTCGTAAATCGCCTTTTGGTGTAAAAACGAAAACCTCATCAGTATATAAACCTGACCTTACCTGATCTAAAAATGCTGTATCTTCTTTTTCAGAAGATTCAAGAATTTCACGCATTTTTGTAAGCCAGGTGTCGAGCCCCCCTTCACCCTTAATTCCCTTATACTTAAAATGTGCTGCAAGTCCCTTTTCAGCAATCTCATCCATTCTGAAGGACCTTATCTGCACTTCAACCCATTTCCCTCGTGGGCCTACAACTGTTGTGTGAAGCGACTCATATCCGTTTGATTTTGGAACTGATATCCAGTCGCGAAGTCTGCTTGGATTTGGTTGATACAGGTCTGCAACTATTGAATATGCCTTCCAGCAATCTGATTTTTCATTCTCCCCCTGACTCTCTAATATTATCCTTACTGCAAAAAGATCATAAATCTCTTCAAAATCCACACCCTGCTTCTTCATTTTCAGCATTATGGAATGTATTGATTTTGTGCGGCTTTTAATAGTGAAGTTCAATCCTGCTTTTTCAAGTTTCGCCTTTAAAGGAGTAGAAAAGTCTCTGATAAGCTTGTTTCTTGATGCTGTTGTCTGCTTAATTTTCCCGGCTACTTCACTATATTGTTCAGGTTCCAGATATTTTACAGCAAGATCCTCCATTTCCGATTTTATATTATAGAATCCTAATCTGTGGGCCAGCGGAGCGTACAGAAAATAAGTCTCAGATGCTATCGGGATTCTCTCTTTTTCAGGTGCCATTTCCAGGTTGCGCATATCATCAAGTCGTTCAACAAGCTTTATAAGAATGACTCTTACATCATCAGCCAGGCTTAATAAGAGTTTCCTGAAATTTTCAGCCTGATAGGAAGACTGCATTGAATCTATACTGGATATCCTTGAAAAACCATTGAGTATCTCAACAACTTTTTTCCCAAACTCCTGTTCAATTTCCCTTGAATCGAGCCTTATCTTATTGAATGAATCATGGAGCAGCGCAGTTATGATGGAAGTAAGCCCAAGACCCATCTCTCCAGCAATTATCTTAGCAACTGACAATGCATGTATGATCAAAGGTTGTCCTGCACTTGTAACCTCTCCTGCACAAGCTTGTACAGCAAGGTCCAGAGCCCTTCGAATTTTAACATTATCTTCAGCTGCAACTGTATTTTTTGCGACTTGCAGCAGAGACCTGTAACTGGAATATATTTTTCTTGATTCCACTTGTGCCAAATTAATATTAATATGATACAAAAAAAGATAACTCTGGTAAATGTTTATTTTTTAAAATTATCTATATCAAAAAAAATCCCCGGATGAACTTGCTATTCCCGGGGATTTTTGAGTTTTATTAAATTTTCTATCTGAAAGATATCCCCAATCCGGCGGAAGCAACATTATAATGAGCTTTTGTATAATCTGCATGAATTGTGATAACTGCAAGCTTTATCCTGAAACCGATATTGGCTCGTAATCCGGAAAAATCTTCCATATCAGCGATCACAAAATCTTTTCCTTTTTTCACACCACTATCATTATAATCTACATAAGGCGCACTGGTTGCTGGTTGCACCAGCACCGGAGTCGGAAAATTTCCCGAAAAATCCATTTCAGTATTGTTCTTACAATAACCAAGTCCTCCATAAAAAGTAATTACCTTCAGGTCAAGTGACGCAATTGCGCTTACATTTAATGCTTCAATACTCAATGCTAAATTCTGATCATCGAATGCAGTGGAAGGGTATGCTTGTGTATAATGCGAAGTAATTGATGGATCAGGTTTCAGGTTTAATGGTATATTTCCCTGAAGTTTAGTATAACCTGCAAAAATCGATACATCAACCGGAATTAATTTATTCCCAGGAATATATTGCATTACGCTATGCATAAGTCCAACGCCCCAGAGCGAAATATCTCCATCTTTTATCCTTATCTTGGGTATAAATCTTCCTTTAATTTCTGTTCCTAACGGTAACCCTATTCCGATTTGAGCCGTTGGTACCGGGATATATCCCCAGGCGGTACCCGGAGGAGTCTGAAAAGAGGCAAGTGTTACATTCCCGTTTTTATAAGTCATCGTTGGTCCTATTTTATCAGGACCAGCAATTGTAGATGCTGAGCCAGTGCCGGAAATTGAAGATGAAAGTCCAATGGTTGAAATATCAAACGTCTCAGCAGCAGATGGAACAATTCCAACATTCATACCTGTTGTTATATCAAATCCACCAAATTTATGCGGTTTTGCTGTATTATACCAGCTACCATTCAGTCCTGCACCAAATGCATTTACCCATGGTCCAATATAAGCCTGAATGATTTTAACTCCATCTGCAGGGCCACTTCTTAAAAAATCGACATTGTCAATTTGTGAAAATGCTGAAGATGACATAAGTAATACGGAGGTAAGAAGAACTCCAAATCGTTTATTGAATGTATTGTTCATATTAGTTTATTTGGTTTATATTGGAATTATATACAAATATAAAAAAAACTTAACACCCAAAACATAAGGGCGTCTGACATATTCTATATAACAACATCAAAACGACAAAGGTTGCGTGAGAGAATTATATTTATCATTGATCACTCTTCAGGTTTTTTCTTTTCAAGTTCCTCCAGCGTTTTAAGTTCCTGAATTCCAATGTTTTTAGAAAGATCTGAAATATTCTTCATACTAAGGTCGCCTTTTATCGAAATTAATGAGTTACCCCCTGGACCGCCTTTCACAACAAGCAACTCAGTAATAATACCTCCTGTTTCACGGATAAGAAACTTGGTGATATCACGTCCTTCTTTTACAACCATAAGTTCTTCAAAAACAGACAAATCGAGCTTCCTGCTTAGCTCAGAATAGAAGTTAAGATTCAGGTTCAGCAAGGAATCTTCCACTGAAAGTATCCTGATAGATTTCAATCTTTTGATCAGATTATCAGCATCCGGATTCTCAGAATCCAGGTTAGCAAACATACTAAACATCCTGCTTGAGATTGTAACCAGAGTAAATCCGTCCTTCTCAGAGTATTTATTAAACATCTCATCTACAGGATTCGTCTGAGCCTGAATCGTGATAGTCAGGAATAATACAGTTAAAAACAAAAAAGACTTTTTCATATCATAAATATTATATTATATTATTTTTTCCCATCGGAAACCCTTGTTAAATCTATTGCAGTTTGTATATACTCAAGGTTCCTGAGGTTTTTCCCGATTTCCTTTGATTTCACTTCATTGATTATGCCAACCGGCTCCAGTGATCTTGTTCCTTTATTGAGCTGTGCAGAGACATTCAAAAGGATTTTAATAGTCTCTGCATATGCAATCTCAGGATCATTGAAAGTATCCTCCAGTCCTTCTTTATCAGCGAAGAAAAAATATGAACCAACCATGACTAGCAATCCGGCTGCTGTGCTCATAATCCAAAGAGCAAAAGTTCTGTTTCTTCCTGGCTTTTTCATTCTATCGGATTCATCAATCCCTTTTAGAATCCTGCTCTCGAAGTCAGCTGATGGTTCCGGAATTATTACCGAAGAGGAATAATAATTGAAGAGGGCCTTTTCAGTATCAAAGCCCTGAGGGATATCATCTTCCCTAAAGAAAACCTTCAGTAATTCTTCCTCCTCTTCAGTACTCTCTACGCTGTAAAACTTTTCGAGTAACCTGTTTAATTCCTCTTTATTCATTATTGTACCTTTTATATTCATCTCTTATAAATCCCCTTGCTCTTGATAATGTAACCCTTATAGTGTTAATGTTTTGTCCGGTTTTTGCTGCTATCTCTTCATATGATAAACCCTCAATATCTCTCAGCTCAATCACCAACCTGTATTTTTCATCAAGGTCCCCGATTAACCTATGGACAATTGCATCTGATTCAGCATGTTCCATTTGGTCTTGCGGAGACGGGCTAGTCTTCAACTGATAATTATTAATATCATAAGAACCATCAGCTGCATGTTTTTGTTTCCGTATCTGATCGATACAATAGTTTTTGGTCATTGTAGTGGCAAGTGCATCTATGCTGGTATAATTTTCAAGTCTGTCACCCATTTTCCACAGTTTAATTAATACCTCCTGAACAGCATCTTCCGCTTCCTCCTGATTATGAAGGATCCGATATGCAAATCCGTATAGTGTGCGGCTCTGTTGCAGAACGTACTCATTAAACTTCTCCCTGGTCATTTGCAGAAAAGTAACTAATTATAGCTTTAAAGATAGTTACATTAGTTATTACTTATGGACCGCTACTATATTCAAACCATGGTTTTTCTTTGCATCCTCAGAGAATTTTTTTGCTTCCTTAAATGTCATTTCACCTTTTATCTGAACTACTGCGTTATCCTCACCACCGGCAATCAGAAGAAATTCCCTGAACTTGTTCCCTTCCGCACGTACATACATTTTGAGATCCTGATGCGTTTTCTTTACACTCATAAACTCCTCATAATCGCCGACTTTAATACCTTTTATAACTAGATCATAAAAGTTTTCAACCTGCATGTTATCATTCTCCTGTGCCAGGATACGAATCTCAGTAACATTTGCAGGTATCGAATTATCATCATCATCATCATCATCAAGGCAGGATGCAAATTTAAGAAGGTCGCCGCTTATTGTAACCGTCACAAATCCTTCTTTTCCGGCATACTTATCGAATAATGCATCAATTGATCTCTGTGCATGTAAAGATGTGATTGATAAAGAAATAACAACAATAAATAGTAATTTTTTCATGGCTTAATCTTTTTAATTATGAACTGTTTCATTGATATGACGTATCAAACGAAAATTCATTACAAAAAAGCCATTTACCGAAATGGTCGCAAAGACTTATCGCAAAGAGTGCAAAGTAAATACAATGATAAAGAGTATGATTATTTAATCGGCGATTTTGGCTCTCTGGACATTTCGTAGTAATATACCCAGTCGACGAATGTAGGCACAATCCTCTGAAAAAGAGCTGTCAAGCGACCGTCCCAGGTAAGAAGTTTGTTACGTTTCTTCTTTTTTATACCTTTAAGAACCCATCGGGCTACATACTCGGGGGACATCAGTTTTCGTTCATCACGCGGTGACTCCCCCTGTTCTTCCCCGCTGGCAGTCAATGCATGTCTTCTGATCTCTGTTGATGTAAAACCTGGTGCAATGATCATAACATGTAATCCCTTTTTTAGATTTTCAATTCTAATAGTCTCAAGGAAACCATGTATTGCAAATTTTGAAGCAGAATAGCCTGTTCTTCCTGGTAATCCATGAAAACCGGCAACTGAGGATACCCCTATCAGGGAACCTTTCTGTTCAACCAGGTATGGCAATGCATACTTTGTACAATAGACTGTTCCCCAAAAATTTACATTCATAAGCCGATGAAGTACTTTCAGATCAACTTCGGGAAATGTAGCTCTCATTGAAATTCCTGCGTTATTCACAAGAATATTAATTGTACCATATATTTCGATAGTTTTTTCAATAAGATTTTTACACTCCTCTTCAATACTCACATCAGTTTTAATATAAGTTGCCTCACAATCTGAAGTTTTTAACTCGTTAACTATCTCAGCAAGCCGCGCCACAGAACGGGCTGCCAGAACAACCTTACTGCCATTCATTGCAAACTCGCGGGCGATTGCTTCTCCGATTCCTGAGGAAGCCCCTGTGATTATCACAACTTTGTCTTTAAATAGTTTGTTCATAGTTTTAACTTTGTAATAACCTTCAGTCTTTAAAGTTATAATAAAAGATCAAAAAAAAGTTAAAAAAAAAAGACTTTATGTAATGAAAAACGATTCTATTATTTGTATAGAAATAAATTTATGGTACATTTGCACTCGCAAATTTAAGAAGGATTCAGTAGCTCAGCTGGTAGAGCACATCCCTTTTAAGGATGGGGTCCTGGGTTCGAGCCCCAGCTGGATCACAAAATGAGAAAAGAAATTAGAAATAATTTCTTTTTTTGTTTGGAATAGTTTGTACTTCATTTCAGATAATCACTGTAATTGGATTTACAAAGACCAAGTGGTTTCTACCTCTTATATGAGAGTATATTGCCTTATAATATTAAGGTAAACTACACATTTACAAATATATACATTTCGCGGATTTAATCCTGCATTAATTTTTTTCTTTCATGGTAATTTAGAACCAGGACGGAAAGGTCAGGATAAATACTTTTTGATAAAATAAGTATTACTAATTAATTTTTGATTAATTTGGATGTAATAAAAAGGTTTCAATACACGGTCATACTGTTAAATATTAAGATAATACAATTTTGGTGTAATTAAGAATTCAAATGAAACAAAGTATTATACTGCTCTTCACTTCTTTTTTTCTGGTGAGTGGATGCACCAGCAATATTAAAAACTCAAAATATGACAATATTAAAGCTTTTAATATTGATTATAACTGGGGCCCTGGAGGTCCACACGGCTTTGCTAAACCAGGTTTATGGTCTGATGCAAATCCCGATACACTAATGAAATGGTATAGCGATCTGGGCTGCAATGTTGTACATTCATTTGGCGTTTCATGTAACGGGTTTGCCTGGTATAAAAACGGGATTGTTCCTGAACAGCCGGGGTTAAAATATGATCTCCTTAGTGAGATGGTTAAAATCGGACGCAAAAAAAATATGAAAGTTTTCGGCTATTTCTGTGTTGGGGCGAATAATAAATGGGAGGCAGATCATCCCGATTTGTGCTACCAGATGGATGGGCAACAGATTCCTCTTACAGCCCAATATATCAGCTACTTATGCTCATCAATTGAAGATGCCATAAAAAAAACAGATATGGATGGTATAATGTTGGATTGGTTTTATAATCCTGGAGGTGGCAGGAGTCCGCTTCCTTCATTGAGATGGATGAAATGTGAAGAGGTAATGTATTATGAATTAATGAACCAACCTTTCCCTGGAAAAGATAAAATTACACCTGAAATTGAATTGGATTTCCGTCGGAAATCTATTGACAGGGCCTGGAAACAGATTAAAGAAACAACTAAGAATACAAAGTCAGATTGTATCATCTGGTTGACAGCATATGATGTTAACAGTTTGGAGTATAAAGGTTCAGCACTGCTACAGGAAACTGATTGGTTAATGAATGAAGCCGGAGATATCTCAAGAACTGCTGCTATGCGTGGATCGGTGGGTAGTGAGACCAAACTTATCACTTGCCTTGCAAATTGGAACAAACAGGATCCTTCAGTAATAGTCCCTGCAGCAATTAAAGAGAAAGTCGGGCTTTATGGTTTTACAAAACCAGTGGTTGGTTATATGTTGCCACCAGTAAGTTACTATCTGTCAAAATCTGTAGATAGCTTAAGAGGTGATGAAAGGAATATTGCAGTTTTGGCTCGTGTTTATAATAATCTCTCCCTTGATTATATTAAATAATAGCTTATAACATTAAAAATTTTACGAGATAACTTTGGAACGATTGGATTATACTGTTAGAAATGAAAAGACGCAATTTTCTGCATACCCTTGCATACAGTTCGCTGGTCGCAGGTACTGGATCATCATTCAAAATTTCTACTTCTACAGAAAACAAAGTATCTCAAAATATTTCCGGGGAAATTAAATATTTTGGTGATGGCCGCGACTGGTTTTTTGAGAAGCGTTTTGGAATGTTCATTCACTGGGGTATTTACTCGGTCCATGGCTGGCATGAGCAGCATATGTTCCGTAAGAAACTCAGCCGCGGGTCATATGAACCGTTGATGAAGTTGTTCAACCCGGTGAAGTTTAATCCAGACCAATGGATAGATCTCGCAGAAGAGGCAGGGATGAAGTATCTCACCTTTACGACCAAACATGTGGACGGATTCTGTATGTGGGATACTAAACAAACTTCATATAATGTTACACGCACCCCTTACGCTAAGGACACCCTTGAGCTTATCGCCGAAACTTGTCACAGACGTAACTTTCCACTCTGCTTATACTATTCATTAGCAGACATGCATCAACCCAACTACCCGAACGCCGGTCGATCATATGAGTTACCTGCACCGGAACCAGGTGATAAGCCTGACCTTGCCCGTTATATTGAGTATGTAAAGGCTCAGGTGAGTGAATTATGTACCAATTACGGTACTATACATGGTTTCTGGTGGGACGCTAACGTTATTAAGTACCACGACCCTTCCATCAATGAACTGATCCGTCATCTTCAGCCCAACGCAATCATTAATAACCGAGGTTGCGACGATGGCGATTTTGGCACTCCTGAACGTGACTACCAGAAAGATGATTACCTTTCCTTTGATCGTCCTATCGAGGCTTGTCAGTCTGTTGGGATTGAAAGCTGGGGTTACCGTAAAAATGAAGACTATTACAACGATCGTCATTTAATGAGCTGCATAGACAAGTATTTATCTCGAAATGCAAATTATCTGCTCAATGTCGGACCTGACCCATTGGGTGTTATACCTGATAAAAGCCAGCAAATATTAAAGAACATTGGAAAGTGGTATAAGACGGTAAGTGAGTCATTCGTTCAGGTTGAACCTGCATCAAATCTTACTTCGAATAAAGATGTTATGCTTACCAGAAGAAAAAATATTTTATATGTACATTTAAACAAAAACCCTGAATGCAATGTTGTTAAGCTCAGACCGTTTACCGTAAAGCCTTTAAGTGCTTTTTTACTCAATACAGGGCAAAAGGTAGAATTTGAACTTGAATTTGCACCTCAGGATTATGTGAAGCAACAATCATATCTGCGGTTAGTCAACTTACCAACCAATGAACTGTTTAATACAGTTTTGGTAATAAAACTTGAGTTTGACCGATCAGTGGAGGAATATAGTTCCCTGATTTAAAATCATAAGAAGTATAAGCTGCACATCGGGCAGTTTTGGTGTCAATCAGAAAAATATATACTTTATTTTGAAAGAACAGGGATCTGTCTGTTAATTGACTCTTCAAGAGATATAAGTGTCTCTGTGCGTGTAATACCGGAGATATTCTGTATCTTATCAGTAAGAATCTCACGTAGATGTTCATTATCACGGGTATAAACCTTAATGAAGAGTGAATAATTACCCGTGGTGTAATGACATTCTATTATCTCAGGAATATCTTTAAACCTGGCAATCACATCCCTGTAATGACCGGGATGTTCAAGAAAAATACCAATATAAGCACAGGTTTTGAATCCGACCATCACAGGATCGACTTTAAACTCAGATCCTCTGACTACACCTATTCTTATAAGCCGTTGTACACGCTGATGAATAGCTGCACCTGAAACACCGCACTCTCGGGCTACCTCCAGATAAGGGATCCTTGCATTTTTTGTAATAATATCCAGGATCTTTCTATCAAGGTCATCTATTTGCAAGTTTTCTATCATGTCAATAAATTTATTTAGTGCAAATACTCTTAAACTTTAGTAAAAGGTAGATAAAATTTACCTGAATAACAATTTTTTCTTTGTGTAAAAAAGATCTTAAATTTATTTTTACTCAATTAAAGATCTTTTCTGTTAATAAATCCAATGATTTCCTTAACATCAGAAAAACCTTTGTTAATAAGGTAGTTATTAATACCATCAAGGATTTTAACAGAGATCTGGGGATCAATAAATGATGCAGTACCTATCTGAACTGCTGAAGCGCCTGCAAGAAAGAATTCGATGGCATCAGAAGTTGTCATAATTCCTCCCATTCCTATGACAGGAATTTTAACAGCTTTTGCAACCTGCCACACCATCCTTAGCGCAACCGGCCTCACTGCAGGCCCGGATAATCCTCCGGTAATTGTAGAAAGAGCTGGAATCATCTTCTCAGTATCAACCGACATCCCAAGGATTGTATTGATCAAAGATACTGAATCAGCTCCCTCTTCTTCTGCAATTCTGGCAAAATCAACAATATTTGTCACATTGGGTGATAATTTGACAATGACTTTTTTCGAATATACTTTCCTTACCTCTCTGGTTACATCTCGTGCTGAATCTGGATTAGTCCCAAAAGCCATACCTCCCATCTTTACATTAGGACAGGAAATATTAAGCTCTATAGCCGGAATTTTTTCCAGCTTGTTAATTCTTTCTGCCAGAGCAACATATTCCTCAATATAACTACCATTTATATTTACAATAATGTTAGTATCAAAACCTGATATACGCGGGTATATATTTTTCTCAAAATAATCGATCCCTTTGTTCTGCAAACCAACAGAATTTAGCATTCCCGAAGGTGTCTCGACCATTCTGGGATATGGATTACCCTCTCTGGCTTCAAGAGTAGTTCCCTTAACCACAATCCCTCCTAACTTTGCAATATCAATAAAATCAGTAAATTCCGGACCATAACCAAATGTTCCGGATGCAGTAAGCACCGGATTTTTAAAATTAAGATCGCCGATTGCAAAACCAAGGTTCACCATTTCAGTTCATTTATGTTGAAAACAGGCCCGTCAATACATGAACATAGATTTCCTTTAACAGTGTCAACAACGCAGCATAAACATGCTCCTATTCCACAAGCCATAAGGTTTTCAAGAGATACTTCACAGTCGATTGATTGTTTACCGCAGTAAGTGGCAATTGCTTTCATCATTGATTCAGGTCCGCAGCAATATATTTTAGAATAAGGAAGTTTTTTCATCTGGGAATGATCAGTCACGTACCCTTTTTCACCTAAAGAACCATCTTCTGTTGAGATGAAAACATTCCCAATTTTATTGTACTCCTCATACTCAATAATCCGTTCTTTGTTTCTGAAGCCGAGAAGTATATCAAATTGATAATCATTATTTTTCAAAAAGTTACCTAAGAACAATAAAGGAGCTATGCCACAACCACCACCAATAAGTAATGATCTTCCTTCATTCGGAGGAAGTGTGAAAGAATTTCCAAGAGGGTATATAAGGTTAAGGTAATCGCCTTTATGAAGCATAGAGAGAGATTTTGTTCCTTTACCGGCAATCTGGATAAGCAGTTTAAAAGTATTACGTTCATAATCAACATTATGAATGGAGACAGGTCTTCTAAGAAATGTTTCAGGACTCCCTTCTACTTTCACCTGAACAAATTGTCCAGGCCGCATTTCAGGGATCTTACTTTCTGCAATCAGTTCCAGTACAAAGAAATCTTTATTAAGATGTCTGTTTTCAATAATTTTCAGATTCTCGATACGCTTAGTCATCAACCTCTATTTAACACAAAGATAATTTTAAAGCTTGATTTTTTAAAGTTTTATGCAAAGTGACACGTAAATTTATTCTGTATTTAATCATTTACAGGGAAAAACTCTTTATAACGATTATTATCATAAAACCATATAATGCTTCTGACTGAAGTATTTTTGTCTTTTACAGCCCTTTTTTCATCAGGTTCATTTTTTATTTCATCAATTAATTCAGAATTGAATGATCTATCTTTTATATCCTGATCCCTCTGTATACTAATGGTTTCTTTCTTAATATCATCATCCTCAAAAAGTGAATGCATAGAGTTATCCCTGTACATATGTCCTTTTCCGAACAAGAGCCAATCGGTTGAAAGAAATGAGTATTTCTCCAGCATTTTAATTACAAAATCGAGGCTTGGATTATTTCTACCGGAAAGAATGTGGGAGATACCAGAAGGCTGAACACCAATATCTTCAGCCAACTGAGCAGAAGATTTATTTTCCGCTTTTAAAAATTCCAATATTCGTTCTTTCATACTTTCGAATTTGAATTACAAATGTAAACATAAAAAACTTTACATGTGTCATATTGTGTAATTACATTTGTAAATCACATAAACAGATACTCAATTAATGGAATAAAATTAAATATTATAAATTTGATATATAAGCTGTTACAAATGTTATTATCTTAACATGCACCACAGATTAGGCGTATATATATCTGGCAATAAGCACTTTATATATGATTTCTAAACAATACTTATCGATTTACAGTTGATAACTGATATTATATCCTCACCAGTACTTGATTTAAAGAACATATAGCACTGATTTTGTGATTTATATAACCTTTATTAAATTTCTGCTAAAATAAATTAATTATGTAAAGAAAGAAGCATTAATAATTAGATACAATTGTAATCATTTGGGATTGATCTTGAGATTTACATGTGTAACCATACAACTTAGTTTACATTTGTATTCTTATTGCGCTTTTGTAACCCTGTTGAGGATTATTAGTTACAGATCTCCAGTAAGGATCGTACAAAACGGACTGCTCTACTGATCAGTGGCAAATATTCAATTCTCATATAGATGAGCTATTTTAAGAAATAATGAATGAACAGAAATGACGAATCAATGCTCCTACTCTCAATTTGATAAGTATCTACTGATCTGCTGATACGGAAGTGACAATTGACAAATCGTGAATAAATACAGTATTAGTTCATAACTGATTGTCATCTGAATGAATCAGAAGTGTTATTTCATGAATAAATGAGATCTGATATTAATTCACTACTCCGGTTTATAGTTTCTTGCTGCATTATCATCTAATTCGTTCTCTGAACGTGCAATTACTGCTGTTGCCAGGCAGTTTCCTATAACATTTACTGCAGTACGTGCCATATCCATAAGAACATCAATGCCAAGAATAATGAAAATAGGTTCTACCGGGAGTCCGAAACTTACAGCTGTACCCATCAAAATAACAAGTGAAGCTCTGGAAACCCCTGCAACACCTTTACTTGTAAGCATTAAGGTAAAGCATATAAGCAATTGTTTATCCAGGGGAAGATCTATCCCTGCAGCCTGAGCAACAAATATTGTTGCAAGTGAAAGATATAATGTAGTGCCATCAAGATTAAAGCTATATCCCGTTGGAATAACAAATGCAACGATCTTTCTGGGAATGCCAAACTTTTCCATAGACTCCATTGCAGAAGGTAATGCAGATTCAGAATTAGATGTTGCGAATGCAATAGTTGCCGGTTCGGATACTGCTTTTATAAATTGCTTTATCGGAATACGGAATATAAGAGCAACAGGAACTAAAACAAAGAGAAGAAAAACTATAAGAGCCACATATAAAGTTGCCAGAAGTTTAAATAAGTTATATAAAATGTCAAGGCCCATATGCCCCACTGTATATGCTATTGCTGAAAATACTGCAATTGGTGCCATATACATAACGATATTGGTGAACTTGAACATGGTTTCAGCAAGACTTTCACTGAATCTAATCATTGGGGACCTGTATCTTTCTTTTATCATTGCGACAGCAATTCCAAAAATAATACTGAAAATCACTATCTGTAGTATTTGCCCGTCGAATATTGCCTTAGCAATGTTTTCAGGGAAAATATGAAGAAAAAAATCACTGGTCGATTGAGCTTTAATAGAAGTGATTGCAGGCACATCAGGGTTTGGAGGCAAAACAACTCCTACTCCTGCTTTTCCGATATTAATTGCCAGAAGTCCAATAAATAAAGCGATAGTTGAAACTATTTCGAAATAAAGAAGCGATTTCCAGCCCATTCTCCCTATCTGTTTTATATCAGCATGTCCTGCAATACCCACTACAAGAGTTGAAAAAAGAAGCGGTGCAATAATAGTTTTTATCAATCTCAGAAATATATCGCTGAACACCTGAAGTTTTTTTGCTACAACTGGTACATCATATCCAAATTCGGCTCCGGCTACCATACATACAAGTATCCAAGTTGTGAGAGACTTTTTACGAAATGCAAAAATAAACAAAACTACAACACTTAATATCCTGAATAAAAATAGAATATCAGGTGATATATCAAGTAAATGATTAGCTTGAATAACAAGTAATACCAAAGTAATACTTATAATACCGAAAAGAAGGTAGGGAAAATATTTCCAGACTTTAAGCATAGAATCAGATATCTAAAAAAGGTTTAATTAATCGAGTCTATTCATCAGCCGCAACCACCGGCACAACCTGAATGCTTATTTTCGCCACAGCCAGAACAAGAGTGACTGGTTGCTGCCTTTTCCTCATCAGTAGCATCACGGACATCAATAATTTTTCCTGAAAAGAATAGATCTGTACCTGCCATAGGATGATTAAAATCCATCTTTACAAATGTGTCAGTAATTTCATTAATAGTCCCTTTAATTGTATTCCCATTGGGATCTGTCATAGGAACTTCGTTACCTACCTGGCAAATCTCTTCATCTATTTTTCCATCAATTTCAAAAACGGAAATGGGGACATTAATTACCATATCCTCCCTCTTCTCCCCATAAGCGAGGTCAGAATTCAAAGTGAAGCTGAAACTGTCCCCATTCTTTAAAGAATACAGATTACTCTCGAAACCAGGAAGCAATCTACCTGATCCATAGATAAAAGTAAGTGGTTTATTTTCATCAAGTGCTTCAATTATAATCCCTTCTGAATTATTTTCCCTAAGTTCATATAATAATGAGACAACTCTATTATTTTCAATATTCATAACTCTGATTTTTTTCGGTTCAAATATAATTTATTTTCCGAGCTATTATGAAAGAATTTATTAAATCCACCAACCGGTAAAGTGATTCATCGGTAGAAAAATATATCACGTATGGTCAGTGCAATATTTAAATCATTGATAAATAAATATTTACATATGCTTCTTTGATTTTAATAAATTATAAGTGTTTAGTTATTGAAATAAGGATAAGCATCTCCTAAAATATAAAACTTACCCTGATTTCAGGATCACTATAAATGTCATAATATGAATCATTTAATGCCCATAGTACCATAAAATTAAGTGATGATCTTCTGCCAAAATGCTGACTTATACCAGCACCTGTCAGCACTGTATTCAGATAGAACCGGGAAGAAGAATAAGGTGGATTCTTCCAGAATGATGATTCAAGACTCAGAAGTTCGTTTTCACAATGCAGAAATATGCCTGTATTTGATCCAATAGGGAGGAATGAATTAATATCCTGAATTATAACAAACTGCAGATATGTTCTTAAGCCGTATATATCAGTACTCAGATAATGGTTTTTATAGAACCTGTAATTTGGTCCTGCAGCAACTGCCAGACGGGGTAATACCCATATTCCGACGACTGGTGATACCTGGATATCAGTAATAGAACCAAGTTGAAGGCCAAAACTTCCACCATAGAACAACCTGTCTTTCAAAGGTGGGATTTCACTTCTTACCCTTTGAGCACTTAATTCCGGCACTGAAATGATAAAAAGAAATATAATTATTCTTATAAAAGTAATTTTTCGATGTAACATATTCAAACCATATTTTAATATCATATCAATATTTTTACAATCGGAGAAGGCAATTAAATAAAATTTTTGCTTTCTGAAGATCTTTAAAAGTGCGTTCTTCCTATATTCCAAAGGAAACAAAAGAGAGAGTTATTTTTCTATTTTATCATAAGAAGCAACAATTCCTTTTATTAAAGATGAGCTAAAACCATTATGTTCCATTTCGTTTAATCCAACAATTGTACATCCTTTTGGAGTGGTTACTTTATCAATTTCAAATTCAGGATGCTCATTTCTTTCAATAAGCAATTCTGCAGCTCCCTTAACTGTTTGATTTACTATTGCACTAGCCGTTTTAGCATCAAATCCGATCTGGATACCTCCCTGTACCATAGCTCGTATAAATCTTAAGACATAAGCAATCCCACATGATCCCAATATTGTTGCTGACTGCATTAACTCCTCATCAATAATCATTGTAGTACCAATTATATCAAATAAGTACTTTACAAACTCTATCCCGTTAATATTGGCTCCTGTATGGGAGATACACGAAACAGACCGTCCAACACTGGCAGAAATATTTGGCATTACCCTGAATATAGGTACAGAAATCCGAACTACTTCCTGTATCTGACTGATTGAAATCCCTGCAGTTACAGAAACCAGAATATGTTTTGAAGGATCAAGGTAATCTCTTATTTCTTCCAGGACACTAACAATATTATATGGCTTAACAGCAATTATTATAAGATGTGACTCTTTAATTGCCTTAGTATTATCAGTAGTTAACTGGACTCCATATTCTTCCAGGTGAGCTAATTCTTCTATGTTTCTCCTCGTTGCAATAATATTCCCGGGAGGGAAAGCCTCATTCTTTATAAGTCCCTGCAATAATGATAAGCCTATATTTCCACATCCGATTATTGATACTTTTTTATCTATCATCTCTCTCATTTTAATTCGTTAACTAGTGAGCTTAATAATTAAAAATATGTTCACAAATATATGACAAATGATAAATATATTAGTTTTGAATGTGGTGAATCAATTAATCTTTTCTGCTTTAAAATCCCAACATCAATTATACCCCGGAAAAAAAGTCCCAATCCCTGAGCAATAAAGGAAATAATAAATGAATATCTTAGTAAAAAAATAGTTGTTAAACAAATGCTAATCTATAAACAAAATGAACATAATAGTTAACGGAGGGACAAAGGGTATTGGAAAAGAGATCGTTACTATTCTTGCCTCTGAAAAAACCAACAAAATTCTGGTGACAGGAAGAGATAAGCTTGCATTAGAAAGCATCAAAGATGTGGCTTCCCATAAAAACATACTGACTCAAGAAATTGATCTGTCACGATTTGATACTTATTCAGAAGCATTTAAAACATATGTTTATACTCATTTTCAAAGCATTGACATTCTTATTAATAATGCCGGATCACTCATTAATAAAGAATTCATGTGTTTTTCAGATTCAGAAGCCAGAGAGATGATGGAAACCAATTTTTTTGGACCTGCTTCCATTATACGAATTATCAGCCCGTTGATGGAAAAAGGTTCACATATAGTAAATATTTCCAGTATGGGTGGTTTTCAGGGAAGCCAGAAGTATAATGGACTCTCCTATTACAGTGCCTCAAAAGCTGCATTAGCATCACTTACAGAATCACTTGCAAATGAATTTTCAGAGAAGGGAATTATTGTCAATTGTCTCTCTCTTGGCGCAGTTCAGACCAAGATGTTTGAGAAAGCATTTCCTGGATTCAGGGCCCCGGTTAATGCAATTGAAATGGCTGAATTCATTACCTATTTTGCAATAAACGGAAACAAATATTTTAACGGGATGATCCTGCCAGTAGCAAAAAATAATCCTCATGAATAGGATTTGATCTCAATCTTACCATCGAGAGCAAGTAATCCATTAAAAGCCAGTGCTTTGATTTCATCTTCACCAGGGTATATTATAACTTCAGCAATATACTCTACCATAGCTTTTATTTTATCTACATGGGCTTTCTGATAAGCCATCCCACCTGTAAGAATAATTGCATTAACTTTCCCATTTAGAACAGATGCCATTGCACCTATTTCTTTTCCAACCTGATAAGATGCAGCATCACTAATCAAAATTGCCATCTGATCCCCACTTTCAGCCATCCTACACACCTCCTGAAAATCGTTAGTACCCAGATAGGCTACCATTCCTCCCTTACCTGTTATCATAGCCTGAATCTCTTCCCTGGTGAACCTTCCGCTAAAACAAAGATCAACAAGCTGTCCGGCAGGCAAACCACCTGAACGTTCGGGAGAGAACGGTCCATCACCATTCAGAGCATTATTTACATCGACAACCTTACCTTTATAATGTGCACCAACACTTATACCTCCACCCATGTGAGCAATAATAAGGTTTATATCTTCATATTTTTTCCCAACTGAAGAAGCATACATTCTGGCAACAGCTTTCTGATTCAGTGCATGAAATATTGATATACGTTCAAATTCAGGATGACCTGATATCCTGGCTTCAGCTTTTAGTTCGTCAACAACAACCGGATCAACAATATATGCAACAGCATGAGGTAATGAAGCTGCAATATCATCAGCAATTAATCCTCCCAGATTACTTGCATGCTGACCTAAAATACCCTTGACAAGGTCATCTTTCATCTGTTCATTAACGATATAAATACCTGATTCAATAGGTTTTATTAAGCCTCCCCTTCCAACAACTGCAGCAATCCTCCTGACATTTATTTTCCGGGACTGAAGCTCATTCATAATCAGGTTTTTCCGGAAGTGAAACTGATCTGTGATCTTTGCAAACGACAGCAATTCTTCCACAGAGTGTCGCAAAGTCTTTTCAAATATCATTTTCTCTTCCTCAAAAATGGAGAATTTAGTAGATGTAGATCCGGGATTGACTGCCAGAATTAGTCTATTTGTCATAAGGAATTAGTTGATGACATTCACAATAAGAGTCTTATTCATCAGGTCATAAGGCAAGAGAGTGCAATGCAAAAATACTTTGATTTCTCACTTTCACTTCTTGACATTACAATTACAGGCTTTTGGGTACCCCTTATGAGACCTGCTATCTCCCCGTTTGCAAAAAGCATAAGTCCCTTGTAGAAAGGATTACATGATTCGAGGGAAGGGAACAGAAGAATATCTGCATCACCATTAATTGGTGTTTCAACACCTTTAATCTCAGCACTTTTTTTATCGCAGGCCAGAAATATATCAAGGGGACCGTCCATGGTGCAGTTTTTAATCTGTCCGCGCTGAGCCATTTTACACATTATTGCATAATCAATTGAATTCTGAAAATGACGGCTCATTTTTTCTGATGCCCCAATCAGTGCTATTTTCGGCTTTTCAATTCCAAATCTTCCAGCCATTTCAATAGCGTAACCAGTCATTGCTATTTTCTGTTCAAGATCAGGGAAAGGTATTACAGCCGGATCAGTAATAAAAATAAGTTTATGGTATGCTGGTATTTCAAGAGCGGCAACATAACTTAAAACTGCATCTGGAAGCATTAAGCCGGAGTCCTTATCCATTACAGCTTTTAGAAATTTATCAGTACTGACGACCCCTTTCATTACAATATCCGCCTCACCTGACTTAGCAAGTCTGACAGCCTCTCTTGAGGCAGAATTCTCATTTCCAGCATCAATTATTGTGAATTTTTTAACATCAAATCCTGATGATTGACATAATTTAACTATTTCAGTTGAGTTTCCCACTAATAAAGCGTCAATGAAACCAGCGCTTACTGCCTGATTAACAGCACCAAGAGTATTAATATCCTGAGCCCAGGCAACTGCGATTCGATGCTTCTTCTTAATTGATAGCACTTTATCCACCAATTGGTCAAAAGTTTTGATCATATTAAGTCTGTTTGCTTGCTGCTGCAGAGAGGAGAATACTATCGTATTTTGCTTGTTCAGAATCTGATCTGGATGTAAGGACAATAGGAACCTGTGCTCCGAGAATTAAAGAAGCGACTTTTGCTTTTGCAAAGAATACAAGCGATTTATACAAAACATTTCCTACCTCTATATCCGGCATTATAAGAAGGTCAGTATCGCCTGCTACTTCACTTTTAATTCCCTTATAATGAGCACTTTCATAACTTACTGCATTGTCAAAAGCAAGTGGTCCGTCAATAATACAATTCTTAATCTGATCACGTTGATTCATCTTTGAGAGTAAGGCAGCATGAAGAGTTGCTTCCATGTTCTCATTAACCATTTCCACAGCTCCCAGAACAGCAACTTTTGGCATCTCATAACCTAACCTGTTAAGGCATGAAACTGCATTATTTACAATAGCTATCTTATCCTTCAGATTAGGTGCAATATTCATTGCCACATCTGTTACAGCAATAAGTTTATGATATGTTTCAACCTCAAAAAATGCAAAATGAGAAAGCAAGTGACCTGTTCTCAAACCCCAATCTTTATTCAGAGCACATTTCAGCAGTGTAGAAGTACCAACCTTTCCTTTCATCAGGACATCAGCCTGCTTATTATTTGCCATTTTTACTGCTATCTCAACCGATACTTCAGTAATAGGTTCATGAATTACTTTAAGTCCAGTTATATCATAATTATTCGCATCACAAATATTCTCTATTTCTTCCTGGTCTCCAACAAGAATGGGTTCAATGATGTTATCCTTCCATGCTCTGATAACTGCACTTAATGAATGCTGGTCCTGTGCTGCTGCCAGAACCAGTTTTCTTCTTGGTCCTATTAAGATACTTTCCTTTAGATCAGATAGTTTACGCAACACCATTATTTCTCTATTAGATTAATTTTTAAATTGTTTGATGTTCAACAATATAACGTGTATCGTTAGCTATAACACATTCTTCGTCCGTAGTAATGCACATGACTTTAACTTTGGATTTTGGTTTGGATATCGTTATATCTTTTCCCCTGGCATCCTGATTTGTTTTATCATCAAAGATAATTCCCAGGTTTTCCATATCTGAGCAGATAAGCTTTCTCATGTTAAAGTCATTTTCCCCAACCCCGCCAGTAAATACAAGAAGATCGAGGCCATCGAGGACGGCAATATAAGAGCCAATGAATTTCTTTACCCTGTAAGCATACATTTTAAGTGCTAGAGTCGCTTTTTCATTACCCTCAGCTGATGCTTTCTCAAGGTCGCGCATATCGGATGATAACTGGGAAATACCTGCCACACCACTCTTCTTATTAATAAGATTATTTACACCCGTTACATTAAGATGTTCTTTATCTGCAATATAAATCAGAACACCTGGATCAATTTCTCCTGTTCGGGTACCCATAATAAGTCCGTCTACGGGTGTAAAACCCATTGAAGTATCGACTGATTGGCCATTTTTAATAGCAGTTATTGAGGCTCCATTACCAAGATGACAGGTAATAATCTTGAGGTCTTTAATATTCTTCCCAAGGATTCTTGATGCTTTTAGTGCAACAAATTTATGACTGGTCCCATGATAACCATATTTTCTGATCTTATATTTTTCATAATATTCATATGGAAGAGCATACATATAGGCATAATCTGGCATAGTCTGATGAAATGAGGTATCAAAAACAGCAACCTGAGGAACACCTGGAATTAGCCTCTCAACTGAGAGTATACCCTTAAGGTTGGCAGGATTATGAAGTGGTGCCAGGTCACTGCACATTTCAATATCTCTTTTAACATCATTATCAATAAGTACACTCTCTTTGTAATTTTCTCCTCCATTTACCACTCTGTGGCCAACGGCTTTTATTTCATTTATATTCTTAATAACCCCATTCTTTTTGTCTGTAAGAACAGCCATTACCATATTGATACCTGTTGTATGATCGGGGATATCACTAATAGTTTTGTAAGTATCCCTACCTGTGGGTTTATGGGTTAATACACTATCATTAAGGCCTATACGTTCCAGAAGACCTTTGGCAAGCAGAGCACACTCTTTACCCATATTAAAAATCTGATATTTTATCGAGGAGCTACCGCAGTTTAAAACTAGGATGATCATATTTCTTATGAATAATATTATATAAAAGAAGATTATTTATTACCAGCAGCCTGGTTTGATGTGATAGCAATCATGCTTACAATGTCACTTACGGAACATCCACGGGAAAGATCGTTAATTGGAGCAGCCATTCCCTGAAGAATTGGACCGATAGCCTCAGCATGAGCAAGGCGCTGTACAAGTTTATAAGCAATATTACCTGAATTAAGATCAGGGAAGATAAGAACATTGGCTTTGCCGGCAATAGAGCTTCCGGGAGCTTTGCTCTTACCTATAGCCTCTATAAGAGCAGCATCGCCCTGAAGTTCACCGTCAATCATAATATCAGGAGCCATCTGCTTGGCAATTCTTGTAGCATTTACAACTTTGTCAACTGATTCATGTTTTGCACTTCCTTTGGTTGAGAAGCTTAGAAGAGCTACCTTAGGCTCAAATCCTCCAATGGCTTTTGCAGTATGGGCAGTAGCAACAGCAATTTCAGCTAACTCTTTTTCATTTGGATTCGGATGAACAGCTCCATCTGCAAATATTAAAACTCCGTTCTCCCCAAAATTTTTATCAGGAAGTATCATAATAAATGCTCCGGAAACAACTGAAATCCCCGGAGCTGTTTTTACATAGTGAAAAGCAGGTCTCAAAACATCACCGGTAGAATGATCTGCTCCTGAAACCTCACCATCTGCATCACCATTTTTTATCATCAGAACACCCAGATAAAGAGGGTCCTCAATTAATTTAGAGGCCTCCTCTATTGTCATTCCTTTACTTTTCCGAAGTTCGACCATAAGGTCAATATAATGTGCTTTTTTTGCATGAGACTTTGGGTTAATTATGGTAGCTTTCCCGATATTTGATAAGCCGAGTTTCGCTGCATGTGATTTAATTTCATCGGGATCTCCTATTAAAATAATCTGAGCAAGTCCATCTTTTATAGCTATATCAGCTGCCTGAATTGTCCTCTCTTCATACCCTTCTGGCAGTACAATACGTTTGTTATGTTTTTTTGCATTAAGTTTGATTCTGTCTAATAATTCCATTGTATATCAATATTTTAATAAGTTCGAAAAATCTTCATAAATGTACGGAAATAAAGTTCGATTAAAAAATTTTGAAATACATGATTAATATCAGTATTAGGATTATTTACATAAAAATATTTTTAGATAGAAATAACCTTAAAACTTTAATAAATCATTTTCCTAAATTAGCGCAATTTTAAAACTATATGGGAAAGACTACATTTAACTTGAGGCTGGATGAACTCAGCAGAAATCTTGATGGTGATCTGAAGTACGACAATATCACAACAACAATTTATTCGACAGATGCTTCTGTATACAAAGAGCTACCACTTGCAGTAGCCTGGCCAAAGAATAAATCGGATATAAAAAAGATTTTACACTTCGCTGCGGAAGAGAAAATCAGTGTGACAATGAGAGCTGCAGGGACCTCATTGGCAGGTCAGGTTGTCAGTTCTGGTATCATAGTTGACATATCAAAGTATTTGAACAGGATACTTGAGATTAATATAGATGAGAAATGGGTCAGGGTTGAGCCGGGAGTAGTGCTTGATGAACTGAACTTAAAGCTCAGGGAAACCGGACTCTTTTTTGGGCCTGAAACTTCAACATCCAACCGGTGCAATATTGGCGGCATGGTTGGCAATAATGCATGTGGCTCACATTCTGTGATTTACGGATCAACAAGAGACCACACGATTGAACTCGAGACTTTACTCAGTGATGGTAGTGAAGTGATTTTTGGTCCTATTAATAAGGATAAGTTTAATGAAAAATGCAACCTTAAAAATCTTGAAGGAACTATTTACCGTAACATAAGAAATATCCTGAGTGATCCTGATAACAGGCAGAGTATAACTGATCAATATCCTGATCCATCCATCCCACGGAGAAACACAGGATATGCTTTAGATCTTTTACTGAAATCTGAGATATTTGATGAAAAGTCAGATACAAAATTTAATTTCTGCAAACTCCTCGCGGGATCCGAAGGGACATTGGCTGTTACGACTGGAATTAAACTGAATCTGGTATCTGTTCCTGCTCCTAATAAAGCTGTAGTCTGTATTCACCTTAAAAAAAGAAACGAAGCTTTTAAAGCAAATCTGATCGCATTAAAATATAAGCCTTCAGCTGTTGAAATGATGGATGACAGAATCCTTGAATTAACTGAAGATAACATAAGCCAGAGAAAAAACCGGTTCTTCCTGGAGGGGAAACCTGCTGCTATTGTTATTGTAGAATTTGTAAGGGAACGATCAGAAGAGATTGAGTCAGATTCCAACGGAATGATTAGTGAACTTAAAAATGCAGGTTACGGGTATGCATTTCCTGTGATCAGAGGAAAGGATATTTCACGAGTCTGGGATCTCAGAAAAGCTGGTCTTGGTGTACTCGCCAACATGAAAGGTGATTCAAAACCTGTTTCACTTATCGAAGATACTGCAATAAATGTTGAGCAGATGCCAGAATATATTGAAGAGTTTGAGAAAATGCTTGCTGTTTACGATAAAGAGGTTGTTTATCATGCACATATCGGCACCGGGGAGCTGCATATAAGACCTATCCTAAATCTTAAAAGTCCGGAAGATGTGGAGCTCTTCAGGGTCCTTGGAAGAGAGACGGCAAAACTTGTAAAAAGGTTCAGGGGATCAATGAGCGGGGAACATGGTGACGGAAGGCTTAGGGGGGAATTCATACCAATAATACTGGGCGATCACAACTATGAGTTGCTTAAAGAAGTAAAGTCATCATGGGATCCTGAAGGAATTCTTAATCCTGGAAAGATCACCGATACGGTACCGATGAATACTTTTCTGAGGTATATACCCGGGAAGATCATTCCTGAGATTGAAACTATTTTTGACTTCTCAGCAACTGGGGGGATACTCAGAGCAGCAGAAAAATGTAATGGATCAGGCGATTGTCGAAAATCAAAGATTATCGGTGGGACAATGTGTCCAAGTTTCATGGCGACAGATGATGAAAAAAACAGTACACGTGCCAGAGCTAATATTTTAAGAGAGTTCCTTGACAAGGAAGACAATAATTACTGGGACCACCAGGAGATATACGAAATACTTGACCTGTGTCTTGGTTGTAAAGGTTGCAAATCAGAGTGCCCTTCAGGAGTTGATATTGCTAAAATGAAATCTGAATTTCTTCAACACTGGTATGACAGGCATGGTATTCCTATAAGAACAAAATTAATAGCATACATATCAGTTTTTAACCGTATAGGATCTTATTTTCCAATTGTTTATAACTTTTTTCTAAAGAACAGGATTACTTCAGGGTTGCTTAAAAAAACTATTGGTTTTGCTTCTGCAAGGAGTATACCTTTATTATATAGAACCACTCTTAAAAGATGGATAAACCAAAATCTTCAGCAAATTAACCCTAAGGATCCAAGAGGATCTGTCTGTCTTTTTATTGATGAATTCACTGACTATAATGATACGGAGATTGGAATTATTTCAATCAAACTCCTTACATCCTTAGGGTATAAAGTCGAAGTTATTAAACACGAAGTAAGTGCAAGGACATTTCTGTCAAAAGGTTTGTTACGCAGTGCAAAAAAGATCATTATCAAAAATATTGAATTATTGAGTAGAAAGGTCTCTGAGGATCTGCCTCTGGTTGGAATAGAACCTTCAGCTATTCTAGGATTCCGGGATGAATATCCTGAGCTTGCAGGCGAAGGTTTGAGGGAATCTGCTAAAAAACTGGCAGGTAACAGTTACTTATTTGAAGAATTCATATCAAAAGAATTCAAATCCGGAAATATAACTAGAAATATGTTTAATGAAGAAAAGGTTCAAATTCTTCTTCATGCGCATTGCCAGCAAAAAGCAATCTCTTCCTCAGCCTGTTCCATTGAAATGCTTTCTATTCCAAAGAATTTTACTGTAAAGGAAATACCATCAGGTTGTTGCGGTATGGCGGGATCGTTTGGATACGAAAAGGAGCACTTTGATCTATCTAATAAAATCGGGGAGTTAATCCTATTCCCGGAGATACGTGAAAGTTCAATAGATACAGTCATAGTGGCACCTGGAACAAGTTGCAGGCACCATATTAAAGATGGAACAGGAAGGAGGGCATTACATCCGGTAGAAGTACTATATAAAGCGCTTAAATAATAATACAAAGAACAATTTGGGCAATTGAAGATCCTCACCGTAAGCTGCCGAAGGAAACCGAGCTTGTGAGCTCGGCTAAGCCAATGCTCTCGCTGGGATTATGAAGAGTAACTCGGATATAATGACTTAATTAAGATTTAATAGTAAAATCATCTGAATCCAGTAAAACAGGAAACTTAATGCGGCATTCTGATAAGTAATCCATTGATATTTCATCAGTTACCATACATTCTATGTTTTGATCCGCTGAGATGCAAAGCATACCGTTTGGATCAAAGATCAGTGAATCACCACAATACTTAACACCAATTCCATCCATACCGATTCTGTTTGAACCTGCAACATAACATTGATTCTCTATAGCTCTAGCTTTTAAAAGAGCAATCCAGATATCTCGCCTAGATTCAGGCCAGTTAGCAGAATTAATGAGCAGGTCATATTCATTTCTGTTGCGGCACCAGACAGGGAAGCGGAGGTCATAGCAAACAATAGCACATATTCTTACTCCTCTGAATGTGAATACCTGTTTTTCATTCCCACGACAAAAGTATTTATCCTCACTACTCATGCTGAATAGATGTCGTTTATTATAATACCACGACTCTCTATCAGGGGAAACAAAGATCCATCTGTTATAAAAGCAATCATTTTCCTTTACTATATAGCTGCCACATATTGCTGAGTTAGTTTTTTTTGTGATACTGATCATCCAATCAAAAGTTATTGATTCAGGTGATTCATACAATATTTCAGGATTCATCGAGAAGCCTGTATTAAACATTTCAGGAAGGATTATAATGTCAGTTTCAACAGTTGTTGAAGATATTATCTTTTCGAGATTACGAAAATTAGCTTTTTTATCATGCCATATAATATCGGGTTGGATAATTGATAACTTCATGTTTCTAGATTAAGGTTTGAATAGGCATAATATAAAAAAGTACAGGTGAAACACCTGTACTTCAGATATGGAAGGTCAGGATTTCTATTTCTTTTCTAATGAATTATAGTAATCTGTAAAAATCCCATTTATCAGCGGCTTATAATAGAGCCAGAAGAATCTTCTAATATCATCTGGTTTATCCGAATAGAGGATACCTTTAAGTTTATCCACTCCTTTGAAACGGGATGTCCAAACCGGAACATCCGTATTGGCAAAATCTCCTGAAAAATAATATGTCCGCTGAGAGGAAGGCTCCTGTATCACGGCGGGAAATTTGCTGAGAAGATTATTACTGAGGAGCAGTGTATCGCCAATGCTGGTTGTTTCCAGTTTGAAACTGGAAATAACATTACTTGACATTGGATCAATTATATCAAACCATTTGTCAAAAGCCACAGACTCTGTTAATCCCCATTTTGCTATGAACAGCGAATCAGTAAGAATATGAGGCATAGCATTTTTAAGATGGACTCCCTCTTCCAGAACAATTATCTCTTTCTCCTTAAGAAGAACAATTCCTGGTTTGGAAAAATCCCATGTTTTCTTATACTGCTTTTTATACATTGCAGTCATCCAGATTGGGAAATTTTCACCTGTTGTGTCGAGTGTGGCAAAGTACTTACCAGTCCAACCTGAGAATGTGATCCCAAGTTTCTCCTGTGTCCTTACGGATTCGTATTGTGCAGTGGGATAGTCAAAAGTATTATATTCAAGAATTATCAGTTTATTGCGGTCTTTCATCTCTTTAATGAGCAGGTTGTCGTTATTATTCAGCCCTCCATAAATCTTTCTTGATTTTCTGCTTTTGTTGACGCCCATATACCAGTCATTGAAGAATATTCCGTAAGTATCAGTGAAATAAATAGCATCATTTTTCTGGGCAAGTTCAAGAATATCAGTTAAACGATATTCATTTTTTTTACTTCCTTTTTCCCTGAGGGGTCTGGTTGGTGAGAAACCATAGTAATCCTTAATATATGAATAGCTGCGCTTATTATCTTTTTTTACAAATCTTTCATTGGTCAGAATCCAGTTAAATGATTTGTGTTTTTCACGTTCAAGAGTTGGGACAGTTTTGTCAACGATCACAATATCCATTGGCTTCTTCTGTTGAAAAGTCCAACGGATCAGATTAACTACCGGCAACGCGATTATTACTGCCAGGATGATAATTACAATTAGAAGAGGTTTTTTCATAACTGAATATATATCTGAAAGTATTCAAATACAATTATTATTATAATCAATTTTTTTCTAAAACAATTTCAGTTGTTAAAAGTATTAATTTATTTTTTTTAAAGAAAATAAATTTGAAGCAATTTAGTAAAAATTATTTAACCACAAAACTATCAGTATCCGCAAGCTATATTATTTCCTCTATTATCTGCACCCCCTGTTTTTTTGCCATCTGATAATATTTGTATCGCATTCACTCTGCCTATTGAAGTGCGGGATACTAGTTCATGTCCGATTTGTTGTAATTTCAGAACTGTAGCAGAATCAATGGAATGTTCCTCATAGCTTATCAGATCGGGGAGCCATTGGTGGTGAAACCTGCCTTTATCAACTGCTTCCTGAATGTTCATACTGAAATCAATAGAATTGATCAGAACCTGAAAAACTGAAGTAGGAATTGTCGATCCCCCGGGGGAACCAAGTATAAGAAAGAGTTTTCCCTCTTTTTCAACTATAACAGGAGTCATAGAGCTTAACATTCTTTTTCCGGGTTTAACAGAGTTTGCTTCCCCTCCCACTAATCCAAACATATTCGGAAATCCGGGTTTAATGGAGAAGTCGTCCATTTGATTATTGAGAATGAAACCAGCGCTGTCAACAACGATACTTGAACCAAAAGTACCATTTAATGTGGTTGTAGCTGAAACAGCATTGCCTGAAGCATCAACAACTGAATAATGTGTTGTCTCAGTACTCTCATTTATAGAAGGAAGACCAAATGAAATATCTTTTGATAATGAGGCTTTCTGTTTATTGAATGTTGACATCCGGTCAGAGATATATTTTTTATCAATCAGGCCTTTAACAGGAATTTTTACAAAATCCGGATCTCCCATATATTCAGCACGATCGGCAAATGCTCTTCTTTCTGCTTCAGCAATAAGATGGATATTCTGCCAGGAATGGAAACCAATTTCTTTCAGATTATAAGGTTCAACCATCCCCAGCAACTGGGCAAGTATTAAGCCCCCTGAAGAAGGAGGTGGTACTGTAATTATCTTATATCCCCTGTAATCTGTTTTTAATGGATTCCTGAATTGAGCCCGGTAGTCCAAAAGATCCTTTTCTGCAATAATACCGTTACCGCGTTTCATTTCATTTACTATATACCTTGCAGTAGTACCTGAATAAAAACCAGCTCTTCCCAAATCTCTAATGAGTTTCAGAGTATTAGCAAGAAACGGCTGACGCAGAGTATCTCCTTCTCTCCATAAAGAGTCTTTTACAAAAGCAGGCCTGGTTGCATTTCTCAATATAAAATTTTTCCTGTTGGCATTTAAATCTAAAGCCTGAAGCTTAGAAACAGGAAATCCTTTCTCAGCCAGGTCAATTGCAGGTTGTATTACATCCTTAAAGGAAATCATCCCGTATTTTGAATGTGCTGTTATCATTCCATCCACTGTACCAGGGACTCCACTTGCCAGATGTGTATCAGTACTATATCCTTCCCTGACATTTCCATTGGGATCAAGATACATATCTCTTGAAGCTTTCATTGGAGCCTTCTCCCTGTAGTCAATTACTTCAGTCCTTCCATCATTTGTACGAATAACCATAAAACCACCACCGCCAATATTACCAGCTTCAGGATAACAGACTGCAAGTGCAAACTCTGTTGCAACAGCAGCATCTATTGCATTCCCTCCTTTCTGTAATATGGAGACCCCTATCCTGGAACTCTCTGCAATTGCAGATGAAACCATACCACTATTTGCAACTATGTTACGCCCTTCAACAGTTCCTGAGTTTGTAACCTTTTCGTTACTTACACATCCTGAAAGGATTAATGCAAAAGAAAATAAATAACCCAAATATCTTTTCATACAAATAAAATTAAGTAGATGCTCATTCTGGTTTAATGCAGTAGTAAATTCTTTCATTCTTTAAATTTGATAAAATTCATCCATTATGGTATTAACTGAAGAATATCTAAATATTTAAAATGAATGTCAAAAGAAACAAAGGTATCATATATATCAAAACTATTGCAGCCCAGATTTGGGGAAAATTATAATTAAAACACCAGGTGAAGTTGAATCATAGAACTGAGATTGTTTTATTACTTTTGCATAAAATTTTCAATATGTTTTCAAATCAACCGCTGGCAGAAAGATTAAGGCCAAAAGGTCTGGAGGATTTTAGCGGACAGGAACATCTTGTTGGCACAAGTGGCGTATTAAGAAAGGTTATAGAATCGGGCAATATACCATCTTTTATTCTATGGGGCCCTCCTGGGGTAGGGAAAACTACACTTGCCGGGATCATAGCCCAAAATCTTAAAAGGCCTTTCTTCCATCTAAGTGCAGTTCATTCTGGAGTAAAGGATGTAAGAGAAACTATTGATAAGGCAAAGAAACTACAATTTTTCAACCAGCCTAATCCTATTCTGTTCATTGATGAGATACACCGGTTTAACAAATCCCAGCAGGATTCACTCTTAAGTGCAGTTGAACAGGGAACCATTACACTTATTGGTGCCACGACAGAGAATCCATCTTTTGAAGTTATCTCTCCTCTCCTCTCAAGATGTCAGGTATATGTTATGACCCCACTGGAAGAGACTGATCTTATTGAGTTATTAAAGAGAGCATTGATAAAGGATAGTTACCTGGCTTCACTTTCAATTGAAATTACAGAATATGAAGCTTTTATAAGAGTATCAGGCGGAGATGCCCGAAAATTGTATAATGCTCTTGAACTGGTTGTAAGTTCTGAGGCAGAGGAAGGAAATGCGGAAAAAATCCTCATTAATAATGAAAAAGTACTGAAACATGTCCAGAAGAACCTGGCTATGTATGATAAAAACGGGGAACAGCATTATGATATCATCTCAGCATTTATTAAATCATTAAGGGGAAGTGACCCAAATGCATCAATATACTGGCTTGCCAGGATGGTTGAAGGTGGTGAGGATCCAAAATTTATTGCCAGAAGAATGTTAATACTTGCTGCTGAAGATATAGGTCTGGCAAATCCTAATGCCCTGCTACTGGCTCAGGCATGTTTCGAAGCTGTAAATGTAGTTGGATGGCCTGAGTCCAGGATCATTCTGTCAGAGGCTGCACTCTACCTGGCTACTTCTCCAAAAAGCAATTCTTCCTATCTTGCAATTGACAGTGCAATTGCAAGTGTAAAGAGAGATGGAGACCTGCCAGTACCGTTGCATATCAGAAATGCTCCTACCAGGCTTATGAAGGAACTTGGTTACAGTAAAGAATACAAATATGCCCACAGTTTTGAAGGTAATTTTATTATGGATAACTTTCTGCCGGAAGAGTTAAAGGGAACTGTTTTTTATACACCTGGATCAAATCCTAAAGAAGAGGATATTAGAAAAAGATTATCAGGAATGTGGAAAGATATTTACAATTACAATAATAAATAGAAGATCGGGATAAATTAAACTGATAGCCATAATAATAAATATTGTTATATTAAATAAGAGGTATTAAAATAATTTTCACAATAAATAATTAGCAATCAGAATTATAGTTGTCTTTAATTATGCAAAGAATAATTTTTAACTTTTTTTGAAATGTTAAAATCTGGAATAAATATTCCCGGGCTGAAGTTCGGTGATACATTAAATTTTCTCCTGATTGCAGGCCCTTGTGTTATAGAAAGTGAAAGAATTGTATTTAAGACAGCAGAACATATTTTATTGCTTTCAGAAAAATACAAGTTACCATTTGTATTCAAAGCATCATACAGGAAAGCCAACAGGTCCAAATCGGATTCATTTACCGGTATTGGTGATTTAAAAGCTCTCAAAATACTTTCTGAGGTAAAAAGAGAGTTTTCAATCCCTGTTGTAACTGATATCCACAATCCTGATGAAGCAGAGATTGCAGCCCAGTATGTTGATATCCTTCAGATACCAGCATTTCTGTGCAGGCAAACAGATTTATTGCTGGCTGCCGGAAAAACAGGGAAATGGGTAAATATAAAAAAAGGACAATTTTTATCAGGTGCTTCAATGAAATTTGCATCGGAGAAAGTGAGGGAGACAGGAAATAATAATATTATGCTTACTGACCGGGGTAACATGTATGGTTATCAGGATATTGTTGTTGATTTCAGAAATATTCCTGAAATGCAGAAATCAGGTTACCCCGTAATTATGGATATTACTCATTCACTCCAACAACCAAACCAGGAAAAAGGAGTTTCAGGTGGAAGACCAGAAATGATTGAAACAATTGGAAGGGCAGCTATTAGCATTGGCGCTGACGGAATTTTTATTGAAACACATCCTGATCCTTCAGTTGCAAAATCAGATGGGGAAAACATGCTTAAGTTATCAGAACTTGATAATTTATTATATAAACTTGTTACGCTAAGAAAAACCATTAATTCATTTATTTAATTCAACTCTTAATAAGTACCGTATGAAAAAAATGTTTCTGTTATTTTCAGGTTTCATTATTGCTTCAGTTATCAATGCTCAAACTCTTGAAGAGATTGTTAATAAATATTCTGCAGCCAATAAACTGGATAAATTAGGTAATCTGACTTCTGTGAAGATCACAGCTAAAATGTCAATGATGGGTATGGAAGTGCCAATGGTAATGTACATGAAAAATCCGAACAAAATCAAAACAGTTACCAGTATGGGTGGTCAGGAAATTATAAACGTTTATGACGGTGTCAAAGGTTATCTAATTAATCCAATGACTGGATCAGCGCAACCAGTTGAAATGAGTCCGGAACAGGTAAAACAAACAGTCAATAGTAATATTTTACAGAATTATATTAAAAACTACTTCAGGAATGGTCAGCTTACACTTGTTGGTGAAGAGAAGGTAAATGAGCGACCTGCATTCAAATTGAAGGCGATGCTTGATGGTGTGAATAGTGCCTTCCTGTTTATTGACAAAGGGTCGTACCAGCTAATTAAAACCACCACTTCAGCCAGTCAGGGAGGAGTTCCTATGACAATTGATTCTTACATGACAGATTTCAGGGACAATGACGGAGTTATTCTACCTATGAAGACTACAAATTCAGCCAGTGGAATGGAATTTGTAATTTCATTTGAAAAAGTTGAGGTAAATATACCAATGGATGACAGTATATTTAAGGTTAAATAATGGACTTCATTTCATTCACAATAAGTTGATAATTGAATGATTTATTGAGTACCCTCATAAATAGTAATAAGCAGGGATTGGAAGTTAGAAAAAATAAAAGAGACGGACTAATTGCCCGTCTCTTTTAAGGCAGCGGATCTATAAGCCGGTTTCTGTATCCTGTTCCTGTATCTGCAAAAGAAATTGGAACCGGTTTCCATCATTTATCTTGTCCAGCCATCACTGACTGGATCATACGACCCACCCCCCGGCAACGTACGAGCAGTACTTAAAGCCGGTATACATGGTCTTTCAGCCCATAAGGTGTACGGCTCATGATGTTACCACCATGACCGGTAAGCTCTTACCTCACCTTTTCACCCTTTTCCATGACACAATTGTCAGGGATGGTTATTTTCTGTTACACTACTATACCCTTACGGATATCTTCCGGTTAGGAAATATGGTGCTCTGTGCTGCCCGGACTTTCCTTACTCCGCTAATCGGAGCACGATGGAACAACCTGCTGCGCAACAAAGGTAATAAATATGTTGTAAATTGAAGTCAGACTTTAATTTTGGTTACTTTTGCCGATATTTTAAAAGGGATAAGTGAAAAACTGAGGATTTTATGATAAATATTGACCTTGGAGAATATAACTATAATCTGCCGGAGGAAAGGATAGCACAGTACCCTGTTGGGGAAAGGGATTTATCAAAATTATTGTTATATAAAGGTGGAAAAGTCTCAGAAGACATTTTCAGGAATATTGACAATTACCTTCCACCGGAATCACTTCTTGTGTTCAACAATACAAGCGTAATAAAAGCAAGAATTCTGTTCAGAAAAACTACAGGTGCAGCTATTGAGGTTCTATGCATTGAACCAATAGCTCCATTGGATTATATGAGTGCATTTATATCAGGAACTCCTGTAGTGTGGAAATGTATTGTCGGAAATCTCAAGAAATGGAAAAACGGTTCAGTCTCTAAACCCTTTATGTATAATGGTAAGCAGTATGAACTCAAAGCAGAAAAGCTTCACCAATACAACGATGCATGGAGTATCCGGTTCAGTTGGAACTGCAATGAAATAAATTTTGGAGAAGTAATTGATATTGTTGGACATGTGCCTCTCCCTCCATATATAAACAGAGAGGATGGGGAGGAAGATACTAAAAGGTACCAGACCGTTTATTCATGTTATAAGGGATCAGTGGCAGCCCCTACCGCCGGATTACACTTTACAAAAATGAATCTTGACCGGTTACAGGTAAAAGGAATAAAAAGGGCAGATTTGACCTTGCATGTAGGTGCAGGTACTTTTCAACCAATAAAAACAGAAAACATCACAGATCACCAGATGCATAATGAACACTTTTTTGTTTCTGACAAAACTGTTAAAATGCTTATTGAAAACCTTGGCAATGTAATTCCAGTAGGAACAACCTCTGTCAGAACAATTGAGAGTCTATACTGGTTGGGAGTAAAAACCTTAACTGCTGACCAGGTCTTTGAAAGTGATCTTAAATTGGAGCAGTGGGAACCTTACAGGATGAAGGCAACGATCAATCCGGCTGAGGCGCTGGAATCTTTACTGGAATTAATGAAAAAGAGAAATACTACTTCGATAGATGCATCAACAAGTATAATTATAGTTCCGGGATATAATTTTAAAATAATTAACGGAATGATCACTAATTTTCATCAACCCCGCAGTACACTCCTGCTTCTTATTTCAGCCTGGGTTGGACAAGACTGGAAAAATATTTACAGTTTTGCCCTTGATAGGAAATTCAGGTTCTTAAGTTATGGCGATTGCTCTCTGCTACTGAAATAATAAAGGTTATTTTCTTTTTAAGATTATATATATCTTTTATTTCTTTGTTTATAGGTTGATTTTTTGTTTATTTGGCACCTAAATTTTATTCGTTATGAATGAGAACAGAATAATGGATCAGTTCACCGCAATTTTTTCAATTTTTATGGTTTTATTTTATATTGGGGTTGGCTGTTATCTATTATTTTTTGCAGATATGAGTTATATAAATAAATCCCTGCGTGTAATAATGGGTTCAACATTTATCTTTTATGGCATTTACAGGGCATACCGAGGATATTTAAAAATTGTTGAGGTTTTCTTTACTGATAATAAAGACAAGGACTGAATCACTTTTTTTTTACACCTGGAAAATAAAAAAAAAGGATTATTCACTTTTAACAGAGCCTTGGCATATACTTTGCAGTAATGCAAATAGTATATTTTAAACTTTAACATAATTTTTTTGACTATGAAATTAGTTGCGGTTATTCAAAATTTTATTATTATTGCGTTCCGGATTAAATTTTACAGAACCAGATCAATAGTGAGAAAACATATTCTACATAGTTTCTATACAGGTACACACTTATTCACGGTACTTTCTCTGGTTTTTTTTGTTTCCTGCAAAACCGGTGGAAAACAGGAGTTAAATGAAACTCCTACCCGTGGAAACATAACTATTTCAGTTGATGAGTCATTTCAACCACTTATAGATACAGAGATTTTTACTTTTACTCATTTATATAAGTCTGCAAATATTAAACCTGAATATAAACCTGAGTATGATGTTATAAATGATTTTATGAATGACTCAGTAAGGAATATGGTAACCAGTAAGAAACTCTCTGATTATCAGATACAGATACTGCGTGATTCACTTTTTATTGCACGGACCACAACATTTGCTTATGATGCACTTGCCCTAATAATTAATAAAGAGAACACTGATACTCTGATTAAGTACACTACAATACAAGATCTGTTTCTTGGTAAAATCAAAAGATGGAAGGAGATTAATCCAAAATCGAAACTAAGTAAAGTAAGTGTTATTTTTGATAATACAAGATCGGGGAATATTCGTTATTTTAAAGAACTATTTGAAATTAAAGATACTCTTGGTGAAAATTTCTTCGCAGTAAAAAGCAACCAGGAAGTAATTGAATATATTTCAAAAAATCCAGATGCTTTAGGAATCATCAGTGTAAACTGGATTAGTGATAAAGATGATTCATTGAGCAGAAGTTTTATTAACAGAGTAAACGTAGTGGCTGTATCACAGAAATACATTAATGATGGATATTATTACAGGCCGCTTCAGGGATCAATTTATGACAAGTCATATCCTTTTGTCAGGGAGATATACCTGGTATCGCGGGAAACATTTCCCGGATTGGGATCAGGATTTATTCAATGGGCAACAGCAGAACAGGGACAGAGAATAGTACTTAAATCAGGTCTTGTACCGGCAACAATGCCGATAAGGCTGGTGCAAATCAGAAAATAGAAAGTGAATAACAGGTAAGAGAGATAAAGAGATTGAAAGTAGATTACTGAGTAAATATTTTTCGCCTGCGGGTAAATTCAGTGTTGAACAAGATTGCAGGGGTGGCTTTAAAATAAAAGAGTAAAGAGAAAAGAGATAATAATAAAAATTGAAAATAAGAATTAAATTTATAAACCTTTATTGAATTCAAATAAAAAAGCTATGAAACGTTCAATTTTAAAACAGGTCGTTGTTCTTACAGGATTGTTTACCTTAATTGTGTGTAGTATCCGGGCCCAGGATCTGAATAACGCAATCCAATTAACAAGGAGTGAACAATATGATAAAGCTGAAGCAGTATTACAACAGCTTATTCAGAAAGAACCGGCTAACAGTAAAAACTATTTTTATCTCGGTGAGAATTATCTTTTGGATTACTTTGCTGATACAATTTCCAATTCATTGACTGTAGCTTTAAAAGCAGCAAAAGAAATTTATCAGAAAGGTATTAATGCAAATCCAAATGATCCCCTTAACTATATTGGTCTTGCCAAGGCTGCTTTCTATGAAGGAGACGATAAAACTGCCTCTGAAATGCGTATAAAAGCCAAGAGTTTTTTATTACCGTATAAAAATATTAAGAAGATCAATCCACCTGCCAAGGATTACGCTTTTACTCTGGCCAAGATAGCAGAATCTTATATAAAGGAGGGAGATGTTGATACTTCAATTGCTCTTCCACTGATCAGGGAAGCAATTAAAATTGATAATAAAAACCGTGATATCTTTTTAATTGCAGGAGATATTTATATCCTGGCTACTGATGGGTCAAATGCAATACAGAATTACAAGCTTGCACAGTTTGCAGATCCACAGTCTCCTACTGCAGCAATGAAGATAGGTTATATATATGTCAGAGGAAAAAACCTCTCTGTGGCTATACCAAATTTCGAGGAGGCAATAAGTCTGAATGCTAACTATGCTCCGGCTTACAGGGAGTTAGGACAGGTATACTGGCTGGCTGGCCGGTTAGAACAATCCAAGGCCAACTTTAAGAAATATCTGGAACTTACAGAAGGCAATGTTCCTGCAAAAACCAGGTATGTTAACTCACTTTTCTATGCCGGTGATTATGATGAAGTAATCAAAAATGTTGAAGAGATTCTGGCGGTTGACAAATCACGATCATACATGAATCGTCTTGCAGGTTATTCGAGCTTTGAAAAGAAAAATGCTGATTATGATAAGGCACTGTTATATATGGAAGAACTTTTTAAAACAGTACCTGTTGAGAGAATTCTTTGGAAAGATTATCATTATATGGCAAGGATACTACTTAAGAAGAATCAGAATTATCCAAAACTGGTTACTGAGCTTTCAAATCTCGAGCAGCAGCTTGATCGTGAAAAGTCAAGGTCTTCTTCTGCATCCAATGCTGCTGAGAGAGCAAAATATAAGGTTACAATTGATGACCTTACCGGGAAAGTAAATAATCTGAAGAAAGAGATAACAAAAGCGGATATTGAGATTGACAGGGCATTCGGAGAGTATCAGAAAGTGCTTAATCTTAAGCCACAGGACAAAAACCTTCTCAGCGAAATTGCCAGTAACTATTACACATACAGGAGGTATGAGGGAGCTGCCAGAACATGGAGTAAGCTTATCGATCCGAATAATGAAAAGATGGAAGACTATATGCAGATCGGAAGAGCATATTACAATGGCGAGAAATATAAAACAGCTGATTCAATATTCAATCTGGTTGTTAAAAAATCTCCTTCCTATATTCCTGCCTATCTTTACATGGCCCGTACTTATTCAAAGATGGATCCTGACACAAAACTGGGACTTGCAAAACCTAAGTTTGAAAAGATGATTGAGATAGCAAAGACTGATTCGGTAAAATATGATAATGAATTAATGGAAGCATATGGATACTTAAGTTATTATCATATGATGAACGACAACTATAGTGAATCAAAGGATTATTATACCAGGATGATTAATCTTGATGCCAACAATAAGGATTACAAGATCAGAGGATATAACGGACTTGGAAGTTTGGATTATAATATGGCAGGCAAGGAAAAAACTATTGAAGGAAGACTGCCTTACCTTGCAAAAGCACAAGATTCATATAATAAGACACTTGCATTGGATCCAAATAATGCCTCAGCAAAGAATATGCTTAAAGTTGTCCAGGATTTTGAAGCCCAGGTAAAGAAAGGTATCAATCCTAATGAAATCAAAGGAGTAGTAAAAAATTCAGCTGGAGCTCCGATTGCCTATGCATCAATAAGGGTTAAAGACACTGCTGTTGAAAACTATTCAAATGCAAAAGGTGAATATAAATTTGAGATTCCGCAGAGTTCTGAAATTCTGTTAATCACTGCCAAGGGATACAAGGCAAAAGAAATTCCAATAACTAAGGTTCAGAGAACATATAATGTGGTACTTGAACAATAATTATTGTTTATAATTACAAAGCAAAATAATTTAGGAGTACAGATGATAATAAAGATCAATTAATTAAGATAATTAATCTAAATAAATCAAATATTAGTTGCTCTATTGGAAAAGAATAATTCAAAGTATATATTTGCAAATCGTAAAATCTTAAACCTAAACAAATCGATAAAAATGAGTAAACAAGGAAGTTCGTTCAAAGATGCGTTGCAGAACATATTTGCAACTAGTGCTATTTTAATAGCTTTTATTGTATCCTATATTTTGTTTGTGCAAATTATGGGTAATCCGGTTAACTTCGAAGGTGGAAATCCCAAAGGAGCTGCACTGGAAGGTAACTATCTGGGAATTATATACAAAGGTGGTTATATTGTTCCTATCCTTATGACATGCGTTCTGGTACTTCTCATCTTTATGTTTGAGAGAGCAATTACCCTTTCAAGAGCAAAAGGAAAAGGCAGGTTAAACACATTTGTCCGTACTCTTCAGGGCCTTCTTGCAGAAGACAAGATTGAAGAAGCTATGGAAGCTTGTGATAAGCAAAAAGGTTCACTTGCAAATGTTATGAAAGCTGGTCTGTTACGTTATCGTGACCTCCAGAAAGACAAAGACTTGGAAAAAGATCAAAAGATCTTATCAATCCAGAAATCATTTGAAGAAGCTACAGCTCTTGAGTTACCAATGTTATCAAGAAACATGGTAATATTCTCCACACTGGCTTCAATCTCAGTGTTAATCGGTCTTATTGGTACAGTACTCGGAATGATCCGTGCATTTGCTGCTCTTGCCCAGGCAGGCGCTCCTGATGCTCTTGCTCTTGCAACTGGTATTTCTGAAGCACTTATTAATACAGCATTTGGTATCACAGGATCAACACTTTCAATTATTGCCTTTAATTATTTTTCATCAACAATCGACTCTTATACATTTAAGATTGATGAAGCAGGCTTTAGTCTGACACAGACTTTTGCTGCATCACTGAAGGCAAACTAATTTAGAATTTATCTTTTGGTTATAAACATAAAATAAAAACTACAATGCCAAAGATTAAATTACCGACAAAGTCGCCTCATATCGACATGACGCCGATGGTTGACTTATTCTCAGTAGTATTGACATTCCTTATGTTAACTACTACCATGAGGCAACCTGAACCTGCTCCTGTTGATACGCCCTATTCTATATCAGAAAAACCGACACCTGATTTTAATATGATGACGTTCCTTTTGTCAGTTGATGATAAAGTATTTCTCAATATGGATAACGGACCCGATACTCTGTTAAAATACAGACCTAAGATTCTGGAGGAGATGGGAAAAAGATACGGTATTGAATTTACTCCGACAGAATTGCGGGAGTTTGAGAAATATCCATCCTCAATTGGAGTCCCGATACTTAAAATGAAGGAATTTTTATCAGCAAAAGATGCAAAGGATAAAGCTGTCTTTCAAACCGGTATTCCTATTGATTCAGCTGATAACCAGCTTGCAATGTGGATCCTGTATACACGTCAGGTAAATCCGAATGTTCAGGCTTGTTTAAAAGGAGACTCTAAGACAGGATTCCAGATAGTTGAAAAAGTTCTGGACATACTTCAGGATAAAAACGTTAATAAGTTTAATCTGATAACAAGTCTTGAAGCAGCTAAAATAAACCTTGAAGAAATACAAAAGTGATATGGCAGAAATAATTCAAGAGGAAAAAGCAGGCGGGAAGAAGAAAGCCAAAAAGCACGCACCGCATATTGATATGACACCGATGGTTGACCTAATGTGTCTGCTCATCACATTTTTTATGTTAACTACCGCTTTCAGCAAGGCTAAGATTATGGAGATAAATCTTCCGGAGAAGATCAAGGATCCTAATGCTGACCCTCCAAAGATTTCAGCAAGTCGTACCCTGAATATCATACTGGGTCAGGATAATAAGATTTACTGGTACCCCGGAGTTGTTAAGCCTGAGGAATTTAATAATCTACCTCCACTTCAGGAAACAGACTTTAGCGCAACAGGTATTCGCTCGATGCTTCTGGAAAGAAACAGAACTTTGTTTAAAAAGATTGATGATTTTAATAAGGATGTTATTTCCGGGAAAATCAACATTAAGCAAGATTCGGTTCAAGGAGCAATAAAGCAGCTTAAGAAAGATGACGACACTGGTCCCATTGTTCTTATCAAAGCCTATAAGAAAGCAAATTACGGTAACTTCGTTGATATTCTGGATGAGATGAATATTTGCGGAATAGCCCGTTATACGTTTGTTAAAATAGCCTGGTACGAAGAAAAGATGGTGGAAACAGCCTCTGGCATACCTTCCGCTACTACAACTTCAGCCAGAAATTAACCCGTAAACCTTGAAAAAATGGCAAAACAGAAAATAAAAGCTCCTGCCTTTGATGATATCGTTTTTGAATGGAGAAATAAGGAGTACGGTGCTTACACTATGCGCAAGAAATACAATCGTACAATATTACTTGCATTGCTTGTAGGAATTATTATTTTATCTACAGCAATCATAACTCCCTACCTTAATGCAAAAGCTCTGGAGAACAGACAGAAACGTGCAGAGAGACAAGTTGAGCTTAAGATGGAGAATCTTGATGCACCAACAGAAAATGTTGCTCCACCTCCGCCACCACCTCCTCCTCCTGCAGAAGTTATACAGCAGCAGAAATATATTCCGCCTGTAGTTGTTGACTCTGTAAAACCAGAGGAAATAAAACAGTTTATGACTGCTGACGAGGCACAGGTTGAAGTAAGGAACGAAGAGGTAACTGAAGTAGTTGCTGTTAAAGAAGAGATTCAGGAAGTAGAAGCTGAACCAGAACCATTTGTTGTGGTTGAGGAGATGCCAATGTATCCTGGAGGTGATGTTGAACTTCTGAAGTATATTGCAGCAAATACTCAATATCCTGAAGTTGCTAAAGAAAACAATATTCAGGGAAGAGTTATCGTCAGATTTTGCGTAACTGCAAAAGGTGGTGTAAGTCAGGTAAATATACTGAAAGGTGTAGACCCTGAACTTGATAAAGAAGCTATTAGAGTTGTATCCGGACTTCCTCCGTTTAAACCAGGGAAACAGGGAGGAAAACCTGTTCCTGTATGGTATATGGTACCAATCACCTTTACCCTTAAGTAAAATCGTACTTAAAGCTATAGAAAAAAGCCGGATCCATGAGTTCCGGCTTTTTTTATTTACCCTACAAGTACTATGAATAAACGAGACCAGTAGTGAAAAATAAATTTTACTTCCTGAATGTTATCTATTTTGCTTTATTTATCTCCCCTTTCAGAAGTTTAATAAAGTCTTCTATTTCAGATTCTGTTGTATCCCAGCTCGTCATCAGACGGTATTCAGATGTCAATTTATTCCATGGATAGAAGAAATAGTGTTCCATCATTCGTTCTGCAATCTCTGCAGGGATAGTGATAAAGATCCCATTAGCCTGGACCGCTTGTGTAATCTTAACCTCTTTTATCTTCTGAAGTTCACCAGCCATAATAGATGCCATTGCATTAGAATGTGATGAACACAATTTCCAAAGATCATTACGAAAATATGCAATATACTGAGCTGATATAAACCTCATCTTTGAAGCGAGCTGCATAGCCTGTTTCCTTATATATTTAAAATCATTTGCCAGTCCCGGTGTTAAAAAGCATACTGCTTCCCCAAACATCATCCCGTTCTTAGTCCCCCCAAATGAAAGAATGTCAACACCTGCATCTGAAGTAAAAGCTCTGAAGGGAAGATTTAATGATATAGCTGCATTTGCAATTCTGGCTCCATCCATATGAAGTAACATTCCATTAGAATGTGCAAAATCTGCAATATTTTTTATTTCTGAAACACTATACACTGTACCCATTTCAGTTGATTGAGTCAATGATATGACTTTAGGTTGTGAATGATGTTCAAAATCAATTCCATGTATATGCCTCCTAATGGATTCTATTGATATCTTTCCATCAGAGGTATCAACAGTTAGTACTTTGCATCCCGTAAATTTTTCAGGAGCACCGCATTCATCCTGTTCGATATGTGCAGAAAAAGCAGTTATAACAGAGTTCCACGGCCTGGTAACAGCTGATAAACATAGCACATTGGCAGCAGTTCCGGTAAAAACAAAATAAGTATCAACATGTTCTCCAAAATGATCCCTGAAAAGCTGTCTGGCATGATCAGTATAAATATCTGATCCATAACCTAATACATGACCTGAATTAGCTTTTGTCAATTCGCTGAGTATTTCAGGATGAATCCCAGCATTATTGTCACTCGCGAATCCTCTTCTAACAGGTTTATCTTGCATAATAATGATATTCATTAAGAAAATAACCGCAAAGGTCACATTGGATTGAAGCCAGGTCTCAAATCAAAAGATTCACTCTTTTTCTTTAAGTTCTTCGTCTAATCTTTGTGCTCTTTGCGGTTAAAATCTGTTATTTATACCTAGATCTTTTTCTTCCTTCTTGCAAAAAAGAGCATTACCAGTCCAAATAAAAGCATCAGTAAACCCATTACAATATTTACATTGATGCCAAGTGACTTCTGATACATTTCAGTATTTGAAACTGTAAAAATGCCAAATCCGGTAATTAATACACCCAGAATTGAAAACATCAGACCTATTGGAATTCTTATATCTACCATATTATTTTCCTCCTACCAGAATAAAATGCTTAAAACAATACAAACCACACCTACAATTACGGCAAGACCAGCAGGACGCTGATACCAGGGACCCACCTCTGCCAAAGAACGTGGAGTCAGTGAATAAACAAGTCCATGCAGTTCTTCATCTGACTTTTGTTGCTTAGTCATAAAAGTTAATCCTACAGTAACAAATGTACTAACAGTAAATGCAATAATTGCAGTCCAGAAGTTCTGAGCCATTTCAACAGGATATGTATGCAGAGTTGCAATCCATCCACCTTTTACAAGTGTGGTTGCTCCTGCCGGAATTGTAAGCCCATGATGAAGCAATGCAAGCAGGAATCCTGATAGTAATCCTGTAAAGGCAGCATGACCTGTTGTCCGTTTCCAGAACATTCCGAGGAATATAACTGCAAACAGAGGTGCATTAATCATTGAGAATATAGTCTGAAGGAAGTCCATTATATTTCCGAACTTGCTGGCAATATAAGCAGAGGCAATACTGGCAAGAACACCTACAACGGTGGATATACGTCCAACATTAAGGTAATGTTTACCGTCAGCCTCTTCGTTACCGGTTCTTCTACGTATATAACTCTGGTAAATATCGTAAGTCCATACTGTATTAAACGCAGAGACATTGCCAGCCATTCCTGACATAAATGACGCCAATAAAGCTGTAATACCAAGTCCAAGTACTCCAGCTGGCAGATACTCCTTCAGAAGCATGATAATTGTATAATCATAAATGGGTTTTCCTCCGGCATCAAGAGGAAATGTATCTTTAAATGTTGTTCCCGTTTTATTAAAAAGAACCAAGGCTATGATACCCGGAACAATGATCAGGAATGGAATAAACATTTTTGGCAAAGCACCAATCAATGGAACTTTTCTGGCAGCAGATACAGATTCTGCAGCAAAAGCGCGCTGTACTATAAGAAAGTTTGTACACCAGTATCCGAATGAAAGTACAAAGCCAAGGCCAAATAGAATTCCAAACCATTCAACTCCTAAAGGATTAGCGCCAGCTTCACCTGAATATTTCCATGTAGTAGTCCAGGTATCGGCAGCATATCCATTTGCTGTGGTAATCGGGGCCAGACTCTCTTTGAGTCCACTCCAGCCACCAACATCTTTTAAACTCAAAAAAACAAGAGGCAGCAATCCGATGACAATAATGAAGAACTGCAAAACCTCATTATAAATAGCAGAAGATAATCCTCCAAGGTATGTATAACCTAATACGATCAGTGCAGATACCCATAGACTCAAATTAAAATCCCATCCAAGCACTTTTTCCATTAGAATAGCAAGAGCATACATTGATATTCCTGAAGCAAGAATGGTCATAACTGCAAAGAGAATTGCATTAAGACCTCTGGTTTTCTCATCATACCTGAGCTTAAGAAATTCAGGCACTGACCTGGCTTTTGATCCATAATAGAATGGCATCATAAACAGGGCAAGAAAGATCATTGCAGGGATCGCTCCAATCCAGTAAAAATGTGTTGTTAGCATCCCGTATTTCATTCCTGAACCGGTCATTCCCATGACTTCAAGCGCACCAAGATTTGTTGAAATAAATGCCAGTCCTGCAACCCATGCAGGCATTGACCTTCCGGCCTCAAGAAATGCATTGGCATTCTTCATGAATTTTCGGAGGAACCAACCAATTCCTAAAACAAAAATAAAATAGATTATCATAATCAGATAATCTATCCAACTCAGATCAACTCTCATGTTTAGTGGATTTTAGATTTTCGTTCATTATTAATTTACAGTATTCAATTTTAAGATATAACCAGTTATTTCGATGAAAGTAAAAATACTGTTTAAGATCGATTTTCAAACAGATTGTAAACAATAATTATCAATAATCTGATCTTTTCTTTAATATTTAGTCGATTAGCTATATTTGCATTATGACGACTTTGAATACGCGATACTTTATATTTATCTCATATAAAGGTACATTATATCATGGATGGCAGATTCAACCTAATTCTGTAACCGTACAGATGATCCTTGATAAAACGCTGAGTACCATCCTGAATGAAAAAATTTCAACAATTGGTGCAGGAAGAACTGATACCGGGGTTCATGCTCAGTTTTTCTGTGCTCATTTTGACAGCAAAGCGGAGAACCTGTCATCCAAAAAAGATCTCAAATACAGGCTAAACAGATACCTGCCTCCAGATATATCAGTATCAGCTATCCGCAAAGTAAAACCTGATTCAAATGCCAGATTCAGTGCATTATCAAGAACCTATAAGTATTATGTCTCAATAATCAAAGATCCGTTTTGTATTGACTATAGTTGGTATATTCACAGGAAACTTGATATTAATGCAATGAATAAAGCATCTGAGATATTAATCAACAATTCAGATTTTACGAGTTTCAGCAAATTGCATTCCAATACAAAGACCAATATCTGCAATATTATGAGTGCGAATTGGGAGATTACAGGTAATCACCTGGTATTTACAATCAAAGCAGACCGGTTCCTTAGAAATATGGTCAGAGCTATTGTGGGTACAATGATTGAGATTGGTTATGGGAAGATGGATCTAAAGGACTTTGAAGATGTGATCGCTGCCAGAAATCGTTGTAAAGCCGGAAAATCAGCACCGGCCAAAGGTTTATTTCTAATGGATATTGATTATCCAGAGGAATTATTTATCTGAAACCTCAATCATACCCTTCGGTAAGTTGCTTCACTTCCGGTTCGGGAAAAAAGCTAAAACTTTAATTCTTTTTCTAATATTCAATAATTGTTGTACGGTAAAACATCACTTTAAGTTTTCATTTAATATTCAGCTGCGCTGCAGCTTTGAGACATCTGTGCAATTACCTCATTACAAATATTTTGCTGCTCTGCAGTATATTTAGGCAACAGCGCTGTGAAAATATATATAGAAATTAGGGTAATCGCAAAAAATAAATCCCCCGCTTAGGCGGGAGGCAAAATATTCGTTAAAGAGTTTTATATAGCCGTGTTCAAACGATTGGAAAATATTTTACCGGACACCAATGATATTTTATAAGAATATTTAGGGCTATACAGAGTGATAATTATCATTTAATAATAGTGTTATTTGTTTCACAATAAATTAAATATAATTTACTTTTGTGCCAAACGAAAGATTCTAATCTGTTTGCAAAATGAGCAATGAATTTCTGATATTGTTTTTTCTTGTCGGAGCTATATTTGTAGGATTAGTCCTAATACTTTCCGGCATAATAGCACCCAGGTCGATAAACCCTCAAAAGTTCGAACCATACGAATGTGGTATTCCAACCAAGGGAGTAACCTGGCTTCAATTCAATATAGGGTATTACATTTTTGCTATTCTCTTTCTCATTTTTGATGTTGAAACAGTACTCGTGTTTCCATGGGCTGTTGTAATGAAGGAAGTCGGGATGACAGCATTTATTGAAATCCTTATATTTTTCTTCATTCTGGGTTTGGGATTATTATATGCCTGGAAAAAACATGCCTTGGTATGGGAATAAAAGGAATGAGGCGTGAGGAATTCGGGGATAATGAAAGCCTTGATCTTCTGAAAGAATCAGGTACAAATATCCTGTTAACAACTATTGATGATGTTATTAACTGGGGAAGAAAAAACTCCCTTTGGCCATTGACATTTGCAACAAGTTGTTGTGGAATTGAAATGATGGCTGCAGGAGCACCACGGCATGACTTCGCAAGATTTGGAATGGAGGTTTACCGGGCAAGTCCCCGCCAGGCTGATGTTATTGTTGTTGCCGGTACAATTGTAAACAAGATGGCTCCTGTTTTAAAGCGCCTGTATGATCAGATGTCTGAACCAAAATATGTAGTGGCAATGGGCGCCTGTGCAATCTCAGGGGGGCCATTTTTCCTGAATTCGTACAATGTAATAAAAGGAGTTGAACATGTTATTCCGGTTGATGTATATGTACCAGGGTGTCCTCCCCGACCTGAAGCATTATTATATGGCATGCTTCAGTTGCAGCGCCTGATTGAAACAGAAAGCATTAGTTCGCGGAAGAAGCGCAATGAAAAGCATTCTTCACAATAGGTTGTATCACTCTGTAATCTGGTTTGCAATGGATAATATAAAACTTGTGGAATTTATAAAAACTCTCAATCAGGATGTTGATATAAAAGAAGGTAACCAGTATGTTGAAATTAGCGTTCCTTCCCATCTGCTCCATTCCCTGGCAAAACTTTTAAGGGATAATGATGAGACTAGGTTCGATTTTCTCTTTTGTCTCACAGGGGTTGATTACGGACAGGATCTTGGCGTTATATATCATATACGCTCAACCTTTTATGGACATACTATTGTTCTGAAAACCCGAACATCAGACAGGAAAAATCCCCTACTCGATTCAGTATCTGATTTATGGGTAACTGCCGATTTTCATGAAAGAGAGGTATTCGATCTTCTCGGAATCAGATTTGAGAATCATCCAGATATGAGAAGGCTTTTCCTGGATGATTCATGGGGATATCCCTTAAGAAAGGACTATGTTGACGATATAAATATTGTTTCCAAATAATATTATGGTAGATAAGGTAGAAAATATTATTTCTGAAGACCAGGAGGATTATATTATCAATATGGGGCCACAGCATCCTTCAACGCATGGAGTGCTGAGGCTTGTTGTCTCCCTTAAAGGAGAAACTGTAAAAAACGTAGAACCGCATATTGGATATATACATCGTGGAATTGAAAAAATGTGTGAAAGCATTACTTATCCTCAGATTATACATCTTACTGACAGAATGGATTATCTTTCAGCCCATATCAACAATGAAGCTGTTTGCCTTAATGTTGAGAAAGCACTTGAGGTTGATATTCCTGACAGAATTAAAGTTATCCGTACAATTATGTCAGAACTTACCCGTATCCAGTCACATCAACTCTGGTGGGCCTCATTTGGAATGGATCTGGGTGGATTGACCTGTTTTTTTTACGGTCTGCGCGACAGGGAAAAGATTCTTGATATTTTTGAGGAGACCTGTGGAAGCCGTATGATAGTAAGTTACAACTGCCCCGGAGGACTCATGTATGATATACATCCAGAGTTTCAGAAGAGAGTAAAAGAATTTATAAAGTATTTCCGGAAAATTTTACCTGAATATGATGATTTGCTCACAGGAAATATAATTTTTGAAGAGAGAAGTAAAGGGATTGGAAAACTAACTCTCGAAGATGCCATTTCTTATGGTATTACCGGACCATCTGGCAGGGCATCAGGATTCTCATGCGATGTCAGGAAGCATGAACCATATAGTGCATATGACAGAGTCGTTTTTAATGAAGTTCTGTATACTGAAGGTGATACTTACCACAGGTACCTTGCCAGAATTGAGGAGATGAGGGAATCGATGAATATCATCGAACACCTTATTGATAATATTCCTGAAGGCCCCTTCGCAGTGAAGATGAAGCCAATCATTAAACTACCCGAAGGAGAATATTATCAGAGAGTTGAGACTGCAAGAGGTGAGCTTGGAGTATTTATCATAAGCGATGGGAACAAAAATCCCTATCGGGTTAAGTTCAGATCACCAAATTTTGTTAATCTCTCAGTGCTTAACAGAATAGCGAGCGGATTCAAGATTGCTGATCTGGTAGCAATCGGAGGATCTCTTGATCTGGTTATACCGGATATTGACAGATAAGAATGGGATGAAGTGCTGGATAAAGGGTAAACTATTTGAAAAAAAAGCGTAAAGTTCAGAGGTTGCATAAATGTTACATAAGTCAGGAATAAAGATCAGTAATTAAAGAAATAGAAAATGCCATTTGATATTTATGATTTTACATCCCTTACAGACTGGATAGACTCCGGCCTGAAAAATATAATGTCTCCATTCTGGACAACTATAATTGAGATGCTGATTATTGGGGTCTTAATTCTGATATTCTATGCTCTTGTTGGATTGTTTCTTGTATATGCCGAACGCAAAGTATGTGCTTTTATGCAAAACAGGCTTGGGCCAAACAGAGTCGGACCTTTTGGTATCTTCCAGACTATTGCGGACCTTATAAAACTTTTGCTTGAAGAACTGATCCCAATAAAAAATGCTGATAAGTTTCTTTTTAACCTTGCTCCATTTATAGTAATTATAGCATCATTCATGGCAATAGCGGCAATTCCTTTTGCAAGGGGACTTCATGCTATAGATTTGAATATTGGAGTCCTTTATGTAATTGCCGTATCTTCAATGGGAGTTATTGGCATTCTGCTTGCTGGCTGGTCGAGTAATAACAAGTATTCACTCATAGGTGCTTTACGGAGTGGTGCGCAGATAGTAAGTTATGAATTATCAGTTGGACTTTCGCTCATTACTATTGTTGTGCTCGCAGGTTCTATGCAATTATCAGTCATTGTTGAAGCACAAAGCAACGGATGGTTCATTTTCAAGGGTCATATTCCTGCTTTTATTGCATTTATTGTTTTCCTTATTTCGAGTACTGCAGAAACCAATCGAGGTCCGTTTGACCTGGCTGAAGCAGAATCAGAACTGACAGCGGGATACCATACTGAATATTCTGGTATCAAGTTTGCTTTTTTCTTCCTGGCCGAATATATGAACATGTTCATTGTGGCATCTATAGCTGCAACTGTTTTTCTTGGCGGATGGATGCCATTTCATGTAAGTAACTGGGATGGATTTAACCATGTAATGGATATTATCCCTCCTTTTGTCTGGTATATTGGAAAAACAGCATTCGTTATTTTTATGATGATGTGGTTCAAATGGACGTTTCCTCGATTAAGGATTGATCAGTTGCTTACGCTTGAATGGAAATATTTACTTCCGATAAATTTGGTTAATGTATTGATAATGGCATTTATAGTCCTGATGGGATGGCATTTTTAACTTAGTAAAATCAATTAAAAGGATATCTCTCAATGAGAAGTATAATAGATTATCTGAATGAAATAATAAGAGCAGTCTGGTCACTCCTTAAGGGGATGAAAGTAACCGGCTCATATTTTATCAGACCAGGAACCATTGTAACTCAAAAATATCCCAATAACAGGAAAGATCTGGTTATGTTCAATCGCTTTAAAGGTGAGGTTATAATGCCACATAATGAAAAGAATGAACATAAGTGCACCGGTTGCGGGATCTGTGAGATAAATTGTCCAAATGGGTCCATCGAAGTGATCTCAAAAGTTATTATCACAGAAGAGGGAAAAAAGAAAAGAATAATTGACAAACATATTTACCGGTTAAGTATGTGCACATTTTGTGCCTTATGTGTAAAGACCTGTCCGTCTAACGCACTTGCATTTTCACAGAAGTTTGAACATGCTGTTTTTAACAGGGAACTTCTGATAAAAATCTCTAATAAGCCCGGGTCTCAATTAATGAAAGGAGTTGAATAATGACATTAAATCAGTTTATGTTTATTCTGTTTTCAGCTATGATCGTCGTGTTTTCGATCCTGACTGTAACAAGCCGGAAAATATTGAGAGCTTCTGTCTATTTGTTATTTGTACTGGTTTCCACATCAGGGCTCTATTTTATGCTGAACTACCAGTTCCTGGCAGCCGTTCAGTTAACACTTTATGCAGGAGGTATAGTTGTTCTGATAATATTTTCCATTCTTCTTACAAGTCATATTGATCAGAAATTTGAGAGTGTTGGCGTTAAGAAATCTGTATTTTCTGCAGTCGCAGCAAGTGCCGGAGCTATTCTTTCTGTCATTACAATTCTTGATTACAAATTTTCAGCCAATATCAAGGCTGCCCGGGAGATTGATATGCAAGTGATAGGAAAAAGTCTTCTGTCGGTTGATTATGATGGATATGTGCTTCCATTTGAAGTAATCTCAATATTACTTATTGCTGCTATGGTTTCAGCAATTATAATTGCTAAAAAGGGAGGTCCTAAGATATCTCAAACACGAACTTTTAATCAGTAATAATATGAATACAGGTATTCCATTACAATTTTTCCTGGTTCTGGCTACTATAATGTTCTTTATCGGAGTATATGGTTTCCTGACACGTAGGAATCTGATTACCATCTTAATGTCTGTAGAACTAATTCTCAACTCGGTGAATATTAATTTTCTCGCTTTTAACAGATACCTATACCCTGATAAAATTGAAGGTATGATATTCAGTCTTTTTGTTATAGCAGTTGCTGCTGCTGAAGCGGCTGTAGCCATTGCCATAATAATAAATATTTACAGGCGGTTCACAACAATAAATGTGGAAGATGTTAACGAAATGAAGTTTTAATTATTACAATTCTAGGACACTATTGATATGATAAATTTCAGTTATACCGTCTGGATCCTTCTGATTCCATTTTTGATGTTTATCCTTATTGGTCTTGCAGGTCATAAGTTAAGATCGAAGATCTCAGGATTGCTTGGTACCGCTGGTCTGGCATTAATTACAGTTCTTTCATATTTTACAGCTTACTCCTACTTCTTTAGCAGCGATAAAATTGATGGGGCTTTTCAAAAGATAACTGCATTCACAATAAACTGGCTCCAACTTACTGATCAACTTAATATTGATATTGGAATACTTCTTGATCCGATATCTGTAATGATGCTTGTAGTTATTAGCACAGTATCATTTATGGTTCATATCTACACTCTTGGTTACATGAAAGGTGTAAAAGGATTTGAAAGGTTTTTTGCATTTCTCTCACTCTTTAGTTTTTCAATGCTTGGCCTTGTATTGGCGACAAATATTTTCCAGATGTATATTTTCTGGGAACTGGTTGGAGTATCTTCTTACCTGCTTATAGGATTTTACTATGAGAAACCATCTGCTGTCAGGGCAGCTAAGAAAGCCTTTATTGTTACCCGGTTTGCAGACCTTGGTTTTCTTATCGGGATTCTCATGCTGTCTTTTAATACCGGGACATTTGATTTTATTACTCTTACCGATCCTGATGGACCTGCAATTACTCAGAGCGGAGGTACAATGTTTATGGGTCTATCTGTTATTACCTGGTCTATGATCTTTGTATACATGGGAGGAATAGGAAAATCGGCAATGTTCCCGTTCCATATCTGGCTTCCGGATGCAATGGAGGGTCCCACACCTGTTTCAGCACTTATTCACGCGGCTACGATGGTGGTAGCTGGAGTTTACCTGGTTGCCAGAATGTTTCCTGTTTATGCCCTGGCTGCGCCTGCTGCTCTTGAAGTTGTTGCTTATGTTGGTGCTTTTTCATCACTCTTTGCAGCAGTTATTGCCTGTACGCAGACAGACATTAAAAGAGTTCTTGCCTTCTCAACCATGTCACAGATCGGGTATATGATGCTCGCACTTGGAATCTCAGGTTACGGAGGACATGAGGGCCTTGGTTATATGGCTTCAATGTTCCATCTCTTTACTCATGCGATGTTCAAAGCACTTCTTTTTCTTGGTGCAGGTGCAATAATCCATGCTGTCCACAGCAATTTTATGACAGACATGGGTGGCTTACGAAAATATCTTCCAATAACTCATCTTACTTTCCTAATAGCATGTCTTACCATCTCAGGGATTCCACCTTTCTCGGGTTTTTACAGTAAGGATGAGATATTGGCTGCAGCATTTCACAGCAATAAATTGCTTTTTGGGATTGAATATTTAGTTGCTGGGCTCACTGCATTCTATATGTTCAGACTTTATTTCAATATTTTCTGGGGAAAAGAGACTCATTATCATCACACCCCCCACGAAGCTCCTGCGACAATGACAATTCCACTTATTATTCTTGCTTTAGGCTCAGTTTTTTCAGGTTTTATACCTTTCAATGAACTGGTAACAACAGACGGAAAAGCTTTTGAAACCGAGATCGAATGGATAATTGCCATCCCATCTGTTTTAATCGGCTTAGTTGGCATAGGTGTGGCATTCGTAATGTATAAAAGTGAAACCTCTATTCCGGAGAAGCTGTCGGTTACCTTTAAATACACCTATAAATGGGCTTACAACAAGTTTTATTTTGATGAACTCTATCTTTTTATTACCAAGAAAATAATTTTCAGGTATATATCCGAACCAATTGCCTGGTTTGACAGGCATATTATTGATGGAACAATGAATGGCATTGCCTCAGTAACACAGATTATCTCCTTCAGGATCAGAAACTTTCAATCAGGTCAGATCCAGAAATATGCTTTTGTTTTTATATCTGGTGTGATATTACTGGCAATAATATTCATTTACCTGTGGCCCTGAAATAAAATAAGATAATGTTTAAATTATGGATATTTTAACTCTGTTTATTGTAATTCCGGTCTTAACTATTGCCGGAATAGTATCAATTAAAGATATCAGACAAGTACGAATTATTTCGGCGGCAGGAATGGCCCTGCAACTGATTTTAGCCAGTGTTCTGGTATATCTGTATCTTTCTGCTAGGCATGCAGGCAATATGTCAGAAATGCTATTTATTAAAGACGTTTTATGGTTTAAAAGTCTGAATATTCATTATGCTGTGGGTGTTGACGGTATTTCTGTAGCCATGATTCTGCTTACTTCACTGGTTGTTTTTGCAGGCATTTTCGCATCATGGGAAGTTGATTCCCTTCCCAGGGAGTTTTTTATCTCTTTAATCCTGCTTGCAACAGGAGTTTTTGGTTTTTTTATTTCAATTGATCTCTTTACAATGTTCCTCTTTTATGAGCTTGCGGTAATTCCAATGTATCTTCTGATCGGTATCTGGGGAAGTGGTCCTAAGGAGTATGCCGCTATGAAACTGACACTTATGCTTATGGGTGCTTCAGCTCTGCTTCTTGTGGGGATACTGGGTATATATTTTAATTCGGCACCTGATGGAGGAAAGCTCACTTTTAACATTTTGGAAATCTCAAAAATAAGTATTCCGATATCTTCTCAGTACTGGTTATTCCCGCTAACATTTGTTGGATTTGGTGTACTTGGAGCCTTATTCCCATTTCATACATGGTCCCCTGATGGCCATTCTTCTGCACCAACAGCAGTATCTATGTTGCATGCAGGTGTTTTAATGAAACTTGGTGGATATGGAGCATTCAGGGTTGCTATTTTTCTTATGCCTGAAGCTGCTCAAGAACTCTCATGGATATTTATTATCCTTACTTCTATAAGTGTAGTTTACGGAGCTTTTGGGGCGATAGTTCAGAAAGATCTTAAATACATCAATGCTTATTCTTCAGTGAGTCACTGCGGGCTAGTACTCTTTGCAATTCTTATGATGAATAAAACAGCACTCACAGGAGCAGTTATTCAGATGATCTCACATGGTTTAATGACAGCCCTCTTCTTCGCCCTGATAGGTATGGTTTATGGCAGGACCCATACAAGGATGATCAACGAAATGGGTGGTTTGATGAAAGTTATTCCATTTCTTTCAGTAGCCTATGTAATTGCAGGTTTAGCGTCGCTCGGACTTCCTGGTCTCAGTGGTTTTGTTGCGGAGATGACAATTTTTGTCGGAGCATTCCAGCATCCTGACCTTTTTCACCGAATTGCCACGATAGTAGCAGTTACATCAATTGTTATTACAGCCGTTTATATATTAAGGGTCATCGCAGTTCTGCTTCTGGGTCCTGTAACCAATGCACATTTCGAACACCTTACCGATGCTAAGTGGTATGAAAAAATTTCTGTCGTCACGCTTATTGGCTCTGTTGCAGCCATTGGTCTTTCACCATTCTGGTTGTCAACTATGATTGGTATAAGCCTGCAACCTGTTATTGATAAGATACTGGCAATCAATCCATTTTAATTATTAAATAGAAAAATTCAGAATAAATAATATGAGTTTAGCAAATTTTCTTTTAATGCGGCACGAATTGCTGTTGACTGCTGCGGCTCTTGTGGTTCTAATTGCTGAAATATTCTGGGATACAGAAAAGAAAAGATCAATTGGTCTCTTTACAGTCGTATTATTTATTTTTATTACCTTAATCGGATTCCTTCCCTCACAAAACGGAACATTGTTTGGAGGTATGTACGAAATATCTCCAATCAGACTGTTAATGAAAAACATTCTTAATATAGGTGCCTTGCTGGTTTTTATACAGTCCATAACCTGGCTTAACAAAGAAGAAAACAGGGAGAAGATAAGTGAGTATTTTATTCTTCTGATTTCTACACTTATCGGGATGAATTTCATGATCTCATCAGGTCATTTCCTGATGTTCTATATTGGATTGGAACTTGCAACCATTCCGTTAGCTGCTCTTGCAGCTTATGACCGGTACAGTAATAAATCAGCAGAAGCAGGTATAAAGCTTATACTTATATCTGCTCTTTCATCCGGTATTCTGCTGTACGGTTTGTCAATGATATATGGGACAACAGGGACACTCTATTTTAATGAAGTTGCTAAGGTATTCTCCAACAATAATCTGCAGGTTCTCGGATTTATCTTCTTCTTTGCTGGTATGGCTTTTAAAATATCGATTGTACCCTTCCATCTTTGGACAGCTGATGTATATGAAGGAGCCCCTGTTAACATAACTTCCTACCTTTCAGTTATTTCAAAAGGTGCTGCAGTTTTCATTTTTATTATTGTTTTGTTTTCAGTATTCCCGGTAATACTTGCAACATGGCAGAAGATTATTTATGTAACAGCAATTCTGACGATGACAATAGGTAACCTGTTTGCTATACGTCAGAATAATCTGAAACGTTTTCTGGCATTCTCATCAATATCACAGGCCGGATATATCCTTTTAGGTTTTATTGGTGGAAATCAGCTTGGAATGACATCAGTTGTATATTATATTCTCGTTTATATCTTCTCAAATCTTGGTGCTTTCGGAGTTGTTACAGCAATTTCGAATACCACAGGCAAAGAAAATATTGATGATTACAACAATCTTTACAAGACCAATCCAGGACTGAGTCTTATAATGACACTGGCGTTATTCTCACTTGCCGGTATACCTCCTGTCGCAGGTTTCTTTGGTAAGTTTTTTCTTTTCGCTTCAGCTGCTGAAAAAGGATTCTATCCCTTAGTAGTGATTGCTGTATTAAACACAATTATATCTTTATATTATTACCTGCTTGTTGTAAAAGCGATGTTTATAAACGAGAATAATGCTCCCATAGAATATTTCAGAAGTGATTTTATGACTCGCATTGCTCTCGCAATCTGTGTTGCAGGCATATTTTTTACAGGTTTTGCCAGCATACTATTCGAGATAATCAGAGGAATGAGTTTCGGAGTATAAAATTAAATCACATAAAATGGCAATTAACAATGCTAAACATATTATTGGTGAGATCGAAGGTGTCCGTTGTACAATTATTGAATCAGGCATTTCTATCGATCGGGCAGCTTTTCTCAGGGAACTTCTTGAATTCAATAATTTTGATGTAAAAGAGTTAAAAGAGGAACCCTCTTTACCCGGTGCTGAATGCATATATACAATTGGAGTAACTGATATTGTCTTTAATCCAGTATTTTCTATTTACGAATGCCTTCTTAAAACTATTGATGGTTCCTATGTTACACCTGGGTACTGGAATCAGGAGTGTACAGAATGTGACAACCGCTACTGGATGAGAAGAAAAAAGTAAAGAGTCATCTTTAATTTTTCAACATAACCCATTTAAGATGAGGCAGGATTAAAAGTTTTTTTTTTAGGCCAGCAAGTAAACTCCTGAGCCTAAAGAAGATCATCATTCCATATTTCCCATGACCTTTCAGCCTGGGCCCAAAGCATTTTAATACCGCTGATGGTTATACATCCTCTTTCCTTCCCCATTTTTAGAAAAGAGGTAAGTTCAGGATTATACACGAGGTCGAAAAGAATATGTTTATCAGTCAGGTGTTCATAATTGATATCAGGTTTTGTTTCGATATCAGGAAACATTCCCAAGGGAGTTGTATTGATAATAAGTTCCAGTCCTGAAAGTATTCTGTTATCAATATCCACGTAGCAAATTGTCCCGGGCTTATGCTTTCTGGAAACCTGAAGAATATTAATACCAAGTTTTTTAAGTACAAAGCACACAGCCATTGAGCTTCCACCTGTCCCTAAGACAAGTGCATTCTTTATTTCTCCATTAATAAAAGGTAACAGAGTTTTTCTGATTCCAGTAACATCACTGTTAAAGCCATATATCTTTACCTTGTCTCCAGATCTTTTAACTTTCAAAACATTAACAGCTCCAATCTCATTTGCCTCAGGGTCAATAACATCAATATATTTTAATATATCTGACTTATAAGGAATAGTAACATTAAGACCAAAAAGATCACTGTTTTCAGAGATCAGTTTTTCGAACAGTTTAAGATTTATCAGAGGATAATTATCGTATGAGCAATCTTTAATATTTTCGTTAACGAACTTTTCAGAGAAATATTTTTTTGAAAAAGAGTGCCCGAGTGGATACCCGATGAGACCAAATTTTCTCATTTTTTAACTATGAAACCGTCAAATAATAAATAGAAAACTTTTTGTTCACTGAATAAGCTCTTTAGGAAGAAACTGGAAGAAAGTATCACCACGAAGTCCGCAACGTAATGATTCAAGCGCTATGATTTCATTTGGTGCAATATTTCCAAGGTTTACATTTGCTCCGAAATGCTTTATAAACCATGCCTGCTGAGATTTAACAGGTGCTTCCCAAATGACATTATCAAGCCTGACTTGTTCGGAAATTGCATTAATAATATCGTTATTAACTGAACCGTCCTCATTATAAATACCTGTAGTTCCTGATTCACGGGCTTCTGCGATTACTTTAACTGAGCCTGCATTAAGTTCGGCTTTCATCATCGAAACCCATTGGTCCGGAGTATATACTACTTCCTTTTTTTTGGATCCTACTTCTGAAATAACTCTCCCACGTTCAGCAAGCTTGGCTATATATTCAAGTTTTTTTTCATGAGCAAAATCATACGATCCGTCAGATACTTCCACGAGCTCAATTTCGTTTTTATCAAGAAATTCAATATACTCACTGAACATGTTTCGCACTATAAATGCTTCAAAAAGGGTCCCTCCAAAATAAGGAACAACACCAGCTTTCTTATAAATCTTAAGTTTTTTTTCAAAACCCGGAGTTAATATGGAAGTACCGAAGCCCAGTTTTACATAATCAGTATAATAGCTTCCCACCGACATAAAGTCTTCGGCTTCTCTTATGCTGAGTCCTTTATCCATAACCATTGTTAATCCAAAATCTCTTGGTTTCAAAGGTCTCTCAGGCAAATAAGGAAGAATCTTTTCCATTTGATAATTTTTAACCTCTTATGTAGATATTTAAATGAGTTTATGTTTAGCAAGAATTTTTACAATTTTCCTTGAGAGAAGGTTGCGTGGAAACAGTTCTATAAATTCATGAAAAAGATCTTTATCCATTTCAATTGCAATTGAAAGATGTTTTAATACTTTTTCTGTGTTCCCGTTATGAAGATAAAACGAAGCAAGCAGATAGTTTATACCAGGGACATCCCCGGTTACTTTATAAGCATGTTCAAGATATGGTATTGCTTTTAAATGATACCCTTCACTCAGGATTATATTTCCCAGATCAGACCATACTTCATCATAATAAGCATCTAGTTTAAGAGCTTCTCTGAAACAACGAAGTGCAGCTTTCTTTTCCCCCTTTGCATAGTGTGCTTTACCCAAAAGATACCATATTTCAGGATTTTCATCATCAAGCCTTACAGCTTTTCTGAAGTATATCAGGCTATCATCTGTGTTGCCTGTATTCAGTGATAAAACACCGAGGCCAAACCAGGGATCAGCAAAATCAGGTGCTAATTCAATTGCCTCCTGAAAATATTTTTTTGCAAGTACGACCTCTCCTATCTTCTCATAACATTCAGCAAGGTATGTCATTGTCTCAAAGCTATCCGGCTCGTTTTCCAGGTATTCGTGATACACAGGAATAGCCTCGGAATATTGTTCAAGATTATTAAGAATATTACCTTTATTAAATAAAGCAAAAGTATTCTGTGAATTTATTGATAATGCATAATCATATGCCTCCATCGCCTTTTCGGATTGTTCCAGCTTATTATAAATTATTCCGAGATTATACCATGCACTATCAGAGAAAGGCTCCTCTTCAAGATATTTCTTATAATAAATTATGCTATTATCAAAGTCCAGAATCTTTTCATAAGCATAAGCTAGATCATAAAGATGAGCATAAAATTCCGGCTCCATCTCTATAAGTTTCAAAAGGTAAGGTATTAGATGTTCATAATAATTCAGGTTTTGTAATACAGATGTTATAGTAAAAAGAATATTTTCAACATCATCTGAATCGAGCGTCAGAGAATAATCAAACATCTTTTTTGCTCCCTGAATATCTCCAAGCATTCCAAGTGCAGTACCTTTTGCTATATAAATGTCATGGTTACCAGGTTCAATACTCTCAAGTTTTTTAAGTATCCTTAGTGCTTCAACTGCTCTCCCTTTATCAAGTAACACTCTAGCTTTTCTCAATTGTATTGAGACAGAGTTTGGATGCTGCTGTGTTGCCATGGTAGCTGCCTCAAAGGCTTTTGTTGAATTATTGCTTTCAATATAGAAATCAATAATTGTTTCAAATTCAATGACATCAAAGAAGTATTTCTCATTATTCCTTTTCATCCTCTCAAACTTCTGGACAGCTTCCTGTATCTCCTCCTCATAAGAAAAACCGAACTTATCTTCTTCCATCATAAAAAGTTTGAGACAAAATTAATATTATTTTTAAATACACGAATTACATAAATTCCAAATTATCAACATTTTAACATTTTTTTAAACACTTATATCACAGACTAATACAATTTATTTTCAATATTTCCACATCTTTTTATATACAACACGCAACCTTACAGTTCTATTATTCATCTATTGTTTGTAAAAAGTAAACTTGATATATTTTTAATTTTATAATAACCTAAACCCTAGAATTAACCTAAATTCTATCTTCGAAGAACCGGGCTCCTACCCGGTTTTTCATTTAATATTAATATCTTTGAATCGTTTCAAATAAAAACATACCGGAATGAAGAAAGTAGCTGAGTATTTCTTTAAGGTATTATTTAAATTCACATTTTTTACTATCATATGTTTTTCAGGTTGTAAGAAAAGTGAAAATCCGATTCCTTTTCCTATTGGTTCTTTTCCTGATACTGTTATTAACCTTGGTGATATTAATTCTGCTTCTGATGATTATAATTTAGATCTGTACAAAATTTATGGGAATAATTCCCTTATTTTTTCAAGCAACAGAGGAAGCTCAGGCGGGCAATTCAATCTAATTCAGGGAACACTCTCCTTTCAATTCGATAAGAAAACAGGACTTTTCGGGGTTGGAGCTAAGATTGGCAATGACCCTTTTCTGATAAAACTTCTTGAAAAAGCAAACACAACTGGTAATGATCTAGGTCCGATGACTCTTTTTAGTTCAACTGACGGATTTGATTACCTTTTCCTGTCTTCACTTAATTCTAATGGAAACCTCGATTTTTATTATCTTAAAAATCGCCCTGTTTTCGGAACAAACCTTCCGGAAGTACTGGGTCCCTATCCTGTTAAACTTTTGAATAGCAATTCAGATGATGCATATTTATGCTTTGATTCAAACCAGGATACAATATATTTTTCATCAAACAGGGGTGGTAATTTTGATATATTCTATCATAAAAGACCCTCTGAAACTAATATTGATACATGGTTCAACCGCGATTTTTCATCATCATTCCTAATAGATAGTATTAATGGTTCAAGTGAAGATAAATGTCCAATGGTTTTTAAAGATATCATGGTTTATGCATCAGACCGTATAGGTGGGATGGGAGGTTTCGATCTTTACTATTCTAAATTTATAAAAGGCAGATGGAGTTCTCCTGTAAACTTTGGTCCTAAAATCAACACTGAATCAGATGAATACAGACCTGTGATAGGTAATTATCGTGATTTTTCCAATCAGTTTATGATGTTCTCATCAAACAGACCCGGAGGAAAAGGAGGTTTTGATTTATATTTTACAGGAGTTGAATTTTTTAGATGATGGCAACTAAAGCTATCTTTAAAATTTATTTATGTCGCGCTGACTCAAGCGCATTACGCAATAAAGATACCCGTGTCATAGGACCTACCCCTCCAGGAACAGGTGTTATATAAGAACATTTAGGTGCAACGTTTTCAAAATCTACGTCACCGATAAGTTTCCATCCTGATTTAGTTTCACTGGTACTTATACGTGTTGTTCCAACATCAATAACTACTGCACCATGTTTTACCATATCAGCCTTGACAAATGCAGGAGATCCAATTGCCGCAATAATAATATCCGCTTCCTTAACAACATTGTGCAAATCTTTTGACCGGCTGTGAATGACAGTAACAGTGGCGTCCATACCTTTCTGTGAAAGGAGGATGCTTACAGGTCTCCCTACAATATTACTGCGGCCAATTACAACACATTTCTTTCCAGATGTTTCAATATTGTATCGTTTGATAAGTTCAGTTATACCGTAAGGTGTGGCAGGAAGATAACAGGGCAGACCAATTATCATCCTTCCCAGGTTAACGGGATGAAAACCATCAGCATCTTTTGATGGACTAATAGCCTCGATAATAACGTTCTCAGAAATATGAGCAGGCAAAGGAAGCTGAACAATGAAAGCATCCACATCATCATTACAATTCAGCTCAGATATTACTTCCAAAAGTTTAGCTTCTGTAATGTCTGCATCAAATCTAAGAAGTGTTGATTTGAATCCTACCTCCTTACAATCCTTAACTTTATTGGCAACATATGTTTCACTTGACCCATTATTACCAACAAGAATAGCTGCAAGGTGAGGAATTTTGTTTCCTGATTTTATAAGCTTTACTACTTCTGCAGCAATTTCAGATTTTATGTCTGTTGCAATTTTTTTACCGTCAATTAATCTAAACATATTTAAAATCAATTTTTACCCATCATCCTGGCAACATTACCTCCTTTTGTCATCATCTTCATCATTCTTCTTGTCTCGTCAAACTGTTTTAGAAGCTTATTTACTTCCTGAACACTGGTTCCACTTCCAAGGGCAATACGTTTGCGTCTGCTCCCATTAAGAACTGTTGGATCAACTCTCTCTTCAGGTGTCATACTTCTTATAATAGCCTCAATACCTTTAAATGCATTATCGTCAATATCAAGATCCTTGACCGCTTTTCCTACACCAGGGATCATAGCCATAAGATCCTTGACATTACCCATTTTCTTAATCTGCTGTATCTGAGTAATAAAATCATTAAAATCGAACTGGTCTCTGGCTATTTTCTTCTGTAGTTTTCGTGCTTCTTCAGAATCAAATTGTTCCTGGGCTTTTTCGACTAGTGAAACAATATCTCCCATACCCAATATTCTGTCAGCCATACGTTCAGGGTAGAAAATATCAATGGCATCCATCTTTTCACCAGAACTTATAAACTTAATTGGCTTGTTTACAACTGACTTAATTGAAAGGGCTGCACCACCACGTGTATCACCATCAAGTTTTGTAAGGACCACACCATCAAAATCGAGTCTGTCGTTGAATTCTTTTGCAGTATTTACTGCATCCTGGCCTGTCATTGAGTCAACAACAAAAAGTATTTCATGAGGATGTACCGCATCTTTAACCGAAGAGATCTCATTCATCATTTCCAGATCAATTGCCAGACGACCTGCAGTATCAATGATAACAAGGTCATAACCTTTCAATTTGGCCTCTTTAACAGCGTTTCTGGCAATTAGTACAGGATTCATATTTCCCTCTTCTGTATACACAGGGACATCAACTTGTGAACCAATTACTTTAAGCTGTTCAATGGCTGCTGGTCTGTAGACGTCACCAGCAACAAGTAGTGGATTTTTCCCCCTTTTAGTTTTTACCAATTTTGCCAGTTTTCCACTAAAAGTTGTTTTACCTGAACCCTGAAGGCCCGCTATCAGTATAATTGAAGGATTAATCTTAATATTAATATCAGTTTTATCTCCCCCCATAAGAACTACCAATTCATCATGGACAATCTTTACCATCATCTGAGATGGATTTATTGACTTAAGTACCTCCTGTCCAATAGCTTTTTGTTTGATAGTATCAGTAAACTGCTTGGCAATCTTATAATTAACGTCTGCCTCCAGTAATGCTCTGCGTACTTCTTTGAGCGTTTCTGCAATATTTATTTCAGTTATCCGACCCTGACCTTTTAGAAGTTTAAAGGATTTTTCAAGTTTATCGCTTAAATTTTCAAACATATATCTCTTTTAACTGGTGTTATTTAATCATTACATTCTTTCCGGCATCTCAATTCCCAGAAGCCACATACCAGAGAACAATATTTCGCTTGTAATACCCGACAGATGCAAACGGAAGTCCCGCAATGCTGTATCCTCTTCTCCAAGTATTGAAAAGTCGTGATAAAATTGATTATACTCTTTAGAGAGGTCATAGCAATAGTTTGCTATCAATGCCGGGCTATAACCTTTAGCTGCCTCAGAAACAGTTTCGCTGAACTTTCTTAACAATTTAATTAGTTTGATCTCCTTGATTCCAACTTTAACATCCGATCTGAAAGTTTTGTCTATATTTAATCCTGTTTGATCTGCTTTTCTGAAAAGTGATTTGATCCTTGCATAAGTATATTGAATAAATGGCCCTGTATTTCCATTGAAATCAATTGATTCAGAAGGATTAAAAGTCATGTTCTTCCTGGGATCCACTTTAAGGATAAAATATTTCAAAGCACCAAGTCCGATTTTTCTAAAGATTTCTTCCTTTTCATCCTCTGTAAAATCAGTAAGTTTTCCCAGTTCCAATGAAACTTCTTTTGCTGTTTCTTTCATTTCATTAATCAAGTCATCAGCATCAACGACAGTACCTTCGCGTGACTTCATTTTACCTTCAGGAAGTTCTACCATTCCATAGGAAAAATGTATCAGTCCGTCAGCCCATTGGTAGCCCATTTTCTTAAGAACTGCTTTAAGTACCTGAAAATGATAATTCTGTTCATTACCAACAACATATATGCATTTATTGAAGCCATATTCATTATAACGGGAAACTGCGGTCCCCAGATCCTGAGTCATATAAACCGCAGTTCCGTCAGAACGGAGAAGAAGTTTCTGATCAAGTCCTTCAGATACGAGATCAGCCCAAATAGAGCTGTCATCATTCCTGTAAAGTACTTTTTCATTCAAAGCTGAAATGACTATGTCTTTACCAAGCTTATAAGTATCTGATTCGTAGTAGATTTTGTCAAAGTCAACTCCTAATAATTTGTATGTCACATCAAAACCATCATACACCCATGAGTTCATAAGCCGCCAAAGATACATCACGTCCTTATCCCCTGCTTCCCAACTGATAAGCATCTCCCTTATCTCCTTCATCAGAGGTGCTGAATTCCTGGCTTCATCCTCATTAATTCCCTCATTTATCAATTTTTCAATCTGCAGTTTGTACTTTTTCTCAAAAAGAACATAATACTTTCCTACAAGATGGTCGCCTTTTAAACCTGATGATTCAGGAGTTTCGCCATTCCCATATTTCATCCAGGCGAGCATTGATTTGCAGATATGTATACCCCGGTCATTTACAATATTTGTTTTTATCACTTTATGTCCGCAAACTGACAATATCCTGTAAAGAGAAAATCCAAGCAGGTTATTCCGGATATGTCCTAGGTGCAACGGCTTGTTTGTATTGGGTGAAGAGTATTCTACAAGTATTACTTCAGGATAATCAACTTTACAATCAGCAAACGGGTTCTTCTCAGTCACTAATTTCCTGAAATACTCAATCCACCATTTATCAGAAATCTCAAGATTCAGGAACCCTTTAATCACGTTATAACCTGCAACAGATTTGAAGTTATTAACGATCCATTGTCCAATCTGTTCGCATGAATTTTCAGGAGTATTTTTTGTAAAACGTAACAAAGGAAATACAACAAGAGTAAAGTCCCCCACAAAATCTTTCCTTGTTTCCTGTATCTGGATAAGGTTGTCAGTAACCTCGCAATTATAAAGAATTTTAAGAGCTTCTTTTATTTTTTCTTTAAGAACAATTTCCATTTTTTTATTACAAATTTCAGCCTGCAAAGATAGCATTTAAAAGTATCGGTCAACACAAAAAGTGTTTGAGATTCCACATTTTGCAACGTGAAGTAACTCAACCTGAGAAAACTCAAACACTCAGTCCCATTACCTTTTTATCATGTGAGCCGGAGTTCAAATAGAGAATCGCATATGCTGAAAACAAAACTTTGTACCAATGCTTTTCAGTGCATCAGTGGGATCAATCTCCAAGCAGAGATAAATTAATTTACACTCTATTGATAATTGGAAAAAGAATTCTTAAATTGTGGAATATTTAAGTATGCTTAATTAATATTAAGATTTAAAACAAAGATTAAGGTTTATTATCTGTTTATAATGAATATATGGACTTAAAACCTGATGTTCCTGCTTTAAAAAAAGTTATTTTCATTTTCACTTTGATCTTAACTTTCCATTCGTCAGATGGACAAACGACTCCTCAATATCCTGTTGCCTACCGGGTTTTCAATCCTTTTATCTTTAATCCTGCAATAGCAGGAAGTAAAGATTATCTATCAATTGATCTTCTGGCCGGCAAATATGATGAATCCAAATCACAGATGATCACCGGATCTGCCAGGCTTGCAAAGTCTCCCCGTGCTTATTTCACTTCACCTGATTCACCTGAATTCACTAATATCGGTGTTGGTGGATCATTTTTTAATGAAACAGACGGATTATTTCAGAATATGGGTATTTCAGGGGCAGCATCATATCATGTGCAGGTTGACAAGAATGCTCTCTCATTCTTATCTGTTGGAGTCTCAGCAAAAGCTGTTTATAATAAATATGCAGGTGATCAGGATCTAAACAGGCAAGCAAAAAATACTTTTTATCCCAACTTTGATTTTGGTGTATATTATTACAGCCCCTCTCTATTTACCGGAGTCTCTGTAACAAACCTCATGGGCAATCCTGAATCACCTGACAGTTCAGGGTTTAATACAATCCGAGCTTCACGTCGGCTCTTTTTTCAGATCGGTTATAAGCTGGTAATCAGCAGGTCGCTTAATATTTTGATGGAACCATCGGTAATTATAAACTCTAATGACTCTTTCACAGGGTACCTAAAAGATATGGTAAAACCTATGCTTAAAATCTATGCAGAAGACTTCTGCCTGGGAACCTATTTCAATGACTTTGACAAGTATTCATTCTTTCTTCAGTATAAGTACCCGAAATTTCAAATTGGAACATATTTTGAATTACCAAATGGCTCACCATTTTATAAAAAGCCACTTCTTATTGAATTTACATTAGGAATAAATATTTCAGCAATTAAATATGGGAATACCAGGATTAACCACTGGTAATTCCGGTTTTAAATTTATATTATGAAAATTCGATCAGGAATAGTATTCTTTTTAGGAGCCTCAATGATTGTTTCAGGGTCATTTGCAAAAGACATTAACAGAAATGGAACAGAAATCTCTGTTTATGATTCAATTGAGTCAGATACAATCATTAATAAGCAACCTATCAGTGTTGAAGCTTTCGACCTTGACATTCTTGCCCCTTCAACCGGAATTCAGTTCTTTAAAGATGGTATTGTTTATCTCGGATCATCAAAATCTGATAAGAAAATGATTCCGGATCATATCTCATTTGGAAAGGTTAATACTTATTACGCAGTTCTTAAAGAAAAAGGTTTGGAGAATCCTTCTGTTTTTTCACCATCTAATTATTTTACCTATCCCAGCGAAGCAGTCACATTCAATATTGATTATACTACTCTGTATTTTGCTAAATACTCAAAAAATGATGGTGTTGAGAAGATTTTCGAAGCTAAGTTCTCTCCTGGTGCCGGCAATCCGGGGGATTGGGCAGTAGATGAAAATCCTATGAGTTTTTGTTCCGGTAAGGCAGTTTATACTCATCCTGCATTATCTGCTGACGGGAAATTATTGATTTTTGCTTCAAACCGTCCTGGTTCTATAGGAGGAATGGACCTATATGCTTCACTGGAGAAAAATGGGATATGGTCTGAACCTGTCAACTTAGGCAACGCTGTCAATTCTACATCAAACGAATTATATCCATACCTGGATCCGGAGAATAACCTGTTTTTCTCATCGGATAACTTACAGGGTTTTGGGGGATTTGACATTTATGTCTGTAAGTTCAAAAGCAATACCTGGGAAAAACCTATTAATCTTTCAACACCGGTCAATACCAGATTTGATGATCTAGCATTTAAAATTGACAGAAAAGGTGGAAAATCGGCTTTCTATACTGTTAAACAAAACACTGATATCAGGTCTTTGCAATTGTATAAAGTAATTTTAAACTTAACTCAGACCGATACATTACTTTCATTATCACAATTTTATACCAGACGAGATATTTCCCAAATGGTTATCCTCGCATTAGAGCCACCTGTGCAGGCTACGGATAAAATTTCTGAAGTTTCAACCAGATCAACCGGGAGTAAAGATAATGTAGTTTACAGGGTTCAATTTGTTACCAGTTTTAATCCAAAAACAAGATCACAGATTACCTTGAACAGTAAAGAATATAATATATTTGAATATCTCTATTCGGGAGCATATAGATTATGTATAGGTGAGTTCAGCACTTTGTCGCAGGCAAAAGAACTACAAACTATATTAATTAACAATGATTACCCCAAAGCTGTCATTGTAGCTTTTCAAAATAATGTCCTTTCATTAGATCCGGAATTAATGAAGGACCTGGAAGTCACGAAACCAATAGCAGAAACTGAAAAAACTGTTATTAAGAAGCCTGCTGAAGAGATTAAATCTGCTGATATTAAAATTGATACAATAAAAAAACAATTATCAGAGCCAGAGACAAAAAAAACTATACCTGTTAAGCCAGCAGTCACACAGCCCAAAGCCACAGAAGTGAGTAATCAGGGTCTGGTATACAGAATTCAGTTTGCATCAAACACTGTTTCAAAAGGATCTTTTAAAGTTATAATCGACGGAAAGAGTTTTAATACATTTGAGTACTCCTATAATGGGGCATTTCGCTCAACAGTCGGTGAGCTTAAGACTCTATCAGAAGCTAAGGTATTTCAGACTAAAGTAAGACAATCTGGTTACCCTACTGCATTTGTCGTTGCATTTAAAGATAATATCAGGTCATTGGATCCGGCATTATTTAAATAGAAATAATTTTTTAGTACGTAATTATTCCATTTATCTGTCAGCAATGAGAAAACTATTGCTTCTACTTTCAGCGACTCTGTTAACAGGTTCAGGAAATATTTTTTCCCAGACCAATTCCGGAGAACTTAATGCAATTCAGACTGTAGTTCCATTCCTTACCATAGCCCCTGATTCAAGAGCAG
>CAZXFB010000017.1:0-16964 GCA_964639725.1 uncultured Rikenellaceae bacterium
ATAATACAAATATGTTAACTAATGTATTATTTATTATGAGTATCCGGAATGAATATTAATTGATTAAAAATTTTGAAATGATGAATTTGAATTCAATTATTAATCTGTAAACTTTTTTCAGGACGAGTCACAATAAGGAGTTAATGCATACGAATCGCCACTTCTTTCCCCAAAAACCACAAACCCCCAGTGTCATCCCGAGTCTCCATACAAAAATTTTGCACATCAGAAATTATGACAACTGGCTCTGAAAGAGCCCAATATGAATAACCCCCGGTGCAACCGGGGGTTAGAATCCATACTACAATTATCAGCTCTGAAGGAGCTGTATATGTTTTAATAAAGTTATAATCTAATCATATTACGCCCTTTCAGGACTTGAGATCAGAGGGTTAGCTGTACCCCCGGTTGCACCGGGGGTTATTCGTATTACGCCACTCGTGGCACAAGAAAATATTATAGAACAAACATTAGCTAACAATAATAATTATATTCAACATTCTCTTATTCAGTGCATAGCAAAATATTGTCATTAGTAGTGCCAACGAGGGATCTCCCCACTTGAGCTAAAAATTTATTATTGATTGCCGATACTCATTTTACTAAAAATAAACAAACTGTGGATATTCAGAATGGAATCTTAACATACAGCTATTGAACTATAAATAGAGTCAGATTCAATTGTATAGAAATTATAATAGGTTAATAATTAATTAATAATAATTACTCTTATATAACTAGTCAACATACAAATAATATTGTCCAATTTTCCCAGAGTGTAGTGGTTAATACTTTGTTAAACAAATTACTCCCGTCCTCTTTGCACATTTACCAGCCTTTGATAAAAGCTATATATGGCTGGCAAACGTCAGGATTATGAAATGGTATATACAGGAAATACGATCAGATTAATGATTCAGAACCCGGATTATCTTGCTACACTGCAACTTTGTGTTTTTCAATATATTATCTAAACTAAATTTTAATAAATGTCTTTTTTCTATAAAGCCAGTACATAACTAACCACATAACCATCATAGCACCAACAGCCTGAACAAAGGCCTGAACATTTGATGAAAACAGACTCGCCAATCCACCTACAAATATGTTTCCAACCAGACTGAAATCAAACATATGTGCCATCATGTAGATTGCAATTGAGTTTGCGCCAAAAACAACAAAAGGGAAAGCCCATTTTGAATACCCCCAAACATCAATAATGAGATAAAATGAAGCAAGTAACAATGTCGATATTCCACATGTTTCGAGAACGAATGAACTTGTCCATAAACTCCTTATGACCGGGAAAAACTGACCCCAGATAAAGCCTGCAAATAACATTACGAAGCCATAGATAAATAATAACTTCGCTTTGTTCTCTTTGTTCCGGCTGCTAAAAATTATCTGCCCCATAAGAACTCCCAGCAACATATTTGTTATAAAACTAACAGTTGCAAGAACCTGCCACGAACCATGCCTGTGAAACTGTCCTAAAACAACATCATCAATATAAATCGCCAGATTCATCTGGCTTGAGAAAATCTCACCCTGCGATCCCGGCACCGGTATTAATAAAAATAGTGCCCAGTACAAAAAAAGCAATACTATTGTTATGATAAACTGAATTAATACAGATGTGTTTAATACCAGTATGGCACAAACAAGATATCCAATACTTATGTACTCGAGAACATTATTATATACTGGCATATTTGCGAACTTCAGTTGCAACAGATGTCCGCCTGCAACCAGTCCTAAAATGAATAAAATTAATGAACGTTTAATTATATGAAGATATACTATATTGCCATCCTTCTGTAATTGCCTGTTATTCATCGAAAAAGGGATTACCAGGCCTACCACAAAAAGGAACATTGGCATTGCAATGAAACATAATCTTAATCCTTCAGCAAAACCATAACTAAATTGCAGTGAGGCAGCTTTGGCGAAATTTTCACCCCATAAATTAGTGAATGTCTTAAATATTGGTGCCCCGCCAATATCGATGGCTAATATTAAGAACATTGCTAATCCACGCAGAACATCAATACTGATAAGTCTCTCCCTGAATTGTAAATTCCTTTCGTCCATGATATTAAATTTATTTGAAAAATCTCCTATTTCAGAACCCCCTTAACTGCCTCAGGATAAAATAATTCATTGATTTAATCCGGTTTGAGGTTGCTGTCTTTAATCCATTCATTAGTGCAGATTATATAAATTATCCGTTGACATTTTATATCTCTGTCAGTCCATTACTAAACCTGATTCTATTAAAATTTCAAATTTTGAGCTTTGGAAAACAGGAGAAAGGCTCTTCCTGAACCTCAAAATAAGGCCAGTATTCAAATTCGCTATCCCCTTCAATAGTGAAATGCAAAGGTTTTCCCTGCACCGGCTTAAGCAGTTTCTTTATATTATCAGGAGTTGCTTTCACACCGATATCAGACTTTTTTGCTTTCACCCCAACCATTGCCATTAATATAGGCCCATATTCAATAGCATAATGATTCTCTTCAAATCCCTTTTCCAAACCTGTATATTTTGTTACCTTAAAATCCATCGGCAGAGTAAATGTAATTATATCTCCATTTTTCCACTCCCTCACTATGATAAAATAGGATCCTGGTTTTCCGCTTCCGGCTTCTCTCCCATTTACCATTAAAGACATTTTATTTGATGCCCATGCTGGAATACGGATTCTAATTTTGTTTTTATTAGGTTGTTTGTTCCTGACAATTATTTCTACTTTAGAATCATAGGGGAATTGTGTCTTCATTTTAAGACTCATAGGATGTCCCTGGATGGAATACTCGATTTCAGATGCAGCATACAAGTCAACATAGATTCCATCCTCAGCAATTGAATAAATGTATTCCGGCAGCGACCCGAACACCCTTGTTCCCTGACCCTCGCAACAAGTATTCATACAATGATGTGAGTTTGGAGAATGGTCGCCATATTTCCGGTCAACCAGTTTTGCAAAATAACGAATTCCCTCCGGGCCATATTGATTAGCAATAGCAACATTATAAATTGATTTTTCAATTTCGTTCACATATTTTTCCTCTTCCGGATTTAGCAGGTGAAATCTCTGGTTAAGTTTCATCCAGAATGAATTTCCGCATAATTCTCCTGTCTCGTGTCGCAGGTAGTATGACTTTGGTTCATAGAGAAATGTACCCTCATTTATTGCAAGTGAGCCTCCAATATGCTCCCAGTTGTCATGGTATAAATCCCATGCACCTAATGCAGCTTTAAGATATTTTTCTGCTCCTGTAGCCCTGTACAGATCAAGATATGGTTCAATACCTGTCACCAGGTAATTATGTGGACGATCATAAGGATACCTCCAGATTGCATCCGGATCTCTTTCGGCCAATGCTTTCATCCAGTAGTTTTCCTGAAAATATTGCTGAACAACCTGAATATCTTTTGGTTTTCCCACAGGTGAGAAGTATGTTCTTGTTATCGGGATAATCCCCTGGGTTCCCTGTCGAACGCGTCGGAGCATTTCAGGAAGGTATTCACTTTCATTGAACCAGTCATAGAATCCACGAAGCAATGGAAATGCCTTTTTGTTTCCTGCATAACCCGCCTCAATAAGACCCTGGGATACCCATGACCTGGTATATGCTCCATTCTCATAGTCGAACATAGCATGTTTTGGAAAGGCCATCAGATAGCCATCAGGCTCTTTGCATTGGTCAATAATGTCCACTATTTCATTCATTCTCTTACGCAAATCAGCATCCTCAATCCAACGTAAGGTAGTTCCGGCTCCTGTTAAAAAACGTGCAGCTTCAGATCCTGGAAGTATCTGGAACCACATATTTTTAAACCTCTCTTCAAGAGGTTCAACAGGCAATCCTGCCTTTACACGAAAATTACGAACCAGCTGATCGAATGTAAACGAGTTCATCAGGTAACTGATATTGTTCTCCATCGTTTTCTTAAACAAACCCTCTCCTAACTTAACACCTCCCTCAGGTGCTAGCGCCTTATAAGCTACAGGCTTCCATGTTTCCACAGGCATCACATTTTCCGGGTTATTGGTAACAACATATTCACCCTGTGGGCGAGGTGGGCGTGTAAGCAATTCTATATGGGAATCCTTACCCGGATGGGATTCTGTAGCAGGAGATCCCTCTGCAATATCTTTTCCATCTGAAAGTATAATGATTTTGGTCATAGCAAGTTTATTGTCCCTGAGCAGAATTGCTGTCAGCCTCACATACCGGCCATTCACCGATTTTGATGCAAATGTTACAACCTCATCATCAGGATTTGGGAATTCTTTTTTCAATGTATAATCTTCATACATGATGGAATGCCTGAAATCCACATCATCAGAGACCTCAATTTTAAAACGGGCAGGAAAACCGCCGGCTGCAGGTCCCCAGCCTTGCACTCCCGGTAATAGTTTAATTCCATCAATCCTTTTTACCTGCCCCAGATCAATCTGGACCCAGCGTACCTGGTTATTATTAACCGCCTGAGAAGCGTAGGCGGGAAGGTAATACCTTGCTACTCTTTCTACTCCCATCTCTGCTTCCCGAAGGTCGTTAGAAGGGTTATAAACTACCTGACCATAAACCGGAATGAATGTTAATACCTGAATGGAAAAGGCAAATAAAAGAGATGTGATAATGACCTTTACTGATTTTTCATCTTTTGATATCATTTATGTTTATTGTTTAGGTTAGTTTGCTTTTAAACACTAAATCTTCTTCCTGATATAAGAACGATTCAATTCTTAAACCATATATATTCGTGTGATTAATGCTTTTCATGTGCATCAATTCCATACTGCATATAAACAGTATGCTTCAGTGTTTTGATTATTTCAGCCATATACTCTTCAACAGCTCTCACCGATCCGGGAAGGGTGTAAATAAGAGACTTTCCGATAATCCCTGCCACACCTCTGCTTAATAAGGCATTTGGTTTTTCCGTCCCGTATTTTATCCGGATAAATTCCATTATTCCGGGTATTGATTTGGAAAGAAGTGGAGTAACTGTTTCTACTGTAATGTCCCTGGGACCGATACCTGTTCCTCCAGTAGTAATAATTATATTGTACATATTTCCTGCACTTCTAAGTATTTCATTTAAAATCGCTGCATCATCGGGTATCAGAGAAATCTGAATGTTACTTTCCCAGCCAACAGAATAAAAAAACTCAGCTACCATTTCCTTTATCCTCGGGCCGCTAAGATCTGAGTATTCACCTTTGTGAGCCCTGTCACTAAGAGTTATGACCAGTACTTCAAATTTATCAGGTAATGTCATTGTTTTATCTTTTCAATAAGTCTGATATCATCAATAACCATATGTTTATCAACGGATTTGCACATATCATAAACAGTCAGTAATGCCACTGAAACAGCTGTAAGTGCTTCCATCTCAACGCCTGTTTTTCCTGTGCATCTCACTTCACTCTGAATCAGAATGCCTCTATTTATGAGAGTAGCTTCAACCTTTACATTATCGAGTACAATATTGTGACATAACGGAATCAGATAGGGAGTCTGTTTGGCGGCACTGATTCCTGCCAGACGGGCCACAGAGAGCACATCACCTTTCTTAATCAGATTCTCATTGATAAGCCTGATAGTCTCCGGAGAAAGTGAAATGTGACCGGAGGCTTTGGCAATCCGGAGTTGAATAGCTTTATCTCCGACATCCACCATAACTGCCTTTCCTTTATTGTCAGTGTGGGTTAGTTTACTCATAATATCTATCCTCCAATATTATAAAACATACCTTTATTATTAAATGATCCGCATTCGGGTTTTAAATTTACAGCTGTCTGAATAGCTTGTTCAAATCCAAGCTCCCTGATGTCCAGATCAATTTCGTTAAAGAGACATGGCTTCAATTTTCCATTAGCAGTAAGCCGCAACCTGTTACATACAGCACAATCTCCACCGATACCTCCAATTACCTTTGAGAAATGACCTTTTACCAGGTCCATCTGATGTATATACCTTATCTCAAGGTCATTATCTCTGCAGAATTGTGTTACCCCACGAGCATCTTCCTCATCTTCCGAGTTTATTATCACACAATTAATTTTCACAGGTAGCAGACCTGCATTTTTAGCAGCTTCAATTCCCTTCAGGACATCATCAAGATTACCTGACCTGGTAATATATTTGAATTTTTCAGGATCAACGGTGTCAAGACTTATGTTAACCCTGTGAAGACCTGCAGACTTAAGCTCTTCTGCAAACTGCTTCAGCAAGACTCCATTGGTAGTCATTGAAAGATCCCTTATTCCATCAATATCAGCTATCATCCTTACCAGGGCAGTGATTCCTTTTCTGACAAGTGGCTCTCCCCCTGTTATCCTTACCTTTGTGATTCCATGTGCCACCGCAACCCTTGTAAATCCTGCTATCTCACTGAATGTCAGGATCTGATCATGGCGCAGAAGTTTTATACCCTCTTCCGGCATACAATATCTGCATCTCAGATTGCATCTGTCAGTAACTGAGATCCGCAGGTAGTTTATTTCTCTTTCAAATCTGTCGTACACTTACCTGTTCTCCTTTCTCAATAGTTTGTTTTCCCACAGGTATTGCTATTATTCCATCTGCCTCAGGTAGAGCAGATATATGGGCGGACCCATGATATTCAACCGGTACAACCAAGCCTTCATCAGTAATGATTACAGGAATAAGTGCCATCCTGTCTGAAGACCTTCTTTTATAAATTTCTTTCATAGGGAATATTACATCAATAGGCCTCCATTGAAATCCCATCATTTTTGAAATAAGAGGCCTTATAAGTAATTCAAACTGCATAAATGATGAAACCGGATTACCAGGTAATCCAAATACCAAAGCTTTGGGATGTGTTCCGAAAACTGTTGGCTTACCGGGCTGAACAGCAATTCCTGAAAAGAGAATCGTAACACCTGCCTTTTCAAGTACTGATGGTACAAAATCAAAATCACCCATTGAAACACCACCACTGATAAGAACAATATCACAACCTGCAATAGCTTCTTTGACTATATTTAATGTTGTCACTTCTTCATCACGGGCAATACCATAATACTTACCTTCACCCCCAGCACGAATAATCTGTGCCAATAGCTGGTAAGCATTAGTGTTTCTTATCTGTGACTTACCGGGTTTTTCATCCGGTTCAACAAGCTCATTACCCGAACTTATCACAGCTATGAGGGGTGTTTTTTTAACTTTAATTTTTATATGCCCTACAGAGGCCATTACTGCAATGTCCTGTGGTCTGATTTGCTTACCTGACTTTAGAACAATTTTTCCTTTTTTTACATCCTCACCTTTTTTTGAAATGTTGTCTTTAATAAAAGTTCCGGTACATTTTATATTTCCTGACTCAAGAACTTTTGAATCTTCAACCATAAAAACAAAATCGGCTCCGGCAGGAACAGGTGCTCCAGTCATTATTTTGGAGCACTCATTAACTGAGATCCTTTTAGCAGGAATCTTACCAGCAGGGATTGTTTCAATCAATCTGAGTTCATGGTACATGTCCTCTTTTCTGCATGCAAAACCATCGACTGTTGATTTATCAAACAGAGGAATATCATCATCACTTAAAATATCTTCGGCTAGTATTCTGCCTAATGAATCAAGGGAGGAAACTTCCTCATTATCTGTAATAAATGCAGAATTAATTACTATTTCGAATGCTTTATCGAGTTGTATCATTTTAGATAATTTATCAGTTTATTCCTTCAAGATCAACAAGTGATTCAGGATGAAAAGCTATCCAGACCTGGGCATGTTCTGATAATCTGAGTTTCCTGAAATTTTCAATAGTGATATCTATGAAAAACACCTCACCTGCGTCAACAGATATTTCCACACCATAATCAGAAGGAATTATTTCCTTTATTGTTCCTTTTAAAATATTCTCCCCTGAAATATGGGGCTCTTCTGTGAAAATCCGGATATCATCACTCCTTATAATCAACAGACCTTCAGTTGGGTAAGCCTTTCCAGCAACAATAAAAACAAGTTTATCACTGGCAAATGCCCTCCATAAACCATTATCATTAATAAACTTAACCCTGAAAAAGTTTCTGATACCTGCATATCGCGCCACAAATTTATTGACAGGCTTTCTAAAAACCTCATCTGGTTTCCCTTCCTGAATAATATGTCCGTTATGGATCACTCCTACCCTGCCTGCGAGGCTTAAAGCTTCCCTGAAATCGTGTGTAACATGGATGATAGTGAGCCCTCCTTTATTGATTTGCCGGAGTACACGTTTTATGTCATCTTTCAGACTGGCGTCGATAGATGCCATAGGCTCATCAAGAAGAAGCAGATGAGGAGAAGTGACAAGTGTGCGTGCTAATGCTACCCTTTGCATTTCACCACCTGAGAGATTCTGAGTGTAACGATTCATCAGTTGACTTATATTCATCTCTCTGGCAATATTATTTACCATTTCAGCAATTCTCTTTCTCTCAATTCCCAATGAATGCAATGAATATGCAATATTTCCGTAAACTGTCATATTAGGGAATATTGCATAATCCTGAAAGACAAGACCAATATTCCGTTTTTGAATTTTCCTTTTTGTAATATTCTCCTTATTAAGCCAAATCTCTCCTGAATCAGGCTGTGTTAGACCGGCTATAACCTCCAGGAGTTGTGTTTTCCCTGATCCTGAACGTCCGAGCAGGACATAGTATTCTCCCAATGGTATTTCTATATTAATACCTGAAAGAGCAAAATGCCCAAGTCTTTTACTAACATTTTTAAGTTTCAGCATTTGGAGTAACCTGAATTTCTTTCTTTCTTAATGAGATGAGTCGAAGAATTATAAATATTACCAGTGCTATTAAAATAAATAGCACTGATGCCGGACGTGCATAATTAAGACCGTACGAACTGAACCTTTCGTATATCAGAACAGGTGCAATCATTGGATGATAAGCAACGATTACTACAGCTCCGAACTCGCTCATTCCCCTTGCAAACATCATAACAAAACCTGTCATTATACTTTTCCATGCAATTGGAAGTGAAATAGTAAAAAAAACTCTTGAAGGGCTTGCACCTAAACTCAAAGCGGCCTTTTCCAGTCGTTCAGGAACAGCTGCAAAACCATCCCGTGCCGAGTTTATCAGAAAAGGAACACTTACAAAAGCCATCGCCATAGCTATTCCTCCAGGATTATTGACAAGTGTCAGTCCTACAGTTTCAGCAATTTTACCAAATGCCCCATCTCTTGAAATAAATCCAAGGATAGCAATTCCGGCTGCTGTGTGTGGCAAGACAACAGGCAGATCGATTACTCCCTGAACAACATTTTTTAATGGAAAAGTCCTCCGGGCCATCAACCAGGCTAAAGGAATTGCACCGACAGCAAAAATAAATGTAGCTGCAAATGAAACCCAAAGTGTAAGCCATATACTGTGCTGAACCTCTTTGTCAGATGCTGTTTCAAAAAATTCAGTACCACCGGTATCAATGAACATACCTGCCAGTGGTGCAAGGATAAACAGCAAAACCAGTGATGAGAGTATTAGAAGTATCAGTTGAAATGGATTAAATCTTATCATCAAAAAGTTACTTCAATTAAGATTATTTAAGATATTTTAAAAGTTTATCAGGTATGTTTTCCGGTTGTTCAGTACTAAAGGGAATAATAGGAGGTTGTCCGTTTCTACGGAAAATCTCCATGCCATCAGGACTTAACATAAATTCAATAAAGTTAATGGCTGTATCCTTATTTGGGGCATTGCTTAAAACGGTTATGCTGTAATTTATATATTCACCAATAACTTTCATTTTACTGCCCGGACTGTTTCCAGCTACTTCGACTGATACATTTCTATAAATATCATTCATTTTAGGATCGGAAAGATTGATTTCATCTGGCAGTTCAATAAATTTCAGATTATGCTGAATGGCAACCGACTTATACTGAAACATATAATCTGCCGCATTTGATTCAACCAGAGCGACAAGATCAACTTCTTTCGGTCGCATGAATTCTGTGTTCTTGGCTAACATCTTTTCAGCCATACCAGGCCTGTTGTAAAACTTTTCAGCCAGTAATAATGCAAAGAGAGTCCTGTATCCGCATGGATCAGAATCAGGATCGGATCTGGAGTAAATTACATCTTCTCTCGAAAGAATATCCATCCAGTTCGATTTATTAATATCAGCAGAGTATTTAGATTTTTCCTGAAAAGCAATAACAATCTCATTAGTTGCAAACCGAATGCCCCATGTGGCATAATCTGGCATAAGAAGCTCATTAATAACAAAATAGTCGGCCGAAGCAATAATATCGCACGGTTTTTTAAGTTCAGTTACCTTACGTGCACATACAATGCTTCCTGCAGGTTCAAGAAGTATTTTTATACCGGGATTTTTTTCCTGGTACACATTTGCAAGTTGTTTAAAAGGAATTGAAAGACTACCAGCATGAAAAATTATTATTTCATTTTTTTTGGTCGCACGCTCGTTGCATCCTGAAATTATCAGGATTGTAAGAATAAAAAAAAGCAAGAACCTTCTCATCAACTTCAAATGTATTTAAAACAAGTTCATAAAACTATAAAATTAGCAGATAAAAGTAAAAGAAAACAGTTATTCCTGATTCTTTTTCTCAGCCATTTCAAGAAGTTTATTGATTGTTTTCCAGTTTCTTGCAGTCCCGATAACACTCATTTTGTTTTCAAAAAAGTTTGTGTAAAGTTTTGTTCTCCCAAAACCGGATGGACAGTAAATATAAATCTCCCTGCCATAAATTTTAAATTTATCAGGAGGATAATCTATATTCCGTACTTTCTGAACCTGAGTCTCCAGAGGTTCTGTATGAAGAAAAATAATTGCCATCTTTGACGGATCAAAATCCGGTTCATTTAGAAAAGGATTGATTAGCATCAGTTCCTTCATCTCCTTAATTGACCTGATAATAACAGGTATATTATAATTGAATCTCTCAAGAATAGCCGTTTCAATTTTTGTTCTGATATCATTCATGTCAAGATCATCCGTGTGGCTAAAAATTACGTTACCACTCTGAATATAAGTTTCGGCATCAATAAAACCCAGTTTATTGAATAAATCTGACAGATCAGTCATCTTAACAGAATTGTGACCTGTCATATTTACACCCCTGAGCAATGAAACAGATACACTCATAAAATTCTTCCAGACGGTGAATTTATTGATATTTTTTAACAACATCTATTACTTCCGGCAGGTCCATCCCGATCTTTTTCAGAAATTCAATCTTTGGAACACCATTATTATTCCAACCACGACGTTTATAAACTGCATCAATCAGGCTCTCAAACTGATCCTCCCTGTATTTACGGAGAATTTTCTTCTTTTCATCAGTTGTTTTTCCTGTTGGATCAAATCCTGCCTTCTCTTTTAGCTGTTTATCATAACGTTCTGACCTCGATTCATATTCTTCATTAGTTACAGGACCAGCAGCACGGAAAGGTTGTTTGTCATAAACACGAGTACCATAACCACGGCGAAGGTTAAAAACTCTCTGAAAATTATAAACTCTTTCAGAATCCTCTATCATTTTTTCCTTACTAAACTCAAGGCCGGTAACAGCTTTATATATAGTAACATAATTATCAACATGCTCTGGTATTTTTGCCGGTTCATCAGTGGTGGCATTACTTTCAGGTTCAACATCGTTCCATGGCAGTTTACATAACCCTACAAGACCGAACCATGTCCGGAACATTGGAAAATAATGAAGCGCTTCCGCCTTGTTTTCAAAAGTTGGTATCTGGTTATTTACCATATCCATAAATATCAGCCAGGCTTCATCATGCTGTGGACCCTTGTTTGTCAAAGCAAAACCTCCCTGTTGTGCAAGTGACTCCTTAGGCATATATTGCGAATATTCAAGGCCCTTGTTTTCCATACCAATGTCATTCAGAAAAGCAACATCTCCCCAACCATTCTTTATAAAAAGTTCTTTCATTTTGCGTACCCCGGTACCGGCAATCCTGCCAAAGCCTTCCCCCCGTGATACCTGATGCAACAGTTCAAGTGCATCCCTGGCATTTCCAAATTTTAACTCAAGGCCAGATGTTCGCTCCTTATTCAGTATCCCGTTCTCGTAGCACTCCATTATAAAAGCGGTAAGATTACTCCAGGTAATAGTACAGATACCATAAGTGTCGCAATAAAAGTTTGTTTCGATGATATATTCAGGGTCAAATATTCCACAGTTTGAGCCTAGTCCAGCTGCATTCTCGTACTCAGGTCCGTCAACAATTACTTTTTGCCCTTTGTATGGTCCTGATTTCAGTTCAAAATCATCAACAGCTTTACAGCACGACATGTTACAACCAATCCAGCAACCATCAGGAATATTCTGTGTAAAATTGCGCTTCCATACAGAAGAGTCTATCTTATAAGCATCCTGATGACTTCCATATTTATAATTCATCACAGGAAGAAGATCATGATCATTCATTATTTCCATCAGGTGGGCAGTACCAACCTGCTTCATCTGGCATTGTTTGTCATCAAGATCTCTTATCTCCCTGTTGAACCGTCTTCCCCGTTCAGTAATCGCCTCAAGGTTAACAACATTATTAAGATTTCCCTTTACACCAGGGATTTTGCATACCAGAGCCTTTATTTTTTTATTACGGAACACAGTTCCAATACCTCCTCTTCCGGCTTGTTTCAACCGGACTTTTTTCCTCTTGGGATCGTAGAAGCTGAAATTCAGCATACCTATCAATGAATTATCGGCCGCCGACCCTGTTGAAACAACTCCAATATTTCTTTTTTCATGGTCATTGTCAGCGAATGTTTCTGTAAGTAGCTCTGCAAGTACGTGGCTGTCTGTAATTCCGGCAGGTGCTTCTAAAATAGATACCATGTGATTTATCCCATCAATATATATTATCACATCCTTTTCTGATTTTCCCTGTATTTCGATTGCATCAAATCCCGAAAACTTAAGAAATGGCCCGAAGAACCCCCCTACATTACTATCAATCACTAAGTTTGTCTGGGGGGAGATAGTAACAACCAGTGATTTTCCTGTACCGGAGTATTGCGTTATTCCTCCTATCGGACCTGAAGAAATGATTATTTCATTTTCAGGATCATTCCACTGGGTACCGGGTTTTGTGGCATCCCAAAGCAAACGCAATCCATACCCTTTTCCACCAATGAATTTCTGCTTCATTACCGGAGGTACATCCTTATCTCTGATCTCCGGAGTACCTACATTTATATAAAGAATTTTATCGGTATATCCTTTACTAAGCGGAGTCCAATTATATTCCCACTTACTAATAAGCTTGTGCGGCTCTTTTATTGAATTAACATCCATATCTCAAGCTTTAAGGTTATTACATAATGGAAAAACATAATTCAAAGTTATCAGATTATTATGAGTTATAATATGATATAAGTCAACTTAATGAACTCCCTTCCTTTATCTGGCTGCTATTTATCCCGGTGAGTTATAACTAATCTTAAGTGATAAAAAAGATCAAACAATTTATGATGGAAGAAGCAACCTGGCTTTGATGTAAAAATACACCTCTTACCCACATCAAAAAAGAGCGTCATTGCATCAGAATAATATTGTAATTATCTTTATGTTCGGAAATAACTTATATGAAATTCAGCGAAGTAAAACAACATCTTGGTCGGTTCCGTGTAGGTATTGCAGGGGCAGGAGGGCTTGGTTCTAATTGTGCTGTCGCTTTGGCAAGAAGCGGAATCGGGACTCTTGTAATTTGCGATTTTGATGTTGTGGAACAAAACAACCTCAACAGACAATATTATTTCAGGGAACAGGTAGGAATGCTGAAAACAATCGCACTAAAAGAAAACATTGCATGTATTAATGAAAATGTCCATGTTATCACATATCAGCAGAAGCTTAACAGATCAAATATTATTCAGATCTTTAAAGGTTGTGATGTCATAGTTGAAGCATTTGACATTCCTGATATGAAAGAGTTGATTATTGAAACCCTCCAGTTAAAAATGCCAGGTATACCTCTTGTTATAGGATCAGGAATTGCAGGATGGGGGAACAATGCATTAATCATGTACAGGAAAATCGACGATACTCTTTTTGTCTGTGGTGATGAGACTTCTGAAGTAACTGAAGAAATGCCACCAATGGCACCCAGGGTAGGAATAGTTGCCAATATGCAGGCAAATACAGTTATCGAGATACTAATGCAAAAGAATTTATAGAATTCTCTGACATATGAAGATCTTACTAAACGACAGGGAGGTAGAATTTGATGAAGAAAGTATAAGTGTAAGTGAGATGCTCATTCAAAAAAAATTTTCATTCAAGATGAAAATTGTTAAACTTAATGGCGTTTTAATTTCAAAAGAACAATACAATACTACAATTATTAAAAATGGAGACGTTGTACAGATGCTTTATCTCATGAGCGGTGGTTAAAAAAAAAGTTGTAGGTTTGCAATAGAATGATCAGGCTCAAGTTCATAGAAAAAATTCCTGCTGTATTTAAGAATAAATATATTCTGACTCTTATAGTTTTTATTGTTTGGATAGTACTATTTGATTCAAATAATCTTATTGCCAGATATCGTGAAGTCAGGGAATTAAACAAACTTAAAAAAGAGAGAGAGTATTATATCAACAAGATAGAGATGGACAGGAGGAAGCTGTTAGAATTGAAAACTGATAATCATAACCTGGAAAAATTTGCAAGGGAACAATACCGGATGAAAAAGTCAGATGAGGATCTGTATATTGTACTCACTCCGCAGGAAGAACGTAAAATCAAAAGGAAAAATAATTAATAGCCGGAGTTTCTCTCCATTGAACGGTAAAATTTAAGAAGTTCTGCTGAATCGTTTGATTTGAAATCAATCCCTAAAACATGAAGCAGCTCCAGGGCAGACCTGTCAACCGGGATCTTTTCATATATTGCTTTATGTGCCTGATTCACATACTTTACAATCCGGAACATATTGAACCAGATAAAGAACCGCTTGGTAAATGATTGTAATCCTGATGTATTCTGCCTTAATTCACTAATTTTCGCTTTCCATTCCGTAAAATCAAGAAATGAAGTCAGACTCTCAGGAAGGGAACTGAAGTAAAGAGTTAATTCTTCATCAGAGCAATCATAATATCCGGGTATATCCCGGAATAGTAGTTTTAAATCTTTAAAAACCTGAACGTTATAGGTTAAAAGGGTATGGGAGTTCTCATCTGCAAGTTTTGAAACAGTAGCTCCTGTTCCAAAAGGAACTCTGAAAGACCTCCGGGGAGAAGGATAGACTGTTGTAGTGTTAAGAGCAAAATAGCCTCCCGCAGGAACAAGTTTTTGAATAAAATAAAAGTCTTCACCTGCCTGACGACGATTCATACCACCTGCTTTAATGTAAAAAAGCGCTTTGACAGCTATAGCCGATCCAACAGTATGAAATGCGTCAGGGAAACCGGAGTATCTTATTCCCTGGAGGAAAAACCGAAGGTGCAATTCATACCAGGTAATATAAGTATAACTTTTTTCATTAAAACCAGTGCCTGAAAGAGGATGTTCAAAATAGATAGAACAAGCTCTCCGCTCCGGGAGTAAATAAAACTCATTATTAATAACTGTAAAATAATTCCTGGCAACCAGGCAATCAGCATCAAGATTAAGAATGACACCTTGAGTATTGCCAATCATATTGAACCTGCGTACTGCTTCATCCATTCCTGTCTTTCGGGCAAGTCCAACACCCCAAGCCTTCAAGGATTCATTGTTTACATTAAATGAAAAAAGCCGGAAGAAGCAATCGTGATGATCTTTCTTCCAGCTTTCAATATTTTTTATACATAAGTCGTTGTTCCTTATGCTCTCAGTACTTGCATCCTGTGGGGCATTAACAACAACAATTACTTCAACCTTACAGGAAGGAGAATCACAGGCTTCAAGTGAATTTAAAAGATCAGCTATTCCTGGTTCATTATAGGCCGGAATGACAACTATTATTCCAGTCTCCTCATCAGGTGCCTCATCAATAAATCCCGGGAAAAGAGCCCTTTGTTCTAGCCAGGTTGAGGCAAAACCCATTTAATTATTTTTTCTCCGCCTGATATTTTTTGTTGATACCCTCCAGAACCCTGTATGTTATATCCAGTGCTCCATCACCATAAAGAACAACGCTTCCAAAACTCTTTCCAAAAATGAACTGAAAGTTATAATCTGCCTTGTTGGCTTCAAGAAAGGAAGTTATATATTCAATGATCTGACGATTCATAACTTGTTCTTCTTCCATAAGATTTGACTGAAGATTGTCTCTGAGACTTACAACTTCCTGCTGCTGTTGCATCAGAGATTGTTCCATCTGTGCTGCTGTAGCCCTAGTAACAAGTCCTTTATTTACTTTATCCTGAAAATCACGTGCATTTTTTTCATACTGACTTCCTTTCGAGTTTAGTTCTGCTTCAGCTTTTTTCTGCTTTGCCAACAAATCTTCTTTTCTATCAGAGAACATATCAAATTTAAATATCACAGAATCAATATTTACAAATGCTATGCCCCGGGCAGTTGTTTCAATGGCACTTCCTGGTGAAGCAATCTTCTTCTTTGTATTCCCTGAAAAGTGCAGGAAATAGAGAACTGAAACAGCTAAAAACAGAACAACATACAGAACTACAGATAGTTTCTTCATTGCAATTAATTAAATGTTAAACAATATTAAGGGGCAAATATAAGCAAATAAATAAATCAGGTTACCTACATTTTGAAAATATTACGAACTGGATTTAATTAGTAAAGAAATAGACTAAAGGTGCATTTGCAAATAAGTGTAATGACTCAGGAGTGAAGTACTTAAAATTCAGGACAGGGAATAGCTCTGATTCTCTTTCTCTGTGTTCCCAAAGAGAATGAGTTGAATTCATAAACAAGAGATATTTCGTGCGCTCCACCTGAAGCACCTATCAGGTTAGAGATTGTAAAATCGTAACTG
>CAZXFB010000017.1:16974-80972 GCA_964639725.1 uncultured Rikenellaceae bacterium
TGTTCTGTTTTTATTCCCACGAGACCGATAATGGCATCACCTGCCTGTGAAGTTATTAACGGAACTCCTCTGTACCATAGGCCGAAAATCAATGGATCTTTATAATAGTATAATCCAATATCCGCCTGGTTATATTTTCCCTGGCGCTGATAATTCATTGCTACGGAAAGAACCTCTTGCAATTTTACTCTCAGCCTGGTTTTTCTTAATACCTGAATACCTCCATACATATTGAATTTCAGAGGAACAAAAGCATTACCCTCATCACCATAGAAAGAGGTTTTAGGAACCAACAGATGGTCAAGAGTGATTCCTGCCCAGATTCTGTCATTATAAACTAGAGCAGAAGTCGCAAAGTCGACATCTGCAACATTGTCGAATGGTGGTGGTGAAACAGACGGGGAAACTCCACTTCCGGTTATCTGACTGTTAAAGATCAGTTTACCTATGTTAAGACCCAGATAATAGAACTTAAAGTTTACTCCCGGCCTGATATGCCACTCCCTGTTAATATTGAAATCGTAAGAATAAAGTAACCCAATATTTGTTGTGCTGAGGTCTCCGGAACCTGCAACATCATAGGTAGCCATTACACCAATACCGGAATTGAAATTTGGCAACGCTTTATCGAATGCAATGTTATATGTAGTAAAAACACCTGGCACTGCAGGCCACTGGTTTCTGTAATTAATAGCAAACCGATACTCCTGTGTTGCACCTGCGAAAGATGGGGAGAGATATAAAGGGTTAGCATAAAACTGAGAGAAGGTAGGATCTTGTCCAAAACTATCAGCAATCAGGATGAATGACAGCATGAGTGTATATTTAATCCTCTTCAGCAAGATCTATCCTGTTTGGTTTATTTGACGAAAATAATGAATTGAAATCAAAAATCATTACTAAATCGTTAAATTCTGCTCTAATTGGGGTTCATTTTAACAGAATCCAATAAAAGAGCCATCTAAAAAAAGTTAATCTTTAATCAATCTGATGTATTGATAAAGCATATTTATATTGCAGATATTGTAAAATACAGGTCAGTTTTTAAGAAGGGTAACATCACCCATTTTAATATACGGTTCACCATTCAGAAAGCTACCTCTCACTTTCCATATATAAACTCCCTGTTCACATAACTGTCCTTTGAAGTAGCCATCCCATCCTACATTAATATCGTTACTTTCAAAAATGGCAATACCATGCTTACTGAAAACCCTTAACTGATAATCTGACACACCAGAGAACACAGGGTGAAATACCTGTGCCGCTTCATCACTTTTTGGTGAATAGTAGCCTCCTGTAGGTCCACCGATATTAGGGATAAACGCATTTGGGAAGCTGATATAATACATTGATCCTGTGATTGCATTTAAAACCACCAGTGAATCAGAACATCCATTTTCTGAAGATGCGACCAGCATTACATTATAATTTCCAGATTTTTCATATTTATATTTAGGTTCAAAAAAATCTGAAGAGTTCCCGTCTCCGAAATCCCATTTAAATCTTACGGCATTAGATGAATAATTTAAGAAAAGTATCTCATTATCAGGATTATTGGTTTCTGTCCGCGAAATTTCAAAGCGGGCTGAAGGTTTGGGATGAACTTTAATAAACGAAGAAGTAATCTTTTTTGAACCATCTGTACCAAAAACAGTGAGAACAACATTATATTCCCCTTCAGAATCGTATATCCATTCAGGGTCTGTTTTGTCAGAATAACCACCATCCCCGAATGACCACCTGCATGAATCATAAACAGATGATCTGATGCTGAATTTTACCTTCAGTGGTGTACATCCTTCACTTAATGAGGATACTATAAGATCCCCTGCCTGATGGTGAATTTCCCGGAGCTTTTTCTTTTCAGCTTCATTTGAGTTAAAAAATCTGTTTTCAGAAATTTTCTCTTTAATTTCTGAATGAATGACTTCATTTTTATTCAGAATAAGGTTCTTTTCCTTATCCGGATTGGAAGGTTTGAGATGCTTAACAGAAACCTGCTTTTCATTAACTGTTTCAAAACGAATGACATTTTTGTTATCTTTTTGCGAAATGCCAGTTTGCGCTGTACTTACCGGGACTTCATTAGTATCAACATACTGCTGTATGTCAATATATTGACCATCATTTTGTTTAACTTCTGTTTTTGATGAACCAGAGGATAAAATTAAAGCAGTAATAACCCCGGCAGCAAGAAATCCTCCGATATAATATATATTAATCCTAGCCGGATTAAAACTCAGAAACTCCTTCATTCTTACCTTACGCATCAGGTCAGACCTGAATGAAGCGTCAGGAACAATCTCTTCGTTCCCGAGTTTTTCCCTGAATAACTCCCTGATACCTATTTCCTGCTTCTTCCCCATCTCTGTCTGCCAACCATTAATTCACTAAATACTTTCAGGATAGCTGTTTTTTAACCTGCCGAGTTTGTCTAGTTTAGCCCTGATTACTGCTTTTGCCCGGCTATATTGTGATTTTGATGTGTTAGTGTCAATTCCGAGCATTTCAGCAATCTCTTTATGTTTGTACCCTTCAACTGCATAAAGGTTGAAGACCATCCTGTAACCTGCAGGTAACTCATTCAGTACCCGGTAAAGTTCATCGGAAGTAAAAAAGTCTTCCTCGAAACTAGCAACTCCTGTTTCTGTCGACACATAATCCTCTATTTCAATATGATACCTGAATTTAAGGTTTTTATGATAATGAGTTATTGCAGTATTGACAGTAACCTTCCTTAACCACCCTATGAAAGAACCTGTTCCTGAAAAATCTTTTATATTAAAATAAATCTTTAAAAAACTATCCTGTAATATGTCTTCAGCTTCTGATTTATCTAATGCATATCTTAAACACACACCGAGCAAAAAACGCGAATACTTGTCGTAAAGAACGCTTTGCGCCTTTCTTTCATGTCGTGCGCACCCTTCAATTATTTGCTGGTCGCTCATCATATATTGTGACCATTTTTAAGACATATGTATAAAATAAATGGTTGCATTACCTGAAAAATTTATCTAAAATAAATAAATTCATGCCTTTATTCATAATGTTTAGGTGACAAAGGTCATTAAAAATTGGACTTGGATAAGCTTTATTAGCACTTTAATCAAAAATATCTTATTTATTGATTTTAAAACAACCTTTCAACATGTTTAACAAGCTAATTGCTGCAATATTGCCATTTTTCCCAAAAAAGTTTATTTGGATCTTTTCCCGTTCATATATCTCAGGAGAAACAATTGAAGATGCCATGAGGGTATCGAAAGAACTTAACAACCAAAATATTAAAGTTACACTCGATGTTCTTGGAGAGTTTATAAAAGATCTTGATGAAGCAGAACAAAATAAAAAGGATTATATTACTCTGATTGAGGTATGTAACAGTCATAAGATTGATGGTAATTTTTCAGTCAAACCAACCAGTTTCGGAATGCTTCTGGATGAAGAGATCTGCTTTAATCATATTCGTGAGATTGTAGCCAGGGCTGCAAAATTTAACAGCTTCATAAGAATCGATATGGAGGATTCCCCATGTACTGATATGGAGATAAGACTTTTTCGCAGGCTTAAAAACGAATATCCTGCACATGTAGGACTTGTTGTTCAGGCTTATCTGAAGAGGACTTTAGATGACATAAAAAGTTTGACCGATCTTAACACAGTTGAAAATCCCTTAAGCTTCAGGTTATGCAAAGGAATATATATTGAACCTGAAAAAATTGCTTTTAAAAAACATGATGAAATAAACAAGCATTTTCTTGAGGATCTGGACTATATGTTAAAAAACCGTATACACGTCGGGATTGCTACTCATGATAAGCATTTAACCGAAGGTGCTTACAGACTTCTTGAGAAGTATAATGTTCCAAAGCATCTATATGAGTTTCAGATGCTTTACGGGGTAACTCCGAATTTACGTGAAAGTATAATTTCTGAAGGCCATACAATGAGGGTTTACGTTCCATTCGGAAAGGAGTGGTTTGGTTATTCCACCAGGCGGTTAAAAGAGAATCCCAAGATGGCAAGTCATATAATCAAAGCGATTTTTTATAAAGGATGATTTGTTCCTTTTATATAAATTACAAAGGATAGCAGTAACAGACAACATTTAAATATTTAATGTCTGTGGATTTCATTAACCAGGAATGCGGGTAGAGTTCCACACAGGAGAGTCTTATTGTTTCCGTCACCTGCTAGCGTTTCTTCTTTAAAGACTCCAGATAAATATCATGTATCTGGTTCACTTCCTTATCAGTAAGCTGTGGAACAGGCGGATTGGGTTTATCAGGTAATCCATGTAAAAGCAGATATGCAGCAGGGATCAGCATTAACGGACTTAATCCAATCATCCTGTCGGATGGAAGTATGCTTCCTCTTTCATATGATTCAGTACGCTGTTTCTGGCGCAATAATTCATAGTTGGTTGCAGGATCTCCAAGTTTGTTTGTACTGTTTCGACCTATATAGGAAGATACTGCAATATTATATTTTGCATTTTCCATTTCGGTAGTTGTTTCAGGCATTGAATTCATTAATTTATTTCTGAGATTTGTCAGCCTCGGAATAATTATCACATCACCAATTGATATTGTATCAGAGAATAAATAGACTCCCGTTATAAACTCATTACTTGTAAGAGTATCACTGATAAAAAACTGTGTTGTTTTATAGCCAACCCTGCGAAAAACTACTGTATCATTCCTATTAACATAAAACGTAAAAGTCCCCTTACTGCTGCTTACTGAAGAGAACTCACTGTTGATAAAAATCTGGGAATTAGGCAAAGGTGTCAGAGTAATTGCATCTGAGACCAGTCCATTAAAAAGTATCCTGGTCCCGCTCTTATTATTCAGCTGACAAAAAACAATCGAAGAAGAAAACAGTAATACAAACAATAATCGAAATCCTTTTTTCACAACAATTATTCTGTCTATAACTTTATAATCAACTCATTCAATGATCGTTTTGGCACATGGTGTCTGTTTTCACTGTCTCTCCAGTATTTCACATCACCGTCAATAATTTCATCTATTCTGACTATTTCCACAGGCTTCCCCAGAGCAAGTACCAGCAATATCTCATACATATCTGGGATTCCCAGCTCATTACGAAGGTCTTCACGTTTTATTGATGCTATCATGCAACCACCCAATCTGTTTTCAGTAGCTCCGAGCATCATACTCTGAGCTGCAATACCGTGATCAACACCAAAACTTTCACTGATAGATTTATCACCCAGTATTATTATATACCCTGATGGTCTTTCTCCAGGTTCAGGTCCTGCCCAGTCTTTCAGATATGCAGCCCATATCAACGAAGGAAATATCCTTTTACAATCCTCAGGTGAATTATAAATCAGGAATTTCAATGGTTGTTTGTTACCTCCTGATGCAGAGTGCCTTGCAAGATCAATTAGATATTCAAGTATTTTATATTCAATGCGATATGATTCATCAAACCTTCGATATGAGCGTGTATCCAGGATGAGTTCTTTCAGTTTCATTATAGCAAGATTTTCTTATGTAAAATTAAGAAAAGATTTATGAACAATTACTTATTGTGTAACCCTGAAAGATCCAAATTCAGGTAAGAAATATCTTTTCGGGTAACTTGGGAATAATCCCCTTTTCATCAGCAATTCTGAATAACTCACTTATTGCTTTCTTCCCATCATCTCCCAGATCTAAAGTGTATTTGCTGACAAAAAGTTTGATATGGTTATTCATTACTGTACTCTTCATCTCCTGAGCGTTTTTTTTAACAAAATCATAAGATGCCAGGGAGTCATGATAAGCAAATTCCAGGCTCCTTTTTATCACCCTGTTAACCTTGAGAGAAATATCGTCGGAGAGGTTTCGGTTAATTACAATTGCACCAAGGGGGATAGGGAGTCCGGTAAGCTTATCCCAGTATTCACCCATATCTGCTATCTTCATAAGACCCTTTTGCTGAAAAGTGAACCGCGATTCATGAATTATAAGCCCTGCATCAACCTCCTCATTCAGCAAGGCATTCTCAATAGCTGAAAAAAGATATTCTGTCTTGTTAATGGCTTCAGGCCAGGCAATACTGAAGAGAAGATTTGCTGTTGTATATTTGCCCGGGATTGCAATTTTCAGATCTGCAAGTTCTTCTGACTTAATTTTACGTTTGCTAATAAGCAATGGCCCACTGCGATATCCGAGTGCACTACCGGAATCAAGTATAAGATAGTTTTGAGCAACATAGGAATATGCATGGTAGCTCAATTTAGTTATATCCACTTCAGCCCTGAATGCTCTCTTGTTAAGTTCCTCAACATCGGCAAGAAAATAATCAAATTCCAACCCTTCTGTATCAATCCTGCCATGCACCATTGCATCAAAAATAAATGTATCATTCGGGCATGGAGAGAAACCCAATGTCAATTTCATCTCTTCACTTCATTGTTAATATAACTTCATTAAGCTTTTCTGACAAGTTGTAAAGAGCAAGTGGAATATTCCAATTGTCCCTGTTTCGTGGTTCAACCATATTGGATATTGACCTGATAGCCAGAAAAGGTATTTTTTTTCTGATGCAAATATAGAAAAAAGTTGCTCCCTCCATTGTCTCTATGTCAGGATTAAATTTTTTTATTAGTTTATTTCTGGTGTAATCCGATCCTGTAGATGTATTAACTGTAATAGACCTTACCTGTTTCAAATGGCCGGGAATTATGTTAAAAAACTTTGTATCAGCAGGAAGGAGACCTTCTTTGAATGGAAAATCATTTTCTCTGGCAAGACCTGCATCAAACAATGTTAAGTAGTTTTCACCATCTTCAATACCTGAATCAGCAAAACAATCTGAGAAAGGAATTACCACTTCACCTATACCAATCTCCTTGTTATAACTTCCGGCAATACCGATATTAAGGGCTAAGTCAGGTTCAGGATTGGATGAAAACCATTTCGTCATCTCCCATGCTGTAGCCATTGAGCCAACTCCTGTTACAAGAATGCTCATCTCAATTCTGCCAATTGAATATTCTTCTGAAGATGGTAGATTATGCCTAAGTTTTCTCAGGGCTTCAGCTTCGCCATTCGTTGCACATACAACTAAGATTCTGAATGACATATTATGTTCTCCTCATTTTCCTGAACTACTTTTCGCTTTTTTCCTATACTAAAATATAGGCGTGGGTGAAACTCTTCAAATATATTGTTTTTATGCATAAAAAAGTTCAAAATTATTGGTTAATATTGTACTATAATAGAGTGACGTATGATTTACCTGACACGCAGAGAAAGGTTCTGTGCAGCCCACAGGATGTTCAGGGAGGAGTGGTCTGATGAGGCTAACAACAGAATGTTCGGAAAATGCTCCAATCCAAACTGGCATGGACATAACTATATTATATGGGTTACTGTTAAAGGAGAGCCATCCCCTGAACATGGTTTCGTGATGAATAGCAACATTCTTAAACAGATAATTCTGGATAAAGTGATTAACAAGATCGATCATAAAAACATAAACCTTGATGTTGATTTCATGAAAGGCAGGATTGCAACCACAGAGAACCTTGCTATTACAATATGGGATCAGATCAGGCCGGCAATTGAAAAAGAAGGGGCGTTACTCCACTGTGTGAAAATTGAAGAAACTGAGAATAACTCAATAGAATATTATGGCTAAGAAAATAGAAAAGGTAAATGACGGATCTGGAAGAATTTCTGGTGGATATAATAAAATTGAAACCTGGGATGCTGAGAATATTGAAGAACTATCGGCCATTTATTACAGGGTTCTTGAACTGATTGGCGAAGATCCCACCAGAGAGGGACTTGTACGCACACCTTCAAGAGTGGCTAAAGCGATGAACTTCCTGACCAACGGTTACAACATGAATGCTGAAGAGATTCTAAAATCCGCAATGTTTAAAGAGGAATATAAACAGATGGTTATTGTAAAAGATATTGATCTATATTCCATGTGTGAACATCATATGCTTCCATTTTTCGGAAAGGCCCATGTAGCCTATATTCCTGATGGTTATATAACAGGACTTAGTAAAATAGCAAGAGTTGTGGAAGCATTTTCAAGAAGACTCCAGGTACAGGAGAGACTGACTACTCAGATCAGGAACTGTATTCAGGATACACTTCACCCTCTTGGAGTAGCTGTTGTTATTGAAGCCCAGCACATGTGCATGCAGATCAGAGGTGTTCAAAAACAGAACTCAGTTACAACCACTTCTGCCTTTACAGGCATTTTCCTTAAAGAACTCAATACACGTGAAGAGTTTGTCCACCTTATCGGTACCAAACTTCATTAAAATATGTCCTCTGGATCGGACATATAAATTATCTTCTATTACTCACGGTAACCAAATTCATATTTATGAAAGCATATGTATTTCCAGGACAGGGAGCACAGTATGTAGGAATGGGAAAAGAACTTTACGATAGATCCCCTCTTGCTAAAGAAATGTTTGAAAATGCAAATTCAGTAGTTGGCTTCCGGATCACTGATCTTATGTTTTCGGGAACTGATGAAGATCTGAAACAGACTAAAGTAACACAACCTGCAATATTCCTTTGTTCAACCATACTTTCGGCAGTCCTGGGAAATTCGTTCAAACCCGACATGGTAGCGGGTCATTCTCTTGGGGAGTTCTCTTCTCTCGTAGCCAGCAAAACACTCACATTTGAGAATGGGCTTATCCTCGTATTAAAGAGAGCAATGGCTATGCAAAAAGCGTGTGAGATAACTCCTTCTACAATGGCTGCCATACTGGGTCTGGACGATAAAACTGTTGAGGAAGTCTGTGCTTCAATTGAAGAAATTGTGGTACCTGCAAATTATAATAGTCCTGGACAGATAGTTATATCCGGCTCTAATGAAGGTATTGACAAGGCCATTGAGATGCTTAAGGAAAAGGGTGCCAAAAGAGCACTTAAGCTTGCGGTTGGTGGTGCTTTTCATTCACCGTTCATGGAACCGGCACAACTTGAACTCGAAGAAGCAATAAAAAACACTTATTTCAGCAAACCATTATGCCCTGTATATCAAAATGTTAATGCCATGCCTTGCGTTGATCCAGAATTGATTAAAGCTAACCTTATTGCCCAGCTCACTTCGCCTGTACGATGGACACAATCAGTCATTAATATGATCACTGCCGGAGCAACGACATTTGTTGAAACAGGACCCGGAAATGTTCTCCAGGGTCTGATTAAAAAGATAAATAAAGATATTGTTACAGAATCTGCAAATCTTTAGCCACTGTCTGTTAATTAATTAACAGATACTACTTGTCTTCTTTGATTTTCTTCCTGTTTTAACCAGCTAACATGTTCAATACAATTAAGTTTACAGAGCATAAATAATTTCATCATTATCTAAAAATGAGTGTTACATTCTGCTTTACCGACTCATTTAAGGTCAGTGCCACAGGACATGTCTTAACACAATAATCAAGTATTTTTTTCTGTTTATCGGTATAGTCATACCCTGTCATGTCAAACTCAATCCTTATCTCTCCTATTTTCCGCGGATTGTCAGCCATTATCTTGGTTATTGTACACGAACTCCCGTCAATTGAAAATCCATGCTCATTTGCTGCAATTCCCATAATGGTAAAGATGCAACTCCCAAGGGCCGAGGCAACCATATCAGTAGGAGAAAAATTTTCACCTTTACCTTTATTGTCAACAGGGGCATCGGTGATTATTACACTATTTGACCTGACATGTACAATTTCGGTCCTCAGGCCACCTTTATAAACTGTTCTTGCTGTTTCCATTATATATCTTTTTAAATACAATCGCTAAAATAACAAAATACCTGACTTCTTTTTGTAATGCCCAGCATTACAGATATTCCTATGGTTTCATTATTAAGCCTTTATGTTTCCTTCCATCAATTAGTATTTCAAGGGGTTTTTCAAATCTGACATGTCTGATAAAGCTGTCTTCATAAACTGCTTCAAGGTTATTCAGGTAATCAACATTATAATATCCTTCATTAATAAAAGGATTTATTGTGAAATAGCCAACTCTGAAAGAGGTCAGGTTCTGAAAGAAATGTGTTCCCTGGCTAGGATCTATCCTGTAGTTTTTCAACCCCGATTCAATGATGATCCTGGCGGCTGAGATTTGTGGCCATTTTACCGGAATGCCTAGCCATGGGTCAGTCGAGCCCCATCTCCCGGGACCAATCAGTACATATCCACTCCCTTTTTTTACGAATGTTGAGTTTAGGTTATCGATAATTGCAACAACGTTTTTATTTTGAGCCGGATTAAATGATTCAGGTTTGATATATAAAAGATCATGTATACCTTTAAAAATCCCGTTACCAAGGGCAGACTCGGAATAAATAATTGTTTCCTCCTGCTTAATATGTTCGAGATTGATACTGTGAGTCTCATCAGAATGAACTATAGGCCTGATCTGCAGAAAATTAAACACACTTGGCGATCCGGCCGGAGTCTCTAAATTCGCTGCAAATTCAATTTCAATGGGATTATTCATTTCTTTCTCTCCCAGGTCAAGCAAGGTATTTAGAATTTCTGCCAGCGGGAATAGTTTATGCTGTAATACGTTGGCAAAAGTAATGATACGTTTACCAGGGTAAATAATACCATCACGCAGAACATTATTATTCCTGTCATAAGTAGAAGCAGCATATTTCATTGCCCCATCATTAACCAGATCATTGATATCAATTTTAGGGATGTTGACCCCATCATCAGTTGATGGCACAAAGCTTTCAATATTCATGTCTAATGCCCGAAAGAATTTTTGTGTATCCCTTAAAGCGGCTTCCGGCGATGATAGCTGGAGAATTTTTTTGGGATGTTTGGGACAAAATCTGAGTGACATTCCCCCCTCAACTATCAATTTCCCTAATCCCAATGCAATATTGGCAATTCCATCTTCAGCTTTTTCAGACCCGATAGGATAATAGTTTATTGATCTGGCAACTCCTGAGATAGTTGGATAAAAAATGTCACCATGCCGGTTCCCGCATACCTCCTGAAGTATTATTCCCATCTTCTCCTCATCAATAACATTAGATGTTGCTGTCATGTATGCTTTACTTGCCCTGTAGTAAACTGATGCATAGACTTCTTTTATTGCATCAGATAAAACTTTAACCATCTGTTTATTATCAGATAAACGGGGGATCATATAGGTTGAATAAATACCGGCAAATGGCTGATAATGTGAATCTTCCAACTTACTCGATGATCTTACTGCAATAGGATGATTCCTTGAAACAGACAGAAAAGCATAAAAATCCTGATAAACACGTCCGGGTAATTCAGCATTAACAAACCTGTTAAGTATCTCATCATCCGAAAGGTCTGATAATGCAATCGAATAGAGATTATTATGATCCATAAACTCGTCGAAGATATCAGTGCTCAAAACTACTGTCCTTGGTATAGTTATGAGGACACCTGGAAATTTATTATATAGTTTATTTTGCTTGATGATCCGGTTAATAAATGCAAGCCCTCTGGCTTTTCCGCCAATTGAGCCTTCCCCAATACGTGAGAATATCTGGTACTCATCAAAGCTTGTCTTATCAAATTTAGCAATAACACCTCTTCCCTTCCCCAGCCTGAAGCTTGATATTGCCACATACAGAAAACGTCTCATTTCGTCCATAGATTCAAAATCTGACCGCTTAACGTATTTGAACATCTGTGCTACAGGGAATAGGGCTCGGGCATTAAGCCATTTTGAAAAATGATTGCGACTGGCATGGTACTCAATTGTACTGTCGGGAATTGTCAGTAATTTTTGTTGAAGGCTCTGAAGGTCAGTAGCTATTGCTATAGGTTCAAGTGTTTCAGAATTCTTAAATACAAATGGACCAAAAGCAAGATTTTGGATAATAAAATTCCGTAACTCCAGAGAGAGTGATTTCGAATATTTATTTATAAATCCTGCACCAAGCTCCTCAGCAGCTTTTTTATGTGACGAATTTGAAGATTGTAAAAGGAAAGGAACCTTGTCATCCTCAGCCATCACTACTTTACACAATTTCAATCCGGCATATTCATCGGGTACATTGTCTCTTTTATAACTTATATCAGAGATTACACCCAGTACATTATATTTGTATTTTTCATATAGAGCAACGGCATCATTGAAATTGTTTGCAAGCAGAATTTTAGGACGCCCCCGCATTTTCAGCATTCTTTGATGCTCATTCAGGGCTTCGCGCTGAAAATCCAGTGATTGTAAAAGAACTATTCTGTAAATATTTGGAAGATATGATGAAATATATCTTATTGAATTCTCAACCAGAATTATTGCCTGAACACCAATATTTTCAATATCGAAATCTGCATTCATTTTATCTTCAATCAATTTGATTATGGCAAGAATCAGTGACGCATCACCCAACCAGCAAAAAACATAATCAATAGCACTCAGGTCCTCCCCTTCAAGAAGGAGTGAGACCTCTCTTGAAAAATAAGTGAGTACAACGATCGGAATATGCCCGTATTTTGATTTGATTTTTTTTGCAAGAGAAAAGACTGCTGCTCCTTTTAAGCTTAGCATAGAAATAACAAGGTCAATATTTCCATCCTGAAGTATCCGGAATGCATCATCTGCGTTATCGGTCTGAACAAATGTTGGAGGATAACGAAGGTTAAGTGAGGAATATTCATTAAATATCTGCTCATCGATCCTTCCATCTTCCTCGAGCATGTAATTATCATAATTACTGCAAATTACAAGAACCCGATGTATTCGCTTCTGCATCAGAAGATTGAATGAAGTATCAGTAAAATCATACTTCTGAAGATCGTGAATTCCGTCAATTATGCTCATAAATAAATCTTATTGATTCATAGTAATCACTCCCATACCTTTCCTCCCATCCATACTTATAAGGAGTGGTTTATCAAATCTGATATGTCTGAAGAATTTCCCCTTTTCAATAACCTTTTGTTTTTTAATTTTTCCCCAGGAAATAGTTTCACCGGGTGCATCCTGGTGGACAGAAAAATAGCCAACATTCATGGAGGTAACGTTATGAAAGAAATGTGAACCAAGGGATGCATCAAGGTGGAAATCGGGAAGACCAACCTCAACAATAACCTTTGCATTTGAAATCTGAGGCCACACAACAGGTATGCCAAGAAATCTATCCTTGGTTCCCCACCGGCCCGGACCTATCAGAACATAACGTCTGTTTTCACGCAGCATCTTTTCATTTAAACTGTCAATCTCATCAGCCATCTGACTTGTCAGAAGATTATTAAATTTCTCAGGTTCAAGATAAATAAGATCTGTAATATCATTTATCACACCGTTACCCATACTTTTATTTGTTTCGAGAATCAGATCGTCTGCATTTATAGTGTCAGGGTCTATATTATAACCAGCCCCTGTGCCTACAAGTGGTTTAATCTGCAAAAGATAGAAAGAGGCATTTCCCTCACAATCTTTGGTGAGGTCAATTGCAAACTCGATTTCGACAGGAGTTCCGAAAGCCTCAGTAATAACATCAAGAATTATTGTAAGAGTTTGAGAAAGAGGAAGGTAATTGTATTTTAGTATATCTGCAAAATTTATTACTCTTGGACCGGGTGAATCAAGTCCGGGAGTTATTGTATCGTTATCAGCATTTAAAACAGAAGCTGAATGTGTTATTGTTCCATGATTCTCTGCAACACTTATATCAAGTCGGATAAGACCGGCATTTTCGCCTTCGAGTAAGTTTAGGTCCTTCTTTGCCATATTTACTGCATAGAAAGAAACCTGGGAGTTTTTGTAAAGATCGTTAGGCGAGATGATATCGAGGGCAGGATAGGCAGGTGAGAATCTGAAAGCCCTTTCTCCCTCCACAACATAATGACCTAGTCCAACCGCAATCACAGCAAAACCATCCTGAGGTGTCATATGGGCTACCGGATAAAAATTGAAAGATTGTGCTGTTCCGCTGATATCCGGATAGAATGTATCTTCATATCTTCTACCGACTACTTCCTGAATAACTATAGCCATTTTTTCCTGTTCAATTTTGAAATTTATGGCTTCAAACCAGGTGCGTGAACTACGGGAATAAATCGATGAAAAAACCAGTTTTATTGCGTCGGTCAACTGTTTCAGTCTCATCTCGAACTCCTGATGATTATTAGGAAGAAGGTAGGTTCCAAAAATGCCGGAAAAGGGCTGACTCATTGAATCTTCAAAGAGGCTGGAAGACCTTACTGCCAACGGCTTGGTAATATGTTTCAAAAATATCCTGAGTTCTTTTTCGAGAGTGTAGCTAAGAGTGCCATCCAGGAACAGCTTCTGAAGGGCATTATAATCCTTTAATTCTTTTACACTGTTCCACAGATGGTTGCGTTCCATAAACATATCAAATTCATCTGTACCGATAATGGCAGTAATTGGAGTCTTAATATTGATTCCATTTAAAAGTCTGCCAAGCTCGAAACTGTAGATCAGTGTATTTATGAATGCCAGACCTCTCCCTTTACCTCCCAGTGAGCCACCGGCAAGACTCACAACATTTGTTTCATCAATAACTGCAGACTCTTCAAAATTCACCACTCTTCCTTTATTCATCTCTCGGCGCCGCTTTCTTATCACATCCAGCAGAAACTCTCTCAACTCTTTAAGTGTGTTGAAATCTGAAGCCTGGATTGGATTGATCATTTTTGCAATTTTCACCTCCCCTCTTGCCATAAGCCATAGTGAAAAATGATTCTTCATAGCGTGATAAGCAAGAGAGTCTTCAGGTATAGTTTCGAGGTAAGCCTCAAACTCCTTCATTGATTTTGCAACTGCTATCTGCCGGCCCTTATTATCCCTGTAAACGAAATGTCCAAACCCCAGATAATAGTTAATAAATGACTTCAGATCCTGTAAAAGACTTTCGGAATTTTTGTTTATGAAGTTTGACTTAAGGGTATATGCATATTTTGCATTCTCAGGATCTGACGATTGCAGAACAGTAGGCAGGTTTGGAAGATCTCGTTTTATATGCTGTATCAGCTCAAATCCTGCCGTGTCATTCATTATTCCGTTTTTCGGGAACCGCATGTCAGAAATAACACATAAAAGGCTATCCTTGTATTTATTATAAATTGTTATAGAGTCCTCCCAATTTGATGCAAGCATGATTTTGGGTCTGGCCCTGAGTTTAAGTACTTTATAAAGTTCATCTGTAGATACATCTTCAATAAGACTCCTTGTCTGCTCGAGTACAAGATTATAGAGCATGGGCAAATAGCTTGAATAGTATTTTGCTGAATCTTCCACAAGTAAAATAACTCTTGTAAGACCCTTTTTTGTATCATTGTCAACATTAACCTTATCTTCGAGCAGCTTAACCATCGCAAAGAAAACCTTTGATTCACCAGTCCATACAAAATAGTTGTCAAATGGAACTCCGGCAATTTTCTGTTTCTTAACATATGATGCATCTCCTGAGTTATTGAGCAGGAGGAATGTGGGCAGATAAGGGTATTTTTCCTTGATTTTTTTGCAAAGAATGAGGGGGCTCTCCTTGTGAACTCCGATCATAATAATGATCATATCATAATGCCTTGCTTTAAGCCTGTTAAAAGCCTCCTCCTCACCCGACACACCTGTAAGCCTTGGTAATGATGTCAGGCTCATCTGGTAGTATTCACCCAGCAGATGATCAGAAAACCTTCCCTCTCCTTCAATCGAATAAGCATCATACAGGTTGGCAACCAGAAGTATTTCCTTTACCTTAAAGGGCTGAAGATCATGAAAAACATCTCTTTCAGCGTTATGACGCTCAAGAAATTTCTGAAGAAGTTTCCGGCTAGATACATTCTTAAGGTCATCTTCATCCTCCCTCGGTATCTGAGCCAGCCTGATTATATCTCGTGCCTTATAACTGTTAATATATCCTGTTATCAGATGTGCTATATTCTGAATCAGGTCTCGCTCTTCCTTCAGAAAAGGACCTTCATCTTCAATACTGAACTCTGTGGTATAGAAAATCTCAATTGAACCTTTCTCTCCATCAATAGTTTTGAAACCCTGAGCCATTTTCCAGTCTGTTTCACGAAAAGTTGCAGATTCAAATTTTTTATCGATGAAGTTTATCCTGCATACGGTATATTCAGGATACTGCCATGCTGAAGGAAGAAGGAGAACAATTTGCTGAAGAGTTTCTTCAATAGGTTTGCCCTCTTTCAGAATATATGTAGTCTGGTTTATACATGATAATTCTTTTACTCTCTCCTGCTGTTCATGAAGTAACTTTTTAAACTCAGGATTAATATAATTATTCTCTTCCATCTAGTATACCGCTCTGTAAGATCAGATTTTAAAATTACAAAAATAGTTTAAGATATCAGAAAACAGGGAAATAGAAAGGGGGAAGAATAAATACTACGTATGTTCGGTCCATGCTAATGAATCAAAAGGAACCTATTTCGGACATGGAGCGTTGTCCTATGTGTATTATAATGTGTGAGCTAAGAACGGTGCTGCAGAACCGCCGTAACAGGCGTGAATATATTCAACCGGGAACTATACCTCCCAAACATTACCACTACTGAGAAGGTCGTCCATACATTTAATTTTTGACCCTCCTTTAATCATATTTATCTGCTCTTCCATATCAGCTTCGTATGTTTGCCCTGAAACTGATCTGATAACGCCCAGAGCAACAGGATACTCAGGAAATCTCATATTAGCCAGCATATATTGAATTCCAGGATAGGCTTCATGAGCATCATGAACCAGCAAGTTATCGGTTGTTATCCCATTTTCTCCAATATTTACAACCTTGAGTTTCAATCCGTCAAGAATCAGTCCCTTCTCTTTGTTTTTTCCAAAAATCATTGGTTTGCCGTGATGAAGAATAATTGTTCTGTCATCTCTTACCTCCTTACCTGCAACTGTATCGTGAATCCCGTCATTAAAGATCACACAGTTTTGAAGTACTTCAACTACTGAAGTCCCTTTGTGCTTTGCAGCCTCAACATATATTTGAGTTGAAAGAGCAACATTGGCATCAATAGTCCGTGCAATAAATTTGCCTTTTGCACCTATAACAAGCTCTCCGACCGAAAAAGGCTCTTCAAGGCTGCCAAATGGAGAAGTCTTGGTAACCAGACCCTTGGAAGATGTTGGTGAGTATTGTCCCTTTGTCAGGCCATAAATTTCGTTATTAAATAATATGATATTGATATCAATGTTTCTACGTATAACATGAATAAAATGATTACCCCCGATTGCGAGTGCATCACCGTCTCCCGTTATCTGCCATACAGAAAGGTCGGGGTTTGCCATCTTAACACCGGAAGCAATTGCTGAAGCCCTTCCATGAATACCATGAAATCCATATGTATCCATATAGTATGGGAACCGTGAAGAGCAGCCTATTCCCGAAACAAAAGCAATTTTTTCTTTTGGGATCCCAAGCTCCGAAAGAGCTCTCTGGACTGAATTCAGCACTGCATGATCTCCACAACCCGGACACCATCTGACCTCCTGATCACTTTTAAAATCTCTTGGACTATATTGAATAGCATTAACTTCTTCCATTTTATTTGCCCTCCAGTATTTTAATACAACGATCTTTAATTTCCCGGATTGTAAAGGGGACCCCCTGAACCTTATTTAGCTGTTCATAACTAAATTCCTGGTATTTAATACGCATATAGTCAGCAAACTGACCTGTATTTAATTCACAAACCAAAATCTTTTTAAACCTGCTGAAAACTTCCCTGACATTTTTTGGTAAAGGATTTATGTAATTAAAGTTAACCAGACTGATTTTATAACCTTCAGATTGCAACTCACGGACAGCAGTTACAAGATATCCAAAAGTTCCTCCCCATCCAACAACAAGTATTTCGCCTGAATCATCTCCATACACTTTAAGATCAGGTATTTTCTCAGCTACTCTTTCAACTTTTTCACTCCTTAGCTTAACCATCATCTCATGGTTTTCAGGTATATATGAGACTGTTCCTTTCTCAGTTTTCTCAAGGCCGCCTATTCTGTGCTCAAGTCCTTGTGTGCCTGGTATTGCCCATGATCTGGCTTTGGTCTCCTCATTACGTTTATATGGGTAAAAAGGAGTATCCTTTTTAAGTGCAAACGGCGGGTTAATCTTTGGAAGGTCAGTCATTTTCGGAATTTTCCAGGGTTCACAACCATTAGCTAGATAGCTGTCGCTGAGAAGCAAGACAGGGGTCATGTGTTCAAGAGCAATCCGGGCTGCTTCAAATGCAAATTGAAAGCAATCAGAGGGTGTTGAGGCAGCAATAACAACCAAAGGGCATTCTCCATTTCTCCCATAAATAGCCTGCATCAGGTCAGCCTGTTCCGTCTTGGTTGGAAGTCCGGTTGAAGGTCCTCCACGCTGAACGTTAACAATAACAACAGGCAGCTCTGCCATGACAGCCAGACCAATTGCTTCAGATTTAAGTGCAAGTCCCGGACCTGATGTTGATGTAACAGCCAGACTTCCTGCAAAGCTTGCTCCAAGGGCAGTACAGATTCCAGCAATTTCATCTTCAGCCTGGAAACTCTTTACTCCAAGATCTTTACGGGCTGAAAGTTCTTCAAGGATACCAGTTGCAGGGGTGATGGGATATGATCCGATAAAAAGTTGCAAGCCAGCTTTTTCAGCTGCTGCAATAAAACCCCATGCTGTTGCTGCATTACCGCAGATATTCCGATAATAACCTTTTGCTATCTGGGCGGGACTGATATGATAAACTGGTGCCAGCGCTTCAATAGTCTCAGCATAATAATAACCTGCCCTTAATACAATTTTATTTGCTTCAGCTATCTGCGGATTTTTTTTAAATTTATTTTTAAAATAATCTTCAGTATATTTTAGTTTTCTGTTGAAGAGCCAGTAAACCATTCCCAATGCGAACATGTTTTTTGTTCTCAGAACCGACTTGGGATCGAGTCCAAAATCTTTCAGAGCCTCTTTTACCATGGAAGAAATAGGAGCATCAATAATATTATAGGTCTCAAGCTTCTCCTCAATAATAGGATCTTCTTTAAAACCTGCCTTTTCAAGGTTTTTATCAGTGAAATTATCCTTGTCATAAATAATTGTCCCTCCAGGTCTTACCCATCTGGCATTTGCCTTAATAGCAGCCGGATTCATTGCGACCAGCACATCTGCATAATCGCCTGGAGTATTTATTTCTGACCGTCCAAGGTGTACCTGAAAACCTGATACCCCGCCAACAGTTCCCTGCGGTGCACGGATTTCAGCCGGATAATCAGGAAATGTAGAAAGATCATTTCCATAGAGGGCAGCAGTATCTGAAAAAAGCGTCCCTGTCAGTTGCATTCCATCACCTGAATCACCAGAAAAGCGGATAACAACCTCTTCTCTTTCGATAACTATTGATTTATTTGCCATTATATATTATTCAATATTAACAATGAGCTTCACTCAGGCATCACTCTTTACATATCATTCACAAAATTAACTTAATAAAGCCCAAATAATCAAATAACTATTGAATATTATGTATGATATTGATCATGTTTTTCAATTGAACAGGAAGTTATGCATCAGCTTACTCTATAAGAATATTTACATTGCTCCTTCCCGGAATTAGAAAAAAAACAGACACAGAAGCACTCTGGGTCTGAACTAGATATAGAATATTAACTAAATATAAGGATCAACAATTTTCCTGAAAACGGAGATCTAAGGATCAACTCCAGATATCAGCCTTTCTAAGGTTAATTTCACCTTCAAAAAACATTCGGGCTATCTTTTCAAAATAAGTTGTATAATCTGAGATGAAGAACTGGTCTTTAACATCTCCGGAATCATTCAGCATATTATTCTTTTCGAGCATATTTCTCAGGATCGTGGAAACCTGTCTGGCAGAATCAACTACCTCCACATTGAAATTAAAGATCTTACTTATCTGGTTTTTTATTATCGGATAATGTGTACAACCGAGCACCAATGCCTCTATTCCTTCCAGAGAAGGGTTAGAGAGATATGCCCGTAGAATTGCGTTACTAATATCATCAAAGATAAATCCTTCCTCAATCATCGGAACGAGCAACGGTGTTGCCATCGATATCACAGTAGTTCCAGGACTTTTTACCTTTAGTTTGTCATCATATGTTCCGGAACTTATTGTACGTTTGGTCCCAATCACACCTATTTTCTTATAGTTCCTAGTACTTAAATAATCCACAACAGGATCAATGACATCGAGGATAATTGTTTTTCCATCAAACTCTTCTTTAAGAGAATCAAAGGCAGATGCGGATGCAGAATTACAGGCAATCAGGACTACTTTTGAGTTATGATCAAGAAGAAACTCAGTTATCCGTTTTGAATAATATTTTATTGACTCTTCAGACTTATCACCATATGGAAGGTGTGCTGTATCTCCAAAATATATCAGGCTTTCCCCAGGTAAAATCTGCTTTATAGCATGAGCAACAGTAAGTCCTCCTACTCCAGAGTCAAATATTCCTATCGGTTGTTCCTTCAAGTTGGATCTATCTTAAAAAAATGACCATCCTTTTCAGGATGGTCACCGGTTTAGAAATTTTAGATTATTTCAAGCCAAGCTTAGCTTTTGCGAGAGGAAGCACATTAGTGCTTTTGGTCTCATCAAAATATAGCAGCTGACCTTTTGCGACATCAAAGAGATAAATGAATCCGTTTTCCTTCCCAACATCTTTGATTGCTTTGTCAACTTTTTTATAGATTGGCTGAAAAAGTTCCATTTGTTTATCCTGAAGTTGGGTCTGTGCATTTGTCTGAAATTCCTGAATCCTCCTGTTTATATCCATCAATTCCTGTTCCTTGAACTGCTTCACAGATTCTGACAGGTTTTTACTCTCTTTATTATATGTATCACTCTTATTATTAAGCTCAACAGTCATGAGTTCCAATGCATTAATAAGCTCCTTACGAAAATTTTCGAGCTTAACCGTTGCAGAATCGAATTCAGGTAAAGCCTGAACAAGTTCCTCACTGTTAACATGCCCAAACTTCATATTCTGCGCTATGGCATTCTGACCACAATATGCCATCAGAATGGCAACAAACGCTATTCCAATAAATCTTTTCATCTCAGATATTTTTATTAAAAATTTATGCAAAAGTAATTAATTAATTTTTATAACCTAATTTTTCCAGGACCTGATCACTGATATCAAATTTGGGATTTGCAAAAAGAATGTTGCCACCTGCAGCAGTATCAAAAATTACTGCGTAGCTACCCTCAACAGCAATATCTTTTATAGCTTTAAGTATTTCATCCTGGATAGGTTTTACCAGCTCTTCCCTCTTTTTAAACAGCTCACCTTCCATTCCAAAGTATTTGTTTTGAAGATCTTTCATTTCCTTTTCCTTGGCAATGATAGCTTCTTCTCTTTTTGTTTTCATATCCTGCGAAAGAAGTACAGCTTCATTCTGATATGATTTATACATTTGCTCAACAACGGTATAACCATCAGCGACCTCTTTTTCCCAGGTTTGTGAAAGTTTATCGAGTTGTTCCTGCGCTGTTGTGAAGGCAGGAATATTCTTTCTGATATATTCAGAATCAACGAATGCATATTTCTGACCAATAGCAATAGCAGAGGTCAGAATAAATAATAGTGACAGTATTACTATTTTTCTCATAATTATTGATTTTTAATTCATTATTAAAATTGCTGCCCGATTATAAAGTGGAATTGTGATTTATTTGCATTTGGATAGTTACTTGGATCAGGAACCTGATCAAAGCCATAACCCCAGTCAATACCAAGTAAACCAAACATCGGAAGGTTAGCTCTTAGTCCTATACCAGCTGAACGTGGCATCCTGAAAGGATTATATTCCTTAAGCTGGTACCATGCCCGCCCTGATTCAAGAAATCCAAGTCCAAATATTGTAGCCTGTGGATTGAGAGAGATCGGGTAACGTATCTCGAAAGTGATTTTCGAATAGACATTACCAGAAGGAACTCCACGTAACGGATCGTTAGGAGTAAGTGACCTGTTGGTATAACCTCTCAAAGCAATGATTTCGGAACCATAGAAGCTATAACCAGTCATACCATCGCCTCCCAGCTGGAAGTTCTCAAAAGGAGAGGGACCAATATCCTTGTTAAAATACCCAAGATATCCAAAGGCGAATTTGGTATTAAGAACCAATTTTTTGTTTGGTGTAAGGGGAAAGAAATAGTCTGACTTAAATGTCCATTTGTGGAATTCAATAAATCTGTACTTAATTTCATCAGGTGCATTTAACATATTCTTACCACTTATAAAAGAATATGGTGGTGTTACCTGAAGTGATAGGATAAACTGGGAACCCTCTCTGGGATAAATAAGGTTTGGACTTGTTGAAAATCTGGTAAGCTTACCTGTAAGGCTTATGAGATTGGAAGAACCGTTTTCGAACAGGAAACGGTATTGGCTGTAGTTATCCAGATTATATTTCTGATAACTAACTTCTCCATAAAGAGAGAAAAAGTCATCAGGCCATCTTAACCTTTTACCTAAACCTACTGTTGCTCCGTCAATAACCATCGACTGCCTACCCTCTTCTCCTTTCTTTTTACCATCAGTCATAAGAGACCTGAAGAGTGAAACGGAGAAAGTATTTGGGTTTTTACCGCCAAGCCATGGCTCAACAAAAGAGACATTATATGACTGATATATACGACCATTTGACTGTGCCCTTATACTTAACGATTGTCCGTCACCTGAAGGATATGGTCGCCAGTCTTTCAGGTTAAAGAAATTTCGCATTGCAAAATTATTGAACCGCACACCAACAGTTCCAACAAGCATTCCGGCACCCCAGCCGCCTGAAACTTCAAACTGGTCATTAGCTTTCTCTTCAAGTTTATAAAGAAGATCTACTGTACCGTTTATAGGATCTGGCAATGGAGTGGGATTAATTTTTTCAGGGTCAAAGTGACCGAGCACTCCAAGCTGACGGATTGATCTCATTATTTTATCCTTACTGAAAAGGTCACCAGGCAGTGTATAAAGTTCTCTCCGGGCAATATGTTCATTGGTCCTTGTATTTCCAGTGATAAATACGTTATTGATGTAGGCCTGATCGCCTTCAAATATTCTTACTTCCAGGTCAATTGAATCGCCATCTATTTTATTTTCAACAGGAGTCAATCGTGAAAACAGGTAACCATAATCCATATAAAGTGAGTTGACAGCATCCTCAGCACCAGCCGAACCATTTAAACGGTCATTGATAAGAGACTGATTATAAATAGATCCCTTTTCAACATTAAAGACTTTTTCAAGGTCCTCTTTTCTGTAAACGCTATTACCGACCCAATCAACATTCCTGAGAAAATACTGTTTACCTTCTTCTATTTTAATATGAAGCCCAACACGGTCCTCGGATATTGGATAAAGTGAATCTGAAATTATTGTAAAGTCTTTGAAACCATTATCATTATAAAATTTATAGAGCTTTTCTTTATCTTCATCGTATTTCTCACTTATATATTTTGAAGATCGGAAAAAGTTAAGGTTTTTCTTCTTTGTGCTTTTAAGAGTACGTCGTAGCCTTTTAATATCGTAATTTTCATTACCTGTAAATATGATCTCCCCAATTTTAACCTTATCCTTTTTATCAACATTAATACTAAGTATTATGTTATTAGGCTGATCCGGATCATCTTTCTGAACAAAATCTACCTGAGTATTAAGAAATCCTTTTTCAATAAAATGATCTTTAATAATTTTTTGGGCATTATTCATCACATAAGATGTCAGCTGTGATCCTACAGGAAGGTTTATTTTTTCCACCAGGTCCTGACTTTCAGAATTTCTTAATCCGTTAAATTTTACAGATGAAATTCTTGGTCTTTCCTGAAGGGCAATATCAAGAAATACAGTATCTGATTGTATTTTAGATATTGTAACCTGTATATCTGAAAAGAGACCCTGTTGCCACAATTTTCTGACTGCTGAAGTAACATCCTCTCCCGGAATTGTAATTTCCTGCCACATTCGTAATCCGGAGATTCCGATAAGCGCATTGGGATCAAGAAATCTGACTCCTGAAACAGTTACACCACCTATAATATAATCGCTGGGGTTCATGAAGTCGATTATCTCTTTTTTGTCCTGTGCAAACATGGAGATATTCACCAGAGTAAGAAATAGCGCTACAATAATTTTTTTTAATTTACTAGTAACCATCATTTTTTCATTTTTCCAAAACCTGTTCACTTGTTTTTCCAAATCTTCTTTCTCTTCCCTGAAAATCAATAATAGCGTTATAAAAGTCATCCTTACCAAAATCAGGCCAAAGTATTTCAGTAAAAAATAGTTCTGTATATGCCATCTGCCACAAAAGAAAATTGCTTATTCTTAACTCCCCGCTTGTTCTGATCATTAATTCAGGGTCGGGAATGCCAGAAGTTGTAAGATATTTTTCAAAATCCTTTTCAGTAATTTTATCTTTATCAAGTTTGCCATTTGATACATCGGCAATCATTTTTTTTGAGGCTTCAGTGATCTCCCAACGGGAACTGTAACTTAATGCAACATTAAGATTAAGTCCTGTACCTGAAGATGTTAATTTAATTGTCTCGTATAACCTGTCTTTAACATCATCTGCAAGCCTGTCAATATCACCGATTGCCCTTAACCTGATATTGTTTTTCAGAAGTGTGTCTGTTTCATTGTTGAGCGATTGAACCATTATTCCCATTAATGCCGATACTTCTTCATCAGGTCTGCCCCAGTTTTCAGTTGAAAATGCATAAAGAGTCAGATACCTTATTCCAAGTTCGGCAGCAGATTCAATAACTTCCCTTAATGCTTTAACTCCCTGCTGATGGCCATATATTCTATCAAGACCTCGCTGCTGAGCCCATCTGCCGTTGCCGTCCATAATAATTGCAATATGGAGAGGCAATTTATCTTTTTTAATCTGTTCTTTTATAGGCATTACCTGGCGCTTTTTTTTGAATCCACATCACTATAAGCCGGGCATCCTGCGAGCTTGCTGTAGATTTTCCATGTAAGTGATATTCCTGTAAAAGAATACCAGTCATTATTGTGTATCCATGCATAGTCTGAAGGAGCAACCAAATCTTTTAAGCCGTCAAAGTTATCATAAAATGTTTTACGAAAACCATATTCAGCTTCTAACCCTAAATTTTTAAATACATTAACCTTGAATCCGAGAGAAAATGGAATTACTGGTACATAAGTAAAAGATGTTGAATTAATAAATGCTATTCCTGCTCCTGCAGCCAGGTAAGGTGTGAAATCCCACGGTTTACCCTGAGTTGAATAAGGAAGAAAATTAAATTCGAACTGAAGTGCCCATTCTCCAACCCTTCCTCTAAACGATGTATCACGTGCTGTCTGGAAACTATTATTGAAATCCTTGTCAGACGCTGAGATACCCCCAATAAAAATGTTTGCTCTTATTGCCTGCCGGGGATGAAGATTATACCGGTAGAAAATGCCACCCGCTGGAAGAGGGGAATAGAGGAGCCTGTTAGGATTGATATCACCAAGATAAGAAGAGACCCCGGCAAAGATACCAAAATCAGAGTTTCTCTGTCCGGTTGCAGAAATAGAAAGACAAAAACAAAATAAAAGCAAATGTAGGTTTTTCATTAAAACTGGCCCCGCTCTTTTCATTTGAATGTGGGCAAACCGTTCCGCCCTGTCTTCAGTTTGTAAGTAACAGTAAAGTTTAAAAAATAATAAACGTCATTTGCTTTGGAAAATTGTGAAGAATATCCATCAAGATAATCAGTCATTGCGTATCTGCCTCCAAGTTCGATGCCAAAATTTAAAACCGGGGAAAATATCAGCTTTGCACCAAGTCCGACCGGAATAATGGCAGTAAATCCGCCACTCTTCATTCCACGGGCAACCAAGGCTTCATTACCTTTAACGTTATAAGCTAATCCTCCTATTCCGGTGAAAGCATATAAATCTATTGATCTTAAAAGTCCTTTCAAAAAATTTTGTTTTCCCATCATAAAACGATAACTGTCTTCAGACTTATTCGTAATAAATGAATACTCCCCGATCAATGCAGGTTCAAATATCCCAGTAGACGCTTCATAATCCCTGTTTTCATTAGATCCTCTTAAATCTGTTGCATGCAGCAATCCTCCTGATAAGCTAATCCTTGCATTTATTTCCCTGGTGATACGGAACTTTATACTGCCGTTTATGTTATATCTTGTTTGGAGAAAACTCATATCCTTTAATCCAAGCTTATTATTTGACTTTGAGAATCCTCCCACATCACCAAAAAACATTGAGGGTCCAATTCCTGCGGAAGTCTCCCAGCGTCTCAATTTCCACAATTGAGCTACAGAAAAAGGAGCTGCCATGCAAAAAATCAGAAAAATTAAGATGGACCGTTTCATAATATCTTATCTAATTAATGCTGATACAAATATAATATTCTAATTGCAAGGCGTGTAATATTAAAATATAAAATTAACGGAGTGTAATGTTTTTCTAATTCAATAGCAGGATAACAAATTGATTTTAAGCATTATGATCACCCTAATTTCGCCTATCAGCTCCCCACATCAGTTTGTTTCTCAGAGTACTGTAAAAATCCCTGCCTTTGAGCATTACAGTTTTTAGTTTCCCTGTTGCTTTAACAATATGGATTTCCTCGTTTAATGGTAGCCGTTTGGATCTGAAATCACATGTTGCAAGGAACTCATCACACCTCCCTTCCATGACCATCCTGATTTTACTGTCTCCCGAAATTATAATTGGTCTTATAGTGAGGTTATGAGGTGAGATTGGAGAAATTATAATACTCTCATCTTCAGGAGATAAAATTGGGCCACCAGCGCTCAGGTTGTATGCAGTTGATCCGGTTGCTGTTGAAATAATAAGACCATCAGCCCAATATGTATTCAGATAATCCCCATTAACAAAAACATTTATAGTAATCATACTCGGATTGGTCTTTTGAATAGTAATCTCATTCAAAGCTGATGATGATTCACCATTGAAAATATTATCCGGTTTTGAGATCTCCAGAAGAGATCGTTCAACAATTTCAAATTCGCCCTTGCACAGCATATCTATTGAATGGCTAATCTCCTCATCGGGGATATTAGCAAGAAAACCCAGACGCCCAGTATTGACCCCTGCAACGGGAATTCCCATATCTTTCACTTTCATAACAGTCTCCAGAAATGTACCATCACCTCCAACACTTAATACCAGGTCAGGTAACCCCGATAAGGTATTCAGGTCACTAAACCGCTCAATCAATTCTGTACCAGGGCATATAAGAGTATCCTCTGTTCTCTGGAATATCTGTATTTTAATTCCCCTTTTGCAAAACTCCTGGACCAGTTTTGTGACCCCATCTCTGGTTTTTGACTTATTATCCTTGCTGTAAATGGCAACCCTTTCAAGCATATTGTCATATATTAAGATATTTCATCAGGTGATCAAACCGCTCAGAATAGAACCGATCCATTGAATCGGTGGAAGTTACCCAGGTTTTTACCTCATAGTTGTACCGCTCAAATGTCCTGATCACCGAGGTTAGATCACCTGTATTAACTTTAAGTGTCACTTCCAGCCTTGTTGAATCAGGAGGTGAAGTAATATACATACTCAATACTTTTATATTATTTCCTTCAACAATCTGGGCTATCTGTGAAAGAGAATAATCCCTTTCAACAAGTTCAAGAACAATTATTCCGCCGGGCTGATCCATCGAGGAGATTCCTGCAATACATCTTATGAGGTCATGTAATGTAATGACTCCCTTGTAATTATTATTGTTATCAAGAACCGGGACAACAGATAATTTTAGTTTTGAAGCCACTCCAATTACCTCGAACAGGTGCTGCTCAGTGGTAACATATGGTTTTAATAATGTAAGAGCATGGTTACCAATTGGTTCTTCAGGTTGATTCATATCATAGATATCAGCATCTGAGATTAATCCAAGGAATTCCTGATTATTAACAATAGGCAAATGGGAAATCCTGAAAATCTCCATCCAGTTAAGTACGGTTTGTCCCAGATCAGAGGTCTTAATAGATGGAATTGTATCCGATATCAGGTCTTTGGCAAACATAAAACTATAAGTGGTTAAAATTTCATCTAAAATACTAATTAAAATGCCAATTGTTGTACTTTTATAAATTACAATATGGATTAAATACACATTTATTATAATGACAAAGTTAAGCGTAAATATCAATAAAATTGCAACAATAAGAAATGCACGGGGAGGAGATATCCCAAATGTTAAGGCAGCTGCCATTAATTGTCAGCTTTTTGGTGCAGATGGCATTACGGTTCACCCTCGACCTGATGAGCGACATATCAGATATAAGGATGTTCTGGATATCAGGCCAGTAATAACAACCGAATTTAATATTGAAGGATATCCGTCAGAAAGTTTCATTACACTTGTCCTCTCGGTTAAACCTGACCAGGTTACACTTGTCCCAGATCCACCGGACTCAATTACATCAAATGCGGGATGGGATACACTGAAAAACAGATCTTTCCTTTCTGATGTTGTATCGGTATTCAGAAAAGAAGGGATAAGAACATCACTTTTCGTTGATACGAACCCGGTTAATATTGAAAATGCAGCATATACAGGGACAAACAGGGTTGAACTCTATACGGAACCTTATGCCTCAGCTTTTTCAAAAAGTGCTGTGGATGCAGTTAAACCATTTGTTACTGCAGCAGAAATTGCACATAATGCTGGATTAGGATTAAATGCTGGACATGATCTTAACCTGGATAATCTGGCATATTTTTACAGAAATATTCCCTGGCTGGAGGAAGTCTCTATCGGGCATGCACTTATTGCTGATGCCTTGTATCTCGGATTGGAGAATGCCATACAAATGTACAAGAGGCAACTGGCAGGATAATTAATCCGATGAAACTCTTTTACAGGAAATATGGAAATGGGCCCCCTTTGATAATTTTACATGGATTATTCGGATCATCTGATAACTGGGTAACTATTGCAAAAAAGATTTCCGGCAGTTATACTGTTTACATTCCTGATATGAGAAATCACGGAAACTCTCCGCATAGTGATTTCCATGATTATATGTCAATGGGAGAAGATCTTTTTGAGCTAGCCACTGAACTTAAGCTGAAAAAGTTTTTCCTTGCCGGACACAGTATGGGAGGTAAAACAGCAATTTATTTTGCAATGAGGTGGCCAGAAATGCTTAACGGGCTGCTGGTAGCTGATATTTCACCCTTTGCAAATGATACAAACAGCCAATTATCATATTTTCAATATCTTTCAATCCTTGACTCTGTACTTGCTATAAATATCTCAGACGTCTCATCAAGGAATGAAGTGGATCTAATCCTTTCAAGAAACATTGAATCTGATAAAATAAGAGGGTTGATAATGAAAAACCTTCAACGAAATGAAAAAAATATATTTTCGTGGAAATTAAATGCTATATCTCTCCGGAATAACCTCAAGAACATCATGGGCTGCATTGAACGACCAGGAATTAATAATAACCAGATTACAGGATTTCCTGTTATTTTCCTTAAAGGTGAAGTATCTGAATATCTGCCTTCTGCTGATTTCAGCGATATTCAAAGACTATTTCCTTCAGTTGAGTTTGTTGTGATAGAAAAAGCAGGACACTGGATACATGCCGACAACTCTGACCAGGTTGCAGATAACCTTTTAAAGCTTATGATTAACAATTAGTTACACAAAGGTAACACTCTCTGAGTTACCCTCTCCAATATTTGGTTGATTCATAAAACGCAATAATACCCTGGCAACAGCTAATACATCTTTTTCACAATAACGTACAATCCGGTTAATGTCTTTTTCGTCCCAGTAAATTCCGGCCACCATACTGCCATCAACATCATCTTTGGGTGTTGGAATTCCAAGTATTGAAGTGAGCAGATCCAATGATGTATAATTTTTATAGTCACCAAACTTCCAGAGATCCATAGTATCGAGCAGTTTGATTTCCCAGGGTTTCTTACCGGCATTATCGAGAATTTCGGGAATTATAAGTTCATTTATAATCATCCTCCTGGCAATGTAGGGATAATCGAACTCCTTGCCATTATGTGCACATAGGAGCACTTCCCTGTTGTTCTTTGAAAACTTGGTAAGCATAGCAGAAAAATCGGAAAGAATTGCTTTTTCATCATCTCCAAAAAATGATTTTAGTCTGAAGACAAAAGGATTCTTTTCCTTAATAACCCCCACAGAAATACAAATAATTTTTCCAAATTCTGCATAAATCCCGGCTCGCTCATATACTTCACCTGCAGACTGATCAGCATTTCTGAACTGTTTTGATTTTTTTTCCCAAAGCAATTGCATTGAAGGATCCAGAAGTTTATAATCTTCTACTTCAGGGACAGTTTCAACATCGAGAAAGATGATATCTTCCACTCTTAAATTATCGAGCATACTCTTATATTTTTTTTCTTAACAGATGCCTTTCTATAATTGAGATAAGAACTTCAATTCCAACCTGGTTTTCTCCACCACCGGGAATTATAATATCAGCATATCGTTTTGATGGTTCAATAAATTGAAGATGAGAAGGTTTAACTGTATCATGATATCTGTCGAGAACCATCATCACTGAACGTCCCCGTTCAATGATGTCTCTCTGAATTACCCTCCCCAGACGATCATCGGCATCGGCATCAACAAAAACTTTAATATCAAGCATGTCCCGCAATCCTTTATCTGTCAGAATCAGTATACCTTCAACCAGAACAACCCTGGCTGGCTTAACCTCAATTGTTTCCCTTGATCTTAAACATGTCAGATATGAATAAACAGGCATCTCTACAGAACTTCCTTTCCTGAGCTGCTTTAAATGTTCAATCAGCAATTCAAATTCCACAGAATCAGGATGGTCAAAATTAATTTTTTGTCTGGCCTCCAGCGATATATTACTATTATCCCTGTAATAAGAATCCTGTGGAATAACAATTACTTCATCTTTTGGCAACGACTCCAATACTTTTTTTACTACAGTAGTTTTTCCTGAACCAGTGCCTCCTGCTATTCCAACAATCAGCATAAATGTATATTTTTGCGTTACAAATAATTTACCAAAAATAGTAATTTGTAATAAATGAGTACCTAAAGTAAGCTAAAGTTTGGTACTGAAGGCCCTCTGAAAACTAAAATAAAACCAACAAAATGTCAGAACTATATCCGCTTAAGTTCGAGCCACTGTTAAAAGAAAAAGTGTGGGGAGGCCAGTACCTTGTAAATCACTATAATAAAAAAGGTTCAATGGACCAGAAAATCGGTGAAAGCTGGGAATTATCTGCTGTTTCGGGGAATCTATCAGTTGTAAGTAACGGATTTCTTGCCGGAAATAACATAGAGGAGCTTATAGAGGTCTATATGGGGGATATTACCGGGGATGCTGTTTTTGAAAAATTCGGAAATGAGTTTCCTCTTCTAATTAAACTCATTGAAGCCAGGGAGGACCTGTCAATACAGGTACACCCGGGGAATACCATTGCAAAGGAGAGACATAATGCTTATGGAAAAACTGAGATGTGGTATATTCTTGAAGGTGAAGAAAAAGCAAAAATATATACCGGATTTAAAGAGGGTGTGACAAAAGAGCAATACCTGAATGCTCTTAAAACAGGGGATCTTGCTGAGTTGCTCAATATAGAAAAAGCATCTGCCGGTGATACTTTTTTCACACCAGCCGGGAGAATACATGCTATAGGTGCAGGAACGATTCTTACTGAAATACAGCAAACATCCGATATCACATACAGGATTTTTGACTGGAACAGAAAGTATCCAGGTAAAAAATCAAGGGAACTGCACACTGAACTTGCTATGGATTCTATTAATTTCACAATGTCAGGAAAAAATAAGATCAGGAAAGAGTTAACTGTCAACAGAACTGAAAATCTGGTCAACTGTGAATTTTTTAACACCAACATTATATGGTTCACCGACCGGATCGCCAAAGATTACAACCTGACTGATTCATTCATAATATACATTTGCACTGAAGGTGAATTCATTATACGGTGGGAGGGCAATGCAGAAGTAGTATCCAAAGGTGAAACTCTCCTGCTTCCGGCAATGATAAAGGAAGTTATTCTTGATCCGGTAATAGAGACAAAAGTACTTGAGATATCAATAGATGCTGGATGATCACATATCAGATGAAGAGACAAATACCGTATAACGCAATGGACCAGCATGCTGATCATGTGGAAAAGTGTGGAATTTAATCCTGCTTCCGTCTGCCTCTATAGTGAAACCCGGATCATCCATAAGCTCTATCCACTTCCCATTAACATTTGCAACAGGGTAACAGCGGGTTCCTCCATCCGACAACTCTAACCTTACAAAATTCACTCCTGTAACTTTGCGGTCTAAGAGTAATCTGTATTTCCCATTTACGTTCTCTAAACCTTTGATTGTACCAGCAAGCTGTTTGCCTGAGTAATATTTCCATCCTGAAGAAGATGTTACCATAATTTCATCATCACTCAGTTTCACACGGTCTTCTGTTGCAGATCCATTCAGGATATACCGGACAACAAGAACCGGGCCATCTGTTTTAACTGATTCGATCCAGGTTCCATTGCGAAATGGTTCATGAACTGCAAGGAAAGTGGATGCCTTGCATGAATGTCTTAGCATCACCCCATTATGCATAAAATCATCCAGTTTTTGCTCATTTTCGCCTGCCTGACGCAATGATGGTGAGCTAAAACGAAATATTTGCGATCCTTCCGATAAAAGTATATGGGTACGGAGTCCTGTTTTTGCATACTTCCAGGTTGCAGTCCAGCTTTCTGCAGAAGGACCGGTTTTCACATCACGCATATAACCATAGGGATGGAACCGTTTTGGATCAGTGTCATATTGTGTTTTAGGCATGCTTCCAACGCCCCATGACGGAACAAGAGTTTCTACCGGTTTCTCAAGCATTACGCTAGTCTCCAGAATCCCTTTCTCCTCACACATTCCATGAAGGAACCAGTCATGATCACTTCCTCCTTCCACGTCAAACCGATCCACAATATAATCCCTTCCGGGACCGGCATGTATCATTAACAGACGCCTCCTGTACGTTTTAGACTTGGAATAGGCAGGAGAAGCATCAATATCAATCGCCTTAACATGAGCATCACTGTCATCATAAAACTTCAACCTGCCTGTCACCGGTCTGTCAACAGAACCTGCGTCCTGTCCCATCTGGTCAATAACCACTGTATTATGTGATGCAGTATTAATGGTCCATCCCCGGTATCTGGTGTGAGTATACCCTATATCTGATAGAAGCTCTTCACCTGCTGCATATAAAATGATTGATCCATTGTCATAATGGGAATGGCCGTAATTGCCACTCCAGTTAACATTAAGCATGATCCTGTCATCACCTTCGCCAGCACCAAGTAATGCATTTCCTAATGAAGGCCACAAGTGAGAACCAGTATTTGTAGTATTCACACGTCGACTTTCTTTGCGAATATTCCCCCATGTATCATTGATAGGGATCTTACGTCCGTTTGGAAGAACCGCATCGAGGCTTACTGCTAAAGCTTTCCTGTAAAGTGGCACTTCATTTTCCAGATTTATATTTTCAAACCTTTCACCTTTCCAGTCAACAGGATCAACATATCCGGAAATGGCTGCAATTACGGTTTTCAATCCACCTATAGTCTGATCATGATATGATGTTGTTCCTTCCTTCCACCATCCATCAGCAAAAAATCCTTTTGAGAAAAATTCGCGAAAACGCTTAACCGCATCATGAACAATAGCGGGGTCGCCTAAAACACGTCCAACCTGAATCATATCTCTATACATCCCTGGTGACATATTTGAATAGACCTCCGGGTTTATTGCTGTGAACTCATAACCAAGACGCAGAAGATCTTCTCTAATAAGACTGCTGGTCTCCTTCCCAATAAATTTATCCATCCGGGTCCAGTCATAACCTCCCATTAAAATGTCATACACTTTCATCATGGAAACAGGAATATCCATATATCCCCACCAGCTCCACTTAGCACCACGGTAAGGCGTCAATCCATCATAAGGCCATTTCTGGTCAGCAGGAAAAAACTTCACCACTTCATTCGGATAATCAAAACGTATAGCATAGTCGGGAAAGACCTGAGCAAACCGACCGGCGATTGCTGCCGCACGGTCACCATAAGCATTGTCATGTGTTACATACCATACTTTAGCAAGCTGAACAGCTTTTGACTGGATCCAGGTCCAGCGTTCATACCAGGCATGCGGTTCAAACTCAAACTGACGCCCCTCCGGATTCTCATAATAACGATATACCTGCCGTTCCCCACTCGGGGAAATAATCACTTTTTCCCTGTTGTTGGGATATTTTTCATTTGGAAAAACCATACTGCAGTAGTTGCATTTAACTTTATCACCCATACCAGGCTGCCAGCTCAATACCTCACTCTCCTGGGCACCACCATTACAATGAGGACATCCGACAAAATAGATACCCGATTCTTTCGGTACTTCAGCGATGACCTCATCAATTGACATATGAAGGAGTGGTTCAAGCGACTGCTTTAATTCTTCAATACGGGAAGTATCTGGTGGAAAAACAGGATATCCTGTTGCTTTAACCGCATAAGGTGTACTCCTCCCCTGAGAGAAAACAAATCCTGTAAATATAACTGTCATAATGTATTGCATCAGCAATACTTTAACCAATGGGTTTAACATCAATAGTAATGGAGGCCTTTTCATTGTTTTTTTCTAATAACTTACTGGTGCAAATAAAGTATATCGCAATGGACCGGCATACTGATCCTGTGGAAACGTATGAAAACGGACCCTGCTCTGGTCTGACTCCAATGAGAATCCAGGATCATCAAAAAGTTCCAGCCAGTTGCTGTTAACCGCCGCAACCGGATAATATCGTGTTCCTCCATCAGCCAGGTCTAAACGGACAAAGTTAACTTTCGGTGATTCCTTGTCCAGTCTCAGCCTCCACTTACCTTCTGAGATTTCCAACGCCTCAACCTGTCCTGAACGCTTTGTTCCTGAATAATATTTCCATCCCCCGGATGATGTCACAACAACTTCTCCATCATTTAACATAACAATGTCCTCCAAACTGACTCCATTTGTTTTGTAACGGACTACAATGGCTTTTCTGCTTGTCTTCACTGATTCGATCCATGGCTCATTTCTAAACGGTTCATGGACTGCAATAAATACTGAGGAGTCTCCGGTATGTCTTTGCATCACACCGCTATGCATGTAGTTGTCCAGTTTATTCTCATCTTCACCTGCCAGTCTTACCGAAGGGGAGCGGAATCGGAAAACCTGTGTTCCCTCGGGTGAAAATATATGTGTCCTCAATCCGGCCATGTCATATCTCCATGTTGCAGTCCATTGTTTTGAGGCACTACCAGACTTCACGTCCTGCAGATACATATAGGCATGGAAACGTTTGGGATCAGTGTCAGATTGTGTTTTCGGCAGATTTTTCCCGCCCCACACAGGTACAAGTGTTTCCCGGGATATGTCCAGTGGGATACTTGTAGTGAGTGTTCCCTCCTGCTCACACATACCATGAAGGAACCAGTCATGATCATTTCCACCTTCAACATCGAAGCGATCAACGACATAATCTCTTCCCGGAGCAACATGTACCATCACTATTCTTCTCCTGTACGTTTTAGCTTTAGAATATGCCGGAGAGGCATCAACATCGATTACCTTTACATGTTCATTACTGTCATCATAGAACATTAATTTTCCTGTCACAGGCTTATCGAGTGACCCAGCATCCTGATTCATCTGGTCAATGACAACTGTATTATGTGATGCTGTATGAATTGTCCATCCCCGATATTTTGTATGTGTATAACCTATATCCGAAAGCAACTCTTCTCCTATTGCATATAAAATGATTGACCCGTTATCGTAATGAGAATGACCATAATTGCCGCTCCAGTTCATATTCAGCATAATTTGATTTTCCCCATCACCTGTTCCAAGAGATGCATTGCCAAGCGAAGGCCACAAACGTGAAACAGTAAAATCAGTCTTCTCCCCCCGATCATAGCCCCACGTGTCATTAATAGGGATTTCCCGTCCATTTGGTAAAACTGCCTCACTGCCTACGCGCAGAGCTTTGGCGTAAAGAGGGATCTCTTTGGACAGATCAATATTATCAAAATGTTTCCCCTTCCAACCTTCAGGATCCTTATACCCGGCCAGAGCATCAATCACAGTTTTTAATCCACTTATCGTCATATCATGATAACCAGCTGTTCCCTCCTTCCACCATCCATCAGCAAAAAAACCTCTCGAAAAGAATTCAAGAAAACGCTTCACAGCCTCATGAACCATTTCAGGCTCTCCCAAAACCCTGCCTACTCTGATCATGTTGCAGTACATACCTGGAGATTTGTTTGAATAGACTTCAGGATTTGCTGTTGTGAACTCATATCCCAACCGTAATAAATCACGGGCTATCCTTGTGTCTGTCTCAGGCCCTATGATGTTATCCATTCGCTTCCAGTCGTAACCTGACATTAAAATATCGTAAACGTTTGTAAGTGAAGTTGGAATATCATCATATCCCCACCATCTCCATTTTGCTCCGCGGTATGGCTGCAAACCCTCATATGGCCATTTTTGGTTAGCCGGAAAAAACTTCTTGGGAGAATTAGGATAATCAAAACGGATAGCATAATCCGGAAAAACCTGGGCAAAACGTCCTGCAATTGCTGCAGCCCGGTCACCATACGAATTATCTTGTGTTGAATACCATAATACAGCAAGTTGCTCAGCTAATGGCCTTATCCAAAGCCAACGCTCATACCAGGCATGCGGTTCAAAGAAATACTGACGTCCTTCAGGATTCTCATAGTATCGATAAACCTGATGTGTTCCCCCGGGAGAAATAATGACCTTCTCTCTATTGTTAGGATATTTTTTGTTGGGAAAAATCATGCTGCAGTACTTGCATTGAACTGTTTCTCCCATTCCTGGCTTCCAGCCAAGCACTCCACCTTCCTGAGCCCCGCCATTGCATTCGGGGCAACCAACAAAATAGATACCTGATGCCACTGGTACTTCGGCAATGATTTCATCTATTGACATCTTCATTAATGGTTCAACTGATCTTTTCAATTTGCCTATATCAGATCTGTCAGGCGGGTATACTGGATGTTCATAAAAGGGTTTATATGGTGAATTACCAGAATTTTGAGAAATCGCTATTTGATTAAACCCTAAAACAAGAATTAATTGAATCAAGATTCCTTTTATTAAAGAATTTATTAAAAACCCTGATATGAAGTTTCCCATGTTTATTGGAATTAAGTTCAGAAAGATAATATTACTTTCAACAGATTTTGTCAATGATGAAAAAAAATTATCAGCTTTGTTATCCAATATTCCATAGTTTTATTAGTTTTAAAACCTCATCCTCATGATGATGCCGAAAGAATTGCTAAATAAGCTGTTACATCAATCAACAAATATGAAAGATAAAAAGATTCTTCATCTGATGCTCTTATGCATATTTTTCTACTCTTCATTTCTGCAGTCCATTAATGGTTCATGTTTCATTGATTTAAATAATCCTGGTTTGAACTTAAGCAATATAGATGGCAACACGACTTCCATACAAGATAAGAAGCTGGCAGTTACACGTGAACGTGCCGATGAGTTGCTTTCACAACTTCCCAAAACTGATCCCTGGGAAGAGCAACCTGATGGAAGTACACTAGCCTGGCGTGAGTCGGCATTATTAAGATCTTTGATACACATGTATGAAGCTACTGATGATCTTAAGTATTTGCTGGAATTAGCCAGAAGAGGCGACAGGTTACTTTCCCATAGAGATGACAGGCGTGGAGTGGTTGATGGTTCAGGCAAAAGCAGGCCAGCATGGAGTATGGCACTAAAATTTGTGGTTGCTGAAGGAAAACTTGTTGATGCATCTGGCAGGTCAGTTTTAGCAGTATCTTCTACGCCATCTTCAAATAATAATCTTACAGTGGTAGAGATTATTACAAAGAAAGAAAGGAATGCTGATCGCTTTACAATTCAGGTGAACAACAGTTATTTTAAACGATCTGAAACATTTTCTGATCTGAGTCTTGATCCTGCCGATGACAGATTCATTGAAAAAATAGTAAATGATCCCATGTCACCATATTCTGCCAGATCAGGCAACTATACCGAAAAATCAAATCTGATCAGAGTGAAGATTTTAAACCCGGGAATACCTGTCCCTCAGGTCATAACACTTGAATCTATACCACTTGCCTACATGGGGTATATTGGAATAATTTATGATCCCATGCTTCAGTTCGCTGAGATTGTTAAAGCTAATTCAAAATTAAAAGATCTTGTACCGGCAGCTGATCGTTTTATAAGAGCCGCTGAGGAATCATATGCCGATGCTTCTGAACGGCTCTGGCGAAATGGGCCAGGAAAGGATGAAGGTTACTATTTAACTTGTGAAAGAGGGGAATCCTTTCCGGCTGACAATGTTGGGGCACCATTTAATTTCCAGGCGAGGCATGTTTGTGCGCAGCTGGCTTTATACAGGCTTACAGGAAAAGCTGAATACCTTGAACGATCAGAAAAAATGGCGCGCATGTTTAAAAACCGTTTGAAGTATGATCCGGATAGAGACTTATATACATGGTATTATTGGTTTGAACCAATGACCACCACAGGATGGACTCCTGACGATAATCTCTCCATTAATGTAAAGTATTTTAAAGGTGCCGCCAATATTGAAGATAGTTCGCATGGCGTCCTTGATATAGGAATGATCGTTGCAGCTAATCGCGATGGAATTGTTTTCAGTGATACTGATGTTAAACGTTTTGCAAATACTTTATTGATCAATGTTTTGTTACCTGATCGAACCGGGGTACGAAGAGGAGTTGACGGTGGTCCTGAAAATCCCGCTTACTTTAATGCATTGAACGGATGGCTTGAGTTATCAAAAGCAAATCCTGAAGTTTATAAAGCTATCCGCAAAGCCTATTTTAACAGAGGTGAAGAGAGTCTTGCATTTTGTGCAAATCTTCTCAAATGGGAACGGAAGCTGCGGTGATAAAACAACCTTACAGACCAAAAGATATTACTTAGAATCAGGTGTCCAAACTTTATGGGATGTAATAATGAATTGTGCACCTTCTTCGAAATCATATAAATAGCCCAAGCTATAATCACGGGGAACAGTGAACGTACGAACCTCCATTGTCCCTCCTTTATAATCCCTTACAAAGGATATCGGACCACAAAAAACTTTGGTCTGATTGCCTGAACGTTCAACACTTCTGATTGTATAACTGGCATCACGTTCTGTATCGGTATTAATGATAATCTGTTCACCTGTAAGACTTCCGTCAGTCGGTAACTCCTTATCAACTATAAGCCAGCCTCCGCCTGCAAGTTCCTTGTTCATCTTTATAACTGTTCCGGTGATAGGTCCTGCAGATAAAAGATTCATTTTCCCATGTTTAAGTACAGATCCGTTAATGAGAATCCCTTTAACCACAATACCATCCTTTTCTCTGACATAACCTATCTTGCCATTCATAGTAATACCATTCATAAGTCGCATTTCTTTCTGTGAGTCTGTGTTATATAGTATATAATCAAAACTCCCGTCAACATTTTCTATCTGTATGGCTATTTCTGTCCCTTTACCATCGTCAAGTCTCTTAACGGATTTAATAAAAGGATTCTTACTATACGGTTCAATAACTGAAACAAATTTACTTGTCAAATCAGTATCAGAGCGATGCATAAGCACATAGCCCAGCTTTGCAGGATTCCCTGCTTTGTTTTGAGGAGGGTCACCATCTGCCAGGGATACATCATGGGACTTACTTAAAGCATACATTCGAAGATGGACATCATCTTTTGCCGTTAAACCGCGATAGCCAGGCTGCACCTTCCAGTCCAGCATGAACTGCAGCGGTGGATTATTATCCTTCCTAACATTATACAAGTGAGAATATCCAACCGGGAAATTCTTTGCAGGAACCCCTTTGAGTATTTGCTCTCCTGCATAGGTTCCTGTTTTCTGATTCTCAAGTTTCAGTCCCTTTACATCAACAATACCCGGAGGTCCGTGAAAACTAAACACATGGTCATTCCCACCTGAGACATTGAATATATCAACCACATAAGCATTATTGCCACTGCTGGTCCCTCCTGTTCCATCTATCAGGAACATGGTTCTGGCATACTCTTTTACTTCAGGATAGGCCTTCTGACCATCAATCTCAAATACACCAAACCCATTTAATTGTTTGAATAATCTTGTATGCCCTCCCCAGGCATCTTTCTGCGGGTGCCTGTTAACATAAACAAGGTTATGAGAAATTGTACTGCCAGTCCAATCTGTATTACTTGGAATATTGCTGGCAAACTCTGGATAACCATGATCCGGGGCTAACCAGTGTCCGAAAGCGAACAGGTCAAAATTCAGCATATCAGGGTGAGCATGCATTTTCGTTCGTCCATAATTATTAACCAAAGCAACACCTGCTTTTCCGGTACCAGATTCAAGTAAAGCAAGACCGAAGCCACTCATAAGGTAACCTCCTTCAGGACGAGGACCTGCCTTCTCTCCAATTTTCCGGATCTCACGGCCAAGTTCCTCCGGGTCGCTGGAAAAGATATCCCTGCCAAGGCCTTCTGCCGAATTACCATTTGCACGATATGATGCAATAGCAATATCAGGATTCCTGGTATAAAAATATCCTCGTGCCATAAAATTAGGATTAGCAACAGATGTTACTAAGCCGGTTGCACCGGCATCACCCATATTTGGAGTAGCTAAACCTAAAGCTGACATCCTGTGGGCAACAGTATAAGCTGCACTGAATTGAGGAAAATCACGGAAAATATTGTTTCTGTTATAGAAAGTTGTATCTCCCAGAAGCTCTGCCAGGTCATTGATCAGACGGCCCCAAATTAATGCGTAACCAGGTGCCCCTTCATCAGAAGTCCCGTCACGGTCGAAGCGGCTGATCATCAATCCCGGAATGGCTCCTCCATCGGGAGCAAAAAGCCAGTCGAGCCATTTGGTTGTTGTTGGTTCTGTATTCAGAGCCATCGCACAGGTTGCCACAGTCATCTGATGCATACCCTGGTTTCCCCTGATTTGACGGGAAAGAACAGCGTCAAAGGATGTATGTAAAATCCCCTTATCAACATTTTCAACAAAATTATCACGGGTACCTTTGGCTTTTGGAAGAGCATATTTTTCTGACTGACGCTTTAAAAAAGTATAAAGCCCAGCATCATCATTAGTTCCACTGAGTATTTTATCATATGAATCAGCAAATTGCTGGGCAACACCTGTTTCCCATATTGAACCACCCACCTTACCTAACATGCTACCTCCATCTGAATGATACCATCCACGATCAGCATAAGGTTTCCAATCCATATCGGGATATACATCAGCAATACGATCCAGCAGGATAGCTGCTTTATGTGCATATTGTTTATCTCCTGTATATATGAAACCATCTGCAAGAGCGGATAATCCGTCATTCAGATAGCTCCAGTACTTCCATACATAATATCCGATATACCTGTGAGCGCGTCCATTCTTATCGATATAACCGAAACCATCATCAACACCAAATTTGTGTAAAGGATCTTTAGGATCGGGATGATCGGCGTTGAAAAGTAAACTCCTGTCACCTTTGGAAGGATTGAATAATCCGTGCTCATCGATGGCACTTTTATAGTATTTAAAGAAATCATTTGTCGGGAAGACTGACTTGCAGGATGGGCAAGTAAGCTTCCATGGTAATTTTTCGATATCCGGTTCATACGGATAATTTCCATATTTTGTGATCTTTTCCCCGCATATCTGACATCCTAATGATTTTGGACCTGCGACAAGCCTGTCAAACGTCACATCAATTGCCCTTGGCAAATCTTGTCCCGGAACCATTGCCCAGAGTTCCTCATCACTTTTAGCCAACCAAGTCTCTGCCTTTGCAATTACTGTTTCCCTCCGCATTTTTGCCCAATCATATTTTTCACAATTTTTCCTGAGGTTAGAGATTCTTTCCTCAGTATAGAAGCCTCCATAAATTTTGGTTGGATCAAGCCTATAACTACAAAGATGTGAGCCACTTACAAAATAGATGCGGCCATCAAGGTAATCTCCCCCAGTATTGATGGGGACCGGTGATACTGCCTTCATAGTCATCCTGAATGAACCAGGTTCAACCTGTACTATCCCATTTTTGAAAAGCATGTACATTTCCTTGTTGGGGCCCAGAATAAAAATTCGGAGAGACTCCTTGGCAACGGTGCTCCCAAAATCAGAAGGAATATCCTGATGGTGAACAACATTAAGTTTAACTGGATCATAAACAAAAAATTTCTTCCTGTCGTAAATACCATAAACTAATCCGTCAGGACCCAGACATATATCACTGTATTCCTGAACACCTGGGAAAATTGCTTTATGCCATTCTATACGTTTGGAAGTCAAATCCATAATATATAACTCAGCTTCTTTAGCTTTTCTTATTCCACCTGTTCCGGGAGCTGTTGTAGTACCTCCAATAAATTTGCCCAGAGGTAATGCATCAATACTAAAAGTAGATTGATCGAGTATTACAGCAGTGTCCTTCAGTAATATCTGAGATTTTTTTTCACGATCCCAAAAAAGCAATCCTCCACCTGTATATCCATATTCAGGTGTCCCACTCATAATTATTGTTTTACCATCGGGATACGCAAGGACTCTGTGAGGCCTGTGAGTAACAAGACTTGAAGAAGCCAGTAAAAGAGGATTAGTTTCCTCTCCCACTTTGGTATTAATCCATGGTTTTGACGGATCCCACTCGAGCAAAGATCCAGTCGGATATACACCAAAATAGAAACGATCTCCCTGTCTTGCCAGTGCATCATACTGACCAAAGGCCTCTTTATCTGTTAATTTACCTGTTTTAGGATTATAATTAAAAAACCGCATGGGAAAGGTTGTACCTCCTGCAATTGTTCCATCCGGAGAAGCAGCTACTCCCATTACCCAGGCACCTTCGCTGGCATAGTCAAAACTTACTATCTTTTCAGTACTTGTTTTGGGATCTTCGACAATGAGTTTTCTTTCAAGCAAATCAAGACTTTTCAATTTTTTACCATCCGGGAAGTCACGATAAAAAAGAGACTGGCCGCCAGTTATCATTGGTTTGGGCTGAATAATATCATGTTTACCTTTTCTGCGAACTTTCCCTTTGTGAAATTCATACCATGGTTCACTGCTATCCTGAAGAGCCTGGCCATATACTTTTCCATTCAGATCACGATATAAATAAGCAGATCCGCGTTTCCTGTCTGGTTCATCCAGTGTTGGTTTCACTTCACCTGTAACAGGATTGAAGGAAATGATCTGGCTGGCAGTATTTCCAATACTAAAATAGATCCAACCGGCATCGTCAGCAGCAACATATCGCTGATATTGCCGCCAGTTCTGCCTGTAAACGTATCCATAATCCCTGAATTCCCTTGTTTCAGGGTTAAAGGAAATCACACCACTATTAGGATAGGTTACTGCCCAGATAACTCCTTTATCATCCTCAGTCATTCCCATTGCCATCTGGGGCATAGATTCCTTGTAAAATGTAAATGCCCTTTTAACCGGATCAAACTCTGCAAAATTGTTATTAAAAAGAGTATAGAATTTATTTTTACTGGAAAGAATAGAAGAATAAACAGCATCACCTACTGGGAAAGGCATGGGAAATTGTTCACTTTTACCTGTCTCAGCATCAATCATTTGCAAAGCATATCCGCCACGATGATCAAATAACCACAACAGCACAACATTCCTTCCGTTCCCGTCTACAGTAGCAACAGTACCCCGATGGTTGCTGTTTGGTGAAGCCACACCGTGATCATAGAAACCATTTCCGAGGTCCTGTGAGGTTAGTGAAAATGGGAATGTCAAACTCAAGAATAGAAAAACCAAAGAAAACCCGATACAATTCTTTATCTGATTGATATTGGAATTTATATATATGCTGCTTTTCATAAGTGTACTAATAAAGTGATAATTGAAGAAATTACTTAAGCTTATAACTGCAAATGTGTGAACCACAAACAAAATAAATACGTCCGTCGAGGTAATCTCCACCGGCATGAATTGTAAGAGGGGATTCTGCTATCATGCTAAGTCTGAAAGAACCAGCATCAACCTTTACAATTCCTTTGGAAAAGATCAGATACAATTCTTTATCCGGTCCATGAACAAATATCCTTGGTGACTGGTAAGCAACTGTTCTGCCGAAACTGGTTTCAACATCCTGTTTGTGAACAACGGCACGTTTAACAGGGTCAAAAACAAAGAATTGCTTTAAATCAGTTATCCCGTAAACTAATCCTTCAGGGCCAATACACATATCACTATAAGATTGTACACCAGGCAAAAGAGCTCCACTCCATTCAATCTGTTTTGAAGCCAGATCCATAATGTACAAAACTGCTTCTTTTGCTTTCCTCTCTCCACCAGTTCCGGGAGAAGTAGTAGTCCCTCCCAGAAATTTTCCTCCTGGTAGTGATACCATACTCATTGTAGATTGATCGAGTATAACAGCACTGTCCTGAAGAATGGTACTGCTCTTTTTTTTCCTGTCCCAGAAAAGCAATCCACCACCGGTATAGCCATATTCAGGTGTTCCACTCATTATAATTGTTTTTCCGTCAGCATGTGCGAGGATTCTATGCGGCCGGTGAATATGGAGACCAGCGTCAGCCAGTAAAAGAGGATTGGTTTTTTCCCCTTTTTTTGTATTTTTCCAGGGTTTCGAGGGGTACCACTCAAGTAAAGAACCGGTGGGATAAACACCAAAATAAAAACGATTGTCCTGACTTGCCAGTGCATTAAACTGGTGATAAGCCTCACCATTTTCTATTTTCCCTGTTTTGGGATTATAGTTGCAAAATCGCATCGGGAAAGCAGTTCCCCCGGCAATAGTTCCATCGGGGGAAGTGCCAACTCCCATTATTAATGCGCCATCGCTTTCATATTCAAAACTGAGTGTTTTTATAGTTTTGGTCTTATTATCTTCTACAACAAGCTTTCGTTCAAGTAAATCCAGGTCTTTGATTTTTTTTCCATCCGGAAAATCTGCATGAAACAATCCCTGACTTCCTGAGATAATAGGTTTAGGATCTATTGTGGTAAGCTTACCTAAATATTTTCTGGTTCCTTTAAATAATTCATACCATTGATCCTTGCTGTTCTGAATAGGTTCCCCATAAACTTTACCATCCATATCTCTGTAAACATATCCGTATCCCCGCTTCCTCTCTTCCTCTTTGAATATGGGTATTGTTTCCCTGGAAACAGGATCAAAAGCTATGATCTGGCTGGCAGTACTTCCCAGACCAAAATAGACCCAGCCGGCTTTATCGGTTGCAATATACCTTGGATATTGAAGCCAGTTCTGCTTATATAAATATCCGAAATCTTTAAATTCCCGTGTTTCAGGATTAAATGAAACCAAACCACTGTTAGGATATGTTACTGCCCATATAACTCCATAGTCATCCTCAGTCATTGCCATAGTATTTGTTGGCATAGCCTTACTCTCGAAAGTAAATGCCCGCTTAACCGGATCAAACTCTGCAAAATGATTATTAAATAGTGTATAAAACTTATTTTTACTTGACAGCATTGAAGCATAAGGTGCATCCCCGGCAGGAAATGGCATAGGGAATTGTTCACTTTTCCCGGTCTCAGCATCAATCATCAGTAAGGCATAACCACCCCGATGATCAAAGAGCCATAGTAATGCCACATCTCTTCCATTAGCATCAACAGTAGCCACGGTACCACGGTGATTACTGTTCGGAGAGCCCACTCCATGGTCAAAAAAGCCTTTACCAAGGTCCTGGGAAAAGAGAGGATTTAATGAAGTCAGATTTATTATTAAACTGAGTACAAACAACCTGCTAAACAACAGGCACTGATTGATTAATAGTTGGCAGAATCTATTTCTTATCATATTATTAAGTATTAAAATGATTTTGAAATATACTTATAATATCAATATTCCCATTAACCAATTATGACCATTTTATTAAAAATTATAAATACCAGGGTTCAGAATTAACAGTTTTTTTGTGAGAACAAGGTAATTTAATAACTGTTTATAGAAACCATTTTGGATGTAGCACAGTATTCAATACCGGATAAAAAAAAGGACTAATCCTTTTACGGATTAATCCTTTTATTAATTTCTATAAAAGATTTTTCTGAAGATTTATTGTATCGTAAGAGTTATCTCTTTAACAACCTTTTTAACATCCTTTATTGTATTATTGGTAGCAATGAAAACAGCAGTATAAGTACCTGCTTTGGCGTAGGTAAAACTGTATTCAGTCAATTTGGAAGATGAAGTAATACCTCTAAGAGGGGTTGACCAATCCGGGCCCATATTAACACTCTCTGTACCGATAGCTTTACTTACAGCCCAATGTTCACTTGTCGGATCATTATAAGGACTGGCCGGATCAAAAGGAACGTATATTGGTCTGACAGCAGTAGCAATATATGAAGGACTTCGTGGATCATAAATTGGGTTGAGCGGATTAAACAACGAATACTCAGGAATAAAAAGCGAATCAGTTGCAATCTTATACTTATTACCGACAAGAGTTACCCTGGTAGATGTTATTAAAGATAATGCCGGGGCATTCTCTTTATTTTCATCAACTATTCTGAAACCTGCATTTGGCTGATCAGTTAAGGCTAAACTGACAGTTTCATTCAGTTTTGTCTTGCAGGCAAGTGTAAACAGTTGTATGTACCAGGTACGGACAAGTCCGTTTGTTGCCTGAGGTTTTGTTAAATACTTATACGCAATGTAAATTGGCTTTCCCGGAACTATCAGGTCAGTGATATCTTTCGTTCCGGAAGCAAGGAAGGTAGCACTTGTTCCTAAGGCAAACCTGCTTGTAATATCTGTCCAGGTAGCTGCTTTTACACTTGCAAGAGAGCTGTAATCACCATTAAAGTTTGTTGATGCCAGAACAGAAACCTGGTTGGTCTGTGTTCCTAACTGAACACTGCTTTGGAATGACATCCTGATACTGTCTCCAGCAACATTAACAACACGTCCGTCTTTGTAGTTATAATCTTTAAGTGCTTCTCCGGAATAGAACGAGATGATCTGTGCATCGCCACCTGTGAAGAGGAACTTTACCGGTTGCCCGACAGTGTAAGTAGTGGCCTCAGTCGTTACATCAAAAACAGGTGTATCTATATCAATTACTTCGCTACAGGATACCATTAAAAGCATCCCTAATAACATACTATATAATTTGAATTTCATATTCTTTGTTTAAAAGGTTAGTTAATTCCAGCCTGGATTTTGTTCCATTTTCAGATTAGTGGAAGTTTCAGAAACAGGTATCGGACTCCAAAGATCCCTGGCACTTACATTTGTGAAATATTTCACAAAGAATAATCCAGGGCTCTGGCTTTGTAACAGGTTACCCATGTCCTGGTTTACTTTCAGGAATATCCCCCAGCGCAAAAGGTCAGATTTTCTGGAAAGTTCGAAATTGAACTCTCTCATTCTCTCATCCTGGATAAGTGCAAGGAAGCTCTCCTTAGATGCTGTTTGTGCAGCTGTTAAGTTTGCATCGGTTTTCCTGTATATTGTAGCAGTTGCTGTTGCACCTGTACCTCCACCACCTGTAAAAGTTATGGTCGGAACAGATGCATAGTCACCATCCTGGTTAAATTTGACACCTGTTGCATCACGGTTCAGAGTAACTGCAGTAACTTTTCCTGCAGCTACTGTAGCTGTTGCAGCTGCACCTCCTGTACCACCTCCGCCAACAAAGTTTACTGTAGGAGCTGTTGTATAACCTGCACCTCCGTTAGTTACAGTAATAGTATTAACACCTGTTGACCAGCCTCTTTGCCTTACTCTGTTCACAGCGTCAATAGCTGCTGCAGTCGGACCATTGATAGCATTTTCTGCTTCGGCATACATCATCAGGATATCAGCAAACCTTAAAAGAGGGACGTTTTCAGGGGTTGTAGTTGCATTTTTTGGAAGAAGTGTTTCATACTCTCTTCTCCATTTAGCTGGATACTTTGTATTCTTGGCACCCTCTGTAGCAGGGAGAGCTGATACTGTTTTACTTCCATTTGCACCACTTGAAGCATAAGTAAAAAATGCAATATTCCACCATTTACGGTTATCACCATCCTCATAGATGTTGTACAATTTTGAGGTTATATACATATATGCATCAGCCCTGCCTGTATTCGTATTACCCGATCCTGAAGCGGGACCGTTAATCCAACCCTGGTTGGTTGTCTCCACATAAGCATCAGTTCTGTTTCCCCAAAATTCAGCCTCCCATATAGATTCTTTAATATCATATTTGTCGCCGGCCAGATTCTGGAAGACAACCGGGTAACTTGGATTCAAGGCATGTGCTGCTTCAGTATCATCCATAACCATCTTGGCCCATTTACTGGCTTCAGCATACCTTGTAACATCTTTAAGAGGTTCCCCGGCCATCTGGAGATTAACACGTGCCAGGTAGCCACGTACAGCTGATTTACTTATTGCACCACCATATTTCAGTGTTGCAATTCCCGGTACCAATGGTTCCGCAGCTTCCATATCCTTAAGAATCTGAGCATATGTTTCTGCAAGAGTGTTCCTGGCGATATCTACATCAACAACTGAGGTTGTTGGCGTCAATTTTAAAGGTACTCCTCCATAATATTGTGCAAGAATGAAGTAATAATAACCTCTTAAAAAGAGCATTTCACCGCGTAACAAGTCTCGCTTAGCCTGGCTTATTGCTAAATTATTATCAATATTAGCCAATACAACATTTGAACGGTTAATTGCAGCCCAAAGAGTTGACCATACTGTACCGTTATACGAATCTGAGGAGGAATAAAAATAATTCCATGGCCCTGTTGTCAGGGTAGCCCTGTTCATGTAACCTTCATCACCACACCATGCAAGCAGGTATTGTGTATAAGATCCATATAACCCACCTGATCCCAGGTAATGGTATACACTGGATCGGGCATATTGCAATTGCTGTTCTGTTTCATAATAATCAGCCGGGTTAAGAAAATCAGTTGGTTTCGGGTCCAGAAATTTCTTACACGAGCCAAGGCTAATCAGAAAGATTAAAACTAATAAATAATATTTTCTTTTCATTTCATTTAAATTTTATAGGTTTCTAAAATGCCCCTTTTATTCCAAACACAATGGCCGGAGATCTGGGATATGAAGAATAATCATAACCCGGTGAGAGAACATTGTTGCGTGCAGAAACTTCAGGATCCATACCTGAGTAGTTTGTCCATGTAGCTAAATTCTGTGCTGATACATCTACACTTAAACTACTTAAGTAGAATTTCTTAATGAGATTCGTCGGAATATTATAACTGAGAGCAACAGTTTTCAGGCGCATGAATGAACCATCCTCAACAACTCTTGAGGAATGGAATCCGATAGGACCCATACCACGGGTACGGTAATTTGCGTTGGTCTGATTGTCCGGAGACCAGCGGTTTGCATAGCTTGCAAACTGATTGGTGAGACTCCACCCATTGCTGTTACCTTCAAGTAAAAGCCTGTTTGCATTATAAATATCATTCCCATATGACCACTGAAAGAAGACGTTAAGGTTAAAACCTTTATATGAGAAGTTATTTGAAAAACCACCTGTATGAATTGCCTGTCCTCTTCCAATATAAGTAATATCAGCATCCGTCATTGTGCCATCTCCGTTCAGATCCCTGTACTTTATATCACCAGGCACAATAGTATTTCTTACTGCACCGTTTGATGATATCTCTGGCTTCAGGACATAAACTCCGGGAGAGGTCTCATCAAAATCGGCATACTGATAATTACCTTCCCAGATATAACCTATCATCATACCTGCTGGTTTTCCGATCTCAGCTATGTAAAGTGGCTTTCCAAACTGTGATACATACGACACAACAGTTGGTAAACTTTGCTGACCCCGGGTCAGTTCCATTACCTTGTTTCTGTTAAAGCTTATATTTAAATTGGCATCCCAGTAAAATGATTCTGTCGAGATAATTTTTGCATTCAAAGTAATCTCCATCCCTTCATTCCTTAGCTTACCTATATTCTTGGTTGCTGAGCCAAAGCCTGTTGTCGGAGGTAATGTTGCACTCAGAAGCAGGTCTTCGGTTGTTTTCCTATATAGGTCAAACTCAAGTAAAAGTTTGTCTTTGAAAATCCCGAACTCATAAGCCATATCCAGTGTATTTACTTTTTCCCATTGCAGACCTGTATTTGAAACTGCAGAAACATATATAGCTCCTGTTGGAGTACTATTGTTAAAAGAATAACCGTCAGTAGTCTGTGTTAAACGTGCATAGGTGGCAAAATCACTTACGCGGTTATTTCCATTGCTTCCGTAACTTGTTCTGAGTTTGGAAGTTGAAACAAACGGAAGGGCGTTGGCCATAAATTCTTCTTTATGCATATTCCAGGCTAATGCTGCTCCGGGAAAGTATCCCCATTTATCCACAAATTTTGATGACCCATCGGCCCTGAAAGTAAGTGTAAGAACATATTTGGACCTGTAATTGTAATCCCACCTTGTAGCATATGAAACCATTGTGTTCCTGCTTGAGCTTGCAGAAGCATTATAGGCAATTCCTTCCTCCAATCCATCCATTTTAAGATTTTCATTTGGCAGGAGTCTGCCTCCATATCCATTCACAGAGGATTCAGTGGCATTTACAGAGAAGAGCCCGAAACCAGTTATGGTATGGTCAGAATTAATTATCTTCTTATAACTGAGAGTGTTTTCATTAGAAAACATACTTGAGTACTGGTTAGATATTGATCCGTTAATACCGTTTGTATTACCAGGACTTGTTAGTGAACCCTGTGATGTATGGCTATTATAAAAACGCTCAGCAACAAATTTGTTGTGCCTTATACCTGCTGTAGATTTAAATGTAAGGTCTTTCGTGATTTCATAACTAACATATGCATTTGCATCAAGCAGGTTAGTCCTGTCATATGAATATTGATTTTTAAGGTCTATTGCGGGGTTTATCCTGAAATCAGAATTACCAACGATCGACCAATCTTCAAATTCATCATTAACAAGATCGGTTGGATCTGAAGGAGGAACAATTGGCTGATACAACCAGGCTCTAGCCAGAACAAAGGCGGTTGGGTTACCGGAGGTGATCTGCCCCTGGTTAATAACCTGCCCAAATTGAGTAACACCACTGTAATTGGCAGTTAAACCTGCAGTAATTTTGTCACTTATAGTCTGATCAATAGTCATCCTGCCTGAATAGCGGGTAAGTCCTGTATTGATTATAACACCTTTCTGATCAAAAAGAGATCCGGAAATTGAATATTTAGTCTGTTCTGTACCGCCCCTGATTGCCATATTATAATTTTCCACCACACCGGTCTGCAATACATAATCCTGAAAATTAGCCCCTTTTACACCTCTGTAATCTTCCAGAGTTCTATTTCTTCCCAAACCCTCATCATATGCGAAAAATGCTGTAACACTGGCCGCTGCTGGATTGAACTCCGACTGATACTTTACATATTCATAAGGACTCATTAACTCCATTGGTTTTGGAGTCATCTGAAAACCCACAGAAGTACCGAAACTAACAACCGGTTTACCCACGGTGCCTCTTTTTGTCTGAATAAGAATAACACCATTTGCACCCCTTGAACCATAAATTGCTGTAGAGGAAGCATCCTTAAGGATTGTCATTGATTCAATCTCTTCCGGATTTAATGTTTCAGGTTTAAGACTCTCAACAGGGAAACCATCAATAACATATAATGGGGCAGTGCTTTGTGTAAGTGAGCTCACGCCTCTGATGACAACGTTAACTGTAGCACCTGGCTGACCATCCTGAGCACTTACCTGAACCCCTGCAACACGTCCTGACAAAGCTTCGGCAAATGATGATACAGCTGATGCTTTTGCCATATCTTTTATAGGTACAACGCCAACAGAACCGGTAGCGTCTATCTTCTTAATAGTGGCATATCCAATAACAACAACATCGTCTAATGCTAATGTCTGCTCTTTCAGCACAATGTTTAGATTTGTCTGACCTGTGTAAGGTATCTCCTGGGTACTCATCCCGATAAAAGAAATCACAAGTGTGGCTTTCTGAGGAATCCTGGTCAGGGTATATCTACCATTAACATCTGTATTGGCCCCAACTGATGTTCCTTTAACAACAATTGTTGCTCCAATAATTGGCAATCCCTGAGGATCGGTAACTGTACCTGTGATAACACCTTGCTGCAATTCTGCAGCATTAGTGCCAGGATCAGAGGTCAGCTTGGCAGTTAGAGAATGTTCTTCAGCTAATACCGAAGTTCCGGTAATGAGCAAAAAAAGCATAATCATATTTATTCTTAAAAAGATGTTTGTCAGACTAACTCCTTTAAAGAATAAACGAATAGGATCTTTAAACATAGATAAATAGTTTTAGGTTAATAAAAATCGAAGAAAAAATCTTATTGTCATTTACAGTAAATAATTTCCAGGGTGTAGTTAAAATAGAAAACAATTCATGTTTTATTACGTCGATTCACTTTGTTTCTCTTGGATAACTCAGATATTCCGCAGATGAGTAATTAGTCCTGCTAAACATTTATTCTTAATCAGAGTAAATATAATACACAAAGAAAAATAAAAAAAGATATTTAACAATAATTAACTAAGTTTAATCCAGATTCAAAATTATTATAATAAATCAAAAAAAAAATGTATTAAATTATCATGTTCTGATACTATCTTGTCAAATAGTTGATAATAATCAATATTGAAAGTAAAATATATAACCTGGTTTAATTATTCATCACTTAACCTCATTTTGCCCCTATAAATAAGACAAATAAATTAGTGTTTAATGCCAGTGAAATTGTAAAAAACATTGCACAATCATTCGTTAAAATACCGGATATGTGGCTAATAAGAATTAATGACTAAGAACCAGGTGAGATTACTTCCTATTAAATAAAGGATTATCTCAGAATTCCTGGATTATTAAAATGGTGTGCAACTTTAATGAAACTCCTTTGACAATACATCAAATTCTTCAGAAGTGGATCAGAGATTTTTAATTACAAATCATTGTTTTCAGGTAGAACATCAATTTAATACTCCATTTAATATTTCGCTGCTCTGCAGCTTTGAAATATCCGTGCAATTACCTCACTGCAAATATTGAGGCTGTCTCAAAAGGAAAATCAACCACCCCGTCATGACCCTTCGGGAATGACACCCCTCCTTGAAAAAGAGGGGAAAGTATTGATGTATAGCACATTAACTTTCTCCTCCTTTTGAAGGAGGAGTACCCCTGACGTCAGTCAGGGGGGAGGTGGTTGACTTTTGAGACACCCTCATTTAAGTGGCAGTTCCGCGAAAATATTTGTAGAAATTAGGGTAATCGAAAAAAACAAACCCTGCATTGGCGAAATATTCGTTAACGACATATATATCGCCGTGTTCAAACAATTGGAAAATATTATACCTGAGACCAAGGAATACAAATATAAAATCATCAGGCTTCATAATAATTCTTATAAATAGCTTCCTCAGATTCTATGGTTTTATTACTTTTACGCCGCATCATAAGGCTAAAATATATATTTGCTCCGTCAGAATCAGGAAAAAAATAATATCCTTCAGATGCATCTTATAAATAAAATATTTTAAGCATAACAAAAAAATTGATCTTATGAAAGTATTTTCCGGCTCACTTACTACAATCTTATTTATTCTTTTAATTGCCGGTTGCTCCGGTGGAGGAAGCGGCAGTAAGAGTTCACAAACTGATATAGACACAACTTCTGTTCCGGATACCGGATATACCGGCATCAAACAATATATGAGTGGTAAGTATATTGTGAAAGAAGTAACTTTTAAAAACGGGGTAAGAGATGGTTTGATGAAGTCATTTTACCAGGATGGCAGATTGCGCCAGACCTTCTGGTATAAAAATGGTGTTCGGGAAGATTCTGCCAAATGGTATTACCAGGAAGGTCAGGTTTTTAGATCCACTCCCTACAAGAACGACACAGTAGATGGCATCCAGAAACAATATTACAGGAATGGAAGACTGAAAGCCAGGTTAACCTATACTAAAGGATTACGTAAACCTCTTCTTGAAGAGTTCACACCTGAAGGAAAACTTGTTGGCGGGTATCCTGAAATGATTGTCACAATAAAAGATGATTATAAAACAAAAGGGACATATAGAATAACGCTTGCCCGTTCAGACAAGTCAAAAATGGTAAAATTCTACAGAGGTGAATTCACAAACGGAGTTTTTGATTCAGCTCATTGTAAAAAAATAAATACAATAAATGGGATAGGCAATCTCGATCTGAAAAAAACAGGGACCCCTCAGGACGGGTATGTAGGAATAGTTGCTGATATAACAACCAATTTTGGAAACGGTTACCTGGTATACAAAAAAGTTGAGCTGCCCTACACCGATCTTAAATAATGGGTTATTTATGTTAATTCATTCCGCGATCTTTGTCAAAAGCAGCCCATCAATAAAAGAGTGTCCAGCACCAACAATACCTGAATTCGGATTCATCGGAAGGTCAAATGTTGGCAAATCATCGCTGATCAATATGCTGACCGGCTGGTCGAAACTTGCAAAAACATCAGGCCAGCCAGGAAAAACACGTACAATAAACCATTTTAATATTAATGGTAGCTGGTACCTTGTTGACCTTCCCGGATATGGTTATGCCAAGGTTCCTCTGAAAATGAGGGACAACTGGATAAAATCTTTCGAGGGGTACATTCTTAAAAGAGAGAATCTTGTTTCACTTTTTGTTCTTCTTGATTCCAGGCTTAAACCACAACGATCGGATCTTGAATTCATGGAATTCCTGGGAAGGAATCAGATCCCATTTTCCAGAGTCTTTACAAAAACCGATAAGATCAGTAAGTTAGCTCTTCAAAAATCAATAGAATTATCTGATATTGAAATGCTAACCAAATGGGAATCAATACCATCAACTTTCACTTCATCGGTAATTAATGGTACTGGCAGGGATGAGATTCTCAATTATATTGAGGATTCTATCAAGAATTTTTCAATTAGTAACTGATATCGCCCGGAATTTATAATTTTGTAATCTAAATAATCGAAGTACTTAACAGCTAAAATATAGGATCATGTTTGGAAAAGCTCCAATGAAACTTTTCTCCTGCAGAGCTTCTCAGCATCTGGCTCAAATGATTGCAGACAGGCTTGGAATAGAGCTTGGGAAAAGTTCGGTAACAGAATTCGCAGATGGGGAATTTCAACCCTGTTTCGATGAATCGGTAAGAGGTTGTATGGTTTTTATTGTCCAGTCAACAAATCCTCCTGCTGATAATATTTTTGAGCTTCTCCTCATGATTGATGCTGCAAAAAGAGCCTCCGCCTATAAAGTGATTGCAGTAATTCCATATTATGGGTTTGCTCGTCAGGACAGGAAAGACAGACCCAGAGTATCTATTGGTTCAAAACTATCTGCTGATCTGCTTAGCACAGCAGGTGTAGACAGGGTAATAACCATGGATCTGCATGCTGACCAGATACAGGGTTTTTTCAATGTTCCTGTTGACCATCTGTTTGGTTCTGCAATATTCGCACCCTATATCGAAAATCTGAAGCTAAATAACCTCACTGTTTCAGCTCCAGATATGGGAGGTTCAAAAAGGGCAAATGCCTATTCTCGTCATCTTCAATCAGAAATGGTCCTATGCTATAAACTCCGTAAAAAACCCAATGTAATTGAAGAGATGTCAATAATTGGTGAAGTGGATGGCAGGAATGTAGTAATTATTGATGATATGGTCGACACTGCAGGTACTCTTACACTTGCTGCCAATATGATGAAGGAACGTGGGGCAAAAAGTATTAGAGCCTTTGCGACCCATCCAATATTGTCAGGAAACTCAGTTGATCGAATCAATGACTCTGCAATTGAGGAACTTGTTGTTACCGATTCAGTACCATTTGTTAATCATTCGGAAAAAATAAAGGTGCTTTCTATAGCCGGAATTTTTGCCACTACTATACAGGCTGTGACTTCAAATCAGTCGATCAGTACAAATTTTGTATTCTGATTCCTTTGTAATATATTTGCAGGCCAATTTTTTAGAATGTCAAACGTGTAATGGGGAGTTATCATGATGATAACTTTTAGTAGCACAATAACTATAAATCAAATGAAGACAATTGAGATCAAAGGATCATTCAGAAATGAGTTAGGGAAAAAAACATCTAAACAACTAAGGAAAGAAAACCATGTGCCTTGTGTTATTTATGGAAAAGATGTGAATATTCATTTCCATGCACATGAAAACACTTTCAAAAATCTTGTTTATACACATGAAGCTCATCTTGTTAAACTCAACATTGATGACAAAATGTATAATGTAGTCCTGAAAGACATGCAGTTCCACCCCGTGAGTGACAAAATTCTGCATGCCGATTTTATAGAGATTTTTGATAATAAACTTGTTACAATCAGCATACCAATACAGGTTCATGGTGTTTCCGTCGGTGTATTGGCGGGCGGTAAGCTTATGATTAAGAAAAGAACTCTTAAGGTAAAAGGATATGCAAAGGATCTTCCTGAGAACCTGCCTGTTGACATTACTGAATTAAAGATTCATCAGTCAATCAAGGTTGGAGATTTATCTTTCGATAAACTGGAATTAATCGATCCTAAGATTTCAACAGTTCTGTCAGTAGCCACGTCACGTGTTGCTCAGAAAACTGAGGAAGAAATAGTAGCTGAAGGTGCAGCAGCTGCAGCAGCTGAGGCTCCGGCAGAAGATAAAAAGGAATAATTTTTTATTAAAATAATCAGGCACAATGAAATATCTGATAGTTGGCCTGGGAAATATCGGTGAAGGGTATAAGAATACCCGGCATAATATAGGATTTACAGTATTGGATGCTATGGCAATGGCATCCAATACTTCTTTTACTGACAAACGATATGGTGCAGTGTGTCAGACTAAATACAAAGGACGCACTATTATTCTCCTCAAACCTTCAACTTTTATGAATCTCAGTGGTAACTCAGTAAATTACTGGCTTCATAAGGAAAACATACCCACAGAAAATCTTCTTGTCATTGTAGATGATATTGCCCTGCCGCTTGGTACAATCCGGATTAAACCCAAAGGAAGCGATGGAGGTCATAACGGACTTGCCCACATTAATATAACGCTCTCTTCAAACGAATACGCGCGGGTCAGATTTGGCATCGGGAACGAATTCCGGAAAGGGTCACAGGTTGACTATGTTCTTGGAGAATGGAGCCCTGAAGAAAAAAAAATAATATCCGAAAGAATCAATATTGTTATTGACATAATAAGATCATTCTGCACGTCAGGACTTGAACTTACAATGACGGCCTTTAATAAAGCCGGGAAAATGCCATCTTCCGAAAAAGAATCCATTCAGGTCAAACCAGCAGATAAAATACCCGTTAAAAAATTGTAAATGCCTGATAACAAGCATACAAGGATCGATAAATTCCTTTGGGCAGTACGGATATTCAAAACCAGAAGTATTGCTGCTGATGAATGTAATAAGGGACGTATAATAATTAAAGATGTACAGGTAAAACCCTCCAGGCTAGTCGCAAAGGATGAAATAATTATTGTGAAGAAACCTCCTTCTGTTTTTACTTACTCAATTATTGAACCTATTGAGAACAGAGTTTCAGCAAAACTTGTTGGAAATTTTATTACTGATCTGACGCCTGAATCAGAGAAACTAAAACTTGACTTCCGTAAGTCGGGAGCAATCGGATACAGGGATAAAGGTGCCGGAAGACCAACAAAAAAAGAGAGAAGGACCATTGACAGGTGGCAGGGTGACTTTAATGACACCTGATCATGGTGGTATAAAGACTTAATCTTTGAATTAATGCTTTAAAAGTCTCTGCTTTTTAAACATCAGAAAACCATTTTTTCTAACTTGCATCCCATTAGCAGCCATCATTTAAACATCTGGTGGCAGGCTGGGAAACTTAATTTTTTACCAGTAAGATGGGAAAGGGAAACATTGAAAAGTATTCAAACAGATACGCACTTTTAAAAAGCGTTGCAGGTTTCTGGCATAATAATGTTTTCTACAGGAAAGTAATTGTTCTGGGCCTCGAAAATATCAATCTTGAGAATCATCTTATTTATGCTCCAAATCATCAGAACGCTCTTATGGACGCACTTGCTGTACTTTTTACACATAAAGGACAACAGGTATTTCTGGCCAGAGCTGATATATTCAAAAGAAAAGTAATTGCATCGATCCTCTATTTTCTTAAAATACTCCCTGTGTACAGGATCAGGGATGGATTCAGCAGTCTGAAAGGGAATGATGAAATATTCAATAAAACTATTGAGGTTCTGAAGAACAGGAATGGACTTGTTATTCTTCCTGAAGGCGACCATGCAGGTTTCAGACGATTAAGACAACTTAAAAAGGGAATCTGTCGGGTTGCATTCCAGGCTGATGAAGCTGAAGGTTTCAATCTGAAAATCAAAATAATTCCGGTGGGCCTTGAATTTTCGCACTACACAAGATACAGGCAGGTGCTGACTGTTGTATATGGTAAACCTATCGAGGTTTCAGAATATCATGACCTTTATAAAGAGAGTCCTGAAAAAGCGCTTAATGAGTTGAGAAGCCGGCTCTCCTCAGAAATGAAAAAAATCATGGTTCATATCGAATCAGAAGAGGACTATGAATCAATTGATGAGCTGAGAAACATGATAAACGGAAGGTACAGTGATGATATCAAACAACCTAAACTTTTCAGGGACAGGATTTTAATTGACAAGTTGAACCGTCTAAAAGTATCTGATCCTTTAGTTTATAATAAGATATGTTCTCTTACCCTGAAGGTAAAGAAAAGTGCAACAAACCTAAATACAGATTACAGATTGCTTGAAAAGAAAAACCATCCTGCCGGATGGCTGATTGCTGGAATCATGGGTTTAATTCTTACATTCCCCCTTTTCATTTATGGAAATATCTTTAATTTAACATTCCTTGAGATCCCTAATCTGCAGATTAAAAAAATAGCTGATAAACAGTTTCATTCAACTATGAGGTATGCCATTTCTCTGATTCTGGCATTTATCTTTTTACCTGTATATCTGTTACTTTCTTTCATCATTTTCCCGGTATGGTGGGTTGCGATCCTTATTTTTCTCAGCCTCCCTCTTTCAGGTCTCTTCGCATGGAATTACTTTCTTCAGTTCCGGAGAATAACCGGCGGGTTCAGAGTAAGAAATTTATTAAACCGTAATGATTCTGAGTATTCCATGCTTAAGAAAAATCATGAAGAACTGGTAAAACTGATCACCAACCTGAAAGATGTATAACAAGAAAATGTTTGTGGGCAAAGTCGCCTGGATAACAGGTGCGTCATCGGGAATTGGAGAAGCACTAGTCTATGAATTCTCAAAAATGGGGGTTAAAATAATTGCATCCTCAAATGATATTACCGGGCTTGAAAGAGTAAAGTGCAGTTGTAAAGAGTATTCTTCAAATGTTATTTGTGTCCCCTTCGACCTTTCCCAGACCTCTGAAATTGAATCACTTGTCGAAAAATACCTGAATGAACTGGGAAGGATCGACTTTTTGCTCAACATGGGAGGAATAAGCCAGAGAGCTAGAATTGATGAAACACCTTTGTGGCTTGACAGAAAAATTTTTGAAATCAACTATTTCGGAACAATTGCACTTACAAAAGCAGTACTTCCATTCATGATTCGTCAAAAATCAGGACACATTCTGGCAACAAGCAGCATATCAGGAAGATTTGGATTTCCATTAAGGGCAGCATATTCTGCTTCAAAACAAGCTCTGCATGGATTTTTCGAAACACTCTACCTCGAAAATAAAAAATTTAATATTAGGTCATCAGTTATCATTCCAGGCAGGGTCAGGACTAATATTTCATTTCATGCATTAAATGGAGAAGGTATAGCCCAGGGAAAAATGGATGAAGGACTTGCAAACGGAATCTCCCCTGAAAAAGCTGCTAGAATAATAATAAGAGGAATAGTAATGAACAAACGGGAAATTCTTGTTGGCAGCAGTGAACTCATTCTGTTATATATCAGAAGAGTATTCCCCTGGCTCTTTTTCAGAATTGCAGATAAGATCAAACCAACATAGTATAATAAATATCTTAATATGAAGGGATATGTGATTTGTGGTATTCAACAGATTGGTATAGGTGTCAGTAACCTGAAAGAAGCATGGCGATGGTATATCAATCAATTCGGTATGAACTGCAGAATATTTGAGGATGAAGCTGAAGCGAAACTTATGCTTCCTTATACAGGAGGAAAACCAAGAAGCAGGCATGCAGTTCTTGCTCTTAATCTTCAAAGCGGCGGAGGTTTTGAGATATGGCAATATAAAGGCAGGGTACCTTTACCAATTGAAGAAGAGGTCACTATTGGTGATCTCGGGATTATGGCCTGTAAAATGAAGGTGAGAGATATTGATGCAGCTTACTCATTCTATAAAAAGAATGGGATCCCAGTGCCTGGTGAAATTAACATTGACCCTTCAGGTAACAGGTCTTTTTTTATTAAAGATCCTTATGGAAATATTTTTCATATGGTTGAAAGCAATTACTGGTTCCTGAACGAAAACAAAATATCAGGGGGAGCATATGGAGCTATAATTGGGGTATCAGATATCGAAAAGGCCAGAAGACTCTATTCCGATATCCTTGGCTATGATGAAGTGGTTTATGACTCAATTGGCAAGTTTCCCGATCTTAAAGATATCCCCGGAGGAGACAGAGAGTGCCACAGGGTACTACTGAAATGTTCCGAACCATTCAGGGGTCCCTTCTCGAAGATCTTTGGTCAAAGCGTTATTGAACTGATCAGCTCTACAGGTCTTCCAGGGAAAAAAATCTTTGAGAACAGGTTCTGGGGAGATCTTGGTTTCATACATCTTTGCTATGATATTCAGGGAATGGATAGACTCAAAGAATTTTGTGAAATCAAAGGGTTCCCTTTTACCGTTGACAGTAAGAAAAGCCAGGATGGCAGTAGTTTTGACATGGGTGAAGCTGCAGGTCATTTCTCATACATTGAGGATCCCGATGGAACACTTATAGAATTTGTAGAGACACACAAGGTTCCCATTCTTAAAAAAATAGGATGGTATCTTGACCTCAGTAAAAGAGACCCCGGGAAATCACTCCCTGACTGGATAGTTAAAACACTTAAATATTCAAGAGTCAAATAATCAGCCTAAAATATTCATAGGTTATCAGGTTTAGGGCAAAGGACACGGATCGTGACGCCCAGAAAAAATATTGGGGATAATAACCTCCCGGAGAGGAGAGCCTGTTTTTTAACCTGATATTTTCTCAACTTCGCGGAATACTCTCATAATATTTCCACTCCATATTTTCTCAATATCTGATTTTTTATAGCCGCGACGCAATAGCTCTATTGTAATGTTTTTCATTTCCGCAACTGTTCTGCAACCATCAACCCCACCACCTCCGTCAAAGTCGGTACCAATACCGACATAATCAATTCCTGCTATCTGTACCACATGATCAATATGATCTACAACATCAGAAACTGAGGCAAGCTTCCTGTATGTTTTTTGAATCTCCCTGTATTCATCTCTCATCCTATTTTGATCTGCCTCTGACAATTCATTATAATCTCCATATTTTTTCTGAAGCTGGGCAAGCTTATCATCCAAAACCGGATTAGGTTCTGGTACCTTTACATAATTGCTTAAAATGCAAATCTGTATAACTCCTCCGTTCTCTTTCAGCGCAAGCAACATATCGTCAGAAAGGTTGCGCGGATTCTCACAGAGTGCCCTGCATGATGAATGTGAAGCAATTACAGGTTTTTTTGAGACCTTAAGAACATCAAAAAAAGATTTATCGGAAATATGCGAAACATCAATCATCATTCCAATATGGTTCATCTCATTCACTACCTGGGTCCCAAAAGGAGAGAGACCATTGTTTTCGGGACCCTTACTATCTGTAGAAGAATCACATATGTCATTGTTTTTTGAGTGGCATAAAGTAATATACCTGGTTCCGAGATCATAATATTGTTTTATCCTTGTAATCTCTTTTCCGACAGGATATCCGTTCTCAAGCCCAATATATGCAGCAATCTTACCATTCTTAAATAACCTGTAAGCATCATCAGTTGTAAAAGCCAATTCAGCCATTGTGGAATTTCTTCCAACATTCCTGTGTATATCGTCAAGTATTTCAAGAGCTTTTTTATGTGCCAGAGCATAGGCTGAATCATTTCTTGGTCCCTGTCCTATAAAGACTGCGAAGAATTCTGAATGAAGACCCCCTTTTACCATTCTTGGAAAATCAACACATCCAGTATTGTGTTCAATCCCAAGGTCGAAATTCAAACGGCTAAATTCCATTGGGGTATCACAATGAGTATCAACAGTGAGTATTGACTCATGAATCTTATCTGCAAGTCTGATAAGTCTCTCTTCACCAGTTCTGCAACCTGAAAATAATATAAGAACAAAGAAGATGGTAATCAATGATCTCATAATAAAATTGTATTAAATTAACACTGCAAGATAACCAAATTGAAAGCCTGAAATAATCAAAATCAGCTATTTAACACTATTTAACAAAGCAAAAGCCCCTGACGTTTAAGTCAGGGGCAGCCATGAAAAGAATGGAAATTTGCTTTTGGACAAAAAAGCTTCTTCTATAGTTTTACAACTTTATATACATTGGTAAGTTTCCCTTTTATAAGTTTGATAAAATAAAGTCCGGCAGGCATATCCTGCATATTAATCTGCTTTTCAGATGCAGCAGATTCAATCTGATCAGTTTTCACAGGTTCTCCCCGGGAATTTAGCAGAAATACTCTTATTACACCAACAACAGGTGTCTCGAACTTAATATTGATATTTGCTCCGGCCGGATTGGGATATATTTTAACATTAATCAAAACCTCAATATTTTCTTCAATTGCTGTAATAATTAACTGTTGCTGAAAACCATGTGTCAAAACCAGGCTATTATCCGCTGACTTGAATGTAGGTATAATTGTCTCCCCAAGCGTCCAGCTGATAGAGATACCATTTCCGGTATCATTACCACCGGCAGAGGAGATAACTTCCTGTTTTGTTCCCTGGCTAAAGAGAGATAACACAAATAAGATTGCTATGAATGTAAAAATGAAACGTTTCATTTTTAGTATTTTTCAGAGAAAAAAGTTATTGTATAAATATACTAATTATTATCAAAATGCAATAATCCAATATTCTATTCCTTCATCATGAATAACATATTTATTCCTTATTCTCCTGCTTTATAACTATTCCTATCGTATTATAAGTTGCTTCACCTGCTCTTTTCCAAGAAATTAAACCGGGAAAATGACTTAGTCTCTGAAAAGTATGCTGTAAAAACAAGAGTTATCACTTCTTCTGCTATTTTTGTCTCTTAATCAAATATGGCGGGAGAAAGAAAAATCTGGCATTGGATTGTCCTGGCAATCTTATCATTAATATGGGGAACCAGTTATATATTAATGAAAAAGGGACTGGAATCTTTTTCCCCTTTCCAGATAGCTTCATTAAGAATCTTCATAACATTTCTTTGTCTGTTGCCGACTGCTATCAGTAATTTAAAAAAACTCAACAGGGGAAACATAGTATCGGTTCTGATCATTGGTCTGATGGGTAATGCGATTCCATCTTTCCTTTACCCAATAGCACAGACAAAAATCAGCAGCTCCCTGGCATCAATGCTAAATTCACTGAGTCCCGTCTTTATTCTGATTATTGGGATCCTGGTCTACAAACGGCAAGCAATCAAAACCCAGATAGCCGGGATTTTCATAGGATTGTTAGGTGCTCTCGGATTGTTGTACAATGGATCATTTTCATTTAATTA
>CAZXFB010000018.1:0-80276 GCA_964639725.1 uncultured Rikenellaceae bacterium
GGAAAGATGGAAAATAAAAAGACATTACGAGTGCAACGAGTAAGGGAGTAATTTGAATATGCATGAACTCCCTTGCATTGATAAGCTATGGTAATCCTATTAATATATATTTATAATCCGTGTCCCATCCTTGTAGAAAGGTTCGCTAAAAACAGAGTTTCTATTTTTGTAAGCCATCTCTCTGAAAATAATCTATTGAGCGGATAATTAGCATATATACTGATTGTTATGATAATAGCCCATACTATATTCTGGAAAATTCAGTATAAAAATAAATGACAAAATTTAATACCAGGAGTAAAGAATTAATTTGAGTTGTAGAGAAAATCTGATATAACTTTTCCGTACTTATTAAAAAATGTTAAAATATATTATTGTCATATTCGAAATTATAGTATCTTTGCACCGAATTTTTGAAACTTAAACGATTGATATATAATAATCGAAAGTTGTTAAACAAACAAAGTATTAAAAAGGTTAGAAAAATGAAGAACAAATTTTTTATGGGATTAGCGGCTGTAGCAATGGTTGCTTTCCTTTCAAGTTGTGGAAAAGTTCCACAAGTACAGATAGATGCTACCAATGCAGCTATCGAAGCAGCAAAAGTTGCAGAAGCTCCTGTTTATGTACCAACTGAATTTGCAGCAGTTCAGGATTCAATGACTGCAATTATGGCTGACGTAGAAGCACAAAAATCAAAATTATTCAAGAATTTTGGTGATGCAAAACTAAAACTTGATGCTACATTAGCTCTTGCAAACAAAGTTGCTGCAGATGCTGGTGTTAAAAAAGAAGAAGTTAAAAAAGAGGCTCAGACTTTACTGACAGACATTAAAGCTGTTATTGAAGAGAATGCTAAACTTGTGAAAAAAGCTCCAAGGGGAAAAGAGGGTGCTGCAGTTCTTGAGCAGATTAAAGCTGAAATGGTTACTATCGATTCTTCTGTTGTAGAAGCTCAGGGCTTGTTTGACAAAGGAACCTACATGGATGCACTTAACAAGATTAAAGCTGCAAAAGAAAGAGCAACTGGCATTAATACTGAATTGAAGGATGCTATTGCCAAAGTAAAAAGAAAGTAATTGATAATATAGCTTAATTATCTATAAACCCCCGGGGCTTTTCCCGGGGGTTTTTTTAAGCTGGCTGGTGTGATATGAGAAAGGTTTTAAATTTTTTATTGACTACTGTTATTCCTATTGGATCTATTCCTTTGATTGTTTGGCTATTAGTTGATTTATCTCCACAGCCACCTGTTGAAGAAATGGAATATGCCCGTGAATTATTATCAAACGCAAACCGGAACAAAGCTGAAACATATTCAAAGAAGTATTATAATGAAGCAAAAACTTATTATGATTCAGCAATGGCTAACTGGAGAAGAGAGAATACAAAATTTTTATATTTCAGAAATTATGAAAGAGTTTCCATGTTTGCTGAATTGGCTTCAAAAAAAGCAGACATGGCTGCTGAAAACTCAAGAAGCAGCTCTTCTGATATTAGAATCAGGGTAAAACAGAAAATTGAGTCATTAAACAACTTAGTAACCGATATAAATAATTTATTTACATCATATCCACTTAGTTCTGAAATAAGAAACCGGATCTCCAAAGGAAAATTCCTGCTTAAAGAAGCTGAAATATTATATAAAAAAGGACAGTATCTTAAGGCAAACAGAAAAATAACCGATTCGGAATATCTTCTTACAGGTTCTTATGAGAATGCAATAACAAATTTAAAAACCTATTTCCAGTCTTACTCCCTCTGGGAAATATGGGTTAACAATACAATAAAAGAATCAAAAATTAATCGTGATTACTCAATAATTATTGATAAATTTTCGAGGAAATGTTATGTGTATCTGAATGGTGTGAAAAAACATGAATTTGATGCTGAACTAGGTCAAAACTGGGTCGGAGACAAACGGGTGAGAGGAGATAAGGCTACACCCGAGGGAATGTATCGGATCACTAAAAAATTCGGACCCAGCAAAACAAAGTACCATAAAGCCTTACTGATCGATTATCCTAATGATGAGGACATCGAAAAATTCAGAAAGGAGATTGCCAGGGGTACTCTTCCGGCTTCAGCAAAGATAGGAGGTCTGATTGAAATACATGGTAACGGAGGCAAAGGAATAGACTGGACTGAAGGCTGTATTGCACTTACCGACAGGGAAATGGATATGATTTTTAAAATTGCAAAAGTAGGAACACCAGTAACTATTGTCGGTTCAACCGTTGATCTTCAACAGGCTCTGAACAGGTAAAGTGTCTGATATGGGAAACGACGAAATAAATACAAACGAATCTTATCCTGATATCCCTAAAAATCAAGATAGTCCAGTAAATCTGGAGAATAGTGAGATTTTAGAAAGAAAGGAGCTGTCAGATTCAGAGAATGATCAGAGAGTGCTTAGTGATCTTGAAGGAAATATATTAATTATTTCTTTCATATCATTCTATAAGAAGCTCTTAGCAAATAAGAACCTGATACGATCTCTCCTTAATGTTATTATTGTAATTGCAATATTTGTTACAATTATTTCTCTTCTTGTATATTTATTATATGGTATTCCTTTTTTACAGGAGTTATCTGTCAGACATAATACAGAAATTAAGAACCTTAGTGAATTAAAACAGGACGCAGCCTATAAGAAGGAGATAGCTCTTATGAACAGAGATATTCAGCGTCTTTCAAGAAAATATGTTGCCTATACTTCCGGGCAATCATATATGGTCATAAACACTACAGAAAACAGATTTCTCCTTTATAGAAATAAAAAACTTATCAGAGAAGGGCGCTGCAGCTCAGGAAGCTTGAAAATGCTGCAGACACAGGAAGGGAAAAGCTGGATTTTCAAGACTCCCAGAGGGAAGTTCTGGATACAGGGAAAAACCACCAATCCATCCTGGAGAAGGCCTGACTGGTCATTTGTTGAAGAGGGATTACCTATACCACCGAAGGATGATCCTTCAAGATATGAATATGGAGTACTCGGTGATTATGCTCTTGCACTGGGGGATGGTTACCTTATTCACGGTACAATTTATAAACGTTTCCTTGGAATGCCAGTTACACATGGTTGCGTCCGCCTTAATGATGAAGATCTTAAAGTGATTTTCACAACACTGAGCATAGGTTCAAAAGTATATATTTTCTGACCTGACTGACAATGGAAAACCCTGAGATTGTAAATGAACAACCAAAAAAAAGAACAGGTCTGATTATCCTGATAATTCTTTTTTCTCTCTTTATGATCTATTATACTATTATGGCTTTATTAAGCCCTTACAGGAAGGTTGCAGATATAAAGAATGAGTTCCTTAACAAGCTTGATATGAAAAATAAGGTTGATGAAAGGATTTATTCAGATTCGCTATATCTTAAGTTGCTTAAAGAAAAAGCATACCTGCAATCACGGGTCTTAATGGCTGAAACTGACTCTATATATCTGACTATTAATCTTCCGGACAGCTCAATGAACCTTGAAATTAATGGTGTTGCAGTTCATAAAGCAAAAATAGGAAATATGCGAATGAGCAAGATCCTCGGAAAGGGTAACGATTATATAATTTCCTCAATGCTATCTCTTCCATTCACTATTTCCAATGATATATCATCAATCGAAAAAGAGCCATTATTGATACAGATGGCTCCAAAAGATACCTCAGAATATCAACCTGATATTGTTCCTGATACAGCTGATTATGAACCTGTGAATTATATTCTGGAAACAGATAATGGTGTAAGGATATATGTTTATCAGGAAGATAAACTTAATCCAGGTGACAGGCTGCATGTTTTCAAATTTGACATGCATGATAAAATACGGAACTTCATAGGTTCTCTGAAGAGCATTATGGTTTTGAAAATCCCTGATTATAAGCCATATATAAAACTCCGGATTCCAAGGGAAGATGCAAAGATAATTTACAGGGCTATTCCCGTTCATGGACAGATAGCTATATACAGATGAGGACATTTTCTTTTTAGAAAATATTCTTACTTATTAAAAAAAGATGTAGGTTTGAGGTAGACTCTTAAACTTAAATAAATCCTTAATGGGAAGATTTACCGGTGTTATTGGGATCGTAGTAATCCTTGGTCTCGCTTATCTTTGGTCAAACAACCGCAAAGCAATTAATTACCGCCTTGTGATTACAGGTATTATCTTACAGATCTTACTCGCAATATTCATTCTGAAGGTTCCTATAGGACAGGATATTTTTGCCTGGTTGGGAAAAGCTATCAATAAACTTCTTGATTTTTCAAAAGAAGGAGGGTTATTTGTTTTCGGGGATCTGACAAAAGTAACCGAGATTCTTCCTGCCGGAATAGCGAAGAGCGGAGTCTTTCTTTTTATACTCCTTCCTACAATTATTTTTGTATGTGTGCTTGTTGCCATGGCATATCATGTTGGAATAATGCAAAGGATTGTTGCTATTCTTGCCCGTTTTGTTCATTGGGCAATGAGAGTCAGCGGAAGCGAAGCCCTTTCGAACGTAGCAAGCGCTTTTGTTGGTCAGGTTGAAGCTCAGATCATGATACGCCCATATCTGTCAGGCATGACAAAATCAGAATTGCTTGCTTCAATGACAGGGAGTATGGCCTGTATTGCAGGAGGTGTAATGGCTGTATATATTTCTATGGGTGTGCCTGCATCTTATCTGCTGGCTGCAAGCCTTATGGCTGCACCCGGAGCACTCGTGATATCAAAAATTGTTTTTCCCGAAACAGAAGAATCAGAAACCAAAGGGATAGTCAAAATAGAAATAAAAAAGGAACACTCTAATATAATGGATGCAATTTCACATGGAGCAAGTGATGGAATGAAGATTTCCATCAATGTGATCGCAATGCTTATTGGAGTTATCGCTCTTATTGCTCTTGTTGATGCCCTGCTGGGTTATTTTGGCCATTTTCTTGCATGGACAGGATTATCTCTCGATGCAGTCGGATTGAATCTCGACAACCTTCGGCTTAAGGACGTTGTAGGCGTAATATTCAGCCTCTTTGCTATCGTCATGGGCGTACCACCTTCAGAATCTCTTTCGGTCGGTTCACTTATGGGAACAAAGATGGTTATAAATGAGTTTGTTGCTTATTCTGACCTTTCTCCAATGATACAGAATAGTGTTCTTAGCACAAAATCAATAGTTATTGCAAGTTTTGCTTTATGTGGATTTGCAAATTTCAGCTCAGTAGCGATTCAGCTTGGAGGTATCGGGGCAATAGCCCCAACACGAAAAGCAGACCTCGCACGGCTTGGACTCAAAGCAATGCTTTGCGGAACCATGGCATCATATATTTCAGCCTCACTGGCAGGGATATTATTGTAACCACTGATAGATTACCTCCGGAGATCCATTGTGGGTGATTAGTATGCGGAGAGAGCACACCCAACATCTATATCATGCAGGTAGCACTCACTAATAAGCCTGAAATTCATCAAGTTCCTTATAGATAGCTCAGAAGATGATATCAATGGTCGCTTCATGCATAATGAAGTCATAGGTGTTATCAAAAATAGTGACTTGTAAATGAAATGAATATATTTATTAGTACCCTATATTTCTCAATTGGCAGGAAATGGTGGCGTAAAAAATTGGTAAGATTGTTTATAGTGCAACAAACATATTATTGTATCACAAATTTTTCTATTAAAAAAAAATCCGTCAATTATTTTATAAAACAGATCCCTTTTGGAGATTTGGAAAGGTTAATTTCATTGTAAGTTTGATGATAAAGATTGTATTTTATTAAAACTTTTTCTCCATGAGTATTAAAAAAATAGGTTCCAATTTTTTGAGCAGCATTTTTCAAAGTGAAATTAAATGTCGGATGGTTTGGGTAAGGTTATATGGTTAGCATAATAATAATGACCCATCTGTTTGCTGCCATGTTGATATACTTTAAGGTCCTGAAGCTTTAACTATCCTATTCATTATATATGTAAAACAAATGTTGTTATTTAAATTCCAACCTAGATATGTTAATAAAAATCCTGAATTATCTTCTCTTTTTATCGAAGTTAAAAATATTTCAAAACAATTGATCTCAGTTAAATGAGTTCCTGTTAAAATGCATATTAAGAGAGATCAAAGTTATCCGCCAAAAGTGGATACATATATAAAAGCCCTGCAATACTCATGTTTGCAGGGCTTTATAATTAATTTACATGATTACTTTTTGCCGGTACCTGAACTTCTTGAAACTTTGGCTGCATTACGTTGTGGTGTCGCGCTTCGTGCACCTTTATTTTTAGTTGCACTCTTATTCATACTTTTTTCCTGAGTCTGTTTACCCGATTGAGTTTTAGTCTGAGTCCCTTCCATTTTTTGGGCTTTAGTCTGAGCTCTTGTCTGAGCCTTAGTCTGAGTCTGTGTCTGAACCTGATTCTGATCCTGTGCTTTAACCTGAGTCTGCGCTTGTGTCTGGGCTTTAGTCTGAGACTGAGTTTGTGTCTGTGTTGTACTCTGTGCTGTGATACCTGCACTTATTAAGAGTGCTGCGGCAGCCATTAAAATTCTTCTTTTCATTTTCTTAAATATTTGGTTAATGGTTATTTAACAGATCAAATATATACCCATGAAGATGAACGAATCATGAATTTTCAGGAAAAAGAAAAGAAAAAGTTGTCCCAATACCAATTTTTGAGTCAACAGCAATATCAATCTTATGAAAATCGGCGATTGATTTTGTAATAGCCAATCCTATCCCAGAACTGGTTTCTTCCCCGTGAAATTTGGTACTAAAACGCAAAAAGAGATTTTTCAGCTGTTCACCAGTCATTCCCGCACCTGTATCAGAAATGATTACTAAAAGTCTTTTTTGCTGATATCTGCTAACCACTTTCACATTTCCTTTTGATTGCGTATTCTTTACTGCATTGTTCACGACATTATAAAACATTGAAAAAACCAGAGATCTGTTAGCCCCTGAAAACTTCCAATCATCTCCTAGCTGACCATATAAATTTATTCCGGCATCTTCTGCAACTGGAGAAATTTCATCAATGACTTCATTGAGTACTTCTTTGATTGAAAAAGTTTCATCTTTCAGGTATTGCTGACTTCCGATCCTGGCAATAAATAATAATGAATTGACAAGAGTTTTAAGCCGTTGAAGTGTCCGTAAAGACTCTTCAATCCGGTCTGTAGTTTCATGATCAAGATTCTCCTGCAATAAAATGTTCTCAAGTTTGCTCCTTAACACAGATACCGGTGTCATTAATTCATGAGAAATATTTACAGTAATATCCTTTTCCTTCTGAAAGAGATCATCAATTTTAGTCATCAATTGGATAAGAGTACGATCAAGTTGATGGAAATCAGATGTTGATGTTTTAATATCTGTCTTGTCGAAAAGAGAAGGGGTTGCAGTCCTTTTCAATTTTTTTATTATCAGATCAAGCGGTTGAAGGAGTTTTTTAGTATAATAAATGTCAGAAAAAAGAGTAATAAGAATAATAAAAATCAGGAAGATCCAGATTACCTTATTTATATTCCTGTTCGAATCTGAGATGCTTGCCAGACTTTTACCAATTTCAAGAAGATATGGATGTCCATCGACATCAAAAGAATAATTAAGTACACGATAACTTATTGTTTCATTTTCAATTGTCCGCTTTGTTACCTCAATAAAATTCCATTCCTCCTGCTCTTCAACTCTCTCAAGACTTATGAACTCATCTTTAAGTATATTATAACTTCCGAACGCATTTGCAGAGTCTGATGTTATAAAAGGCTCAATACCAATAGTTGATATCTGTCCGATTACCTGTTCTCTTTTCTTTACCAGTTCATTATCTGTCTGTAAAATATTTATCCTTTCAATTATATATGGCATTATAATGAGGAAGAGAGCTGTGAATACCAGTTTGGAGATGAAGTTGAAGAGCGAGAGTTTAGTTCTTAATCTGAGCATTTCCCTGATCTTATTGGTTCTGACCTGAAATCACCCGGTAACCTATACCTCTAACAGTTTCAAGCCATGGAGTTGGCGCATAAAAACTAAGTTTTTTTCTGACATTTTTTATATGTACATCTATAAAATTACTGTCATACTGATCCTCGAGAATATTCCCCCATATATGTTCATAAAGTTGATGACGAGTAAGTACTTTATTGCGGTTAATTACAAGGTACATCAATAGGTCAAATTCTTTCCTGGTCAGTTCTACATTTCTTTTATCTGAGGTTATACTTCTTTGTGAAATATCCAGGACAAAATCGCCAATTTGAATCATGGGATTTGTAATGGAAAACTTCCTCCTTGCAACAGCCTGTATACGTGAATACAGTTCGATAAGTGCAAAAGGTTTAGACAAATAATCATCTGCACCCAGATCAAGGCCTTTTACTTTATCTTCCACAGCGCCTCTGGCAGTTATAATAATAAACGCAGCCTCACATCCCTGCTTACGAGCCTCACGGATAAGATCGAGTCCGTTATAATCAGGCAATCCCAGATCAAGCAGAACAAAATCATAAAGATTTACTGCGATCTTTTCCGAATAATCCATCCCTGTAAATGCAATGTCACAGATGAAATTCTCATTTTTAAGAAACAGAGCTATTTCGTTTGCAAGACTTTTCTCATCTTCAACTATAAGAACGTTCATAACCCTGATTAAAATAATTTAAATGAACAGTTTAGCATGAAGACAAAACCTTTTGGACTTGGCATTCCTGTAACCTCATACATAGGTAAAATATAACCTGGTTCTGCCTCAATGGCGAGTTTCCCGATGTTCAAGCCAACTGGTAAACCAAAATCAACCTCCATCAATCCAAAGATAGTTGATATTTTTGTGGTTGAAGATGTTCCACCTGATCCACCTGCTCCCCCCGTTCCGGATCCTCCTGATAAACCGCTGCCAGATCCTGCAGTATGAAAGGGAGAAGAGATACCGGTTGTGGTTCCTTCCGATGTAGTCGTTTGGGTAAGTGACCCAAATAACAGGTTCACATAAGGATCAAATGAAATGTATGCTTTACCTTTAAAAAATTCAGGAGTCTGAAAATATCGTGAATTCCTCATTTGAAAATAGACACTTGCTGTTTCGGAGAATAGTCCTCCGACTGAAAGTTTTGAATAAATAAGTTTCCAGTCAATACCCAAAGTGAGATCACCATTAAAAAAGCTGTTAAAAAGAGTATCTGACAACTGACCGGCTACCTGATATCTGGAAGCTCCCAGTGAAACATCAAACCATGAATTGAATACATGACTGTAATTCAATGATATAGTGTGGTATGCAAGGAAAGGATCAAATGCCGGAAGGTGAAAAGTTGATACAGACGCGAAAAGTTCATTATTGTAGCAATATATCAGTGAGCCATAGTAAAATGGCTGATCTTGTGAGAATGAAGAACCCAATACCATATTATTCCCGTATCCAAGGCTTGTGTAAAAGGAGTGTGGTGAAACAGGCTTTATCATGAGTATTGAATCCTGTTTCTCAAAGTCGGATGCCAATTTTTCCTGAGGAAGAGCACTTAAAGGAATTATTGCCAAAACAATGCTCCAAACCATTATACGGGTACTTGATTTAATATGTTCCATCTTGTTTATAATAAAATTATCTTCTGCCTGGTCTAATTGCACCACCGGGTTTTCCGGCTCCTTTGGGCATTCCTGCACCTGAAGGTCTTACAACATAAGGTGGTCGGGCTCCTTTAGCTTTTGACATATCAGGATTTGATCCCTTAACCTCTTTTACATCCGAAGACCCTTCTTCTTTTTTCTTTTTCTTTTTCTCCTGCTGAGTCATAGTTTTTTGAATGGTATTAACGTCTGTTATACCTTGTTTGTTTTCTGCATTTAATCCAACAATTTGCACTTTCTGTGCTTTTCCAGAAACTGATTCATTGATCACCTCCTTTTCCTGGGCATGAACAGTGTTACCCAGAAGTAGTAAAAAGATCAGGCTAAGAACAATTTTTCTGCATTTACAAATTCTCTCTATCATTTTTCCCTCCATTTTCTTATATTTATTTAACAGACCTGAAATATATCAATTTAATAGTATCTCTTTTATATCCTGCATGCAAATATATTCTAAGTAAAATGAAGAAAAGATGAACATATTATTGCTTCTAAAGAATATAGGTTTATAATTCCTCATCTGACTACACTATAAGTACTTGATTTACTGGATGTGAATAATTCGGTTGATTGATAACCAACATGTAAAAAGTTTATGAATTTCAACTAACAGATAGGAATTAGTTAACCGGATATCTCCTGCCTGACAATGGCTCTTTTAAAAATGAGAAAGAGGTTATTAGTATTTTGGTCATAAAAACCAAGAATTTTCATCTTTAAATATATCATTTAAGCCTGATAACTACAAAATGCGAACAGTCTATAATACTGGTCATCAAGAGGTAATAATATTGTCAGTTTGTGGAGTTAATCTATCTATAGCTGTTTATTTACATTTTTTATATATCTCTTTAATAAATCTTGCATGAAGGGTAAATTCTGCATGTGGTTTTAGGTAAAGTATTCTGCGGATAGATTTAATCGATTCGACCTAATATTTAACTTTTTATGAGTCAGAATCGGAATTGTAACCTTCAACCGATGTATCATTACAATAAGATTGGCTATCCTTAAGCTTGAATTTAAGAGTGGCTAAACAGATAATCCTTGTTTTTACTTTAAATGAATAATGAAATTAATAAAAATTCGATATTTGCGACAATAAGTACTATATTGTAGCAATTGAACCAGGTAAGCAGAGTATTTATGAACAATCCTGAAAAAATGCAGGTATTAATTACAAGTCTTCAAAATGTTTAGAATCTATTGCAGCATGTCCCTATGGCAGCATGAAGTATAATGCGTGATAATATGAAAGGTATATTTGATTCAATAATATACGATTCACGACCAGTTATAGTCGATGTTCGCTCCTCATGGTTTAATCCATGTAAGATACATTCACCAATTTTAAAAGATGTTGCAACTGAAATGGGAGAAAAGATCAGAATTATAAAAATTGATGTTGATCAGAACAGTGAAATAGCAAGGCAGTATAATATACAGAGTGTCCCCACGATAATACTCTTTCAAACCGTGAAACAGGTTTGGAGACATTCGGGTGTGGTTTGCATAAATCATTTGCTGAGTGTTTTAATTAAAAATATCCCATAAGGTGTTATCGAAATGGCAATTATTGTTATTGCAAGCTTAAATGACACATAATGAAATAATAGAACTTATCCTTAAAGGAGATAAGGAAAAGTTTAGGTTGATTATAGAGGAATACCAGCAAATGGTGTTTCGTACTTGTATGGGTTATGTTCATAACAAAGATGATGCTGATGATCTTACTCAGGAAGTATTTATTCAGGCTTATCAGGCATTGACAGGTTTCAGGCAGGAGTCGTCAATTTCAACCTGGTTGTACCGAATTGCTATAAATGCTTCATTGAATAAAGTCAGGAGGAATTCAAAGAATTTCTTATTCAGGCAGTTGGATCTTATTACCGGAGCAGATAAGAGTGAATATCATGGAATAGATATTACTGATAATGAAAATCCTGAAAACATCCTTATTAGAGAGGAACATAATGCCTGGATTCAGAAGGCACTTGATAGTCTTCCAGAGAATCAACGAACCGCAATTGTCCTTAGCAAGTATGATAGCCTGTCTCAAAAGGAGATAGCTGAAATTATGAAAACAACTGAAGGAGCAGTTGAAGCTTTGATTCAGAGAGCGAAAGCCAATCTGAGAATAAAAATGACATCAGGTATGAAAAAAAACAGAAAATAACCATAGGAAAAAAATAAGTTTTGTTTCTAATCTATAAAATCAGTATGATGAACTGTAAGTTATGTCAGAGTGAACTTGAAAATTACCTGGAAGGAAACTTACCTGATGGTAAAAGGTCACTGTTAGAACAACATCTAGATCAATGTGATACCTGTTCTGAAACTTTAAAGCTTCTACGACTTGCTGATAACGTAATCGATATAGAGAGAAAAAGTGAATCCAATCCATTTCTTGCAACGCGTATTATGTCTGCAATTGAGGAATTAGAACAAAAACAGAGAAAACCTGTTTATTATCCACTTTTTGGTAAAGTGCTGAAACCTGTACTAATAACTGCTACCTTAGCAATTGCATTGCTTCTTGGTATTGTTGCAGGTAATTTAGGACGTCCAACCATTCTTTCTTCGCAGATACCTGATGAAATGATTTATATTAATGATGCAAATATTGAGTCATTGGCTCTCTTTTTAATAGATTAAAAAAACATGAAAACAGAAAAGGGACATTCAATATTAATTTGGGCAGTAGTTGCACTTGTGGTTCTTAATCTTTCAACACTGACTACTATTTTTTTACAGAGGAAGGCTGATTCAACAAAATATATTGGTAAATCAGATCAGGTAAATCTGACTGCTCCACCTCAGTCAGAAAAATTCAGCGGTCGGTATTTCAAAGAAAAATTGAATATGACAACTGTACAAATGCGTGAATTCCAAAAATTTAATCCTGAATTCAGAAATGAAGCCAGGGCTACCAATGTAAGGCTGGCAAAACTGAGGGGTGAAATGCTTAACGAAATGGCTTCACCTGAAACTGATACATCTAAACTAAATGCGCTATCAGATTCAATAGGAAATTATCATAGTAGATTGAAGAGGATTACTTACAAGTACTATCTTGATTTAAAAAGCATCTGTAATCCTGATCAAAAGATACAACTCAAAGAACTATTCAGTGATACTTTTAACAGCGATGGTCCAATGGGTTCCCAAAACGGAGGTAGCAGAGGAGGAAGACAATTTAGAGGTGGGTTTAAGAATTAGAATATATCCATTGGATTCTAAATTTTTACCGGTTGAATAATTTGAAGGGTTTCCTTTACAACAAGCTGATAGATCCATTGCTCTCAGGGTTGAGAGATGAGATCATTAAAAAGGCAGGGAAATCTGAAAAAGTCATTGATATAGCCTGTGGCACCGGACAACTTGCTATGGTTATGGCTGAAGTTGCTGGGAACGTGACTGGTATTGACCTTGACAAGGAACTTGTTTCGTATGCATCCCTGAGGGTAAAAAATTATGGTATTAATAATGTGCTGTTTGAAGTTCATGATGCTTCCAATCTCACAATTTATCTGGATAAAGAATTTGATATTGCTGTTACCTCAATGGCTATCCATCAGTTTGATTCTCAAATTGCTATAAATATCCTATCAGAGATGAAGAGAATTGCCCATGTTGTAATAATTGGGGATTATAACTTTCCCCTCCCAAAAAATATAGCTGGAACATTAGCTTACTTCATTGAGCTATTGGCAGGTGGAGATCATTTCAGGAATTTTAAAAATTATATATCCCTCGGAGGAATTAAACACTTAACAAGTTCTGCCGGATTAATTGTAAAATCCCAATGTTCAATAGGCCGGAGAACTTTTATTGTTGTAATATGTGAATAATATACTTCTAAATTGGGTTCCATATCTTGAAAATTAAGAGAAGTAACAATGCATCTATAATTATCAATGTGGTAATTGAAACATAGGATTTCATATTTTCCTTATCTTTTCTGACAACGCCTGTAAAAATTCCTGGTCATTATAGCTTGAATCCGGTAAAACAAATTGCCCTTCAGCAATAATTAATAATTTACCTGATATTATTAAAAATATAGCCAAGATGAGTCATTGCCTTGGTTAATTCAAAATAAATCTTAAAATAATAAAAAGACCGTAGGAAATGATTGCGTTTTGTATCTAATGTATAGAAATCAGTAAAAAAGAAAATTTTAAAAAAGGATTTTAAATTAAAAACAACATTAACAATTAAATTTATGATTATGAAAACAAAATTATTTCTTGCAGGATTTGCTTTAATAGCAATTGCTTCGATCGCAAACGGACAAAACACAGAAACAGGAAACAGGCAGGTAAACACTTCTGGGAAAGGTGTATCATATGTCGATGAAAATAAAAACGGGATATGTGATAATTTTGAAAACAATTCAGGTACCACACAGTCAACTCAAGGTAGGTGTTATTACTGGAGAGTAAAAGGAAATGGGAATGGTCAGGGAAACTGCTGCGGAAGAAGTAATGTTGCAGCACAAGGAAGAGGTAAGGGCAAAAATTTTGTAGATAAGGATAACAATGGTGTCTGTGACAATTTTGAAAGCAGAGATCAAAAATAATGATATGATTTAATTCTACTGTCGGATTAAGAAATCCGGCAAATCCTCAATATATAAACCATTAAATATCAATTGTTTGGTAATTTTGCTAAGCAATAGAAAGCAATAACTATATCAAATTTAAAAAATAATAATCATGAAAACAACGTTTAAAACAATAGCAATAGTCAGTTTTTTAACATCTTCCGTAATACTTACACATTCTTGTGAAAAGAATACAAATAGCGACGGTTCAGATATGTTTGCACCTTTCCTATCTGTTTCAGCCGATGGTACTTCTTCAATAATTGAAGAAAAAATGCTTCAGGCGTTGATGGTAACAGCTGTCATTACAGATGATGAAACCAACTCACTGGTAAATATGAGAGAAGAAGAGAAATTAGCCCGTGATGTTTATTATGCTCTAAAGGAGAAATGGGGAAATATTACATTCACCAGAATTTCAATAGCTGAGAATAATCATATGACAGCGCTTAATACCCTTCTGAAAGCCTATGGTTCGTCAGATACAGTGATCACTGAGAAAGGAGTTTTTACTAATCAAAAGGTTCAGGAACTTTATAATGGACTTGTTACCAGTGGATCTGTATCACTTATTGATGCATTTAAAATTGGTGCACTTATTGAAGAAATGGATATAAATGACATTCAGGATCTACTCAACACAACAGATAACGAGAATATTAAGATGGTTTTTGACAATCTGGAAAGAGGATCGCGAAACCACTTAAGGGCATTTACACGCCAGCTTAAACTTAATGGATTGACATACAACCCTGTATATATAAGCCTGGAGGAATATAACAGCATTATTAATAATCCTGTTGAAAGCGGCAATCATTACCGTATGAACAGGAATGCGGTATGTATAAGAAATAATTGACTTTAGGTCTTAATTGCATAGCATTACCATTCCATTAATGCTGTTGTTAGAAGATGTGATCTTAATGGCAATTAAACAGATGATTAAACACCTGCCTGATCAACAACGCAGGTGTTTTTTCCTTAAACCAATATCTGAAATTTATAATTATCATTAAAATAGTATTTCATTGTCCATTGATTAAAATTTAAAATCAAGAATTACGAATCTTAACAGGAGCGGTGTTAGCGAACACCTCTCTTTGTTAAATATAAACGAATGATCATAAAATCCCAGCAATCTTCTGATATAAGTATATGATTATGTTCACCATTCGCTCCTATTTGACCTCATAAATATTTTGTATGGAAACATAAAACGTACGTTTAAAACACAGATTATATACCTATGGATCGGTAAGGCCAACTCCAACAGATAGCACTGCTAAACCCTAGTTCTTTCACAATTTCTGAGAGGTACAAGATCATTCAAGGAGAGGATTACCTCCGGTGATCCCGTTGGTGGGAACCTTGCATATCCAAATTACTCCCTTACTCGTTGCACTCGTAATGTCTTTTTATTTTCCATCTTTCCTTGCTCCGGCAAACCGGGCTCGTCAAGTTGTAAAATAAAAATCCCGCAGATTTCTGCGGGAGTAATTTGTATCTGCGGAGAGAGGGGGATTCGAACCCCCGGTACAGTTTCCCATACGGCAGTTTAGCAAACTGCTGGTTTAAGCCACTCACCCATCTCTCCAGTATGATCAGCTCATTTTACAGCGTGACAAAAATAGTCAAACAACTATAAAGCGCAAAATTATTTTCTTTTTATTTCAACCCTTTTATCAGGGTACTGAATAACTTAAAATTCTCCATACTTTCCTCATCCATATCGTTTAACGAAATTACACCGGCTTTAACCTCAGACAGGAACTTGCTGAGCATGAAGTTTCGGGGAAGTTCTTTATCTTTCATATAAACAGAATTTGGAACCGTAATCCCCTCACGGGTTTTCAGAATATGGTTTTTAAAATCAAGGGTTGAGAGCATATCTTCAGCGTTAAGCATCTCTTCCGGCATCATTAACAATAATTCACTCTCGCTCGATTCAGTCTTGTACATCTTTTGACTCAGAAAATCCGCCATTGCTATCTCCTCATCATTTCTGAATAAAACTACAGCAAATTTTAGTCCCCAACCCATCAGAATATTACACATTAATGGAATGGATGAAACTTCTGTAGATGGAATAAGGCTGATTTTGCCCTTGAAACCGGTAAGATTAAGCAATGCTGTAAAAAGATAAAAAGTTCCTGTATCATTAACAATAAGATTCAATCTGCCCGAAGCAAAACCTTCCGAGGATAGAGGATTACCCATGATACTTTGCAGTGGTGTCAACGTATCTGGAGTAGCCGATGAGAGCCTTAACGGATCAAGAATCCTTGTATTGCTTCTGAAACAATCAAGGTCATCTCTCTGGATGGCCAAAACCCTGTGAAGCTTATTAATATCAACCAGATGAGGTGAATGAGTAGTGTAAATGATCTGTATTCTCTCCTTAATGTCCTCAAATACTTTAAGGACATCTTCCTGGGCTCTTGCATGCAGACTTACTCCCGGTTCATCAACAAGAAGTACCATAGGTTTGTTATTCTGTGATGCTGATGCTTTCAACTCCATATAAAATGAAATAAACCAGCGTACACCACGGCTTCTTTGTTTAGGATATAATCTTTCTCCTTCATCTTTTATCCAGAATTCAAGATAAGGCTTCCCTGCTTTTTCTTTATACGTTGAATTATAATGTTCTAATTCAAATTGTATCCTTATCTTGTTATTTCTGCCGATTGACTGTTGCCAGAAATCATGAAAATTAAGAGTCAGTGTTTGATTCAGGTTTTCAATTTTCTGCTTCAGAATACGGCTTGAGGGCTGCTGAAAGAAAGAGTAATCAAGATGAGCTATTGTCAGAAAATTTCTGGCTGCCTTATAACCTTCCACCTGGTCATTACCTGTAATAATATCTTCCATATCAATACGGTTGGGTAAAAGGCTTCCAAAATCTTCAAACATCTCAAAGACAGGACAATATTCAAAATATTTTTTACCAAGAATGTCGCTGTTAAACTGGGATTTGTAAGATTGAATAACATTATTAACCTTCTGCTCTGCCTCAGGCTCTGTACTACCCTCCATTATATATCCCGATAAGGCAATATGCCTGTCAAGTTCCGACTTTATCAAATCCCTCTCAATCCGGGTTTTTCTGTAATCATTAAGAACACTTTTCCACTCCTGATCATCATCATCATCAACTGGTCGCATCAGGAGAGTCATTTTCTGGTGACGCTCCTCAAGTTTTAATGAAATGTCACCAAAATGATTCTCAAGCGTCGTACATTTTTCCAGAAGTGCTTTCCATTTTTCACCAGCCATTTTCATAGATTGCTTCTTCGACAATTCCTTTGTGATTTCTTCCTTTTTGTTTTGAAGTTCAGTAAGACGGGCTTTTAATTCGTTATAATCAGAATTTTGAGGGACAATAAAAAAAGGTGTCTTCTTTGTAAAGAGATGGAAACCTTTTCTCCTTACCTCTGGAACCGGTATTTTAGATCTGATCTCTGATTCCCTCTCTTCCAAATCAATAAGACTCAACTCAAGATCATCAATAAGATTCAATTCTCCTTCAAGTTTTATAGTTACATCCCCGAGATATATTCTCCAAGCATTCTCCAGAGAATCAAGATATTGACTTATTTCCCCACTGACTTTGATTACTGATGAAAGGTCAGCAATCCAATCGCGGGTTAACTCGATATGAGAGAGACCCGACAACAATTCTTTCAGTTCTGTTCCAGGATTATTTGTAACTTTCAACAACCAACCTTCAGGAATGCTAAAACGACAGCTCACTTGTGGCAGAGAAAGGTCACTGCGCAATACATCTTCTGAAATAACTCCTGAATAAAATGTTTTTAATCCTTCCAGCACAGATGTTTTACCTGATTCATTCTGTCCAATAAGACAAGTTATATTATCGGGAGAGAGTGTTTGCCACCCGGTATCTACTATTGAACGGAAATTTCTGATCCTGAATGCAGAGAGTTTCATTTAATTCAATCTTTAAAATTTAAAACCAAATATCAGGACGTCATCTACCTGAGGAACAGAACCTTTCCATTCCATAAAAGCTTTTTCAAGTTGTTCCTTCTGATCAACCATTGGTAGACCGGAAAAAGATTCCAGTAACTTTTTAAAGTTCTTGTGTTTAATCTTCTTATCTGACAATTCTCCGAACTGATCTGAGAATCCATCAGAGAACATATAAAAAATATCTCCTGGCAGGGTATCTATTTCTTTGTTTGAGAATGCATTTTCCTTTAATGGCGCCAGTCCGATTGTCATAAGGTCTGGTTTATATTCAGTCAGTTCACCGTTCCGGATCCTTATTAATGGCCTGTTGGCTCCTGCAAATTGAATTGAGCCGGTTTTAATATCAATAACACATAAACTTATGTCGATAGTATCTTTTGTTACTGATTTTTCACCAGTCTGATGCAGTGCTTTCATCACCTTTTCTCTCATTATGTTTAAAATCCTGTTTGCTTTCAGGTTTACCCGCGATTGCAGAATTTCATTCAGAAAACTGATACCAAGAATGCTCATGAGAGCACCTGGAACGCCATGTCCGGTACAATCACCAGTAGCAATAAAGACATAATCACGGTTGGAAAAGGCATAATAGAAATCACCGCTTACTATATCGCGTGGCATGAAAAGAATAAAATAGTCTTTAAGCAATGATCCAAGATAATCAGGGTCAGGCATAAGTGCTTTCTGGATCATTCCTGCATAACGAAGGCTTGCATAATGATCATCCATTATCTGATAACTTGCCAGAGTAACAGTATCATTGTCAAATTTAAGCTTCGGATTCATCTAATTGATATTTCTAACAAAATGCTAAATATACATTTATTTCCTTAATCCAATATCTGTAGTTATTTGCTGATCAGAGTTGAAGGTGTAGGAAGTGATTTCAGAGTGTTACCAAGGATCATGGCCTAATCAATTATTTACCTTTTTATAAGAAGAACAACATTTTCAACATGATGTGTATGCGGAAACATATCGACAGATTGCATCCGTATCACCTGGTACTTTTCTGAAAGCATAAAGATATCTCTTGCCTGTGTTGCCGGGTTACAACTTATGTAAACAACCTTTTCAGGAGATGCTGATATTATAGATTTCACAACATCTTCGTGCATCCCGGCTCTGGGAGGATCGGTAATAACAACATCCGGTTTACCATTTTCCCGGATAAACTGCTCATTAAGAATATCTTTAATGTCGCCTGCAAAAAATGAAGTATTTTTAATATTATTGATCCTTGAGTTGATAACTGCATCTTTTATTGCGTCATCGACATATTCAATACCTATCACTTTCCCGGCATTTCGTGCAACATAGTTTGCGATTGTACCAGTACCGGTATAAAGATCGTAAACAGTCTCTTTGCCGGTTAAACCGGCAAAGTTTTTTGCAATATGATACAATTTCAGAGCTTGTTTAGTGTTTGTCTGATAGAAAGATTTAGGTCCTATTCTGAATCTCAAGTCCTCCATCTCCTCAAAAATATGATCTTCCCCCCTGTACAAGATAGGATCCTGGTCTGCCAATGAGTCATTTCTTTTTGAATTGATAATATAAAAAAGTGAAGTTATCTGTGGAAATTCAGCTGATAAATGATCCAGAAGACCATTCCTTCTCTCCTCCTCATCATGAAAGAATACAACAATTACCATAACGTTGCCACCAAGAGTATTCCGGATAACAAGATTTCTAAGAAATCCTGTCTGTTCCCTCAGGTTAAAAAATTTAAGACCTTTTCTCTGGGCATATCTTTTTACACTATTCCTGATTGAATTCGATGGTTCTGGTTGAAGATGACACTCCTTAATATCCAAAACCTTATCAAATAAACCAGGTATATGAAATCCCAGGGCTTCCTCTTTCTCATAATCATTGTCAGATCTGATTTCCTCAGTTGTCAGCCAGCGTCTGTCAGAGAATGTGTATTCCAGCTTGTTCCTGTAATGAAACTCTTCTGAAGATCCTATTATAGGATCGATAACAGGCAATTCTACCTTTCCGATTCTCTTCATTGCATCAATAACCTGTTTCTCCTTATGCTGAAGTTGCAGCCTGTAAGGAAGGTGCTGCCACTTACAGCCTCCGCATGTTCCAAAATGAGAACATCTGGGGGCTATCCTGTCAGCGGAGTATTCATGATACTTGACTACTTTTCCTTCAAGGTATTTCTTTCTCTTTCTTATAACCCTCAGATCAACTATATCCCCTGGAATAAGCATTGGTACAAAAACAACAAGATTTTCAACTCTGGCCAGGGCATTTCCTTCTGCTCCAATATCTGTAATTATTACTCTCTCGAGCAGCGGCATCTCTTTTTTTCTTCCCACTTCCTTTTCTTTCTGAAATTATTTATACGATAAACTGAAAAAACAAACCCTTGTCATTGTTTTAGATTTATTAGAAACAATAATCCTTTTACCATACAAGGAACAACACCATCCCCGTGATCCAGGCCGGGAATAATCTCTTTCTTACAAACCGGGGTCGTCGTTCCGGCACTTATCATAGCATTGTATATATTCTCAGTTGCTAGCGGACTTACCTGTGTATCACCACCTCCATGTAAAAATAGTACAGGTTTTTTGGTATTCCATCCTGAAATAGTGTTTCTGTTCAAGGCATCACGAACTGTTGAATATTTCGCATCATTTCCAAATCCTGAAAGAAATTCTTCTTTGACCAGACCAGCTATTGATGTTGTAAGCTGGCTGTTGATCTGATCGAATGTGAGAGTTCCTTTATATAACGTGCTAACTCTTGCTGCATATGGGTCTTTAAAAATATCAGTCACAGGGTTGGTAAATTGTTTGTAAGAAGAATAGGCATTCAGAATGTACCCCAGATAGACAGGCATTGGATAGGTAACTGAAGTTGTAATCCCCTGAAATAGACTATAAATATTGTATGGACCTGCTCCACAAGCTGATCCCGCAAGATTAAACTCAGTCGCATAATCAAGCTCAAGTGCTTTGTGTAAAGCAAGTGTTGCCCAACCTCCCTGTGAATATCCGAGAAGGTAATACTCGTTCTTCAGAACAATTCCATTCAATTCTGCTCCGGAAATCTCTCTTACTGCAAAAAGCATATCAACAAGAGAACGAACAGTAGGTTCCGTTACCAGATATGGGTGGGCAATTTGTACTGATTCACCAAATCCCGGATAATCGGCAATTAAAACAACGTAACCCATTGAGGCGATAGCTTCTACCATCTGATATGACGGATTTAGTACATAATTGCTCGGGGCTAATGTATTCTGTGTATTGGTCCCATTCTGGAATGAAAGAACCGGATATTCTCCGGATTTCGCCGGAACACAAACCAGACCTGAAGCCTTGACTTTTTCACCATCAACAATTGTATTATAAATAATTCTATAAATAATGATATCATTTACAATATATTGATTTAGTTCACCAACCAAAGGATAATATGCAGAAGCATCACTTATAAATTTCTTTATATAAGTTGTTGTAAGGCTTAACGCTTCATCTTTTGAAACAAAATAAGAATAGGATATTCTATCTTCCTCCTTTTTACAAGACGAAATCAAGGAAAGAAGAGAAATTATCAGAACCAAATATCTGATTATAAGCCTGTTATTAAGCATATCGAAGTATTATTTCCTAAAATTAACTGCACTGACAGAACAAAAACTATTTACAAATATAATTCTTTCTTCAAACAACCTTCTTTTCGCCAGCTTCCTTACTTTTTCTATATTTGCACTCGATTTGATCATAAATGGTTTCAATACAAAATATATCTGTGTCATTTGGCAGCTTCGATCTGCTTGACAATATCTCTTTCCTGATAAATGAACAGGATCGCATTGGCCTTGCGGGCAAGAATGGGGCTGGTAAATCTACTCTTCTGAAAGTGATTGCCGGACTGCAGAATCCCTCTGCGGGGAAGGTTGATATGTCAAAAGATGTTACAATCGGATACCTCCCTCAGCAGATGAAGGTTGATGACACCACAACTGTAATGAATGAAGTGATAACAGCTTTCTCTGAACTAATATCACTTTCTGAAGAGATTGAACATTGCAATGATGAAATTGCCAGACGGGAAGATTATGAATCAGATGATTATCTTAAACTTTGCGACTATCTGACTATTGCTGAGGAGAGATACAGGCTGCTTGGGGGATCCAATTATATGGCTGAGGCTGAACAAACTCTGATTGGTCTCGGATTTGAACGTAAAGACTTTGACAGACCCACCAAGGAGCTAAGTGGAGGATGGAGGATGAGAGTTGAACTTGCCAAAATTCTTCTTAAAAGACCATCTTTATTCCTACTTGACGAGCCAACAAATCACCTTGATATTGAGTCAATCCAATGGCTTGAGTCATTCCTGGCAGGATATTCCGGTTCGGTCTTACTTGTTTCACACGACAGAGCATTTCTCGACAATATAACAACCAGGACAATAGAGATTTCTCTAGGCAAAATTTATGATTACAAAGCTTCATGGTCGAAATATATTGAGCTGAGGGCTGAACGCAGAGCACAACAGATAGCCTCATTCAGGAATCAGCAAAAAATGATAGAAGATACCGAGAAGTTCATTGAGAGATTCCGGTACAAAGCCACAAAAGCTGTACAGGTACAGTCGAAGATAAAACAACTTGATAAAGTTGAACGACTTGAAGTGGATGATGAGGATAACAGATCAATTAATTTACGGTTTCCCCTTGCACCACGCGCCGGGACAGTAGTGCTCGAGGCTCAGAACCTTACAAAAAAATATGGCTCCCTGGTTGTTCTAAATAGAATTGAAATTAAAATATCCAGAGGTGAAAAGGTCGCTTTTGTTGGCCGTAACGGGGAGGGAAAAACAACATTCTCGAAAATCATAACCGGAGAACTTGATTTTGAAGGTACTCTGAAGATGGGGCATAATGTAAAAATCGGATATTTCGCCCAGAATCAGGATGAACTTCTTGATGAGAGCAGGACAGTACTTCAGACAATTGATGATATTGCCAAGGGTGATATAAGAACAAAGATAAGAGACATGCTTGGAGCATTTCTTTTCAGAGGTGATGATGTAGAAAAAAAAGTTAAAGTGTTATCGGGAGGCGAACGCTCACGCCTTGCACTGGTAAAGCTTCTGCTTGAACCTTATAATCTTCTGGTACTCGATGAGCCTACAAATCATCTCGATATGCGCTCAAAAGATATACTCAAACAGGCACTGATCAGGTATGATGGCACATTAATTGTTGTATCACATGACAGGGATTTTCTTGATGGGATAGTTGAGAAAGTATTTGAGTTCAGGCAAAACAGGATCAAAGAAAATATAGGAGGAATTTATGATTTCCTCCGGAAAAAAAAGATCGAAAACCTCAAAGATATTGAAAGAAAGGATAAAGCAAAAGTTGAAATCCGCAGAGAAGAGGGCTCATCAAATAAGCAAAGATATCTTGAGAGAAAGGAATATGAAAAAACCCTGAGAAAACTCAGAAAAAGACTCGAAGAAACTGAAATTATAATTGAAAAGATTGAAGCAGAAATATCGATGATTGACAGGGCATTGATTAACCCGGGGAGTTCAGCTACCGAAGATATTGAACTCTATGCAAAATACCAGGATCTTAAAACGAAGTTAAACAGTGAAATGAACAATTGGGCTGAATATTCTCGTGAGGTTGAAGAGTTTTTACTTAATAATAAGGAATGATGGAATTACAGTATTTTGAAAAAGATTACAAAATACATGTCTATGAAACAGGACCTGATGGAAAACTCAACCTCTTCTCTTTCTTTAATTTCCTTCAGGATATGGCTTCGGAACATGCTGTCAGACTTGGTTTTGGAAGGGATGATCTGATGAAAGAAAACCATTTCTGGGTTCTTTCCAGGATATATGCTGTGATTGAAGAATGGCCTGAATGGGAAGATAGTATTATTGTAAGGACATGGCATAAGGGAACAGATATGTTATTCGGGATGAGAGACTTTGATGTATCTTTTCCCGATGGAAGGCACATTGCTTCAGCTACATCTTCATGGCTTATTGTTGATCGCAACACAAAGAAGATTCAAAGACCTGATAAAATTCTTTCAAAACTCACGGGAAACCCTCCCGCTGATGCTCTGCCGCGTAATGCGGCCAAACTAACACAAGCATCGGAAGATGGTATTTATCATCCGGTTTTCAGTGTTAAAGTAAGTGACCTTGATGTAAATCTTCACACCAACAATGTCAGGTATATAAAATGGATAACTGATACTTATGATCTCAATTTCTCAATGAGCCATGTTCCTGATTCAGCTGAAATAAACTATCTTGCTGAATCAGTTTATGATGATGAGATTACAATAAGAACATCAAACGGAAGAGGTGACAATAGTTTTTATGATCATTCTATCTTCAGGAAAAATGACAATAAGGAACTTTGCAGGATAAGATTATTATGGAAAGATAGTACCAATGCAAAAGTTAACTAATTTTGAATATGAATAAATCTGATACTTACAGGATCTTCAGTGCTGCAGTTCTCATCATGTTATTGATTGCTCTGTTAATATCATGCCAGACAACCAAGAAAAGTGTAGACTCAAAAGATCTTTCTTACCTCTATAATCCAACTAAAAACCCAATCAATCCACGTTATAGTATTCTGAATGAATCGGATGAAACATCAGTACTCTCTGTTAAATTTTTCCCGGACGATCTTTTCTTTTCTGAAGCCAATGCTCAGGGTATCCCTACTGCATTGATCCAGTTAAATGTTAAACTTTATAATATCAGTCAGGGCAAAACATTGGCAGATACAGCATTTAATAACATCAGTATCGTAAGGGAAGAGGGAACGCCGGAATATATCTACAGGTTACCACTCAAAGTGCAAAAAGGAATTGATTATGTAACAGAAGTTAAAATATTAGACAGACTACGTTTAAGTGTTGTTCAGGCATTTGTTTCTTTCAACACATTTTCTGATAGTAATAAATATAATTTCATTGCCAGGGGTCATTTTCAGAAAAATGAACTCTTTAATCCTGTGTTAAGAGTTAACGAATATGTCAACATACTTTATAAGAGAAAGCCTGTTGACTCTCTTTATTTATCCTATTATAAACCATATAAAAATATTCCGGACCCTCCTTCAATGATTCTTCCTGAAAAGAGTATCGATTATGGACCGGATGTAACCGTTCCTCTGCCCTATTCCGACACGCTTCCTCTGATGTTTCCGAAAGATGGTATTTATCTATGCACTATTGGGAAGAATAGTAAAGAAGGTTATTCCCTTTTTAACTTTGGAACTGCTTTCCCTTCTATAACAACTCCTGAAGCAATGGCAGAATCACTAGCATACCTGACGTCAAGTGATGAGATAGATAACATTATTGCTTCAGCCAGGCCTAAAGCAGCTCTGGATGATTTCTGGATCAAATGTGGTGGAAATATAGATAAGGCCCGTGAACTAATCAGAATTTATTATACAAGAGTACTCTATTCAAACTATTATTTTACTTCTTATAAAGAAGGCTGGCGCAGCGACAGAGGAATGATTTATATTATTTACGGTCCTCCGGATAAAGTCTACAAGACTTCTGAAGGTGAGAACTGGGGTTATCGTAAACCTGTGATCAAAACAACCTGGGGAGGCAGGGTTCATTTAAATGAGGATTATGTTTTTTTCAATTTTAAAAAGAAAGAAAATATTTTTTCAGATAATGAATACTTCCTGAGCCGCAGTGAAACACCTGTAACCTATTGGGATCAGGCCATAATTTCATGGAGAAAAGGCATAGTTTTCCGCCTTGATAATCCTGAAGATATTTAAATATTATGCAGAAAGAGACAGATTCAATTTTTGGATTAAGAGCTGTTATTGAAGCTATAAGAGCTGGCAAACAGATCGACCGGCTGCTTATCAAACAGGGCCTTCAGGGTTCTTTGTACCACGAGCTTATGGCTGAGGTAAAAACCCATAATATTGTTTACCAGATTGTTCCTGTTGAGAGGATTGAGCTGGTGACAAGAAAAAATCACCAGGGTGTACTAGCATGGTTATCACTAATTGAATACCAGTATATCACAAACCTCCTTCCTATGATTTTTGAGAAAGGGGCAGATCCTCTGCTGATAGCACTTGACGGAGTTTCGGATGTAAGAAATTTCGGAGCAATAGTCCGTACAGCGGATTGTCTGGGGGCGCATGCTGTCATTATTCCTGAAAAGGGATCTGCAAGGATAACTGCAGATGCAATCAAAACATCAGCCGGAGCACTACACTCGTTTCCCATATGCAGGGAGAAAAGTATAGTAAGAACAATAGAATATCTTAAGGAATCAGGCCTTAAAATAATATGCGCTACTGAAAAAACAGGTGAAGAGGCTCCTCTGGCACCCCTTGAAGGGCCGGCAGTGCTGATACTTGGTTCTGAAGAAAAAGGAATCAGTCGTGAACTGATTGCATTATCAGACTACCAGATCAGAATACCGATGACCGGAAATATAGCTTCGCTTAATGTTTCAGTTGCAGCAGGTATACTGCTATATGAAATTGTAAGGCAACGTTCACAAAAAATCAGTCAATAATACTCCTTATCCTTTGGTCAAGAGCCTCCTGATCAGATGAGAAAGAGGCAAGTCCTGCAAGTGTCAGTAAAGTATCAGGAGCAATTTTACAATCTTCGATCTTTTTTGCCCACCTTGCATGTACAGGTATCTTGCCATCAGAGGAAATAAATAGTTTCTCCTCTTTAGTAAGTGTCGGGAACATATCCTCGCAACCCTCCTCGTGTGCAATATGAATCAATTCCGCACCTGTTGCAGGTACTTTGGAGGCAAGTCTCTCAGACAGAGTGAGCACCTTATCATCAACTTCCCAGAATTTCTCAATATGGGCCCCTTTGGAACTCTCAAACAGACTGATATTATAGTTTTCATGGATCCGCGAAATAAACTTCCCACTTAATTCTTTATGGCCGGCAGCAGCTACTTTTGGCGGCATTGTGTACACGTCAGTACCGGCAAGGAGTTCCAACTGATTAAAATTTCTTAGGCTTGCTGCAATCAGTTTAGTCTGCCAGGGATTCTTAGCTGAAATACCAGTTACCCAATTCTGAGAAGAGATGACAGCCATTTCTCCTGCTCCGGTTCCATCTCCAAGATTATTGTTGATCATATAGGCACCTATCCTGCCAAGAAATACATTAAGATAATCGGGTCTGGCAACACTTGTTACAATTACATTCTCACGTGCACTGAACTCAAGTGTAAAGTTTATCCTGACACCTGAATCACGAAGATGTCTTGCACCAATTAATCCTTCTGCAGTATAAGGAACTTTAACAATAAAATGCTCAGGACAGATCTCATGAAGCCGTTTACCATAGTATTCAATTGCTTTAATATCATGTGCGGTATCGGTATGCAATTCTACACTTACATACCCGCCGAAGATATTTGCCAATCTTAATCCATGACGTGCATTCAGAATGAAGGCAATCTCCTTTACCTTTTCTTCAAGAGGCAGTTCTCTGACAATACTTTTTGCTTCGGAAATAAATACATCATATATCCCCTTCTGTATTTCATTGTTCAGCAATGTATTATTTGTAGTAAGGGCACTCATCTCAGCAGTCCAGTTAGACTCAGCTTCTTCCAGATCACCTGTATCGAGCCATAGCTCAGTACCTGTATTACGAAGTGACTCCCAGAACGGGTCTTTTTTACCAGTGAAATGTTTTTCATTCAGGTTTTTCCATACAAAATCGCTGATTCGGGTATTTAGGTCTGCCATATTCTTATATTATTTGTAAGTATTAATACATTTTTAATTTGATTTTGAAAGAGAAAGAAGATCATCGCCAGTTGGCTGCTGAAAAACTTTGATGTCAAACTCAGTCAGAATTGCCAGCAGATGCTCAAAAATTTCCGATTGTGCATTTTCGTAGGTCATTAAATCAATCTTGTTGGTAAATGCAACAATCTGGAGAGGAAGACCGTTTCCTTCAGGCGCCCTGTGCCTTAATATGATTGTTTGATTGTTTTCAATTATCGGGTGTTGCTTCAGATAAGATTCAGCATAATACCTGAAGATACCAAGATTTGTTAATTTCCCGGAATCATATGACTGGGGATGAACAACATTTTTTTCAATACCATTTTTATCATCAATATTTTTATATGCTTCAAGGAACTCCTCCAGAACAGGGAAGGATCTTAGTCTTATTATCAAATCTTTATCCGGAAACCTGATACTTCTCATATCAATAAAGAGCGATCGTTTTATTTGTCTTACACCTGCCTCTTCCATTCCCCTCCAGTTTTGAAACGATTCATTAACAAGAGAGTAGGTTGGGACTGTTATAATTGTCTTGTCAAAATTCTGAACTTTAACCGTATTCAGAGTAATATCAGATACGACACCATCTACCTCGCGGCTTGAAATTGTTATCCAGTCACCTACTTTAAGCATTTTATTTGCTGAAAGCTGGATACTTGCAACAAGTCCAAGGAGAGTATCTTTGAAAACCAGTATTAGGACTGCCGCCATTGCGCCTAAACCGGCAATGATAGAGCTAACCTCTTTTTTAAATACTACAGATATTATAATTAATACTGCAATAAGGACAATGAATATTTTAACAAGCTGAACATAACCTTTTATATGCCTGTGCTGAGAAATGGGAAGAGTCAGGTAGATTTTATGCCAGGCTTCTATAAAGGAATTGACAACAACAACACTTATTAGGAGCATGTATATATAGGTCATCTTATGAACTGCAACAAGCCATAAGGGATATACTTTAAGTGCCCATCCGGCCATAAACCAGATTACAAGTGCCGGTGCAAAATGTGAAAGATGTGTAAATACTTTCTGTTCCAGAAAAATGTCATCCCACTGAGAAGTTGTTTTTTTTATAACCCTGGAAACAATCTTCAGAATCAAGGCTTTGGCAATCAGATTTGAGAGCCAGCTGATCAGAATTACAATCAGCACCAACCCTATAGTACTAAAGAATGAGGAAAGACCAATACTTAATCCTGCATCAATCAGAAATTCCTTAAGCCAGATTGCGGGATCATTTGATAATTGCATAGTTTATATCAATATTATTCCGGAGCAAAATTAGTTAAATTATTAAACTGTCTCATTGAATATTTTTAGCTTTACGAAATTCTGTTAAATCCAATAATCTATGAGAACAATTATAATACTCATTTTGTTTATTTCAACTTTGTCATTATCCGCTCAAAGCAGCTTTGAAAAGTATTTTACAGATAAAGTATTAAGATTTGACTTTATGCTTGCCGGCAACAATCAGGAGACAGTTGTTTATCCTCTAACAATGAAAGAAGAACCATTCTGGGCAGGATCATTTAAAAATCTTATAGATCCTTTTAATTACGGAAACTTCAAATATGAAGTATATGATGAGGAAAGCAATACACTGATATATTCCAGGGGGTTTTGTACCCTTTATCAGGAATGGCAAACCACAGCTGAGGCAAAACTAAAAGCAAGAAGCTTCTATGAAGTTGCCACTATGCCTTATCCAAAGAGCAAAATAAGGTTTGTACTCAGTATCAGGGAACGCAATGGATTATTTAAGAAACTTTATGAAACCAGCATTGATCCTTCTGATTATTTCATCAGAAAAGAGACTCCTGTTAAGGTTGGTATCTCCAGGATAAATGACGCGGGAGACCCACATCAATGTGTTGATATTGCGTTTATTGCAGAAGGATATACAGCAGATGAGATGATAAAATTCAGGGAAGATGTTAAAAAAATGGCTGATGTGCTTTTTGCAGAACCCCCTTTTACAGATTTTAGAAACAAAATCAATATATGGGCTGTTGAGGCAATCTCTGAAGAATCAGGTACTGATATCCCTGGGGACAATATCTATGTAAACACTGTTTTGAATTCCTCATTTTATACATTTGATATTGACAGGTATCTTACTACCACCGACATTAAGTCAGTAAATGATTATGCTGCTTCAGTACCCCACGATAATATCTTCGTGCTGATAAACTCAACTAAGTACGGAGGCGGCGGGGTTTATAATTACTACAGTGGAGCTTCATCAGGCAATGCTCTCTCTCCAATTGTCTTTATCCATGAATTCGGACATGGTTTTGTTGGGCTTGCAGATGAATACTATTCATCCTCTGTTGCTTATGAAGAATTCTATCCTCTTAATGTTGAACCATGGGAACCCAATATTACTACTATGGTTGATTTTAATTCCAAATGGAAGCAACTTATCGGGAATAACATACCTGTTCCTACTCCTGATGAAGGAAAATATAAAAATTCCATAGGATTATTTGAAGGAGGGGGCTATTCGGCCAAAGGGATATTTCGCTCCGAGTCAGAATGCAGAATGAAGAGCAACAGCCCAAAAGGATTCTGTACTGTATGTAAAAATGCTATTAAAGAGATGATAGGGTTCTATACAAAGTAAGTTTTAACTAAAAACGACTAAGAAACCAGAAACTCCTCCGGCACATCATTTAATCTCGATATATCTTCAATACTTTCCTTAATATCGAATCCTGCACGGCACTCTACAACACATGATTGACAATTTTTGCATGAGTCAACTGCCAAACCGGACTCCCTAAGAGTATGCTTTGCATATTTCAGATTCCTGTAACCATAAGCGTACATATAGCTACGCATAACTGTTGGTATCTCCAGATTATATGGACATTGGGGAACACACTGGCGACATTGGAAACAATACAGACCAGGTGTTGAATTTACTGATGTTAAATTAAGATCCTTGATCTCCTGTTCCGACATTTTAATATTTTCCAGCATTTTCAGATTCTTCTCCAGCTCTTCCAGTGAAGAGATGCCCGATACAATAGATGAAATATTTTCATTTTGTAATACCCATTTAAATGCAGCATCAGTATTAACTGGTTGTTTTGCTGACTTGTCATTGAATGCTCCAGCAGTGGTTTTCATAGCCACAACTCCCATTCCTGATTTAACAGCATAAGCAAGTGACTCATTCATAGACTCCTTATTCTCTGTTTTATAGTTATAAGATGTCATTGCAATATCATATACCTTAGCATCAGCAGCAGCCCGTAGTGCCTCCTCACAATACCCATGTGTTGCAATACCTAGAAAACGCGTCTTGCCCTGCTGCTTAAGCTTCTGTAAAGCTTTGATCAGTGATTCATTCTGAATCATCTCTTTTTTTCCTGCATAAGGAAACAGAATAAAATCAACGTAATCCAAACCGAATCTTGTGAGGCTTGATTCAGCTTTTTTTATATAGGCATTAATATCCATAGGAGATGTAAGAACACCTTTACGGGTATCATATCCTTCAAGTGGAATTGCTGTACCTATAATATATGAATCTCTTGGTAAACCTTTCAATCCATCGCCGACCATTTTTTCATTACTGCCTTCGCCATAATATGTAGCAGAGAAAAAAAGTTTGATTCCTCCAAAATAAGCAGATCGCACAAGGCCAGGATTGTTAACTGAACCTGTCCCAAGACTTATTAACGGTGTTCTTATCCCGGTTCTTCCAAGTACCCTGGATGGCAGCCCAGGAATACTTTGCTGACCTTGAGTACATAATACGGAACCATTAATTGAACCTGGAATTAAAGCTGCACCTGACAATCCCAGAATACTTTTTTTAAGAAATTCACGTCGCTGACTTTTTTCCATTGGTTTATAGTTTTGGAAGAAATAATTTGCTTATCGAAAGTCTAAATTACAAGGAAATATTAAAGATTGCAACAGAAAAAAATTGCCTGCTTTATAAAAACCAATGCCCTGAATATAATTTTAATTTCTGAACATCACCATTCTCTATAATTGATCACAAAACCCTACACCCAAAGAACTACTACAGTCCTGAAGTTTATAAAGTTAAATAATACCTGAAATAGTGATTTTAAGATCTCTGAAAACTTTCTACCTTAGAATTTAATCCTTTAGCATTAAGCGATCTGCTCATAGCATAAAGTACTTCTTTTAAGCCGGTTTTGACTTCGCAACTACCTTTAAGATGTACTATCAATGCGCATTGTTCAGCCTGTACGGCATCGTGACCACAAATCTCAACCAATGATTTGATTACATGATCGAATGTATTAATATTATCATTTAAAAGAACCAGTGAACTGGTTTCTTTGCTTTGTTTCAGCTTGTCGTCCCGATGCAATGTTCTCTCTTTCATTCTAATTGCTCAAATAATTTTCTTGCAGTCTCAACAGGAATCTCTCTTTTGCCCAGCCATGCAACGACTTTTGCATCTTTATAACCGTTCCGAATTATCAGATCGGAATACTCAGCAGCGCTCTCAAAAGTAATAAATTTCCCGATCAAATAAATAAACTTACCATCTTCAGCAATTTGAATATCCATCCCACGATTGCCAGCCATCTTCTTAATTCCGTCTGCAATATCATCTTTGACTGCCTTTATTGTCCTCATCACCTCAACCCTGAAAGCAAGAGCCGGAGGCATAGTATCTCTGACAACTTCAGGCGCAGCCTCCATAATTGTTAAAAGAGGTTTCCTGCCCCACTCCTTTTCCAGAACAGCAGCTCTTTCTGCTGAGATAACTTTAGCTCCTGAAAATGCAACTACAAATGCATCCTTAAAACCTTTAGATTTAACAGCAATAAGAGCTTTAGAAGCATCTGATGACCTCCTGAACATTCCTGCATAATAATTAGTCAGACTGTTTCCGTTAGGCCTGAGTCCAATAACAGGCGTAATACCTTTAAAATAAGAAGCAGCAACAGGATTACGAAAAACAGCAACCTGTATACGATAAATCAATCCCTGAGGAACTTCAGGATCGATTTTTATTATGTTGTTTACATTATTAGCCTTACCTTGAACCACCTCAAAGACAGAAAATATTTCAACATCCTTTTTTGTTTCATATCTTATCTTAACACCTGAGACTGCCTTTTTTACTGAATCCTGATCGGACTTTTGCCCAGGGTTTTGAATATTTGCATTAAGGTGCAGCTTCTCTTTTGTCATAATGACTGAATCCTTGGTTATTCCTGATTCTTTTATCACTATTACTTTTGCACCACTGTTTTTTTCAATTACGGGCTCTTCCAGGTTATCTCTTTCAGGATCATGAGCACCGGACTTAATATACTTATCACTTTTCAGAGATTCAGATGCAGAGTACTTTGCGTCGGCTGCCTTCTGAAAGGAATCTGACAATAATTCAGCCTCACGGATCCTGATTCTCGTTATAGCTTTTTGATTCAGAGGCAGAGAATCAATGGTGCTTTTGTATTTATCTGCAATTGCACTGATCGAATCAGCCTTAACCTGAAAATCAAAAGCATCATCCAGAAGTTTTTCATAATCAGGTGGAAGTGATGACTTTTTTGCAGATATTAAATTAACCGGTGGCTGAGACATCTTGCCTCCGGTCCCATTCTCTTCTTTATCATTGGTTAAAGAGGTATTTTGTTTAACATTATTTAATACCCCTTGTTCTGTTTTTTGTATTTTCCCTTCATTCCTATTGCATTCGAGAATATATTCTGGTACTCCTTGATCCTTTGCTACTTTTTTCCCTGAGAGTTCCTCAAATCTTTTATAGGAAGTTATTGCATCACTGAATCTGCCTGACATTTGCTGTGCCCTTCCAAGATAAAAGAGAGCATCGGAAGGGATGCTGCGCACAGCAGCAGCTCCCTGCAGCGATTGCTGTAAAAATACTGCAGCTTTTTCTGGATCCTTGCTAAGCTTAACAAGACAAACACCTGAGTAGTATTTATATAATGGATCTTTTGGGTAGAAAACCAAAAGTTCACTGAACTGGCTATAGGCAGTTTCATACATCCCCTTCGAAAAAGTTTCAATAGAAGATTGCCGGGAGGGTTTTTTCTCAGTAGCCTGGGAGAATAAATCTCCAGAAGGGATAGTAGTTATTACCAATATAAATAATAAGGAGAAGAGTTCTCCTTTCTTAAAATCCATTATTAAATTTATCTTCACAATTGACTTATATTCAAATTATTATAAACTTGTACAAAATTAGCATTTAATGATCATTTGTTGATAACAAATAGTCATTTTTTTTCAGAAAACAATTCTAACTTCGTAAATTTACGCCTGATTTCAAAAATACATAAAACCATGATCGGATTAAAAGCAGGTATGAAAGCTCCCATCTTTGAGGGTATTGATCAAAATGGCAAAGTAATAAAACTTTGTGACCTTTCAGGAAAAAAAGTTATCCTCTATTTTTATCCAAAGGATAATACACCTGGTTGTACTGCTGAAGCCTGTAGTCTGCGCGACAACAATGATGCATTATTAAAAAAAGGTTTTATAGTCATTGGAGTTAGTATGGACAGCGAAAAATCACATAAAAGTTTTACAGAAAAGTATTCACTTCCTTTTTCACTTATAGCAGACACCTCTAAAACAATTCTGAATTTATATGGTGTATGGGGAGAAAAAAAGTTATACGGAAAGAGTTATTTCGGAATTATCCGTACAACATTTATCATTGATGAAGAAGGTGTTATAGAACATGTCATAAATAAAGTTGAAACAAAAGACCATGCATCTCAAATATTAAAAATGTATCATAAATAAAATCAATAATATGAGTAAGGATAGAAAAGAAATAAACAAGGATAAACTTAAAGCTCTAGAGGTAACACTCGGCAAGATTGAGAAGGATTTTGGCAAAGGAACAATAATGAAACTGGGGGATCATGCCATTGATGATATCCAAATCATTCCGACCGGTTCTATAGGACTTGATGCGGCCCTGGGCATCGGAGGACTGCCACGGGGAAGGGTTATTGAAATATATGGTCCGGAGGCTTCCGGAAAAACGACTCTCGCGATCCATGCCATTGCCGAGGCACAAAAGAACGGAGGTATTGCAGCAATAATTGATGCTGAACATACATTCGACCGTAATTATGCTGAAAAACTTGGCGTTGACGTTGAGAATCTTTTAATCTCACAACCTGATAATGGAGAACAGGCACTTGAGATTACAGACAATCTGATTCGTTCAGGAGCCCTGGATATTATTGTTATTGACTCTGTTGCAGCACTTACTCCAAAAGCCGAAATTGAAGGTGAGATGGGTGATTCTAAAATGGGCCTTCAGGCAAGGCTCATGTCTCAGGCCCTCAGAAAGCTTACAGCAAATATCAATAAAACAAACACTTCATGCGTTTTTATTAACCAGTTAAGGGATAAAATAGGCGTAATGTTCGGGAATCCTGAAACCACAACAGGAGGAAATGCTCTTAAATTTTATGCTTCCGTAAGACTTGATATACGCAGAACAAGTCAGCTCAAGGAAGGGGAGGAGATTATTGGGAGCAGAACGCGGGTAAAAATTGTAAAAAATAAACTGGCGCCACCATTCAGAAAAGCTGATTTCGATATTCTATACGGTGAAGGTATTTCACAGCTTGGGGAAATAGTTGATCTGGGAGTAGATTTTGACATAATTAAAAAAAGTGGATCATGGTTCAGTTACGGTGATACCAAGCTCGGACAGGGTCGCGATGCAGTGAAGCAGATACTGAAAGATAATCCTGAATTATACGATGAACTGAAGACCAAAGTATCTGAAGCTCTTAAAAAATAACTGGAGACTCAAATATTAAAACCACATGATATGCAAAGAGACCTGTCAAAGACAATTCTTTTAGTTATTTTTTTATCCTTTTCGTGCAAACAAAAAGAAATTGATAAACCTTTAACTGTTGCTCTAATTGATAATAAGCTTACTGAAGAAGAAAAAAGAGTGGGAGTTATGACCCCGGAAATCATGTGGAAATTCGGAAGACTTGGCTCATTTACACTCTCCCCCGATGGGTCATCAATCCTTTATACAATTACTAATATTGATCTCATAACAGAGGTCAGAAAAACTAATTTGTTTAAAGTCTCTTCTTCCGGTGGGGATCCTGTACAGCTTACCTTTGAGGGAGGAACATCACCACAATGGTTCAATAAGGGAAAATCAATAGCTTTTGTCAATAATGGGACTCTTTACACCATGAATGAAGACGGTTCAGACCAAAAAGCAGTTACCGGGTTAGACAATTTTGAAGCTTACAGCATTTCACCTGAAAACAATAAGATATATTTTACCAGGAGAGTAAAAATTGACCAGACAGCCAATGAGAAACATAACTTTCCAAATGCAAAGGTCAGAATAATTGATGATCTGATGTACAGGCACTGGAACTATTGGAGCGACTATTCATACAGTCATATATTTTTAGCTGCTTTTAATGGAGTATCTGTATCGGGGGAGACAGATATTATGAAAGGACAAAAATTCGAATCCCCTACAGCTCCCTATTTTGATGAGGGTGAGATTACATGGAGCCCTGATGGACAATTCATTGCATATACATCCAAACGACTGAGAGGAAAAGAGGATGCACGAAGTACAAATTCTGATATCTACCTGTTTGAATTGAAGAGTGGAAAGGAGGTAAACATTTCAGAGGGTAACATAGGGTATGACAGATATCCTGTATTTTCTCCTGACGGATCAAAGATTGCTTACCAGAGTATGGAAAGGGATGGCTATGAAGCAGATCTTGACAGATTATTCGTGTACGATATTAAAAAAAGAAGCCGCACATGGTTATCAAAAGGATGGGATTTCGACATAGAAAATGTTAACTGGTCTGACAACCATGTTATTTTCTTTACATGTGCTCACCTTGGAACAACCCAGGTATTTAATACTGACTTAAATGGAAGTGGAATCAGTCAGCTAACTGATGGAGTTCATGATATGGGGCCAATTTGTCTTAAATCAGGTAAGCTTGTATCAGGTATAATGTCAATGTCAATGGCACAGGAGCTCTCATCAGTAGATATTAAAACAGGAGAAATAAGGCAGGTAAGTTTTATAAATAAACATATCTACGAACATATTAAAATGGGGAAGGTTGAGGAGAGATTCATCAAAACAAAAGATAAAAAAGATCTTCAGATGTGGATAATATATCCTCCGGATTTTAACACAACAAAAAAATATCCAGCACTTCTTTTTTGCAAGGGTGGCCCCCAGGGCCCTCTTGGACAGTCATGGTCATATCGCTGGAATTATCAGATGATGGCTGCAAAAGGATATATTGTGATTGCGCCAAACCGTCGCGGCAATTCAGGTTTTGGTCAGGAATGGAAAGAACAGATCTCAGGAAACTATGGGGGATTAAACATACAGGATTATCTGGATGCAACTGATGCCATGGCGAAAGAACCTTTTGTTGATTTAGATAAAATAGGAGCTGTAGGAGCAAGCTATGGAGGTTATTCTGTCTTTTATCTTGCAGGTATGCATGGAGGAAGGTTTAAAGCATTCATTTCACATTGTGGAATGTTCAATTTCACGAGCTGGTATGGAACAACAGAGGAACTGTGGTTTCCCGATAAAGATATTGAAGGACCATATTGGAATACTCCAAAAAGCTATAAATATTCACCTCATTTGATGGTTGATAACTGGGATACTCCTATCCTTATTATAACAGGTGCCAACGACTTCAGAATACCTTATACTCAAAGTATGGAAGCATTTCAGGCCGCGCAACTGCACGGAGTCCCCAGCAGACTATTGTTTTTTGAAGATGAAACACATTTTGTCCTAAAACCCCAGAATGCAGTTATCTGGCAGAGAGAATACTTTGAATGGCTGGATACTTACTTAAAATAAAAAGTACCTAACACCATAATTCAGGACATCGACTAAAATACTTGCCTGACAGACTTTATTTCCCGGATAGCATCAGCTCCATGATCTTATCTGCCTTCTCCTTCAAAGCCATTTCTCCATCCAACCAATGGATTTTAATTCCTCGCCTTTCCATACCCCGGAACCAGGTCATCTGCCTTTTTGCATACTGATGAATAGCAGTCTCAAGATCAGTATACATTTTACCATATGAGAGTTGACCTGAGAGAAATTGAGTAATAAACTTATATTCAAGACCATAATAGATAAGGGTCTCCTTACTGATACCGCTTTCCAATAATTGTTTTACTTCTTCTATCAGACCTTCATCCAATCTCTGTTTTAACCGAAGTGTGATTTTTTTCCGCCTGGTCTCCCTGTCAAACTTAACCCCCACAACCAGAGAATTAATTACCGGGAATCCTGAATGCCTTTTAACACTGGTTTTATTAAAATGCTCAATTTCAATTGCCCTGATTACGCGTTTTTTGGTATCAATATCGGTTATGTTATGAAGGTTTTTATAAGTAGAAAGAATCAATGTAAGCTCTTCCAAGGATTTCTTTTCAAGTTCAATCCTTAAACCACTGTCGGGAGGAACTTCAACCATCTTGTATCCTGAAATAATGCAATCAATATACAATCCTGAACCACCGCAAACAACCGGAAAAACACTTTTTCTCTTCAGATCATCATAAACCTTCCTGAAGTCGCGCTGATATTCGAAGACATTATATTTATATCCTGCATCAGCTATATCGATAAGATGACACGTAACTGATTTCCCATCAACATAATAATCCAGATAATCCTTTCCTGTACCTATATTCATTCCACGATAAACCTGACGTGAATCTGCACTTATGACTTCACCCTTTAGGAGTACTGCCATTGCAACTGCTAAGGATGTCTTTCCTGATGCAGTAGGTCCGGTAATAACCAATAAATCTAATTTCGGGATCATTTCAACGACTATTCAATAACTGATTTGAAGAGGAAAAGCAATTTACCATAAAATTAGCTAATTTTGCCAGTCTATTAATTTTAATTTTTATGAATTACAGGTTCTTGCTTCAAAGGCTAAAATATTTATTAATTAATCCTGTTAAAGCCTGGGAGGATATTTATTCAGAGAAGAGTTCTATTAAGGATGCCCGGGATAGTTACTTTTTCCCAATTATTATTCTTATTGCTTTAGCTGCATTGATCGGATCACTGTTATTTGCAAATTCAGAATTAAAAATAGCCTTTTCCCTTTTTACCGGAATCAAATATTTCCTTTTGTTTTATCTGGTCATCTATGCAACAGCTTATATATTTAAAGAGATAACCTATGCTCTTGATCTTGGCAGGGATTTTACTCTATCATTTAAAATAATTACATATTCACTAACTCCATTTTTTATTTGTCAGATACTCAGTCTGATATTTGAGTCCTTTATCTTTATAAACATCCTATCACTCTATGGACTTTATATATTCTGGACCGGATCGGAGAAAATGCTAAATCCTCCAGAATACAAAAAAATGCCTTTGCTTATTGCAACTTTTATTACTTTTACAGGTGTATTTATTGCTGCAAATATCTTATTGACAATGATTTCAGATAAATTATATTTTGCATTTTTCGCCTGAAACATTTTATGAAAAGAGGCTCCGGAAATATTGTAATAAAGAATAAAAAAGCTTCTCACGATTATGAGTTCCTTGAGAAATTCATTGCAGGTATTAAACTTACCGGTACTGAAATAAAATCAATAAGGTTGGGGAAAGCTACTCTAGTAGATTCCTATTGTCTATTCCAGGGTGGCGAATTATTTATTAAAGGAATGCATATTGCCGAATACTGGTGGGGTAATCTTAATAATCATGATCCACTGAGGTTGAGAAAGCTCCTTCTTACTTCTAGGGAACTAAACAAGATTGAAAGGAAAGTAAAAGAATCTGGCCTCACCATTGTTGTAATAAAAGTCTTTATAAACGACAGGGGACTGGCAAAGGCAGAGATAGCAATTTCGAAGGGTAAGAAAGAATACGATAAAAGAGAAACTCTCAAACGCAAAGACGCCACCAGAGAAATGGACAGACTTAGAAAAGTGTAGTTAGAAGTTGGGGCTGAGAAGATATCTTGAGTAGAATTTTACAATATGTTCCACTGCTTCGTCAGCTGTATCTACGTGGATGAAATAATCCAGATCGGCTTGTGTGATATTGTGCTCCTCCTCGAGCATTACCTCTTTTATCCAGCTAATAAGTCCGCCCCAATAGTTTTTCCCAACAAGAATAATGGGAAACTTTCCTATTTTGCGTGTCTGTATCAGAGTTATTGCCTCAAAGAGCTCATCAAAGGTTCCGAACCCCCCTGGAAGAACAATGAAACCCTGGGCATATTTCATGAACATAAGCTTTCTCACAAAAAAATGGTCGAATGTAATAAGTTTATCGGGGTCGATAAATGGGTTTGGCCGTTGTTCAAATGGAAGGTCAATATTTATCCCCACTGATTTCCCCTTCCCTCGTGTTGCTCCCTTATTTGCTGCCTCCATTATCCCGGGACCGCCTCCTGTTATGACTCCGTAACCATTCTGTGTCAGTTTGAAGGCAATATCCTCAGCCAGTTTATAATACTTATTATTATAATGTGTTCGTGCTGATCCAAAAATCGAAACACATGGACCAATTCGTGAAAGTTTTTCGAAACCTTCCACTAATTCCGAAAGAATTTTAAAAACTCTCCATGAATCCGTAGTATGAATCTCATGCCAGGTCTTTTGCTCAAATGCATCTTTAATAAGGTCAGCCGGTTTCTCCATTTTGGATTTTGATAATAAATAATACTCTCAAATATAATTAATTTATAAATTAAGTTCAGCTTTTAAAAAATTTCCGGTGTAGCTTTCACTGCATTCCACAAGTTCTTCAGGTGTACCTGAAAAAACCAGATCGCCTCCTTCCCTGCCACCGTCTTTTCCGAGGTCAATAACATAGTCAGCCAATTTAATGACATCCATGTTATGCTCAATCACAATAATTGTATTTCCTCTGTCAACAAGTTTGCCTAGGACACCCATTAAAACCCTTACATCCTCAAAATGTAAACCGGTTGTAGGCTCATCCAGTATATAAAGTGTTTTTCCGGTATCACGCCGAGCAAGTTCAGTAGCAAGCTTAACACGCTGGGCTTCTCCGCCTGAGAGGGTTGTTGATTGCTGACCCAGCTTGATATATCCCAGTCCTACATCCTGTAATGTCTTTATTTTATGATATATTGAAGGGATATTTTCAAAATACTCAACCGCCATATTCACTGTCATCTCCAAAACATCACTTATCGATTGACCTTTGTATTTAACTTCAAGTGTTTCACGATTATACCTTTTACCATTACATTCGGTACAATGAACATAAACATCAGGTAAAAAATTCATCTCAATAGTTTTCATGCCTGCTCCTTCACATCCTTCACAACGTCCACCCTTAACATTAAATGAGAACCTTCCGGCACCAAAACCCCGGATCTTTGCTTCTGTTGTCTGCTCAAACAGTTTTCTTATATCAGTAAAAACACCAGTATAAGTTGCCGGGTTTGAGCGTGGTGTCTTACCAATTGGTGACTGGTTTACTTCTATCACCTTGTCAAGATATTCAAGTCCGGTAATCTCCCTGTAAGGTAAAGGAGATTTGCCTGAGTTATGATACTTTTTAGCCAGAGCTGGATGTAATGTCTGGTTAATTAGTGATGATTTACCGCTTCCGGAGACTCCTGTAACACAAATTAGAGTGCCTAGTGGGAATTCTACATCAACGTCATTCAGATTATGACCTGTGGCTCCTTCTAACCTGACAAATCTACCATTACCCTTTCTCCTTATTTGCGGGATAATAAACTTGTTTTTATTATTCAGGTAACCTGCAGTAAGTGTTTCGCACTTTTTAATTTCATCCGGATTGCCATGTGCAACAATCAGGCCACCGTGACGACCTGCCCCCGGACCCATATCGATAACATAATCTGCAGATAATATCATCTCCTTGTCATGTTCAACAACAATAACGGAGTTACCTGAGTCCCTTAGTTCCTTAAGGGCTGAAATAAGTCTTCTGTTATCCTTCTGATGAAGGCCAATACTTGGTTCATCAAGAATATAGAGGACGTTTACTAAGCGTGATCCAATCTGTGTAGCCAGCCTAATTCGCTGACTTTCACCACCTGAAAGCGTTCTTGCTCCCCTGTTTAATGAGAGGTACTCAAGTCCCACTTCGAGAAGAAAACCTAGCCTGGACCTAATCTCCTTCAGGATTTCGGAACCAATAATTTTCTGCTTTCCACTCATTTTCTCTTCAATATTTTCCAGGAACAGTGACAACTCCCTTATATCCATTGATGAAAGATCTCCTATATTTTTATCAGCAATTCTGAAAAATAGTGATTCTTTCCTGAGACGGGTTCCATTGCATTCGGGGCAGGTATTATACTGAACATATTGGTCGTTTATACGGGTACCGGTTTTCTTTCCGTTAATAACTTCAATATTACCTACGAAATTGACAACTCCCTCAAAAGTCAGAAAGTAGTTTGAAGTCATTCCCAACGGAGTATTGGATAATTTAAGTACTTCATCGGATCCGTATAAAACCTTATTCAAGGCCTCTTCAGGAATTTCCTTAATAGGTGTATCAAGCGTAAAACCATTTTTCTCAGCAATCGCTTCAATCTGCCAGAATATCCATACATTCCTGTATTTACCCAGTGGTTCTATTCCTCCTTTTCTTATACTCAGGTCCCTGTCGGGTATCAATTTTTTCTCATCTATACTGGAAATTTCTCCCAGTCCATTGCAACTAGAGCAGGCGCCTTGCGGCGAGTTGAATGAGAATGTATGCGGAGCCGGTTCATTATAAGACAATCCTGTAACCGGACACATCAGGTGGCGGCTGAAATATCTTGGTTCCCCGCTATCACTTTCCAGAACCATCATCACACCATCACCCTGGTCAAGCGACATAAGAACAGAATCATTAAGTCTTTTATCAGTTATATCCCCTACCCTGAACTTGTCAATCACAATTTCAATATAATGTGTTTTATACCTGTCTAGTTTCAGACCTTGTGTCAATTCTTTAATCTCTCCGTTGATCCTGACATTTAGAAATCCCTTTCTCCTGAGTTGTTCAAACAGTTCCTTATAATGACCTTTTCGTCCTTTAACTACAGGGGCTAGGAAGTAGACTTTTTTACCGGCAAAACGACTTTTGACTAAATCAAGTATCTGATCATCTGTATACTTAACCATTTTTTCACCTGAAATGTATGAATACGCTTCGGATGCTCTGGCATAAAGAAGCCTTAAAAAATCATAAATCTCTGTAATTGTACCTACTGTGGAACGGGGATTCTTATTAGTTGTTTTCTGTTCAATTGAAATGACCGGGCTCAATCCACTGATTTTATCAACGTCAGGGCGTTCCATACCGCCCAGAAACTGACGTGCATATGCTGAAAGAGTCTCCATATATCTTCTCTGACCCTCGGCATAAATTGTATCAAAAGCAAGAGATGACTTACCACTGCCACTTAAGCCTGTAATTACGACAAGCTTATTCCGCGGAATGTTAACATCTATATTCTGTAAATTATGAACCCTGGCACCAAATACTCTTATCTCATCATTCATCTCTAATCTTCATGACAAATATCAGACTACAGTTCTGTCTTTTCATAATTTCTCATCCCCTCTGAAGGAATCTTAATTGTGTATCTCTTGTTGGGTTTGGGAGTCAGATATGGCTTCCTTAACCATGGATTCAGAAACTTTAATAACTTATAATTTGTACCAAACCGTTCAGCAAACTCAGAAAAGTCAGTAATTGCGCTATCAACTTTAACTTCATAATATTCCAATTCCGGATAGAGATCCTCTTTGTCAATATTTAAGCCATACCTCCCGGGATCTGTTATAACTAATTTATAAGCTACTGCCCTGAAAATATATCTTGCAGTCTCTTCACTTAGCAGAAGGTTATAGTAGTTATTTTGGCGTTGTAAGGCAACCTGTTCGCTAATAGCGGCTCTGCCTCCATTATATGAAGCGGCTGCAAGGGTCCAGTTTCCGAATTTCTCATAAGATTTTTTAAAATACTCGCATGCAAACTGAGTTGATCTTTCAAGGCTATACCTTTCGTCCACAACTGTATTGATCTCCATTCCTTCTTCTCTGCCTGTCTCCTGCATTATCTGCCAAAAACCTGTTGCTCCTACGGGTGAAACCATGTTGCTATATTCACTTTCTGCAGCTACAAGATATTTAAAATCATCAGGTATATTATTATTTTTCAATATCTTCTCTATTATCGGAAGATATCTGTTTGCCCTTTTAATGATAAGAATAGTTGAAGAGTGTCTGTATGCACTTATAAGAATCTCCCGTTCAAGACTTTCCCGTGTATCAAAATTTTCCAAAGGCATCCTCTCATTAGCAAATATCACATTATCAGGCAATTTAAATGGCTGTACAGTATAAAGTGAATCCCAATCAGACTCCCCGGGTACTGTTCCTCTGCCAATTTCTTTGAACCCTGGTGCTATATAAATTATAATAATTGCTGTTATTAAAATTATTGTAAAAAGCAGCACACTTTTAATTCTGGGATTTAACATAGTTACACATGGATTTAAAAATAAAATGCAAAGGTAATATTTTTACACCTCACAAGTAAGATTAAGACTATGATATGAATAAAATACCATCACAAAACAAGGTTTTGAGTGATGGATCCAGGGGATGGGGTGAAATAACTGGCGCCTGGTTCCTGATATTGCTCCCTGAAGCCAAATATTACAAAAAATTAGTGTTGAATGAGTGTTTCAGAATTTGTATGAAAATCCAGAAAATATGCCAAATGAATATGGATGTATTGAAGAACCTGGCATATCATTAAATGGATTAAGATAATACCTGAAAGTTGGTTCAAGATTCATTGACACTTTCCTTGAGAAATTATATTCCATACCCATCCCGATGGAACTACTGAATGTCATCATATTAAGTTCATCGGTCTTACCAACGGGGTACTTGCTGCCATCATTAATTGCATATACCGAATTGCTCAGAAGAAAATTATAGGATACTCCTCCAATAACATTGATGTCAAGAGACCGGTCAATTACTTTATATTTCAGGACAACTGGCAATTCAAGATAGCTGAAATTTTGCTTCAGAGAATTGTTAATTGATGGAAGACTGGCTTTAACCGGATCCAGAATATCGCTTGTAAATTGTGTTTGTACCCGGTTTCCTGTTGCGTCAATAAGAAAAATATCTGCATTATTTGTATAAATCGTTCCACTGGTCGTAAGTACCTCAAAATTACGATTGTCTCCCTTTGAAAATTGCAAATCGCGAAATCCGCTATATGAAGATATCCCGGAAATCTCCTGACCAAAGGATGAATAATAAATCCCGGACTGAACACTTATTCTCCTGTTGACTTTATAAGAAAGAGCAACACCTCCTGCATAAGAAATCATTGGTTGTTCTGAGGCTATCATCTGCTTTACAACAGCATCATTGCCAGAACTGAATTGTGAATAATAAGTAGGTGATGCCAGGGCTGCTATTGACCATCTTTGTTTTTCCTTTACCTGAGGTATTTCGTTGGAGAGTAAATTGTTGGAAACATAATCCGGACTTAAAGTTCCAGAAGATGCACCTGTCAAAGACACTTTTTGCAATCCGGGAAAATCAGCAATATTACTTATCGTAATATTATTGGTTTCAGATGATAAAGTATTAATCTCTACACTCACAATTTCACTGATGAGTTCTTTATTTTTTACCGAAACTACCTTACCAAATGTATTTACTGGAGAGATAGATCCGCTGGTAGCATTTACCGGTGTAACTTCTGATAGGGCCGGAGGATTCTCAACAACAGGGATCGACTCCATATTATATGTCAGAGGCTGAATTCCGATCCCGGAGGGTGCTTCACTATTCCATCTGTAAATAAGAAAACTAACCGATAACAAAAGGATAATCATTGCAGCGCTTCGAAGAAAGATGAAACGACTTCTTCTTTTCCCGATTACAGGTTGAATATTATCCCATACTTCCGGAGGAGGAAGCACTTCATAATCCTTAAATCCATTCCTGAAAACAATATCTATATTTGCCCCTCTTTCATCCATTTAATATTCTCTTCTTAATACCTGTATATGAACCGATTCTTCTCTGAAGGATAACCCTGGCCCGTGAGAGATTTGATTTCGATGTTCCTTCTGAGATATTAACCATTCTGCTAATCTCTTTGTGTGAATATCCTTCGATTGCATAAAGGTTAAACACCATTTTGTATTTCGGAGGTAATTCCCTTATAATATCAAGCAGATCGCTGACTTCGAGACCTGAATAATCCATATTATAAGGTTCAGCATCAAGCTCCTTAAGTGTATCAATATCATCAACCCTGTATAGATTGTGTTTGCTTCGATACTTTTCCAGAGCAGTGTTTACCATTATCCGTCGCATCCAGCCTTCAAAAGAACCTTCATGTTTATAATGAGCAAGATTTTCAAAAATCTTAATAAATCCTTCCTGCAAAATATCCCTAGCTTCCTCATCATTCCCTGAATACTGCAAACACACAGCGTATAGTTTTGCTGCATATCTTCTGTACAAGAGTTCCTGATCTCTTCTGTTACCTTCCAGACAACCTTTTAGTATATTTTTTATCTCTGTCAAGGTTTTCGACTTGTTTGAGAATATAAAAATATAAAATAATTGTCTTATATATCATTAACCTTGTAAAAAGATTGATGTAATTATTAATAAAAAGGTTGCTTCCCGTCAAAAAAAGCTTAATTCTGTTAATAATAACATTCGAAAACTTATGTGACGAAAAGCCTAAGAGAGCGCTCGGGTTAACCAGTATAAGGTAACCTGTAGCAGGTGACCCGGAACCAGCTACCCTCATTCTTTTTACAGATGAATTACCTCACCGTAGGCTGCAGCAGCAGCTTCCATTATTGCTTCTGACATTGTGGGATGAGGATGAACGGCTTTTATTATTTCATGTGCAGTAGTCTCAAGTTTTCGTGCCACAACAATTTCAGCGATCATTTCCGTAACATTTGCACCTATCATATGTGCACCGAGCAGCTCACCATAACTTGCATCAAAAATCAACTTAACAAATCCATCTTTTGAACCTGCTGCGCTTGCTTTTCCTGAGGCTGTGAAAGGGAATTTTCCTACTTTTACTTCATAACCTGCAGTCTTTGCAGCAGCTTCTGTAAATCCGCATGATGCAATCTCGGGAGTAGTATAGGTACATGCAGGAATATTATTATAGTCAAGTGGTTCAACCTCCAATCCTGCAATCTTTTCAACGCAAATAATTCCTTCAGCAGAAGCAACATGGGCCAGTGCCGGACCATGAACAATATCCCCGATGGCAAAGATTCCCTGAACTGATGTTTTGTAGAAATCATCTACAACAACTTTTCCTTTCTCCGTTTTAACACTTAATTTCTCAAGACCTATACCATCTATATTTGTGGAAACCCCAACGGCAGAAAGTACAATATCTGCTTCAACAGTTTCTGTTCCAACGGGTGATTTTATCGTCACTATACATTTATCATCTGATATTGTAACCGCTTCAACAGAAGAGTCGGTCATTACTTTCATCTTAAGCTTTTTAAAAGAGCGTTCAAGTTGTTTTGAAACCTCTTCATCCTCATTAGGTACTACCCTCGGCAGAAATTCCACCAGAGTAACCTGTGTTCCAATTGACTGGTAAAAATTGGCGAACTCACTTCCTATTGCACCTGATCCGACAACTACCATAGAGGCCGGTTGTTTTCCAAGGGTCATAGCTTCCCTGTAACCAATAATCTTTTTCCCGTCCTGTTTAAGATTTGGAAGTTCTTTAGACCGGGCTCCTGTTGCAATTATTATGTTTTTTGCAGACCATGTTTTTTTTGTTCCACCTGCATCTTCCACTTCAACCATGTTTTGACCGGCAAGACGCCCTATACCTTTAATATGGGTTATGTTGTTCTTTTTAAACAGGAATTGAATCCCTTTACTCATTCCATCTGCAACACTCCTGCTTCGTGCTATTATTGCACCAAAATCAGGAGCTACCTCTCCATTGACTTTAATACCGTATTCAGAAGCATGTTTCAGATATTCAAAAATCTGGGCACTCTTAAGCAGTGATTTTGTTGGAATGCATCCCCAGTTTAAACATATTCCTCCAAGTTCAGCTTTTTCAATTACAGCCACTTTCATTTTTAATTGCGATGCCCGTATCGCTGCTACATAACCTCCGGGTCCACTTCCAATAATAATAAGATCGTAATCCATTGTATTTGTGATTAATTTAATATAGTATTTTAACTGTATCTCTCCTATAAAAAAAATTTATCAGGTAAATAAAGCTTTTAACAATAATCCAGATAATGACTAAAGTAAAAATAATAGTTGCACCTGCCGGAATACCGAAATAAAAAGAAATTGCATAACCGCCTGCAGTACCTGTAAATCCGGCAAGTACTGACCATAATACAATCTTAAAATATGTTTTTGTAAACAGCATAGCAATATTTGGAGGTATTGTGAGCAGTGAAATTACAAGAACTACCCCTGCCATCCTTATATTGAGAACAATTGTAAGAGCAATCAGTGAAGTTGTGAAGTATTTAAATATGTCGACATATGATGAATATGTTCTTGCAAAAAGCTCATCAAACGATATATACAGGATAGTTCTGTAAAACATTCCGAAATAGATTATCAGAACTACCGACATAATAGCAAGGGCAATAATATCAGCATTTGTTACAGTCAGGATACTTCCGAAGAGATAACTCATCAGATTAGGAGTATAACCAGGGGTGAGATAAATGAATATAATTCCTATTGCCATACCGAATGCCCATAAAATACCTATCGCGGAATCTTCTCTTATCTTTTGCTTTACAGATAAATATTCAACCCCTAATGCTGACAGGATACCAAAAAATGCTGCCCCAACAACAGGATTTATTCCAATAAAATAACCAATTCCAATTCCTCCGAACGAGGCATGTGTTATTCCACCACTGAGAAATACCATCCTTTTTGATACAATATAGGTTCCTGCCAATCCTGCAGTAATACTAGCAAATAGCGCTCCAAGCAAGCCCTTCACTATAAAATCATATTGAAAAATATTTCCTTCCATCAATTATGCGTTTTCAATACTGTATGAGGAACATCCCCATGAGTAATAAGTTGAATGGGACAACCGTAAGCCAGTAGTTGTTCATTCGAAATCTCTGATGAGGAATGGTAATGAAGCTTTTTATTGACACAGGCATACGATTTAACATAGGAGGATATCATCCCGATATCATGCGAAACCATAAGTATAGCCATGCGGCTGTTAAGCTCATTAAGCTTACCGTAGAAATCATTTTCAAATGTCGAATCTACAAAATTACCAGGTTCGTCCAATAATAACAATTTGGGATTTCCAATAATCGCACGGCCAAGAAAGACTCTCTGGAGCTGCCCTCCTGACATTTCATTCAATGGTGAATTTTTCAGGTCAGTCAAACCTAATTCATCAATAACTTCTGAGGCTCTCCTTTTATCAGAGTCTGACATTCTGGATATGAATTTTTTACTTATCATCAATCCCGAAAGTACAACATCCATTGCTGTCACTGGAAAATTAATATCTCCTGTTGACAATTGTGGAAGATATCCGATACTGTTACTGTTTAAAAGTCCGGTATTGAAAAGTATCTTGCCACTTGCAGGTTTAATCAAACCAAGAATCAATTTCAGCAGTGTTGTTTTTCCTCCTCCGTTTGGACCTATAACTCCAATAAAATCATTTTCGGAAACCCGCAGACTGATATCCTGAAGCACGACGTTCGTTCCAAATGAAGCTGATACAGAATGCATCTCAACAAGAAAGCTCATATCTTTTCTATTTTGAACATTTGATCAGACTCTTATGAAGAGCAGTAATAATCTCATTAGTTGACTCCAGCCAGTTTTCTGACAAAGGATCAATGATCTCTACCGAAGCACTAATTTCATCTGCAATAGCTTTAGCATTTTTCGTGTCATATTCTCTCTGGACAAAAATGGTACTTAATCCATCTTTTCTTGCCTTATCAATAAGTTCCTTCATCCTTGAAGGTGGAGGTTCCTTTCCTTCGTACTCAACTGATATCTCTTCCAGTCCGTAGTCTCTTGCCAGGTACCCTAAATTTGGATGAAATATCATAAAAGTTTTACATCTGACATCAGAAAAAGATTGCCGGGCAAGTGAATCAACCTTTTCAATTATTAGGATAAGAGACCTGCAATTATCATAATATTTCATTTTCCCTTCCGGGTTAAGTGAACTCAGAAATTCGCTGACAGACGAAGCCATGATCATTGCACATTCCGGAGAGACCCAATAATGAGGATCTGCTCCTTCAACATGCTCACCTTCATGTTCATGGCGGGTGGCCAGAGGAATAATCTTTTCGCCCAAAGATAATCTCTTCATTGTTTTGTTTGTTTCATAAAACCTGTCAAGCCATGTCATCTCAAATCCCAGATAACCATTACTGATGTAGGCAACTGATTTCCTGAGTTTGTTTATCTGGTCAGGAAATGGTTCATAAATATGTGGATTTGCACCGGGAGGCACCATTACGTTAACCTTAAAATCACCTCCTGAGATTTCATCTACAAAATATTTAAAGGGCCCGATACTTACAGTAATTATTTTGTCAGCCGATCTCTTTTCAGCACTGGTGCATGATAACAACATAAAAATAATGACGAAAAAGGAGTAAAATTTGTTCATCAGGAAGCAATTCAAATTAGGATACAAATTTAACATATAACAGAACATAAGGTTTAAGTGTTGGAAATAAAATAATATGAGCTATTTTTGATATCATTTTACAAAAGACTCTTTTCGCTTAATGAAGAACAAGGGTGATATACTTGCAAATATTCTGAAAAATTTTAAGGAGTGTTATTTCTTCCTTCATAATACTAAAGAGCTTTACATAGCAGAGAAGATAATGAATGAAGGATTTGTTTTTGAAAGTCAGCTCCCTCATTCCACTGATCGTGTGAATCCTAACGAACCTATTGAAATAACTTATTTCCTTTTTCAAAGAAAAGATTATGGACTCTATACTATAATAATTGCAATCCCAAAAAGCACTTATGACATCTATTCCCAGATATCAAATAAATATGATATCGGGATTGAAGACGTTTTTACAATTAAGGAACCATATGTGGGTGACAACGATGAGCTTATTTACACTCTTTCTCCAAAACATTTACTAGGATATTTTAATATAAAAACAACAGAATTTATCAAGAATCCAAACTGGGACCCATCTTTTATCAATGACCAGGTAGGTTCAGAAAAATAGTCGTCAATTCTCCTCACCCTAATATACTTATAACAAATACAATAATGATGAAAATACTATTTAGAATCCTGGCTATAACATTGACATTGTGCTTATTCACAGTCGGTAGTTCAGCCCAGGAACAGTATAATGATTCTCAATATTTTTCAAAGAAAATTACATCCCTGGGCAAAGAGTTTCCAACTCTGTGTTCTGTAAAACCATTAGCAAAAACATCAGGGGGAAAAAATATTTGGGTAATGATAATTGGTACTGAAATAAAGGATAATAAACCCGGAGTTGTTGTTTTGGGAGGTGTTGAAGGAAGTCACCTGCTGGGCAGAGAACTTGCCCTTGGATTCGCCGTAAAACTGCTTAATGAGTCAGGTACACCGGCTATTTCTGAACTTCTGAAAAAAGTCACTTTTTACATTTTCCCGGATATGTCTCCAGATGCCGGGGATCAGTTTTTTGCAGATTTGAAATATGAAAGGTCAGAAAATACGGTACCTGCAGATGATGATAAGGATTTTTCATTTGACGAAGACCCTCCTGAAGATCTCAACGGTGATGGTCTTATAACAGTTCTCAGGATTGCAGATCCAACAGGCAAATATATTGAAAATGATGAAGATAAAAGAGTTATGTCGATTGCAGATCTTTCAAAAGGAGAGAAAGGAGCATTCAGAATATATACTGAGGGAATTGACAATGATAAGGATGGCCAAATCAATGAGGATGCTCCCGGAGGAGTAAACTTTAACAGGAATCTTACATATAATTATGAAGAGTTTGGCCCCCAATCGGGCCTCCATCCTGTCTCGGAACCGGAAACCAAGGCACTGCTTGACTTTCTTTTTGACCATTTCAATATCTTCACTACTATTGCTTTCGGACCCCAGGACAATCTTGGACACTCCATGAAGGCTTCAGAAGATCAGACTAATAGCCGGGGAAAGGAACGAAGGATTACAAGTATTTTAAAATCTGATGAGACCATAAATAGACTTGTATCAGATAAATACCATGATATTACCGGTGTTAAAGGGGCACCTGCAGCAAAAAATTCGCCTGGAAACTTTATGGAATGGGCGTACTACCATTATGGCCGTTATAGCTTCAGCACTCCGGCGTGGTGGTTTCCGGTTGAAAAGGATATGAATGCCGAGATCGCATTCCTGAAGTATGCTGAGGAGAATAAATTAAATAATGTATTTATACCCTGGACAAAACTCGAACACCCTGATTTTCCTGATAAAATGGTCGAACTGGGAGGAATAAAACCATTTGTAATGACCAACCCTCCTGCTGACAAGCTTGGTGAACTAATAACCAAAAACTACAGGTTCATAACCACAATAGCAGGAATGCATCCTGATCTTGAATTTCTGGATTTGAAGGTTGAGAATTCAGGGGAGAATATTTTCAGACTTACGATTAAGGTTCATAATAAAGGAATATTTGCAACCTGTGCCGAAATAGGTGAAATGAATATGTGGACAAGGTTAATGAGGTTAAGCCTTGAACCAGTTAAAGGACAGAGCATTCTTAGTGGCCATAAAATACAGAAAGTATCAAGGCTTGAGGGAAACCAGTCATCGGAATTCAGCTGGCTCATTTCAGGGAAAGGTGTGGTTAAACTTACAGCTGGTGCGATAAATACAGGAATAATCACAACTTCAGTCGATCTGAAATAATAAATTCATTTAACGATTTCACCATGAAAAAAATATACTATTCAATATTAATATCATTTTTCATCATCTTTATTACCCTCCCCTTATTATCACAAAATGAGGATATGTTCTTTAAAGCGGCAGGAACACCACCGTTTCCGAAAGTACAGGTTTCATGGAACAGATATAATACTCATTCCGGTGTGGTGGATATTTGCACAAAACTGGCTAAAGCTTATCCCGATCTTGTTACAATGGAATCTATTGGAAAATCATATCAAGATCGTGATATTATTGTTCTTACAATCTCCGATAAAAAAGCAGGAAATCCTGATTTTAAGCCAGGATTCTGGATTGATGGTAATATTCATTCCGTAGAGGTACAGGGAACTGAAATGGCATTATATACAGCATGGTATCTTTGCGAAATGTATAATGATAATCTGTTTATAAAGCAGTTACTGGCTGATAAAACATTTTATATTGCACCAACAATTAATCCGGATGCAAGAGATTATTTTGCCTTTGTCGGGGTTCCTCCCAGGTCAGGACTGGTTCCAAGGGACAATGATCGAGACGGGGTATCTGATGAAGATGGTTATGATGACCTTGATGGTGACAAGAATATAAGTCTGATGAGACGAAAGAAATCTGGTGGTGGTTATATCACTGACACTAAAGATCCACGTAAAATGATCCGTGTTTCTCCCGGTGAAAAAAGTGATTATGAGATACTTGGATTGGAAGGAATAGACAATGATGGTGACGGGCTTATAAATGAAGACGGACCAGGAGGCTATGACGGAAATCGCGACTGGGGTTTTAATTGGGAACCTAATTATATTCAGGGCGGAGCTGATAAATACCCATTTTCAATGCCTGAGAATCAAGCAGTTCGTGACTTTACCCTTAAGCACAGGAATATTACCGGATCGCAATCATTTCACAACTATGGGGGAATGATACTGCGAGGGCCATCTATTGAAGGTGGTGGAGCTGAAGCCTATAGTCAGCCGGATGATAAAGTTATAGATTTTATTGGAAAAAAGGGGGAAGAGATAATTCCTGGTTATAAACTTGTTACAATATGGAAAGATATGTACACTGTGTATGGTGGTGAGCTTGACTGGTGGCATGGTGCCATGGGTTGTTTTGTCTTTTCCAATGAATTATGGAGCAGTTATTTAATGTTCTACGATACCGGTAACAACAACGAATATGAGTTTGACAAACTACTGCTATTTGAAGATGCTTTTGTCCCTTGGCACAAAACAAATCATCCCCTTTATGGTGAAGTTGAAATAGGTGGATTCAGTAAAAACTTTGGAAGGCTACATCCCGGATTTCTGATTGAATCAGATGCTCACCGTAATGCAGCTTTTTGTATTTACAATTCATACCAATCGCCTAAACTCGAAGTATCTGAAATCAAAGTAAAGAAGCTGAAAGAGGGTTTGACAGAAGTAACTGCCAGAGTGGAAAATAAAAGAATGATACCAACACATTCTGCAAGTAATCTTAAATATAAAATAGATCCGCCTGATTATGTTTATCTCGATGGAGGAACAGTTATTGCCGGAATGATTATTGAAAATGCTGATCTTAACCTTTCAAAGGAGCAGAAGAGAAATCCACAGCGTATCGAAATACAAAACATCAGCGGATATGAACAAGTTGAACTTAAATGGCTGGTTAAAGGAGGGAAAAAATACAGTGTCAGAGTTGAAAGCGTCAAAGGGGGACGTGCTTCTGCCGTTTCTGAATAAAAACAGGTTGACTTCAGAAAGTCAACCTGTAAAACAAATTTCTTCAGGATTTAAAAAGTCTGAAGAGAGATTTTAAAAAATCCAGTGGCTTTCAAAGCTTTTATCTCATATTTCCATTCTCCTGCCTTATCAATATTTTCCTCCTCGGAGATGCTGAAAGATTTCCTCCAGTTGAGTTTTCCGGACTCATCAATAACAATATCAGAATAGGTCTTTCCATTTGGCATAACAATTTTTATCTGTATTTCTCCGGATTTACAATTGCCTGTTACTGACATGATAACTGTTCTGGCAGATTTCTCGACATCAATTACGTAGTTTCTTGAATAGTTCGATTCCTTGATAGATTTTGAAAAGTCCCATAAACTATTCTCACCTTCACCCATTGAATGACTGAAAACAGTAAAGTCAGGTTCCGAAAATGAGAAAGGTTCATCAAAGGAGAATGACCTGGAACTTTTCCTGCCGGGAAGGACCATAATTTCTTCGTCAATATTTCCTTTCTTAACTTTTAGCCTGAACTCCCTTATAGTATCATCCATTTCCATTTCTCTCTCTTCAACTACTTTTTCCAGATCAACAATAACTCTCTTCTGTTCTGTCATCGCCTTTTTCTGCTTATCTATCTCTTCCTGGATCCTTAACTCTTTTTCCTTCTCATCTTTTGTCTTTTCCTGTGAACTTACCAGCTGAAATGAACTGGCTGAGAAGAGAAAAAATATTGTTAAAATTATTAATCTTATCTTTTTCATGGCTTTCATATTAATTATGATGTAAAGATAGCTAGGCATTATCTGTCCGTGTGTTAATGCCAGGTTAATGAAGGGTTAATGTTTAACTTATAATCAATCAGTATGATTAAAAATGAATACTTTTGATAAAGAAATCGTAATAATATGCGAAAAAGGAGTACCGTTTTGCTTTTAGGTGTAATCTCAATAATAATACTGATATCTGTTCAGCTGATAATTGTCATTGGGGTCTGGCGGCAAAAGGATGAGATGTTCAATCTCAGATATACACTTCTTGCCAAAGAGGCTCTTGCCCAAATGGACAGAAGAGGTTCTCCTGATGGATTTGATACAGCCCGTTATCTCATCGGCCGGTATTCTGAAAAAATCATAAAGGAGGGGCTAGCTGACATTAAAGATGATTCAATTACTGGAATTAAAAAAAAGGAGATCCTTCAATATGTTAACAAAATATTAATTCTGGAACAGGATCTCTCTTCTAATCTGACAGCATATTTTGGAAGGAGGGGATATGAAAAAGATTTTAATTATGATATCGTGATCAACCACCTGGAATTGATAAATTTCGATACCAGAATACCTGTTTACGAAAGTGAAGATTTTCGCAACCGAAGAAATTCAGGTGCTGGTAATATTTCTGCTTCACCAGTAAAAGGTTCTTCAAGAATCCTTGTTAACGGGTATCGTTCAGAAGACAACAATTACAGGATCTTCTTTGAGTACTACATAGATTTTTCAGATAAGCAGGCTGTAATTCTTAAGGAGGTATCTGCTTCGCTCAAACTGAGTATTTTCAGCATTCTTTTCGTTGTGATTATATTTATGATAACCTATAGAAACCTCATGGAAGAGAAGCGGTTATCAAATCTTAAGACCGACTTTATCAATAATATGACCCATGAGCTAAAAACCCCGTTATCAACTATCACGGTAGCAGGAAAAACCCTCGAAATGGAGAAAATAAGAACTAATGAAGCAAAAATACTGGAAACGGCAAAGCTTATAGGCAAGCAAAGCATTCACCTCAATCAGCTTATTAATATGATACTTGAAATCAGCATGTGGGAAAGGACCCAATTTGAGCTGGATAAAAAGAATGTTGACATTGAGGAAATCATGAATGATATAGTTGAATGCTTTAAGTCAGGTTGCGCCAACTGTGTTGAATTAAAAATGAAATACAGTTTTAATGGAGCCAGGGCAGATATTGATATAGTATATTTCACAACAATGATAAACAATCTCCTTTCCAATGCGACGAAATACTCTGACAAAGATCCTGTAATTGAGATTGAAGGTTTTACAGAGGGCAATCTTATCAGGATAAAAATTGCCGATAATGGAATTGGAATAAGTAAAACAGATCAGAAACATGTTTTCGATAAGTTTTACCGGGCATCAACTGGGAATATTCATAAATACAAAGGACTTGGGCTGGGGCTATATTACGTTAAAAGGATTGCCGAAGCCCATGGCGGAGAAGTAACTGTTAATAGTAAACCGGGAAATGGTAGTATATTTACAGTAAGTATACCTTATAAAATGATATAATTACAAAGGTTATGAAAGTTTTATTAGCTGAAGATGACAGGGATTTTGGAAATATTCTTTCCCAGTATGTAACAATAAGCGGTTTTGATGTCACACTGGCACGCAATGGAAAGGATGCATGGGATATGTTTAACAGCGAGAAACCTGATATTTGTGTCCTTGATGTAATGATGCCTGAAATGGATGGATTCACCCTGGGTGAAAAAATTAAGCAAACAACTCCTGGTGTTCCCCTTATTTATCTTACAGCAAAAAGTCTGAAGGAAGATATTGTAAGGGGGCTGAAGATTGGGGCCGATGATTATATTACAAAACCTTTTGATCCTGAAGTACTGATTTTAAGGATCAATAATATTCTTAAAAGGGCCTACTCCTCAATTAATGATGAATATAGAATTTCATCCACATTACTCAAATTCAACACTCTGGAACTTATCTGCTGTGATACCACCGAAAAACTTACCCTAAAGGAGGCTCAGTTGCTGAAGTATTTCATTGTAAACAAGAATAAAATGCTTGCCAGGGAAGATATCCTTACTGAGATTTGGGGAGAGGACGATTATTTTCTTGGCAGAAGCATGGATGTCTTCATAAGCAGATTGCGAAAATTCATCTCAGAAGATAAAAATCTTGATATACGGACAGTCCGTGGGACAGGATTTATACTTGAAGAGATTAAAAAGGAAGAGTAGGTTCTGGTAATTAAAACTGTGCTATAGTTTAAATTATAGCATAGCATTTCATTTATGTTATACTGTTTTCTACTTCCCTCCAAGAACTTCTTTTACTTTATTAAAAAGCGCTTCTCCTGTGAGATTTCTGGCTATGATTATACCTTTCTCATCCAATAAAAAATTAGAAGGTATTACATTGATTGCGTATAATTTTGCTGCAGCATTATTGCCACGTAAGAGATCCGATACATGTGTCCATGTAAGTTTATCATCAGATATGGCTTTTATCCAATCCTCTTTTTTTGAATCAAGGGATACTCCAATAATATCAAATCCTTTATTCTTATATTCATTGAATACCCTGGCCACATTGGGATTTTCCTGTCTGCAAGGGCCGCACCATGCTGCCCAGAAATCGATCAGAAGAAGCCTGGACCCAATTTTTGATGAAAGGGTTACAGGATTACCATTAACATCATTCATAGTAAAATCCGGTGCCTTTTGCCCGACAACAACAGTTTTCATAACAGCAACCCTCTCCTTCAGACTCATAATAACAGGTATTCTGGCTACGATCGAATCCATTGGCTTCAGATATGATTCAATTTCTTCAGCTTCCATGCTATAGCTGAGACTGTTGAGTATTGATGGTGCAACGAATGAACCAGGATTATTTCTAACAAACTCTTTCTGCAGGGCAGTCATCTCACCCTGAATTGTTTTTATTTCATTTTCATATTCAGCAACTTTTGGCTTGTCTCCTGTCTGGCTGGATGTCTGATAGTTTGCATATGCATTTGAATATCTTTCACTCAGGAGCTTATTTGAATTAATGAAAGACTGATATTCATCTTGTGTTTTTGAACCTGAAATTTTTGCATTAAAAAGTGAATCCAGCCTTCCGGTTATTGATATCTCAGCGTTCTCGATGTAAAAAGAAGTTCTGAGTCCTTTGCCCTTAGCAACAAATTGAATCAACTGGGGATAATCAATTGCACCACCTTTAATCTTAAATGATCCCTTCCTGGAGACTGCTGAATCAATTGTGACAAGTTTGCCAGCTTCACGTTTCTGAATTAGGAATGTAACAGTGTCAGAACCCTCTATTTTTCCTGTAATTGTATAATGCGGTTCGTTGGTACATGAAGCCATCAAAACCAGAATAATTATCAAAAAACTAATCTTTTGCATAATAGTGTAATTTAAATTTGCATCTGCCTTAAAATGATTTGGTTCGCAAAGATAAATTATAATCTTTGATTCGCATATAGTTTTTATGCTCATAATCAATCAGCTTGCAAACAGAAAAATGGAAGTATTATCAGGGAAGCAATTTTACTTATTAAAATATTTGTCCAACAGGTGAATTGCTGCCTGATAAGAAGTAATAGTACCTTCATATAATTGTTTTTCAAGTTCAGGTCTTGATAACTTTACTTCTTCATTATTATAAAAGTTGGTATTCAGGTATTCGATTATGGTATCATGCATACTGATAACTCCCTGTTGTTTCCTGCGTTCATCAAAATACCCTGATTGTTTAGTAAAATCAACATATTGCATAACATTATCCCATATCTCATTGATCCCTGTATTAAGTATGGATGAGCATGTAAGTACCTTAGGTTTCCATCCAGACAATTGAACCGGAAATAATTGAACAGCATTCTCAAATGAGACTTTTGCACCTTCAGCAATTGTTTTATTTGCGCCATCTGCTTTAGTTATTGATATTACATCTGCCATTTCCATAATTCCCCGTTTTATTCCCTGCAGTTCATCACCTGCTCCTGCAACCAGTAGCAGAAGGAAGAAATCCACCATGGAATGTACGGCAGTCTCTGATTGACCTACACCTACAGTCTCAACAAGGATTGTATCAAATCCGGCAGCTTCGCAAAGAATTATCGTCTCCCTTGTTTTACGGGCAACTCCACCAAGTGTACCTGCTGCTGGTGAAGGCCTGATAAATGCATTGGGATTTATACTGAGTTTCTCCATCCTTGTCTTATCACCTAGTATACTTCCCTTGGTTCTCTCACTGCTTGGATCGATTGCCAATACTGCCAGTTTCCTTCCTTCACTGGTGATAAGCAAACCAAATGTTTCAATAAAAGTACTCTTACCTGCGCCGGGAACTCCTGTAACTCCAATCCTTACAGATTTTGAACTGTAAGGAAGGCATCTTTCAACTATCTGCTGGGCAACTTCATAATGTCTTGTAAGGGAACTTTCTACCAAAGTTATTGCCTGGCTCAAAATTGTCCGGTTTCCTTCAAGTATACCCGTAACATAGTCATTTACAGAGTATATTGTTCGTTTCTTCTTTCCATTTTGTATAAGAATATCAGGATTTATACTTGGAGGTTGCATTATCCCTTTACGGATATTAAGAGCACTCTTATATCCTTCCCTTTCTTTCATTTGAGTTTATTTATAAGGCAAAAATAACAAAAGGGTGCCAGATTAAACTCTTTCACCCTCAGTAATAGTAATAAAAAGCTATGACTTTCTTACCTATTTCGCACCTGCAGGTTGCTGAACATCTGCACTAAGCATAAGTACAACCTCCGAATTTCTTGGATCATTGGTATAAACATAGATAGCTTTGGTCTGCTTACCGACATATGTACCAGAATTAAATGTTGCTTTAATTGAGCTTGATTCGCCGGGTTTTATACCAACACCCATAGTTCCCTGTTGTACCGCTGTGCAACCGCAAGTTGACTTTACATGCCTGATTATAAGGTCCTTTTTTCCTTCATTCTTAAATTTGAAAACAACTTCATTGGCAGTATTACCCTGTATCTTACCCAGATCAACAGTTGTTGATTCAACCTTAAATAAAGGGGAATTCAGAATATCATCTTTCGAAAGAGATGAAAAATCTTCAACTAGGTTAGCTGATACATAATAGTATACATTTTCCTGTGGCACCCCATTAAGTTTTACTTTCACGATATCGCTTACATTCCCCCATGCGAGATTCTTTGTAGCATCATAAGTTCCTTCCACTATTCCTTTCTGCCCTGGTTTAAGGGTTTCAGGGCTAGCCTTTAAGGCAAGATGAACAGGAAGCTGGTCAAATTCAATTTTAACCGGAGAAGATGAAGTGTTGATAATCGGCATCACTCTGATCTTTTTTTCAGTCTTTTTTACATTTGTAAATGCCAGGTGGTTTGACTCAAACCGGATGGTACCAACGAGAAATGTATATAATTCTTCTACAGTTTTTTCGTGTGGAATAACTTCTCCCTTAATAACAAGAATAATAACTTCAGGTTTTGAATTGGTATAAACAGAAAGCGTTTTATTAAATGGTCCGGGTCTGTTTACAGGATCATATATTGCAGTGATCTTGCCTTTTCCTCCAGCAGGTATAGGTGTCTTTGTCCATTCCGGAGTTGTACACCCGCATGATGCAACAATGTTCTGAATAACCAATGGTGCATTCCCCTTGTTCGTAACAATAAAATCAAAAGTCTGTTTCCCTGCTTCCTCTTTGAATGTTCCAAAATCATGTTCTGTAGCCGATACCTGCATAGAAGGTTGTGACCAAACAGAAATTCCCAAAAGAAAAAACGAATAAAATAAAAGTAATTTTTTCATCTTATTAATAATTTAGTAAACTGTATCGTAATCACTCTTTTTGTCACCCCGCATAATCCGGTTGACATTGTAACAACTTTTGTGCAGTTTTGGTTGCATGGAGTATAACAAAAATCAGACCGAAAATAAAATTAAAAAACTGAACAAAAATAATAAAGTTTACTCCTTTTCGGCATTTTAAAACAGATTATCATTAGTTTTGCTGCTCAGCCATGAATATTTGGAATAAAATTTGCTGAAACAAGTTCCGGTTTATCTCATGAAGATATTGATAATGAGAAATATCAAAAAACTGATTATTACCATATTAGCATTTGGCTTCTACCTGAATGCCAGCAGCCAGTTTTACAATGGCCATCAGATGAACTTCGGTAAAAACAAAGTTCAATACTTTAATTACTACTGGTCATTCTACAGATTTGATGATTTCGACTGTTACTTTAATGAATATGGAAAGGATATAGCAGAGTTCACAGCAGATTATGCTATGAAAAAACTGGAAGAAATACAGGACTATTTTGATTACACGCTCGATAAAAGATTGATTTTTATTATTTTCAATAAAAATGCAGAATATAAACAATCGAATATTGGTCTTGTCACATTTGAGGAAGAGAGCTATAATACCGGTGGATTTAACAGGATAATTAAAAACAAGGTAATGCTTTTCTATGAAGGCGATCATGTAGCTTTTCAAAAGCAAATCTCATCGGCAATTACTGAAGTACTCATAAACGAAATGCTTTATAACGCTGATATCAAGGACAGAGTATCAAGTTCGTCAATAATTAATATGCCTGACTGGTATATCAAAGGACTTATCAATTATGTTGCTTATAACTGGGATTATGAAACAGAAAACAGAGTAAAGGATGGTATTGTATCGGGAAAATATAAAAAAATAAACAACCTCGAATATGAAGATGCAATCTATGCCGGACAATCATTCTGGAGATTTATTGGGAAAAAATATGGAGATGCCCTGATACCTAACATCATTTATCTGACTAAAATATATAAGAATGTTGATGATGGTTTTCTTTACGTTATGGGGCAGGATCTTAAGGATCTCCTTAAAGAATGGAAAGAATACTACATGAATGAATATGCAGAGGATAAAAATTTACCGGCAGATAATGGCAATGTAATTAAAAAATCAAAAAAAGAACAGGTATATCAACAGGTAAAGGTCTCTCCTGATGGTAAATATATTGCCTATGTCACAAATGACTGGGGTAGAAAAAGAATATGGCTATATGACCAGGTCACCGGTAAACAGAAAAAAATATTCAGGAAAGAACCGAGGTTTGAACAGGTTACAGACAACACTTACCCCGTTATTGCCTGGCACCCTAACGGAAAAATTCTGACAATCATCACTGACGAAAAGGCTGACCTGGTAATGTATTTCTACAGGATTAATGAAAAAACGACAGAAAAAAGGAATCTTCTTTATTTTGATAAAATACTCGATTTTTCATATTCCCCTGACGGTTCCCGGTTAGTCTTTTCTGCTGTAAAGGATGGAATAACAGACATATATATTCATGCTATTGCGTCAGGTACAAATGAGCAAATCACCAGGGACCTTTCAGATGATCTTTATCCCTCTTTTCTGAAAGAGTCTCCGGACAAAATTATTTTTTCATCAAACAGGTTGTCAGATACTCTTACAAATACCGGAAGTCCATATGAAAAAATGTCGCAGACATTTGACCTGTTTACCTATAAAACGACAGAAAGGAGCAACCTACTGACAAGATTACCTGAGGGTAAATATACTGACAGGTTTCAGGCTTCTGAAATCGGGAAAGACAGAATATCCTACATTGGCGATGCAAATGGCGTTCTTAACCGGTATATTGCAAAATATGACAGTTCAATAAGTTATATTGATACAACAACTCATTTCCGTTATTTTATCAAATCACAACCTTTTACCAACTATGACCGTAATATTCTTAATCAATCTCTAGCCAACGGATCCGACACATATGGAGAAGTACTTTTCAGTAAAAGAAAATTTGTATTAAGAAAGGGTTCACTCAGCAATTCGGAAAGTATACCTACATCCGAAATAAAAAACAGTACTTTCAGAAATGAGAGAACTCAGTATTTACATAAGGCAGACAGTATTGAGCAGTTAAGACAATGGCTACTGGCAGAAGATAAAAAAAGGAGAGATACTTTAACAAAACCATTATATGAGTATTACATTAAGGATGAACCGATAGATATCAATCATTATATATTTGAAAAAGAAAAAGAAAACTATTATAATGAACTTTGGAAGAAGGATTATATGGACATTGACCTTGACACCGGGGAACTCAATTTGCCTTCGATAAGGATCTATGAAACATCATTTTATAATAACTATATTTCCAACCAGATAGACTTTAGCTTCCTAAATAATTCATACCAGGTATATAGTGGTGGAGCACCTTATTTTAATCCCGGTGTCAATGTAATGACCAGGATCGGTGCCCTTGACTTGTTTGAAGATTATCGCATTACAGGTGGGTTCAGGTTCTCCGGTAACTTTGACAGCAATGAATACCTTCTCAGTGCTGAGAATCTGAAAGGAACTTTTGATAAACAGCTGATTTTTCACCGGCAGGCCTTTTTTGCTTCGAATGATTCAAACCAGCTTTTCAAGATTTATACCCACAATATTTATATTTCATATGCAAAACCATTCACCCCTGTTCTTGCACTAAAAGGCACACTGGCCTATAGAAATGACCGGCAGGTAATTCTTGCCACTGATATTGCCTCGCTTAACTACAAGAGTCTTTTACGTCACTGGGTCAGCCTAAAGGGTGAGTTAATATATGATAATACAAGAAAGAGAAACATTAATATCTACATTGGAACAAGATTTAAAATTTTTGGCGAATATTATAAGGAGATGACTGCCAGAAAATCCGATATGTTTGTACTTGGAATTGATTTCAGAAAATATATCAGAATTCACAGGGAACTTATCTGGGCAAACAGGTTTGCGGCAAGTAGCTCGTTTGGACCAACAAAACTGGTTTACTACCTTGGAGGCGTAGATAACTGGATGGGTTATCTTTTTAATAAATATCCCATGTTCGACAATTCCATTCCAGTAAGCTCAACCAATAATTATGGATTCCAGGCAATTGCTACCAATATGAGAGGTTTTACTCAAAATATAAGAAACGGAAATAATTTTGCTCTTATAAATAGTGAAATCAGGTGGCCGTTTATCAGATATTTTGCCGGGCATCCACTTCGTTCCAATTTCCTTAACAGCCTTCAGGTTGTTGGATTCGGTGATGTAGGTACTGCCTGGTCTGGAAAGAGTCCATGGTCGGGGGATAATGCTTATGATACAGAAATATTTAAAAACGGTCCTGTAATTGTAACTCTTGATTCGAACAGGGATCCGATAGTTGCAGGTTTCGGTGCCGGTGCCAGAGCGCAGATAATGGGATACTTCGTCAGGGCTGACTGGGCCTGGGGTATTGAAAATAACTACATTTTACCGAAGATTTTCTATCTGTCTTTCAGCCTGGATTTTTAGGCTTATGTCTTTGTACTTTAACTTGTTATGGATATTATCAGGTTCAATGTATCTGTTTTTAAAACCTGAATGAAAGTTTAATCGTTTGTATTCAGGAATTAAATTGTCTCCCAGATATAAATTAATTTATTAATCTTATTGATCTATTTGATGATACGATAGATAAGAATAGTTTATTTTAGAATATCCTTTTTCATTTAAAATATTTAGGTACTTTTGTGCAACTATTGTAATTTATTAAACTAAAAATCATAGCAATGGCTTACAAAATTAATGATGATTGCACTGCATGCGGAACCTGTATCGATGAGTGTCCAGTTGAAGCTATCTCTGAAGGCGACATTTATAAAATTGATCCTGATGTATGTACCGATTGTGGTGCATGTGCAGATGTTTGCCCAGTTGAGGCAATACATCCTGAATAGAAAAGCAATCTAAATGGAATAAAAAGCTGTGCCTCAGGGTGCAGCTTTTTTTTAGTGTGGACTATACTTTGCCTTCTCTAAAATACCTTGAAAATCAGCATCATTCATCAGTTCACTAAGCTTAACCGCCGGATTCTTCATCATATATGATTCGACGATTCTGAAACCGAGCCATACCGCTGCTCTCCCGGGCGATTCATTGGTATAATAACTGGTAAATGGAGCTTCTCCTGTGAATTTTCTTATTGTAAACTGATCACTGGTGAACAAAAGGTCATGCTCAACCAGATATGTCCACATCTGACTTTCATTATTTCTACAGAATTTTACCTGATCAGATGTAAATCCAAAGATCAGCTCATCTCTGGTTGATGGCAGTATACATTTTTCAAAATACTTCAGTTTACCCTCATGGATCATCTCTGACAATAGTATATCTGAAGAATAATTCACAGTATCAAAGATCCATTCTGAGGCTCCCCATCCGTAAATACAATCAGGAACAATATTCTCAGGAGTCATCCTTGCTGAAATGTATTTATAAATACCCAGCCGGGGATAAAAATCACAATCAGCACCCAGGTAACGGTCAAGTCCTATCCCTAGTACAGAATCACCTGTAATAATACTATTGTTAAATCCTGTAATGCACGTAAAAACCGAAGGAGCTTTCTTATCAGGAAAATAGTAGAGATAATGACGAAAAGCCTCCTCAATCTCATCTTCAATTCCCTTAATTTCGGGATATAGCTTCCTGGTCAATGAAAATATTTCATTATTCTGCTTGTCGGTACAAAACCTGATCAGAAAATCAACAAAAGAAGGATCTTCCGAATTACCTGCATTGATTACCAGTCCGAATAACTCTAAGAAACCCTTATACTTTTCCTTTATTGAAGGGAGTTGTGCTGCAATTATATCCGGATTCAGGGTAAAAAGATCATATTCCAGGCGCTTTATTTCAATATCTAAAAGTACAGTTGATGTATTGACTTTGTAATGATCCCTCTTACAGTAAATAAACACCGGAAGAATCATGAAAAGAATTATAACCAGTTTGAAACGGAATTTCATTTTTCAATTATTTTTAACTTCCTAAAATTAACTACTTTCATCTTATCAGACAACAATTAAAAACGGCACAATAACTTACCTTATTATTTGTTATTTTAGCAGATGATATGAAAATGAAAAATAAGAGTGTTTCATTATAAATTCCATCAACAGGCAAGGAAAGTTTATAAATACAAAGTCATAAGAGGTAATAAACAGTATAATGTATAATCATGAATCTAACATATCATGTATATTATTTATAATGAACATATTATAAAACAGTAATTAGTAACAAAACACAAATGGGAGATAAACTTCAATTGTCTTCGGAACGGGAGATTTCCGGATGATACACAGAATGAAAAAAGGATTAGTCTCCCGTATGGAAGATAAGTTGTTAGTCTGAATTAAGACCAGGTTATGCTAAAGGGGTAAGTAATCTCAACCTGAATAACAAAATGAACCCCTTGAGAGATATTGAATAAAATAATATGAGTATCGGTTATCAATAATAAATTTAAAACAATTGGTTATGAGATTCCTCGCTAACGCTCGGAATGACAGTATTTTATGTGACATAGGGGAAAGCAGAGGCGATTCGCTCAGCGAATCACCTCTGCTTTCCACACAAACAACCAACATCGCATGTCATTCCGAGCGCCAGCGAGGAATCCCCCTCACCTATTTTAATAGTATGAATTAATTCCATTTCAGTTATTATTCTTTCCAGATACTCATTTAAAATAAAATTATGAATTTAATCAAATCACAAGAAGAACTCAGTAAAGTCCTGGTAAATGAATCTATTTAAATGATTCCAGATTTAAATTTGAAAAATTAATTCCTGAAAGATCAGAAATGGAAAAATTTCAATGTATTAAACCATTATCCAGAATCATAACAATCTTTGTAATTATGATTCTTATTTCCGGCATTATAAATGCTCAACAAAAGATAAGTTTCGGATTACATGCAGATCCTGTAATAAGCTGGTTTTCAAGTGATATAAATGAGGTAGAAAACAATGGAGCAAGGCCCGGGTTCAGTTTTGGGCTCACTTTCAACAAGTTCTTCAGTCCTAACTATTCTTTTTCAACGGGCATAAGTATCATAAATGCAGGAGGCAGATTGGTAAACACACAAACTACTGATCTGCAACTTGGGAAGAAGGAATATAAACTCGCCACAGTACCTGCTGGAAAATCAGTTGTATATAAGATCCAGTACCTTACTGTTCCACTCGGTCTTAAACTTCAGACAAATCAGATCGGATATATTACTTTTTTCTCCGATATAGGTCTCGATCCTAAAGTAGTTATCGGGGGAAAAGCTGATATCCCTTATCTAAATATTGAGGGAGAACCTGCTTTGAGAGAATTAAAAGCCTTAAATCTTTCTTACCATATAACAGGAGGAATAGAGTATTCCCTTGGAGGAAATACTGCATTGATACTAGGGTTGAATTTTGATAATAACTTCCTTGATATAACAAAGGAAACCGGTGATCAACCAAAAGATAAGGTATCACACAAATTATTATCATTCAGGATAGGGGTTAACTTTTAAACTGATTATTGATGAAGATCACTCTTGCCCAGCTAAACTACCACATTGGAAACTTTGAGAAAAACAGGACTCTGATCTGCAATGCAATCAAGAAAGCAAAAAGTGCCGGATCTGATCTGGTTATTTTCTCTGAACTCTGCATCCCTGGGTACCCTCCTCTTGATCTTCTCGACAGACTCGACTTCATTGAGAAATGTAACAGTAGTGTTCTGGAAATTGCAAGTGAGTGTAAAGGAATAGCTGCTATTATTGGTGCACCAACAATAAACCAGGGTTCTGAAGGGAAGAAGCTGTTTAATTCTGCTCTCATTCTGTCGGAGGGAAAGATAATCTTCACGGCAAACAAAGCTCTTCTACCCACATACGATATTTTTGACGAATACCGCCATTTTGAACCTGAAAAAAAATTCTCCACTTTTACGTTTAAAGGATTGAAACTGGCTCTCACCGTCTGCGAGGATCTGTGGGATGAGCAACCATTCGATAACGACTTTGAGAAGTCGAGACTCTACACACTCTCACCTATGGAAGAGCTCGCAAAACAGGATCCCGATTTAATCATAAATATCTCAGCATCTCCTTTTTCATATACAAAAATCGAAGCAAAACATAATATCTTCAGGGGAAAGGCACTTAAATATAATATCCCGGTGATATCAGTAAATCAGACAGGTGCAAATACTGAACTTATATTTGAAGGTGCATCAAGAATAATAAATAATAATGGGGAATTATTCCGTCAGCTGCCATTCTTTGAAGAAGCTGTTGAAACATTTTCCACAGATGAAATCTTTTCAGGAGCCATTGCAGAAAAGGGAAGAGTTACTGAGACCATATCTCTGATTCATAAAGCATTGGTGACAGGGGTTCGTGACTATTTTAAGAAAATGAATTTCAGAAACTGCATAGTAGGCCTCTCCGGAGGGATTGACTCTGCAGTTTGCCTTGCTATTGCCTCTGAAGCTCTGGGCAATGATAATGTAAGAGCATTGCTGATGCCTTCCCGTTACTCATCGGATCACTCAGTAACAGATGCTATATCACTTGCAAAAAATCTTAATTGCAGTTTTGATATTATAAATATTGAAAAACCTTTCCATGCATTTGAACATGAGCTTGAACCAATATTTAAAGGAATGAAACCTGATGTTACAGAAGAAAATATTCAGGCACGCATTAGAGCATTATTGCTTATGGCACTATCCAACAAATATGGTTGCATATTGCTGAATACTTCAAATAAAAGTGAGGCAGCTGTGGGTTACGGGACTCTTTACGGGGATATGGCAGGCGGACTCTCTGTTATCGGAGATGTTTATAAGACTGATATCTACAGGCTGGCAAATTATATCAACAGGGATAAAGAGATCATTCCTGAAAATACAATAAATAAATTACCTTCAGCTGAACTTAGACCCGACCAGCTTGATACAGATTCTCTGCCTGAGTACAGTACGCTTGATGCAATTCTATACCAGTATATTGACTTGCAAAAACCTGCTGAACGGATCATAAATGAAGGTTTTGACGAATCTACTGTTAACAGAGTCATAAGAATGATTAATTCCAATGAATACAAGAGGTATCAGGCTCCACCTGTCTTAAGAATTTCATCCAAGGCATTTGGTGCAGGAAGAAGAATGCCCCTTGTAGCAACTTACTGATAATCTACCCTGGCAGGAACTGCTTATACTTTTGAGTTCAGAAAGTCAATCGATTGTGATAAATTATTAAATCTAAACTTTACTATGTGGACCATATTACCAGCCAATTATTTATTCCCTGAAGAATACTCTTTTAACTCGTCCCGGGATTGATGTAAGTATCTCATAAGGAATGGTTCCGCATTTAATTGCAATTTCGGCGATGGTTATGTTTTCACCAAAAATTTCACCTTCATCTCCTTGCTCAGCATTAATTCCTGTTATATCTGTCATACACATATCCATGCATATGTTTCCTATAATAGGAACCCGCTTATCTTTAATATAAAGTTGCCCGTTTCTGTTTCCAAGCTTCCTGTTAAGTCCGTCTGCATAACCAACAGGCAGAACAGCAATGACTCTATCAGAATCTGAAACATCAGCGCAACCATACCCAACAGGTTCTTTCGCAGGTATTGTTTTTACCTGGGATATTCTTGTCTTATACCGACCAGCCGATCTGAGTGTAAGACCTTCATACTCACCAATACCATATATCCCTAAACCAGGCCTTACCATATCAAACTGGTATTGAGGGAACCGTACAATACCGGAAGAATTAAGAATATGTCTGAGAAAAGAATATCCGATAGAAGTCTGGATCTGTGTGACAGCCTTCAGATAAATATCTACCTGACGGTGTGTAAACTGATCCAATGAAGGATCTTCGCTGGCTGCCAGATGTGAAAAAACTGAAATCACTTTTATGCACTCGGTATTTTTAATGCGTTTAGCAAGCTCTCCTACCTCGCCGGGCATGAATCCTAACCGGTGCATCCCGGAATCTATTTTGATATGTACCGGATAATTAACTAATCCATTCTTAGATGCAATCCTTATAAATCTATCAAAGTCTGAAAAACTATAGATCTCAGGTTCAAGACTATATTGTATCATAAGTTCAGAGGCTGCAGGATCAGGATTCATAACCATCAGAGGGAGTGTTACTCCTCCTTTACGCAACTCAATCCCCTCATCAACACAAGCAACAGCAAGATAACTGACTCTGTGATACTCAAGTAATCCGGCTATCTCTGAAGGTCCAGCACCATAAGCAAAAGCTTTTACCATGGCCATAATCCGGGTACCAGGATTAAGATAACGTCTGAACTCATTCAGATTATATGCTATTCTGTCAAGGTTAATTTCAAGAACCGTCTGGTGGATTTGCTGTTCTAATAGCCTGCCAATATTTTCAAACTCAAAAACCCTGGCTCCTTTAAGCAGAATTGTCTCATTTTTATAGTCATTCCCATTAAAACTTCGTATAAATTCATCAGTTGAATAATAAAAGCAGGCATCAGATCCGAAAAAAGACCTGTTTCGTGAAAGGGCCTCTCCTATTCCAATGAATTTATCAATACCGGTCTTTTGTATTAACATAGCCACCTCACCATATAGCTCTTTCTCATTCCTTCCACTCTGAACAAAATCTGAAAGAATGAGTCTTGTCATTTTCTTATTCTGCGACTTCAGAAATTCAAGAGCCATACCCAATGAACCGGGATCAGAGTTATAATAATCTTCAAGTAGCTGGCAGTTGTTAATACCGCTCTTCAGCTCCATTCTCATTGCAACTGAAACAAGTTTACTCAGACCTTTTCTTATAATATCAGACCTGGTTCCTATTGCCAGGCAAACTGCTGCAACAGTAATCGCATTTTCTACGGAAGCCCTGTCGCTGAAAGGAATCTCAAAAATATTTACAGCTCCTTCATAAATTAATTCAACTGAAGTTTTGCCATCGCCTGTTGAGTTCTTTTTCACGAATATGCTTGCATTCTCATTTTTTAAGGACCAGTCAACTATCCTTTTTGACCTGAATTCAGGACTCTTCAATATCAACTGTTCAAGGAGTTTCTGATCGCTGCAGTAAACTATAAGTGATGCCTTTGCGAAAAGCTTAAGTTTCTCTGCAGCTTTTAAATTTTTATCCCTGAAATTTTCGTCATGTGCATCACCAATATTAGTAATAACACCAATATCCGGATTTATTATCTTCTGTAGTTTGACCATTTCCCCGGGCATTGAAATGCCTGCTTCAAAAATCCCAAGTTTATATTTCCCTTCCAGCTTCCATACCGACAGAGGTACGCCAACCTGTGAATTGTAGCTTTTAGGGTTTCGTAAAACAGAAGTTGTGAGACCAAGTATATCAGCAAGCCATTCCTTAACAATGGTTTTTCCGGCACTACCTGTTATAGCTATGACAGGTGATTTAAATATCTTCCGTTTATGTGAAGCAAGAAGCTGTAAAGCATGGAGGCTGTTTTTTGTCAGAATAAATGCAGCTCCTGGAAAGAGTTGAATATTATCCGGAAGCTTTTCAACAATGAAAGCCCTTACTCCTTTCCAGTAAAGATTCTCAATGAAATGATGCCCGTCATGATTTACCCCGGTTATAGCAAAAAACGCCATTCCTTCTGTAAAACTTAACTGCCTGCTGTCTGTAACAATATCTGCTACCTTAATACCAGGATCACCTGACAGGGTTCCTTTCACAATCTCTGCAATCTCAGAAGCAATAAGGACCATATATTATTTATTCATTGCTTTATTAAAACAAACTCTGCAAAGAGGTTCATACAGATTTTTTTCACCAAGTAAAACAACCTGTTCTTCATCAGATTTTCTGAAAGAATAATTTGCAAGATTTCCACATCTCATACAAATCGCATGAACTTTTGTAACATATTCAGCTATCGCCACAAGGGAAGGAATAGGGCCGAATGGATTACCCATAAAATCCATATCAAGTCCAGCAACAATTATCCTGACTCCTTTATCGGCAAGCTTGTTGCATACCTCTGTGATAGAAGCATCGAAAAACTGTGCTTCATCAATTCCCACTACATCAACATCACCTGCCAGGAGAAGGATAGAAGAAGCATTACTTACAGGAGTGGAAATGATTGACTTTTCATCATGAGAAACAACCCTGGTCTCTGAATACCTGTTATCAAGAGAAGGTTTAAAAATCTCTACTTTTAATCCTGCAAACTGAGCTCTCCTTAGTCTCCTGATCAACTCTTCTGTTTTACCGGAGAACATAGAGCCAGTAATGACCTCAATAGATCCTCTTTTTCCGGTTACCCTGGCTGAATTTTCAATAAATTCCATCAAAAATTTATAGTAGGTTGTCGAATATCAAAATCCAAATTATTCCGTTATGACTTATGTAATATTAGTTACTTTTGCAAAATAAGTAAAATGGTTTGTTATATTAACATCAAAAAGCATGGATTTCAACTCAACCATTGATTTAATCATTAAAGATCTAGATGAAGCCCGCTCTATCATTGATGATCTGAAGAAATATCCCGGAGTTCCGGCGTTTCAGGTCGAACTTGCAAAAGCAAAATGTAAAAGTGCCGGAGAAGTTATTTCTTTTCTTAAAAACCTCCAGAATGAAGTTCCTGCGGTGAAGGAGGCAGAACAAAATTTTCCTGAACAAGTCAGAAAAGAGATCCATTCCAAAAAAGTTTCCTCCAGGCCGGAACCAGATGAAGACCATAAAACCAGTTTTACTAAAACAGAGGTTGCAGATGAATCCATCAAGAGACCAGCTGAAACGACTGTTATTGGCGATACATTTTCTCATTTATCGAGCAGTTATAATGAACAACTTGGCAATCTGAAAGAAGATGAGGATATCAGAGAAATACTTAAGTCAAAACCTCTGAGTAATCTTTCTGAAGCAATAGGTGTTAATGATAAATTCCTCTTTCTAAGGGAGATTTTTAACAACAACCTTGATGCTTACAGTCAGGCAATTACAAGACTTGACCTAGTAAATAACCTTACCGATGCAAAAGCTGTAATAATGAGTTATACAGGTGATGATCATGAGAATGTGGCTATCAAACAACTTCTTGACCTGGTAAAACGCAAACTTCATTCTGATGAGTAAATTGATTGTGGTACCTACTCCTATCGGCAACCTGAAGGATATCACATTCAGGGCGTTGGAGGTTCTGGGAAATGTTGACATTATTCTTGCAGAGGATACGCGACAGGCTGCCAAACTTCTGAACCACTATAATATAAAAACTCCTCTTCAGTCGCATCACATGTTCAATGAACACAAGAGTGCCGATTCGGTCTGTGAGAAAATTTTGTCAGGAAAAACTATTGCTCTGATCTCTGATGCCGGTACGCCAGGGATTTCAGATCCGGGGTTCCTGCTGGTAAGAACCTGCATCGGCAGGGGGGTCGAGGTTGAGACTCTTCCAGGTCCTACAGCTCTTATCCCAGCCCTGGTTAATTCAGGGTTTCCCTGCGACAGATTTTGTTTCGAAGGTTTTCTTCCACCCAAAAAGGGAAGGCAAAAAAAAATAACAGCATTAAAGGATGAACCCAGAACTATGATATTTTATGAATCACCTTACCGGCTTGTTAAAACATTAAATGAACTGGCAGAACATCTGGGAAGTGACAGGGAAGCATGTGTTTCGAGAGAACTAAGTAAGATATATGAGGAGAATATCAGAGGCACTTTATTATTTTTATCAGAACATTACACGAAAAAACCTCCCAAAGGAGAGATAGTTATAATTGTTGCAGGAAACAAGTAATAATCTGGTTATTAAACCTTAATTGCATTTTCATTCTCTTGATCAGGTAATAAATGAAATTAAAAGGAGATTCTACACTTCTCCTGATAAGTTAAATCAGCATGAAACGCATAATTCTCACCCTGTCAATATCTATTTTACTATTTCAAATATCGTCTGCTCAGATAATAAAGGGCAAAATAACCAATCAGACAGGTGAGCCTATACCCTATGCAACAATTTATATCCAGGAATTAAAACAGGGAACAACATCCAATTCATCGGGAGACTATGAAATAAAACTCCCTGAGGGGAAATACATGGTTACTTACCAGAGTCTCGGTTATGCACCGGTTTTAGTAAATATCTCACTGACAGACAGAACTATATTAAAAGACATAATTTTACCTCTTCAGTATTACCAGATCCCTGAGGTCAGAATAAGTGCTACAGGGGAAGACCCGGCATATGGAATAATGAGGAAAGCCATCGGGCTCGCTCCTTATTACCTGAATCATGTAAGTTACTACAAAGCAAATGTTTACCTGAAAGGTAATCTGATAATACTCAAAATCCCGAAACTTTTGAAGAAATCCATGAAGATAGAATCTTCAAATAATGGAAATTCTGTATCAGCAAGAGGTGCTAAAAAACGGGAGGAACAAAAAACATTAAAAGAGGGTGATGCTTTTTTTATGGAATCTTTTAATGAGATGGAATTCAATGCTCCGGATAAATATGTTCAAAGAGTAATCTCTTCACAATCTACCTTCCCTGAACAGGGAAAAGATGTCTCTCCGATGGATTTCATTGAAGCAAGTTTTTACGAGCCGGTCTTGGTTGATATGGCTGTTTCGCCTCTCTCTCCACAAGCTTTTTTCCATTACAGATTCAGGTACCTGGGTGCTACTCCGCAGGGTAATTTCTCGATAAACAAGATTGAAGTTATTCCTAAAAGAAAAAGCCAGCAACTATTCTACGGAACAATTTATATAATTGAGGACTTGTGGTGCATTCACAGTGTTGACCTTATGAACGATAACCTTGCAGGTAAGATCAGAGTCCAGCAATTATATGTTCCGGTTCAGGATGATATATGGATGCCGGTAAGTCATAAATTCGAAATTAATATCGGCTTGATAGGTTTTAAGGCAGACGCAGGTTATGGAAGTTCTGTTAAATACCTCGAAGTCAGACCCAACAAATCTATTCAGAAGCCAATAAATATTTCAGCTGATCATGTTATTCCCGGAAGAGTAACAGACTCAACAACTACAAAATCAAAGGAACAGATTGAAAAAATTCTTGAGAAAGAAGAATTATCAAACCGTGATATGGTAAAGCTCTCCAGACTTATGAAGAAAGAAGCTGATAAGAGTCTGCCTGACAGTACAAGAAAGAGTCTTGAGATAAAGGATAACACTACACACATTATAGAAAAGGATGCCGGTAAAAAAGATAGTGCCTTTTGGGCTGAAATCAGGTCAATTCCACTATCAGAGATCGAAATCAGAAGTCTGCAGAAAAGAGACAGCATAGGTGGCCTATCCCCCCTGAGGCAATCGAAAAACGATACTGTTCCTAAGTCCGGGACGAAAAGCAGAACCAGTGCAATACGCACCATAAAGGATATTACTTTTGGTCACACATGGTCCGACACATCAGGGTTCAGGTTCACAACAAGCGGTCTTGTGGATTTAAAAAAATTCAGCTTCAACACAATTGACGGCTTTGTTTATGGGATCGATTTCCGGGTCAGCAAATCATGGAAAAACAGGAATTCGTTTTCACTTTACCCGGATTTCCGATGGGCCTTCAGCAGGGAAATGATAATGTGGAGATTGAACGGAAATTACAGGATTGGAGGATTGAAACAAAAGAATTTTTCCTTCACCCTGGGGATTACCAGTAAAGATATAAACAACAATGGCAGTATCAATCCTTTACTTAACACAGCCACGACACTCTTCTTCAAGAAAAACTATCTTAAATTATATGAATCCAGATACTTTTCTCTTGGATACAGGGGTGAGATTATAAATGGATTATACCTGGGAATATACAGTAATTTTGATAACCGCAGAGTTTTGGATAATACAACAAATTTTTCTTTATCTAATTCATCCAAAGAGTACTCCGTGAATATTCCTGACAACATTTACCTTTTGCCAGGTTCAAATCCGGTAAACTCGATGAGGGATCAGAAACATGCTGATTTTGTAACAAATGTTACATTTACACCATTTCAAAAATACAGGATCAGAAGCGGTAATAAAATCACAATGGGATCTGATTGGCCGACATTCAATCTGACATGGAAACACGGGATAAATGATTTTAATGGTCTCTACTCTAATTACAGCCACTATGATATGATAAGGTTTGAGGCTTACGATAACCGTGAAACAGGAGCTTTCAGTGAATTCTCATGGTCGTTCAGAACAGGTGGTTTTATCAATAATAGGGACCTGTCTTTTTATGACTTCTTCCATTTTAACTCACAACCAGTATCCTTACTTATTGACAGCTACAAGGATGCTTTCATGTTACCAGCCTGCTATTCATTAAGTACGCCTGAATTCTTTGGGGAAGCTCATATTAAATATACGACACCATACCTTCTCTTAAAGCTGCTACCAGGAATGAGCAAGACACTGATGCGTGAGAACATTAGTCTTTCTTATCTTGGGTCCAGGTACCGGAAGAACTATACAGAAATAGGATATACCATCAGTGAGGTCCTTCTAATTGGTGAAATAGGAGTCTTTGTCGGATTTGAAGATCTTCGCTATAAAAGTGCCGGGGCAAAACTTGTATTTAAATTCAATTGATTGAATATAGAGGCTGTCTCAAAAGGAGAATCAACCACCCCGTCATGACCCTTCGGGCATGACACCCCTCCTTGAAAAGGAGGGGAAAGTATTGATGTATAGCACATTAACTTTCTCCTCCTTTTGAAGGAGGAGTACCCCTGACGTCAGTCAGGGGGGAGGTGGTTGACTTTTGAGACACCCTCTATTTCTTCTCACCCCGACCAAAGTTAATTAAAGTCAACTGGCTAAATCAGGCTATATTCTTCAGGCAAACGGGGGTTCGTCATGTAAACCAGACTCATTATCGAACTCCCCGCCAAGTTTCCTGAAATTATCATGATTCATTTTTGATCCCAGAGTTATGCTTGGGGATCCATCCCTGGAGTCAGAAGATCCATCAATGTCAAAATCATCAAGATCCACAAACTGTGCCTTTTCTTCACGGAATCTCAGTTTCACATCATCAACAGGTCCATTACGGTTTTTGGCAAGAATGATCTCTGCGATTCCTTTTGTAGATGATCCATCCTCAAATGCAGGTATACCGAATTTTTCCTGCCTGTGAATAAAAACAACCATATCGGCATCCTGTTCTATTGCCCCTGATTCGCGGAGGTCAGAAAGGAGCGGACGTTTGGATCCACCTCTCATTTCAACTGACCTGTTTAGCTGAGAAAGAGCCAGTATCGGAACATTAAGTTCTTTAGCAATGCTTTTAAGCGATCGGGAAATATTACTAACTTCCTGTTCACGACTTCCTGCATTTTCAGGTCCCGACATAAGTTGAAGATAGTCAACTATAACAATGTCAAGTTTATGCTGTGCCATAAGTCGCCGGCATTTTGCCCTGAGCTCAAAAATTGAAATAGCCGGGGTATCATCAATGAATATCGGAGCCTGGACAAGTTTCTTAATCCTTGAATCAAGTTGTTTCCACTCCTCTTCTGTAAGACGACCGTTCCTTATCTTTTCTCCTGAGATATCTGTTTCAGCAATTATTAACCTGTTTGCCAGCTGAACAGATGACATCTCACATGAAAATATCGCAACATTCTTACCATGATCTATTGCCATGTTTCGTGCCATTGAAAGGGCAAATGCTGTTTTTCCCATTGAAGGACGTGCAGCAATAATAATCAATTCTGATTTCTGCCAGCCTGAGGTCAACCTGTCAAGTTTAGTGAAACCAGATGGAGTTCCTACAAGTGCATCCTCACGCTTTCCAGCCGCCTCAATCTCCCTTATAGCATCCTTAATAACCATATTGATAGGTGAAACTTCCCTCTTTATGTTTCCTTCGGCAATCTGAAAAAGGGCATTTTCAGAATAGTCAAGAAGATCAGTAACATCATACGAATCATCAAATGACCGGGTCTGAATTTCTGTGGATACTCTAATAAGTTCCCTCTGGATGTATTTCTGAGCAACTATCCTTGCGTGATAATCAACGTTGGCAGCTGAAACAACCTTTGAAGTCAACTGGGAAAGGTAAACCGGACCTCCGACACTTTCAAGTTCCTGATGAGCCCGAAGCTCCTCTGTAACAGTATACAGATCTACAGGATGTTCCTTTGCAGAAAGATCAGAGATTGCCTTAAATATCTTTTTATTGGATTCCTTGTAAAAACTCTCCGCTTTTAGAATATCCAGTACAGTAATTACCGCCTCTTTTTCGAGCATTATAGCACCCAGAACTGCTTCTTCCATATCGGTTGCCTGGGGTGGTACCTTACCAAAATCAGGCAGAGTAGCTATAGCCGGCCTTTTACTATATTGTTGTTTTGCCATTTATTATATATTACTTATTTACAGATATTTAAATGATGATTTTAACTCAATCCGGGATTGATCCAAAGGTATACATAACACATCTCAATAGATTATGATCCAAGTACATTATTACAAACAAAAATTTGTTAAAAACTTGTTGAAAAGCTAAAAAGGGGATTGTCTGTTAATAAATCCAAAATCATATGGTATTTTTACATCAAATCACAGGAAAATGATAATTTTTCCAAAAGCTAAAATAAACCTGGGACTTCATATCACAGGTAAACGTAACGACGGGTATCATAATATTGAAACCATATTTTATTCTGTAAACCTGTGTGATGCTCTTGAATTTGTTGTACATCAGGGACATGAAAAGAAAGATATTCTCACAATAACAGGACTGGAAACTGGCGGATTAAATGAAGATAACCTTGTATTGAAGGGTGTCAGGCTGCTACGCAAAAAATTCGATCTTCCCTTTTTAAAAATTCATTTACATAAAGCTATACCTGCAGGTGCAGGGCTGGGAGGAGGTTCCTCTGATGCAGCTGGAATTCTGAAGTGTATCAATAAAGGTTTAAATCTCTCGATCGGAGAAGAGGATTTAAAAGCCTATGCACTTGAACTTGGAAGTGATTGTCCGTTTTTCTTATGCAATTTACCTTCTTTAGCTACAGGGAGAGGAGAAATTATGGAATCACTTGACACTTTCCTCTCAGGATTTCACATTGTCCTCATTAATCCCCGTATACGGATATCCACTAAAGAGGCTTATGAGAATTGCAGTTATATACATCATTCAGTGAACCTCCGGCAAATAATAAGTCAGCCTGCGGAGGAATGGAAAGATCTGTTAATAAATGATTTTGAGATGTACGTTTTTAGAAAATACCCGTTAATTGAAAATATTAAAACAAGCTTGTATGAATCGGGCGCACTATACAGCTCAATGTCGGGCAGCGGATCAACTGTATACGGTATCTTTTCAGAAAAACCAGATATTCCTGAACAATATAATGACTTTGTTATATTTAAGGGTATTATGTAGTTTATTCCCTGTTATTCTATCTCCAGTAATAATGTTCCTTTTGAAACTTTGTCTCCCTTATTGACAACAATTCTTTTAATCCTGCCATCAATATTACATTTGAGCTTATTCTGCATTTTCATGGCATCAAGAATCATAAGTTCATCACCTTTTTTTACCTGCTGTCCCACTTCAACAAGTATATCCAGCACAGTTCCCGGAATGAAGCTTGGGATCATTTTCATATCTGGTACCCTGTAAGGTTTCCGGTTAATAAATTTCTGGTTTAATCTGGTTTTATAGAGACTGGTATCAATATTCAGAATTCCCAGGGATCCATCATTTGTGTTTTCTTTTACCATAGTGATAAGTGTACATATATTTAAAAAGGAGGCAGGCCATGCTTTTTTTCAGGCATAAC
>CAZXFB010000019.1:0-79999 GCA_964639725.1 uncultured Rikenellaceae bacterium
AGAGTAGTTTTAATTATCAGTCGAAATATCAGTTTTGGTCAGGTAAAAAAATAATAAGTACAAAAGTTACACAAAAAAATAATAAGTCTGCATAACAAAATCTCAATTTTGATCAAATAATATTTAATTTTGATTAAACACTTTTCAAAAATCGAGTCTAAATATCCTTCCAGCCAAAGCTTTTATAAACTTTGTTGAGATTGTGTACCGTTACAGGTTTGAAATGAAGCGGGAGACCATGTTCAGCCACTGGTTTTCAGATAATCCGGGAAGACTCATATAAAAACAAACTTATTCTTAATCATATAGTTCTTAATTCTTGCTTGTTAACAAGGCGTTTATACCTTGAATTGAAATATTAACTACTTTTACCTGATCCGATGTTGCTGAAACCTGGAAAGGAAGTGTAACCAATCCATGATTTCTGTCACTGATTAAGGTTCTCAAACGTGATTTGCAGATATTATTTATAAAAACAATCTGCGGAATTAGAGTATAAGAAAACTTCGGACAAGTGGCACAAGGCAGTAATTAACCATTCAAATACCTGAGGCAACATTTTATGTTCTTTTAAAGAATGATATATGAAAGTCAACTATTTTTCAGGAACTGGATTCTATTGCAGATTATCATGTTAAAACAAAACTTCAAATCCTTTGTAGAATTTGGATTATCTGTATTTATGAAAATGGTTGCAGGAATTAATCTCTTGTCCTTTCCTTCTTCTGCCGGAGTTGATGAGAGAGCATCATTTATGCATGAAGGGCTGGAACGTACTTTTCATATCCATCTTCCCTCTTCATACGATAAATCCATTCAGCTGCCTCTGGTTATCGTATTACACGGAAGGGGAGGTAATGGTGAGAGTATGATTCTTATTACACGTAAAGGTTTTGATAAATTGTCAGATAAGGATAAGTTCCTTGTGGTTTATCCTGATGGAATTGAGCTAAACTGGAATGATGGAAGAAGAGATGAAGAGTCAAATGATCGGGCGCATAATGAAGATATTGATGATGTTGGATTTATCTCTGCGTTAATAGACTTTATGATCAGCAATTACAATATTGATCATAAACGGGTTTTTGTTACAGGAATATCAAATGGTGCTATTATGTCATACCGGCTTGCTTGTGAATTATCTTTTAAGATTACGGCCATTGCTCCGGTAGATGGAAATATCCCACACATGCTTTTACCTGAATGTTTACCAACAGATCCTGTTTCAGTTTTGGCAATTAATAATATAAATGATCCATTGGTCCCATACGAGGGGGGTGAGATATTCGGACATTTTCACAGGGTAAAACTGGGGAAGGTTTTATCTGTTGATGAATCTATAGGGTTTTGGGTAAACCGGAACAAGTGCTCCAATACACCTCTCCTGGTTGAAGAACCTGACATGGCTCCCCAGGATGGTACCAGAGTATTAAGAAAAGAATACAAAAACGGGATTAACGGAACTGAGGTAATACTTTATAGTATTGATGGTGGCGGGCATACCTGGCCTGGAGGGTTTCAATATCTGCCTGCTTGGATCATAGGAAAAACAAGCAGGGATATTAATGCAAGCGAAGTAATCTGGGCCTTTTTCAATAAACATTCCAGGTAGGTAACCTGAATTCTCTTCACATATTCCATAACTATAACAATTCTTGTGTTAACTTGCATTCTAATAAAAGAGACTACCTGATATAAATTATTGTATTAAGGATGGTAATTAAAAACAGATTGGATAAAACCTTTGGTCCATTTGGAACCTCTACAGGTTTTTTCATGTTCCTGGGCGGAATTATTGCAACATATTATTCATTTATTGGCCTGTTCATTCTATTTATCGGTGCTTTCGCTGCATTTACAACAACAAGTACATATATTGATCCTGATAATAAAAAGATTAAACTTTCAAATAACTTATTTGGAATAATCTCAGTGGGAAAATGGATTGATATCAAACCTGATATGAAAATAGGATTGAAAAAATCCCATAAAGGATACCAGGCATATATAAGGGGAACCCAGCCGGTCGGAATTCACATTAATGACATCAGGATATACTTGTATGAACCGGAAAATAAACAGATTATGCCCATCAAAAAATTTGATTCTTATGAGTCTGCAAAAAAAGAACTTATAAGTTTAAGTGGTCTCCTTGGTTTGAATATCATCTGACAAAATTTATCAGGAGTTCTGTGTCGGTTTTTCCGTGAATTCAGATTAACAAGTAATGTCTTACAAAACAGGAACCCCATATTTGAGTTTCTTCAATAAGCTCTTAATCATGAATAGTTTCATCTGATCTGAAAGCGCCTGATATATAAGAGATACTTATTTGCCAAACGGATCAGAGAGTTATTATTTGTTAAATGAAGGTGGCCGCAAGAGATTGAATTGTGTTGCTTTCTGAAAAACATCTGCGAATGAGAGGATATTGGCTTCGTCATATAGATTACCTATAATACTGATGCTTGTGGGTATTCCTTCCTTAGTAAAACCGTTTGGAACTGTGACACATGGATGACCTGTAAGATTTGTAATCAGTAAGATATTTCCTCCATATACTGGAGTTATAACGACATCAAAATCTTTCATTATCTGCTCCATCTGCTGAGCCAGCAGATAACGAAACCGGTTAGCCTGAATATATTCAACTGCAGGAATGAACCTGGCTGACCTGAAGATATTTGGCCATGCTCCTTTGCCCTGGTTATTCAGAAGAGAATCCCTGTGGCTTCTTGTCAGGTCATCAAATGCTGCAGCGGCTTCAACATTGACAATCATATTCAATGTTTCTACCGGAATATCTCTAAAGTAAAGATCAACAGGTATAAGGTCAGCACCAAGTTCAGCAAGAACTTTCAGAACTTCCAGATCATTTTGTCGTAAAGAATAACGTTCATCATAAATTGTATCGAAAGCAGCTTTAAAATATCCTACTCTGAAATGCTTAAGTGTATTATTATATTTAAAGTTAAAGGGTCTGTCAACGGAGGCAGGATCTTTTGCATCGGCTCCTCTGATAATGTCAAAAACTATGGCACAATCTTCAACTGATCTGCAAATCGGCCCAACCTTATCCATACTCCAACTTAGGGTCATGGCACCATTGCGGCTTACTCTTCCAAATGTTGGTCTCAAACCTGTAACGCCACACTGTCGCGAGGGAGAAACAATTGATCCAACAGTTTCAGTACCTATTGCAAAGGCAACAAGACCTGCTGAGGTTGCAGATGCAGATCCGGCAGATGAGCCACTGCTTCCCAGCCTTGTATTCCATGGATTTCTTGTACGTCCTCCAAACCATAAATCTCCCATTGCCAGGGCTCCCATAGTTAGTTTTCCAACCAGAACTGCACCTGCATCATCAAGCTTTCTGATAACAGTAGCCGTTTCATTAATAATTTGGTTTTCATAAGGTCGTGCGCCCCAGGTTGTTTTATATCCGGGAACTGCAAAAAGATCTTTGACACCATATGGGATCCCATGTAAAGGACCCCTGTATTTGCCTTCGGATATCTCTTTGTCTGCCTGTTCAGCCTGCCTGACAGCAAGCTCTTCCGTAAGAGATACGCAACAGAGAAGCGAGTCGTTAAACTGTTTTATTCGTTTTATATAGATTCTGGTGAGTTCCAGCGATGTTATCTGGCGTGTTCTGATCAGCTCTGACAATTGAGACAGTGTCATAAATGCAATATCTGTTTCGGATTCCGGGGATTTAATGCTTTTATCAAGATCCCATTCTATTTTTTCCTGAGATTTGGAAGAAGCTCTTTCAATTGGTTTGAAAACCAGGGCAGGAGGAACAGAATTGTTAAGATTTATTTGTCTCAGCTTCTCATATGAACGGAGATTATTCTCTAGATTTCCCTCCATCAATCTGAGTTCCATTGTATCAAACTCCAAACCGATCAATTTCTGGGCTTCCACAATTGTCACCTTATCAATATTATAAGAAGCAGAAGTGGCTGGTTTATGAGTTACTTTACAGGTCAAGACTAACTCAGTCAATAAACCTGCAATAACAAAGTGTTTCAGTTTAATTGTCATGATATTAATAGCTTATGGACAACATTTAATTAGCTTAACCAGGTGCGGTAGGTTAATATAAATATATTTATTTGTTTTATATTAACCTAATTTTATAATCCCGATTTCTTTGATGTCTCTATTATTCTTTACATTACCAGACAGTGATTTTAACACTAAGTCAGACAGGTTGCGTTTCCATTATTTTAACTTTAAAATTTTGTCTAAATTTAGGTTCATATTTTAAAATGCATTTTATGAAAGAAGTAACCCGAAGGGACTTTATTAAAACAGGAACCATTGCCACAGTGGGAATGAGTCTCTTGCAAACATCCTCATATGCGATAGGTGAAGCCGATAAGACAGTTAGGATTGGAATTATTGGTACAGGGAACAGGGGAACAGGTCATGTAAATAATCTGCTTAAGATTCCCGGAGTTGAGATTGTTGCTGTATGTGACCTTTCTGAGAGTAAAGCATTGAATGCAGCCAGCATATGTGAAAAGGCAGGAAGAAAAAGACCTTCAATATACTGCAAGGATGGATACAGCTATAAAGAGATGCTTGACAAAGAACAATTAGATGCAGCTATTATTGCAACATACTGGGATTCACATACTCCAATCGCCCTTCATTCCATGAACAATGGTATTTATCCAGGAATTGAAGTACCTGCCTCCCTTACAGTGGAGGATACCTGGAAGTTGGTTGAAACATCAGAGAAGAGAGGGATTCCTTGCATGATGCTTGAAAACTGGAGTTTCAGGCAGGATAACCTCGCCCTTCTGAATATGAAACGTATTGGATTGTTCGGAGAGATTGTTCATTGCCATTGTGCCCATTCACATGATTGTATTGACCATTGGTTTTTCGATAGTAAAACAGGTGAAAATAAATGGCCGGCTGAGTACCTTTTAAAATTTAACAGGGATCAATATCCGACTCATAGTGTGGGCCCTGTAATCAGCTGGATGGATATTAACCGTGGAGATATATTTACAGAAATCTACTCCACATCTTCAGCATCAAAAGGCATAAATGCTTATTTTAAAAGAAAGTTTGGCAATGATCATCCAAATGCAAATCTGGATTATCGCCAGGGTGATATTGTAACCTCACTTCTGAAGACAAAAATGGGAAAAACACTTGTAATAAACTATGATTTGCAGTTACCACGACCTTACTCCAACAGGTGGATGCTACAGGGGACACTTGGAGTTTATGATGAGGAAAAGAGTACTATTTATCTGAATGGTAAAAGTCCTGAGTATCATATTTGGGAACCATGGAAACCCTACGAGGCGAAATATAACCATAAATGGTGGCAGGCTGACCCTTCTTCCCAATCACACGGTGGAACTGATTCAGTAATGCTGACACAATTTATTAATGCAGTAAGGGTAAAGGGGCCCACACCTATTGATGTTTTTGATACAGCTGTAATGACTGCAATTGTAGAACTTTCTGGTTTATCAATAAAAAAGAAAAGTCCTGTTCCTTTTCCAGATTTTACCAAAGGCAAATGGAAAACCAATCAACCATACTTTGCTATCGATAAAATGATCTAGGAATTTACAAGAGAAGGGATATATAACTAAAAATTGACATCAGTTATTAACCTGGGACATTTTAAAAAAATATATTACCAATTAAAAATAAAAACTAATGATAAAAATTCAGGCAAGTGTGTCAAAGGGATGGCTCCATAAGTATGGAGGCTTTACTTTCACTGAACAATATTATATTGATCCGATATACAGGAGGGAACAGGATACTAAAATAAACCATATGGTCAGGGAAAAATTTCCGCGGTATGCGATCTACAATATGGAGTCAAATCTTGTTCAGGCGAATTATGTAAGAGACAACCAGGTATTAATTGGTGCAATTCAGCCAAATATGATTCTTGCTACAATACTTGGAGCACAATTTTCATTTTTTGCAGATAAAGATGCAGATGTTAAAGGCAGGCCGCTTGAGTTTATTTCAGATAAAAAAGAGTTGCCCAGGCTCGATTCTATCCTTGGACACTCGCTGGTTAAAGACCTGGAAAGACAAATGCAGATGATAAAAGACGAACATCCAGGATTAAAGGTCATCCCTCCATTTTTTTGGGATGAATCTGGACGTGCGACTATTCACGGGATCATAACAACATCACTTAAACTTACCGGAGACAACATTATGGTGATGATGATGTCTGATCCTGATCTTGCTCATAGCATTCATCAATGGATTGTTGACGCGTATATTATTCTTATCCAACATTTTTCGCAGCTGGCAAACCTGCCTGTAACTTCAGTTCATGTAGGGGAGTGTGCCGGAACCATGATCTCCACCGGGCTGTATGAAGAGTTTATTGTCCCGTATGTCAGTCAGCTCGGAGAGACTTTGGGTGCGGTTCGACTTCATACCTGCGGCATTTCTGATCATCTCATCGGACCTATATCACATATTAATAATCTGAAAATAATTGATACCGGATCCAGAACCTCAATTGACCTGATACGGAAAATAATGGGTACAGGATTTGAAATACATCTTGCTCCTCCACTTGATATATTAATGGAAGGTATTCCTCAGTCGGAGGTTATTGGCTGGCTTGATAAAACATTATCTGAAAACCAGGGTGGCCCCCTTCAGTTAGCATACCATATTGAACCAACCTATGATATAAGGAATTGTTTATTGATTCACGAGGAACTTGAAAGAAGAGAATTGATTACAAACACAAGGTTATATTGAATAGGACTATACGGCGATATTTCTTTATATATTATCCCCCGGCAAATTAATATAAATAGATATCAGCTGAATTAGTTGAAATCATTTCAATCGTGTAATACCAAGAGTAACAATCTCGTTTGGTTTTATTTTCACCTTAACTGTTTTTCCATTTACTGTTGGGATGACACTATTTTCAAGTGGCATTTCAATAATGTTCAGTCTGCGGGCTGATTTGATATTAAAAGGTAACCCTAGATTTAAAATTGTCTCTTTCCCTTCAATTTCAGAGACCCTCACAATTAATTCATTTCCGTCTTCAGCTTTTTTCATCCCTGAAAGTACAATACCAGGTGCATCAATAGAAAGGAAAGACGTCTCTTCGGGAAGTGAAGCGTGTTCTTTTATAAGTGCTAGTGAAGGAGGTTCAGCGGCATAAACCGGAACATTGAAGTTATCTCCTTCGGCCCATACACCGTTCTTCCAGTCACCCGCATGAGGGTAAATTGCGTAACTAATATTGAATTTCCCAAGGTTCGGATAGATATCAGGGTCTCCTCCTGACCTTAAAAGAGTAATCCTTAGATCGCCCCTGCTGTATGAATGACCATATTTGGTTTTATTAAGAAGTGCTATACCTACTTTACCATCATTCACATCAACCCATTTTTGTGCAGGCACTTCTTGTCCATCAATAACTTCAGCCTTTATTCCATATGCATCTGCATGTTTCTGAAATGAGGGAGCCTCTTTCCCCTTTATTTTACCATCGACAGGTCTTTCTACAACATTAAAAGGAACCTGTGAATAAAATCTGGAATCATTAATGGCAAGCGGGAAGATAGACCTAAGCATTGGTGAATCGGTTGAATCACTTCCTGTTTCCAGCCAGTGAACTTCCATATCATAATCAATGCGTGGGTATGAACGATATATGTATGTGCGTTCTATGAATCTCGATTTACCCCATGTCTTAACTGTTTCAATGCAAGCCCTTACCGGGCCGTTCTCAAGAACCCTGACACTTTTAATATCAGTAACATCTTCCTGTTTGACAATTTTATTAATTGTCCACGATTTCATACCACCTTTTTTATCTTCAAGGTAAATTCTCAGTTTATTGAGTTGCCCCCCTTCCCTGACGAATTCCTTACCAAATCGTTTATCAAAAAGACTTATAATTCCTCCTGTTTTAAAATCAAACTTAATGGTAAAGAAATCTGTTTCGAATGTATTGTTACTGAAAGGGATAGTTTCATTATACTCACCAGGTTTTGTCATATCCACATAGAATGTTTTATACCCACCTGCTGGCATTTTATCCACAATAAACTGCACCTTTGATGTAAATCCGGGAGGAGTAGACTTCCCCCATACCACCTGTGCAGGGTATGTTTTTCCGTATGCATCGCGTACCATAACGGTAGGGAGGTTACCCTGACCTTTATCGAGAGGTTTAATATTTTTTGACCCGTAGAAATTTGCCCAGCCGGAGAACTGGGCTGTAACCGGCTCCTTATGCGAATAAACAGTTGCTTCTACAATTGCCTTGCGACTAAATGGCTGAAGGTTATAAGCAACAACAGGTTGTCCGATACCTGTCTGAAACTTGACTTCATCAGCCATTTTACGGAAAGCATTATTACGTAATTCTAAAGTTTTGCGCAGAACTTCGCTGTACCTGGAGATAGCTTCAAAATTGGCTTCATTTATAGCTGATCCCGGAAGGATATCGTGAAATTCATTGAAAGTTACAGTGGCCCACAAATCATTAAACTCCTGATCAGGATATTTATCCCCCCTGAGCCATCGCAGGGTGTTGAAAAATTCACTTGCATAAAGAGCATTTTCACTATTCCTGTTACCCTCCTTTATACCTGCGACATTAGTATAACATCCTTCAAAGATAAACTGCATTTCACCCCTGTGAACAGGACGACCTTCCATCTCATTTGAAGCGTTTTTAAAAAATTCTCCGGCAGTTGTGAATTTAACAGACGGGTAGCCTGGAGTTTTATCAAGCTGGTGTACCATTTCTATATTTTCACGTGTTGGTCCACCGCCATGATCACCAATACCGGTAATATGAAGTATACGACGCTTATCAGGAGAATATATATCTACCTCATCTTTCAGGTTGGGAGTTATAGTCCCATTATAGGTGTCATTTGCATAACACAATACTCTTGATGAATCGGGAGCAACCCACCAGAATGTTCCCAGATAAGGTTTTGTGCGGTGAAAATAAAAATAATCACATCCGGCCAGTTTGAGTAACTGAGGCATCTGTGATATGTGCCCAAAGTTATCGGGCAACCATCCTATATTTGTCATCTTACCAAACCGGCTTTTAAAATAGCGTTGCCCAAGAAGGAAAGAACGTGTAATAGCCTCACCTGATGATAAATTCATATCACCTTCTGTCCACATTCCTCCTGCAAGTTCAAGGCGGCCCTCACTGACATATTTTTTAACCTTTTCAAGGAGGGGCGGGTCAACCATCTCCACAAAGTTATAAACAGCTGCCTGACTTTGGAGCATTTTATAATCAGGAAATTCCTCCATGAATGCAACTGCCTGTCTCAGGTTATCATTACACATCTGCATGGTTTCAGAATATGTCCAAAGCCAGTTCATATCCATATGAGCATGACCTAACACATGAATTTTATCTTTTACCTCAGAAGCAGGTTTGTTTTGTCCATATACTACTGATAATACTCCGCTTAATAGCACTGCTAAAAGAAGTAGTATGCTTTTCCTTTTCATAAGATTCATTTTTTAATATGACCTTTTATTACAAAAACGCATAATAAATTCCCGGATCAAAATTGGATTATGGAAAGTTCCGGATCCCTGTCCTGATTATTTAGAAAAGTTACAAATTTTATCTGTAAGAGCAAAGCCTTAAATAATTTTTGGCACTATTTCATGGATGCACTTGTGTTGGTTCTGATCAATAATAGTCGCCAGAAGAATTATAATGCTTTACAGTTTGCATTCAATGATAATAAACCTGACATAAATGGTTTAACAAAATTTTAACTTTTTTCCTTTTTTTTTTATTTCGGGATATTATAATTTCATGCCCGGTTTTTAAGTAGAAGTTCAACTAAATAAGCTATATATGGACATTGAAATTAGAAATCTTACAAAAAAATATGGTAATCAGAAAGCAGTTGACAATATTTCACTTAAAGTTGCAACTGGTGAAATTTTAGGATTTCTTGGTCCAAATGGTGCCGGGAAAACTACTACCATGAAAATTATCACGAATTTTATAGCAGCAGATGAAGGTGAGGTTTTCATCGGAGGTAAATCAATTCGTGAAGAATCATCTGAAATCAAAAAACATATCGGCTACCTACCTGAGAATAATCCATTGTACCAGGAGATGTCTGTAATTGATTATCTGAATTTTTGCGCTTTAATTCAGGGCATCGATAAAAGCCGTATGGATGACCGCGTTATAGGGATGATCAAAACAACCGGACTGAATAAAGAAAAACATAAAAAAATAGGTGAACTATCAAAGGGTTATAAGCAACGTGTTGGGTTGGCCCAGGCAATGATCCACAATCCTGAAATACTGATACTAGACGAACCAACCTCAGGGCTTGATCCAAACCAGATCGCAGAAATCCGAAAGCTTATCCGTGAACTTGGTCATGAAAAAACAGTTATTCTGAGCACACATATTTTACCGGAAGTAGAAGCAACATGCGACAGGATTTTCATAATTAACAAGGGAAAGATTGTTGCTGACGGTACAGCAGAAAACTTGCGTAAACAGGCGCAGGGATCAGATATTCTCAGAGTAAAAATAGAAGATGGTGAAAGAAACCATGTATTCAAATCATTGCAATCATTAGGATCAGTTAAGATGGTTGAATTCTCAGGTCGTCAGTTAAACCGATTTGATATTCATTGCACTGCAGATGAAGCTAAGCGTGAGATATTCAGACTTTGTGTTGAAAAAAACTGGGTCCTTACAGAAATGACTCCATTTGAAACAAAACTTGAAGATATATTCAGAGAACTAACAATGAATTAAAACTATTTAAAATGAAAACTATCTGGATAATTACTAAGCGGGAATTAAATTCTTTCTTCGATTCATTGATGGCCTTTATAATGATTGTTCTTTTCCTGGGCTTTAGTGGATTTTTTACATGGATATCCGGAGCGGATATATTCATGGTCGGGCAGATAAGCCTTCGTTCGTTCTTTGCTGTAGCATACTGGACATTGTTTTTCTTTACACCTTCATTAACGATGAGGTTGATTGCAGAAGAAAACAAAACGGGAACAATAGAAATGCTGCTGACCAAAGCAGTTACTGACAGGCAGGTCATTCTGGGAAAATACCTGGCTACGTTGATTCTGATATGTATTGCTTTGGTCTTTACATTACCTTATACTATTACACTTGCCAAAATAGGCAACCTGGATATTGGTGGAACAATTTGCGGATACCTGGCATTAATCTTAATGAGTGCCACATATATAAGCATAGGATTGTTCGCAAGCAGCTTAACAAATAACCAGATCATAGCATTTCTTACAGCACTGTTTATCGGATTGTTTTTTCATATAATTTTTGGAGTAATTGCCAGTACAATGACAGGTACTGTTGGTCAGATTATTAATTCTTTAAGCCTGACTGTTCACTTTGAGAGCCTCTCAAGAGGGGTTATTGACACGAAGGACCTCATTTATTTTGGGTCAATAATATTTACAGGATTGTTTCTTACTGAAGTATCTCTGTCAAAGAGGAACGCATTCAATTAATTTGCAGTCAGTCAAATGATCTTTTCAGAACCAAAAGAGCAATTTATTAATCTGTTCCTAATTCCGAATTTAACTTTACAATTCAAATAATGAAAGCAGCAAAAATATCCTCAACAATACTTATTGTAGCAGCAATTGTAATTATCGTGAATATGCTTTCAGGAAATTACAATTTCAGAATCGATTTGACAGAAGGCAGAGAATATACTCTGAGCAAAGCAACAAGAAATATTCTAAGTAAGCTTGATAAACCTGTGACCGTTACTGCATATTTCTCCAGGAATCTTCCACCGAATATTGAAAATGTCTCAAGCAGCTTGAAAGATATGTTGATAGAGTACAGTAACAGGTCGAAAGGTATGGTTGTATACAAGTTCATTAATCCTAATGAGAATGAAGAACTGGAACGTGAAGCCAACCAGAATGGCATTAATCCTGTTATGATCAACGTCAGAGAAAAAGATCAGGTAAAACAACAAAAAGCTTACTTAGGTGCTGTAGTCTCAATGGGTGAAGAAAAGGAAGCAATACCTCTTTTTCAACCAGGCTCAGCAATGGAATATTCTTTATCAACAGCCATCAAAAAACTCTCAGTGCAGATTAAGCCTGCCATTGCGCTGATACAAGGTCACGGAGAACCTGAAATTAGTGATATGATGCAGGTAACCAACGAATTGGGTATTCTATATAGTGTAGAACCATTTATAATGACAGACACAACCAATATTCCGGATAAGTATAAGACAATTGCAATAATCAGGCCTACAGATACAATTCCTCCAAACCAGTTAGCCAAACTTGATAGTTTCCTTGCAAAAGGTGGAAATATCCTGATTGCAATGAACCGTGTCGAAGGTAACTTTTCAAATGCCATGGGAACGGCTGTAACCATTGGAATTGAAGAGTGGTTGAAGCTGAAAGGGATTACCATTTCAGATAATTTTATTATTGATTCAAATTGTGGTGCAGTCACGTTGCAACAGCAACAGGGAAATTTTACAATGTCTACCCAGATTTCCTTTCCTTATCTGCCGAAAATATCAAACTTTGCTGATCATCCCATCACAAAGGGATTAGAAACAGTAATCTTTCAATTTGCAAGTCCGATTAATTTCTCAGGTGATACCCTCAAAAAATTCATCCCCATTGCATTTACTTCTGAAAAATCGGGAAGTATAAAAACTCCATTATATTTTGATGTTCAAAAGCAATGGCAGCAAAATGATTTTCCTATGTCCAGGATTGTTGTAGCCGCTGTGATCGAGGGCAAACTATCAGGTAATACAGACTCAAGGATTGTACTTCTCACGGATGGGGACTTCGCAATCACCGGACCCAGAGGAGGTAACTCAGTTCCACCTGATAATGTAAACCTGATGGTAAATTCTATTGATTGGTTGTCAGACGATACCGGGCTTATTGATCTCAGGACCAAGGAAGTAACCTCACGCCCGATAAACCAGTTAACTGATGGCACAAAGACATTCTTAAAATGGTTTAATTTTCTGGCACCAATCTTTCTCATCATTTTATATGGATTTATCAGAATGCAAATCAATAGAAATAAACGGATTAACAGAATGGAGGTGAGCTATGAGTAAAAGATTTAACAATACAAAGCTTTTATATATTCTCGCAGGACTGGGACTTATACTTCTACTGACAACAGTAATCAAAGTTCCGAAAGAGAGGGCCACATTAAAATCAAAAATTGCAGACTTTGACACTTCAGAAGTTAGTAAAATTATTATTTACCCGAAAAACCTTGCCCCGGAGTTGATTGAATTCAGCAAAGATAATTACAAATGGAGTGTTGCTCAAGGGAAAATTGTAACAGCACCTTACAGAAATGCAGCAGAGAGTATAATCATGGAGGTTCTTAATATTAAGCCAAAGAGCCTTGCATCTGTTGATAAAGAAAAATGGAAAGAGTTCGATCTTACAGACACTCTTGCAATACGGGTAAGATTACTTAATAAAAAAGGGAAGGAACTTGCGGATCTGATGATCGGCAGGTTCGCATATAAGCCTGGAAACGCATCTTATGGCGGATATAATCAAAATTACAATCAGGGTACATCTTATGTCAGAATATATGGTGAAAAAGAAGTGTATAGTGTTGACGGATTTCTTTCATTAGCTTTCAGTGGAAATTTTGATGACTACAGGGATAAATCATTCATTCAGCTTAAACCTGAAGATGTAACCAAAATCAGTTATATTTTCCCTTCCGACAGCAGTTTCGTACTTAACAAAAAAGATAAAGAGTGGATAACAGGTAATCAGATTACGGATTCAATAAAAACAGCAACATTTCTGAATGGCCTCAGCTTTTTAAATGGACAGGATATCAGGGATAATTTCAAACCTGTAACAAATCCAGCCTTTCAAATGCTGATTGAAGGAAACAATCTTTTAAATATTTCTGTGAAATGCTATTTAAGTGAGGAGACAGGAGAATACATTCTTAATTCAAACTTGAATCCTGATGTATATTTTGTCAGCAAAAAAGATGGGATATTTGAGAAATTGTTTAAACCTAAAAAATATTTTACATCAAAAGAGAGTAAAAAATAAAACTGCTCAAATCAAATATTACAATATGTGTATATGCAATAAAAAATATCAGATATTTGATTTTAAATTAGTCTGGCAACAATGCACTATTTTTCTTGCATGTGTTATTAAGTTATGTGATCTTTAGTTAATTGGTTGTTTCACTTAATGTTAGTGGAAGTAAATATTTCTGATTATTGCTTTTAAATGTGATATGATATATCTCCCGAACATCCGTCTTTTTCTTTTATTGAAAGAACCGAATTATTGATTTCTATTTTCTCAACTCCTTTGTAATCATCAGGTATTTTGGCTAAAAAGGCTGTAAAGGATTTAGTTATTACTTCACTGGCATCAATAAAATCATATATATTGCGATTAAAAATCTGACCTTTTTTTGCTACAACAGGGAATGGTTCATGCAGACCGGTAGTTCCAAATTCCATTCCAAAAGCAGCAGGTATGCCATTTTTCATTGAACGCCAAAAATTTATCCAGGGATAATCAGCTATTTCCCAGAGATACCCTAACATAAGGTTTTTCTGTGGATTACAAGCTGTTACCCAACCATAAGTCTCATTCTTACTATAAACAAAAGTAGATACTCTGGGCCATTCACTTTTGAATTGCCTCAAATTAATGCTTTCTCCATTATGGATCACATCGGGCCATTTGATGATTGGCTCCTCCTGGTTTAGACTACCATCTTCTTTGTCTTCGAATCCCTTTTCAGTATTATTGTCGAATAGAGTAGATGCATCCAGAAATGGGGGTGCTAACGATACATGCTGTACAATATTAAACATACGTCCGTACCTGTTAAGATTCTTAATCTCTTCAGTTACTTTAAAAACCGGTTCAGTTTCTGACAATTCAATTTTCCGCTTCAATTGCAGGCCACCTATTGGCAGTTTGCAAACCATTGAACTTACAACTAGACCATTTTTAGCCTGAGGTTCTTCAAGCAGTTTCCATTTCTGGGTGTTAACTTCTCCATGATGATGAAATCCATTAGCCTTTTCTGCCTCTGTTGGTGGCCCCCAACGGTCAAAACAAAGAAAATGTCCCATATAAACAGGTTCTTCCAATTCATCTGAACGAAAGTTAATGGGATTGATTGGCATGTCTTTAAAATGAAAATCAAAATATGAACCTCCACTTAAATTTACCTGGAGTATTGCAACACTATTTTCTATTTTCATAATTAATGAATTGAAAAGATGGACTTAATATTTTACCGGGCTCAAACTGATATCTGTTTTAAATAAGCGTCAAAGTATGGTATTATCAGTGCCTTTTTTTCACCATTTTTTTTCTCAAAATATGTACCTCCCATATAAAAACAAGCAAAGCCTCCAGAGACGACTCCCCAGCTGCAAGCCATTTTGAGATCAGGTTTTTCCTGCCCATTTTGTAACTGATCTACAACAGATGCTATGACTCCTCCAACAAAATTATCACCACAACCTGTTGTATCGCCCTCACTGGCATTCCTGAGTTCACTGATAACCTTTAGGGATACAGGCATCTCATTAAAACCTGTTGAATTAAAAAAGCCTCCGTCAGAATAGGTTAAAATGTTTTTAGATCCATTGGTAATTATCACAGATGATACCTTCCTTTCCTTGAAAAAGTTTAAGACGGCTTTGTTATCGCGTTCGCCGCTAAGGCGGAATGCCTCTTCCTGGTCAGTAATAAGAAGGTCAATGTACCGGTAACTTTCATCACTTTCACCTAAAGGCCATTTTTTTGATGGATTTGCTTTTTCATTTCTGAAATCAAATACAGTATTTACAATAGTAACACATCCTTTGGATTTAGCTTTCTGAAGGAGAGTAGTCATATGGTCATGAATCAGTGGTACGAGAGCAGTACCTCCAAAAACCACAATATCGGAATTAAAAAAGTCGTTATCCAGTTCATCAGGTTTATATTCCCATGCTGCGGCTATAGAATTAATAAATATTCTCTCTCCATGGCCGTTATCGTACGATGGATCAGAAAGGACAACCGTGCTGGGTGTTTTATTATTAATTAACTTAAAATCTTTTAATACAACCGGAGTTTTCTTAAGAGACGATATAAGAAAGTTTCCGATCTCATCGTTTCCTCCCCTGCCATAAAAACGCACCTCACAATTCTCCTTATCTATAAGCTGTGCAGCATGGATTAATGAAACAATTGAAGGCCCCCCGATATTGATCTTATCATACGATCTGTTACCTGTTATCTTACTAAGTACCAGCTCAAAGGAACTTCCGCTATATTTTTCAAATTCTTCCTTAAATACAAGATGGCCAGGGGTTAAGCCACCATCACCACGATTTAATGAGAGATAAGGATGTATTGTTTTGCTGTTGAAATCTATACCGTTATATAAAAGGTCCACCAGACAGCAACCAACACCTGAGACAATGATCTTTCTTGCCATACGTAAAATATTTTGAATTTTAATTTAAAGGTACTTTATATAATCGTTAACCAACAGATGAACAGGTTTCTCATCTTCAATAATTTCAGGGAACCTGCCTACTTTCTCATAAAACCTGTTATCATTAGCATCATCATTCACAAGGCTCACCTCTCCTATCAACACACTGCCTTTGCCTTTTTGTCCGTAAAACCTGTGATAAATTCTGGATTTCAGGCAGATACTCTGTCCAGGTTTCAGAATCAGAGGTTCACCTGCATTAATTGTTTTTACAACTCCATCAATACTTACCCTGACAGGTTCTTCAGAAAGTTTGTCGTCGGGAGTAGCAATGTAAAGCTCCATGACGAGATTTCCTCCACCCCTGTTAATAATATCTTCAGTCTTATTCCAGTGGAAATGCATTGGAGTCTCCTGTTCTTCATCTGAAACCATGATCTTCTCGCAATACATCTTATCTTTTTTATCCCAACTGCCATTCCGGATTGTAAATAGTGACAAACCCTTTCTTTTAAAATCTCCGCTTCCAAAATCGGTAATATCCCAGCCAAGTTTATTTTCGATGATTTCAGAGCATATGTCATAAGTGCCTTTCCATGCATCCGGAGGCCATGATGCCCATTCAGGCAACATAAAATGGTGTTTTGCAAAAAATAATTCAACACCTGATATAATAGCATTTACCTCGCTTCTCTTCATATTTTTAGTTTTATTTGTATTCGATTTTAAGAACAGTCATTATTTTTAAAATTATAAATAATATGAGTATCGGCAATCAATAAGATATTTTTAACTACAGTGGGGAGATCCCTCGTTGGCACTCGGGATGACACTGGGGGTTTGTGGTTTTGGGGGAAAGAAGTGGCGATTCGTATGCGTTAACTCCTTATTGACTATTCTTCATCGAATCGCCGATTCTTTCCCCCCAGTGACCCCTCAAAGCCCAGTCATCCTGAGCGGTAGCGAAGGATCCTTCGAACCTATTTTGATATCTTAATTGAATTCAAATTCATCATTTTAAAATTTTTAATCAATTATTATTCATTCCGGATACTCATAATAAATAAAGATACAACCTGATTCATCAATTAGATATATTGGTAACCAATTGCAACTTTTTAAATATACAAAATAAATTATTATTGTCTGAGGCATTGATTTGTTAATGATCTGAAACCATGAAAAGGTATAATTTGCGATCAGATCAAAAAATTCTTTTCAATAAATTCCTGGAATTTAGCTTTGTACTGTTCGCTAACAGGTATGTAAATATTGTTATCAAAAATGATGCGATTCCGCTCAATTACTTTTATCCTTTTCAGATTAACCATATAGGAACGGTGGACCCTCATGAATTTATCAGCAGGAAGTTGTTCTTCAATAGATTTCAAGCTTACAAGAGTCATCACAGGTTTATCATTAATTAGATGGATTCTTACATACTCATGCATACTCTCAATATATTTGATTTCTGATAATTCGATCCTCAGAAGTTTATAATCGGACTTCACAAAAAGATAATCATCAGTAGCTTTTACTGCTTCAGTGTGCAATGCTCCTAAGTCGACCAGATTTTTAGCTTTGTTGGCTGCTTTCAGAAAATCGCTATACCCGATAGGTTTTAAAAGGTAATCAACTGCATCAACTTTGAATCCTTCTATTGCATAATCACTATATGCTGTTGTAAATATTACTGCCGGTTTTTTTGTTAATGATTTTACAAAATCCATCCCGGACAAATCCGGCATATCAATATCAACAAACATAAGATCGATCTGACTGGCATTTAGATAACTCATTGCATCAAATGCATTATTGCATAATTTAGTTAGTTCTAAAAAAGGTGTTTTCTTAATATAAACACCAATTTGTTTTAAAGCTAAGGGTTCATCATCAATTGCAAGACATCTGATTTTCATATCTGAGCTGTATAAGATAAATGGTTTAAGCAACCAGATTAAAGTTCAGTAGCATTATACTTATGCAACCATAAAATTAACATTATCTCAACCTATTTTCTGACAAGATAAAATATTTTAAAGATATTTGGGAATAAGCAGGATGCATATAAAAAAATCTTCCGCATTTATCCCCTGATAAAATGCGGAAGAATGATTACTTACAAAAACCCCCTAACTAACCTGAAAACTTACCTTCTGATTACTAATATTATCTCTGATAATAAATATCGTAAGCTATCCAGTCAACAATATATGCTGCAAAATATACCTGATGAAGTGAAGTATATAAAGTTTTGATATCGTCGACCGAGTCACCTATTAAAGCAGAAACTGTTGTAACAGTACCATCTTCAAAAGTGATCTGGATATCACGTTTTTTACATACTGAGGCTTCCGGGTCAGACTCTTTATCGACGATGGTGACAACTGCATTTGGCTGCAATACACCATCAACCGCAATCTGAACTGTTTTTGTTCCAGATTTCCTAATGATCTGCACATCTCCTATTGTCAGAATATATTGGTGCTCACGGCCAAACCAGGCAGTATCGTTCTTAATGGTAAGCAGTTCTTCTTTATAAAGAACTTTATCTCCACTCTGTATAGCAAAGCTCGAAACGGTTGTATCTCCTGACTTGTATCTATAATTTGCTGTATAACTTTCAGTGAATGCATATTGAGAAGCATAATCTTTACCTTCTGTGGGGCTGACGATTGATTTGATATTCAGCTTCCCTGCAACAATATTATCAATACTTATTTCCGAAGCCAGTATATAGTCATAATCATGGTAATTATTATAATTATTATGGTAATCAGATACTGCAATTGAGAAATTATTCGTCAGGGAAGAATCAGCCTGCGAGAATCGCCTCAAAGATGCCGGTCTGGTGACCTTTTTTAACGGCATTCGTACAATCATCTGGCTGTTGTCTGCACTCTTTGTAAAAAAATGAATCAAAGAAAAACCCCAGTTATTAAGTTTTGTCACCTTGTTATAATCATATACTCCTTTAATCAGGTCAAGCGGAATATATACTTTATAATCAGTTTCAGCAGAAGACTTTGCTATACTTTCCTCATTAATAGTTAAGATATTATAAGCCTGAGATGAGGAAATAGCATTAATTGCCGTATTAAGTCTTGTTGCACTCTGGTCAATAGCCATCTTTAGAGAAGCCTGATCAAGAATGCCATCATCCTTCTTTGTGCAACCCCAAAGGATCGTTAAAGAAAGAATTGAAACCAGTAATACTTTACCTTGTTTTTTCATACCTATTCATTTTAAAATATTATTGTCATTATTAACATTTGGTTATTTTTATTCGTTCAAAAATATAAAGTCTTATATCCGGGTAAAAATAAATTCAATGAAAGCCCTAAACATTTCACCCAATTGCCCAAAATACTCATCGAAATAATTTTCATAATCCATTTAATCAATACAAATCCTTTTATCCGAGGGAATGTGAACTCAGATATCTCTGAAACAATTCTTTGTATTGGTCGCTTACAGGGATATAAACTTTACCATTAAAGAGGATCCTGTTGTGTTCAATAGTAGTGATTTTTTCAAGATTGACGATATATGAACGGTGGACTCTCATAAACCTGGATTTTGGAAGTTGATCTTCCAGTATTCTTAAACTTAACAATGGCATCAGTGATTTTCCGGATATAAGATGGATCCTGACATATTCCCTCATACCTTCGATATAAATTATCTCATTCAGTGAGACTCTGGACATCTTAGAATCTGATTTTACAAAAAGGTACTCATTTTGATTATCGTCGTTCTTCGTTTCAAACATAACAGCTTCGAAGTAGTTTCTTGCTTTATTGGCAGCCTTAAGAAACTCATTATATCCAATGGGTTTTAATAAATAATCAAGGGCATCCAGTTTAAATCCTTCAATAGCATATTCACTAAAAGCAGTTGTAAAGATTATCTGGGGTTTCGTATGGAGCGATTTGACAAAATCGAGTCCATTAATATCCGGCATGTTAATGTCAACAAACATGAGATCTACTTTATTACATGAAATAAGTTCAATAGCATCAAAGCCTGATCTGGAGACTCCTGCCAGTTCAAGAAAAGGAGTCCTTGAAATATAACCTGACATCTTGCTGAGCGCAAGGGGTTCATCATCAATAGCCAGACATTTAATTATCATGTTGGAATAACTAATTTTACCTTAAATTCATGTTCAGTACTTTCAATTATCAACTGATGTTTATTTCCATAGAGCAAATCGAGTCGTTTCTTTATGTTTTCAAGACCAATACCACCATGTGTGATCATAGATTCTGCATTCTGAAATGTTGATACAGTATTGACAGAGATAAATTCCAGTGAATCGTTATACTGACTCAACTGAAATGATAAAGCTGATGGTTCCCTGTAACTGACACCATGCTTGAATGCATTCTCAATAAATGATATAAACAAGAGTGGTGGAAGATTTACATTTACGAAGTTATCAGGCAAATCAAAATTTACCTTAACAGAATCATCAACCCGAAGCTGCATAAGCCTTACATAACTCCTGAGAAATTCAATTTCCCTGGCAAGTGTGGTGGATCCTCTGCCTGACTCATAGAGCAGGTAACGCATCATATCTGAAAGTTTAAGAACCGCACTTTGAGCCAGTTTCTGGTCAGCCTCAATTAAGCAATGAATATTATTCAGTGTATTCATAAAAAAATGCGGGCTCACCTGATTCTGTAGGAATGCAAGTTCAGATTTCATATGTTCTTTTTCAATTTCCTTTCTTGCCTGCTCTTCAGTAAATAACCTGTTTGTTACAGCAATTGCAGTATTAAATCCAGCAATCAGGAGTGAAATAAAAAGTGTATTAAGAAACTGGAAAAATGGTTGGTTAGGTAATGGTATTCTACTCTTTTGCGGACGACTCTCATCTGTCATTGATTTAAACAATTCCGGACTTCCCGGGTTATTTCTAACCATTGGTGGTGCACCTGGTCGCATATCCTCTCTTCCCCACTGCGGATCCTGCAGTATTCTTTTTTCGAGCATTTTGGGATCATTCTTGTATATTACGGGACTAAAAATCTGAAAAGTTGTGGAAATTATAGTTGCAACAATTAGAAGACCACCTATATAAAGTTTTGTATTGCCCCTGAAAAGAAGTTTGGGCAACAACCAATAGCTATTGATTATGAAAACAAGGACAAATGGTAACATCCTGAGCCAGTCATAGCATATTTTTATAAAATCGCCCTTTGCATTATAATTATTCGTGATTAACGGAACAATTAACAGCATGAGAAGGAGAAATACATATATAAAGTATTCCGGAATTTTGCGTGATTTGCTCTTCATGTCGGTAAGTACTGACTATGTATTTAATAAAATCTTAGAAATCCTATTTGAGCAGGTTCAGTCCAGCAATAGCGGAAGAATCATTGGGTGATAGTAAAAGAGCCTGATTAAACAGGACTTTGGCATCAGCTTTCTTTCCCTGATATAATCTGGACCATGCCAGCATAATAACAGAACCATAGTCCATAGGATACAGATTTACAATTTTTTCAAAATTTCTTGCAGCATTGTCATACTCTTTCCTGTTATACAACAATACTCCCAGCCAATATAGTGATGTGGTATTCTGATCATCAATCTTCAGAATCGCCTCATATTGCTCTTTTACTTTATCCCAGCTTTCGAGGGCGTCCAATGCTTTTATCATTCCGAACCGGGCTTCGATTGCATAAGGTTTAAGCTTGATTGCTTTGTCGTAGTAAATAACCGATTCGGTGTATTGTTTGGCTAAAAAAAGCAGCCAGCCTAACCGGGCATTCATTGAGTAATTATCTGCCTGATAAACAGCTTTGATCTCAGAAACACTTTTTACATAATTACTTCCCAATTCAGACTTATAGCTATCTGCAAAAGCTGCCTGTATCTTGCTCTCAGACTGAGCGTTCATCTTACCAACTGACAAAATTGCCAAGATGATGATTAAAGCCATTCTTAAAGTTTCCATTTTATACCTCCCAAATATGAAAATTGATTATAATGAAATGAACTGTTTTCGTAGTACTCTTTTCTTTCTATTGAATAGTTGGCCCAAAGTGTGATATTCCTGCTCAGAAAAATTAACATAGTTGCCCCGCCTTTGAAAGTTATCGGATCGTATGTATTATAAACGTACAAACCGTTGTAATCATTGTAGTAGGTTAATTTCCCAAGCGTAATATTGCTCTCTGTCCACACTTTTTTAAAAACTTTTAATCCAAACTTCTGGTTATAAATCAATCTGTTGCTGTTCTCCTGAAATAATCCGGAAAGAGTCCCTGTCAAAGTAACATTTGATCTTCCGGGGAAACAGTAAGCTGACTGAATTCCAGCTTGCTTAGTATAAGTCTGACCAAAGGTTAATAGTGATCCATATGCCTCTAATGAAACTCTGTTAATATCTTTTGAAACAGCTATTAAGCCAAAATTTCCATTATTCACTGAAGTATCTGAGATCGTATTAATCTGATGATATGCTGCCTTGAACAGCACCTTGCTGGTAATAGCATATTTTAAAAGAATGTAGTATGCCGGTTGTTTATAATAGAGCGATCTATTGGTACCATACACCTTATCATCAATTGCTTGCCTGTATGTTGATAATGACTGATACAGGGATAATCTGTATCCGAGTTTGGAATTTATGCCCAACCTGAAATATTGAGGATTTGACCTGCTTATTGTACCGGCAAATTTATAGTTATATTCTAAGTCAAAGCTTTCTATAAGTTTAAAGGACTTTATTAATAAGATTTTTCTCAACTCCGGATTTAGTTTCCTTTCAATGAATGCTGCAGCTTCATCCTTTCCTGTATTCAGGTATGAATAATACAAATACTCAAGTGTAAATTGATTATAGCTATCAAATGACAATGCTTTTTGAAAATGGTATTTTGCATCCGAATAATTTCCCTTCATAAAATATGCATAACCAATTCGCTGACGCAGATACTTATAGTCAATTTTGTTATTGATTGCACTATTTCCGATAGTGATCAGTTTATCCCATTGACCAAGATTATAATAATTATAAGAAAGAGTATCTGCATTCAGGAAGTCAGGCTTTTCCTGAGCACTCAGTACAAGATTGAAGGTTAACAATACAAATATCAGATATCTGTTCTTTGAGCCCATATCCTGGTTTTAAATGATTCAAAAGAAAATTCTCTCAGTTGATTTTCAGCAAGCAGAAGCATTCCCGAACCCTCAGCTTTCCTGGTCCCAAATGATGAAATATGAATTTTAGCTGACAGTCTAATCTGACCAGGATTTACAGGTGAATCTGACCACTCAGGCTTGCAGGAGTAATGTGCCTTAAGAAACTGATAAAAAGGTGCGGCAAAATCATTGAGCCATAGTGATATCTTTCTCTTTCTGAAAATATGGAGAGGAAAAAGATCATTTATCTCAATATTTTCATAATATCCGAGCAATACTTTATAGGAAGTAAGGTAAAAGAAGTAGAGTAATGAATTATGGTCACCATAAAATGAAGTAAAATAGAACATTGTACCATCATTTACAAAGAATGCTGTGGATTGTGTTTCACTACAGTACATGTATTTGTAATTATACTGATCTGTAAATACTTCCCAGCTTACTGCTTTTTCCTGTTCTTTTTCATTTCTGTACCTGAACTTCAAAATCATCCCAGGCTGAAAATTAAAGGCTTCTCTCAAAAGAAGACTGGTTGAAACGTTTAAAAGATGATCGCCTTCGGCAGGTAAACAAAAAGAGTTCAACTGTAATCCGCTATCAGTCCTTTTTAAATAATAAGCAAAAGGATACTCTATTGTCTTAGCTCCTGGTAAAGGAGTTGCCTGTACCTGAAAATGCAGATGGGGTTCAGGCGAACGACCGGAGTTACCGCAAAAAGCAACAATTTCACCCTGTCTTACATAGTCTCCTTTTTTCACTTTAAAAGTTCCTGTCCTTAAATGGGACATTTGTGTATAGAGATTGTTTAAATGCTTAATTATAATTATGTTCCCCCAATTCTGAGTTGAATTTACTTTTCCAGGTTCATTATCGTCAATATGGTCAATTACTTCTGCAATTATTCCATCAGCTGGTGCAATAACTGGTTTATTATAACAATAATAGTCTTCACAAGAATTTGAAGACAAGTCATAGGTTTTATTCTTTTCATCTACCAGCACGAAATCGAACGCCTTTCCCCACTCTCCTTTATGAGTATACTTTCCATCATTACCCTGACTAACTGTCCACTCTCCCCAGAAGGGCATATAAACCGGGAAAAACTGATAACCAGTACTTCTGTCAATATTACTTTTATAGGTGTATAGATTTATCTCAGGGGAATAATATTGAAACTGTGTCAGGTTAAGCTTTCCGGGTTTTATCCTTAGAATCAGAAAATATACAAAAGAAATAACCACAATTGAGAAAGGAAGAGAAAAAAATGGAAGCTGAATATAAGTACTAAGCTTCGTCATGAACAGAATTATTAGAGATGTAAGAGGAACCAGCAGGACAACCCACAAAAAGGAGTAACGTGAGGGAATAGTATAGAATCCTCCTGCAGCTATTGCAACAAGAATGTAATTGGCACCAATATTATAGAAGCTAAAACTTGCCATATCAGAACCAATTAAATGAGCAAAAAGATAGGCAGTTATAAATCCGGTTATACTTAACATAAATGCTATACGCGAGCTTACAAGTAAAGCAACAGCTATTAAAATCCCTGATACGAGATTATCCTGAAAGAGAATTGAGCTTAAAGCCCGTAGATAAACAATCATCATCTGGTTAATTGGAAGATTGTCAATTGTCTGAAAAAAGTCAAGCAGCTGTTTGCCTCCAAATGCATACATCTCATTCATCCAAAATACATTACGCTGAGTCAATCCAAGATTAGCCAAATGGCCTGAGGGTAACAGTATCATCCAGAATGATATCACAAATGGGATGCTTAGAAAGGGTAATCCATACTTGCCCAACCACCCGCTCAGAATAACAGAAATAATCAGGCTTAAGAGAGCTGCAAGTAACAGCAATACAAGAAAAACCAATCCTGGTTCAAAAAAAGTACCCATTCCGATACCGGTAAGTAATGCATTGAAACTATATATTCCCTGCCTGAGAGGTATCTTATCGAAACCCATCGAATTGGCAATTGTAACTGTTGCAATAACAGCTATCAAACCACTTAACCCGGCAAAAAAATTAAAGAATGTTACAATAATCAGAACTATGGCAAGAATCTTACTATTGAAAAAAAACAGCACAGAATAACTATTGAGTGTTGCCGGAACTATAGTTTTCCTGATTGTATCAAAAATAGCATTCATATTTTTTCCAGTAAATCAGAGTACAATACTTTTCAAATGCTGAGGTAACTGCTCAGGTAACTGTATATAATCGAGTGTCTCAGATTTTCGGATAATATGAGTGTTAATATTGGAATCTATTAACACCACATTTGGTCTGTAAGTAATGAATTGCATCCATTGTGTCATATTATATGCACCTACTTTATGCACAACAATGTGGTTCCCTTTTTCAAGAAGTGGCATATTCACGCTTTCACGGATTATATCAATGTTCATGCATAACGGACCATACAAAACCATATCCTCGGTATATTCACCAAACTCCTGGGCCGGACTTACTTTATGATCGTACCAGAAAGAAGTAAAAAGAGTATTTACTCCAAAATCGAGAATAGTGGCCCTTCTTCCATCTGACAGACGTTTTGTAGCCAGTACTGTCCCTAAAAGAAACCCTGCATCGTCAATCAGGGCACGGCCCGTTTCAAGAATTAGTAAAGGCAACTCTTCCTGCTTAAAGCCATATCCGAGTATTACGTTTGTTATAGCATCGGCAAACTGATCCAGAGAGGGGACAGTATCTGAGCCAGGCAAGTAAGCTCCCTTTAATGTATTGACAGAAGGGAATCCTCCTCCCAGATCAAGATATTGTAATGTTTTACTGTACTTAGCCTTGATGCTTAATGCCAACTCACACATTTTTGTAGCTGCAACAGAATATGCTGAAGGAGAGAGCATAAAAGTACCAATATGACAGTGTAATCCGACAAGTTCAAGGTTCTTGTCATTCATTATACGGTTTATAGCATTCCATGCCTGTCCGTTTTCAAAATTAAAACCAAACCGGTCCCATTTTGGATTAATCCCTGTATCCATATTTACCCTTATAGCTACACGTGGTTTCAGATTTTGTTTATCACTCAGTTCAATCAGTGTGAAGAGTTCATCAAGATGATCAATATGGATCAGCGAATTATTTCTGGCAGCATTAACTAATTCATCATTTGACTTATCGGGTCCGTTAAAAATTATTTTATTGCCAGGGACGCCGTTACCAATAGCTTTTTCGTACTCGAAGCCTGAAACAACCTCTGCCCAGGATCCCTCCTGATGAAAAATATTACATACTGCATTCAAATAATTAGTTTTATATGACCAGGCAAACTGCACTTTGGGGTACCTGGTTTTAAAAATTCTTGTTGCATTTTGGAAATTGCGTCTTATCTGCTTTTCAGAAATTACGAATAATGGTGACCCATATTGGCTTATTAATGATTTTACAGCAATACCCTCAATATTTGTAACAGGCTCATATTCAGTACGTGTCCCAAACTTATTCATTAATCCGGTATTCATCTTCTTAATAACCGGACGTTCATATTTTAGTTTTTCCATTGTTGTATCACTTAATTAGTCACTTTTTACAATTCACCGGTTCCTGAAATCTTATGAAATTCAGAAATATCTACAATTAAATCCCAGGAATATCGTATAAATACTTTTCCAACATCATATTTTTTAAATTGAGTTACTTTTTGTCCAAGTGCAAGTTTAACCAGTGATGCCGGCTGGTTTTGACCTGCAGCGGCTGTGAGATAGATCCAGGCTGGAAACCTGGGATTGACTTCCATGATATATGGCTTATTATCTGAAGTTAACATAACTTCCAGTTCGCAACCGCCCCTCCATTTTGTTACTTTGATGAATTTTGCTGCCAGATCAATTAAAAGCTGGTCGTCAATTGTAATGCCAGCCCATGCCTTTCCTTTATCAGTAATAAAAAGCTTGCGCATTGGAATGATACTGATTGCATTTCCTTTCCCATCGCCTAATGCTGCTATATTGACCTCAGTACCGGATATAAACTCCTGGATAATGACAGGCAGGCCCCATTTTGCCTGAAGTTTATAGAATGCCTTCTCAGCCTGTTCAACAGTATTGCAGATTGCAGCATCATAAAACTTACCTTTTACCACAAGTGGAAAACCAAATTTCTCGGCAGCCAAGGCAATTTCTGATGTCTGATAGATTGATTTGTCAGGAGGAATAAGAAAGTCATATCGCTTGCCGAATTTGTGCAGGTTTAACTTGTCACGGGCTTCAAATTCATCATTACCAGGAAGATAACTATTAATACCAATCTTACGGAGTTCCTCACTAATACGTATAAAGTTGTAGAGTTCAGCATCAAAATTAGGAATAATTACATCGATATTCTCAATTTTATTGATCTGTAACAACCTGGCATATAAGGCATCAGTTCCGGCTGATGGATAAGGTATCTGATATGTTTTATCAACTATATCATGCATATATATACCTGGTTCGAGAGATTCATATGCCAGACCTATAATTCTGACATCCAGATCTTCACATTCCCTAATTGAACGGATTACAGCTACACCAGGTCCCGGACTGTCAACTGCATTCAATGCGGTTACAGCAATTACGATCTTATCTTTCTTCTCTGATTTTCTCACATCAGTTTGTTTGAAATTATATAGTTCCGACTATTTTTCCAAAAGATTATAATCAGACAATTGTGAAATAAAATCATCCATGTCTTTTTCCAGTTGAACTGCCTCTATTTCATACTTCGATGAAAGGAAGGAGATGATTTCCTGCTGTGTCTTATTCTCTTTCAGCATAATAAGTATTTCCGAACCTGAATTGTTAACTGAAAATGAATCTCCTGTTCCCGGATTGAAGATTAATCCGGCTTCGCTTGTTGCAATGTTCTTCTTTAACTTCATTTCTGAATAATTTATAAGGAAATATCAGGGATCAAAACTATCTCAATTAAAATAAGTTAACAAGTAAAATCTCCGTAATTACCATTTTTCAGGACAGAATGAAAGATTTTATCACTGAAACTGATTTCCTGATCTGAAAAGACTTTTCAAAACCAGATAAGGATATCATTATAAAATATATTCTGACCGAAGCGTAATCAGTAAGAACTTTTCATAACAGTAATCGTTTATAAAAATAGTATGATCAATTGATTTCAAAGTTTGAAATTCATATTTACATTTGAAAAGTATATTTTAGTGGAATAAATACAAGTTAAAGACATGCCAATTAATATCCCAAATAATTTACCCGCAATATCTATCCTTAGAGATGAGAATATTTTCATTATGGAGGAACAACAGGCTTCTCATCAGGATATTCGTCCATTGCGGATTGCATTATGCAATTTAATGCCTCTTAAAATAGTAACCGAAACTGACTTCATCAGAGTTCTGTCAAATACTCCGTTACAGATAGAACTAGACTTTTTTTATATGGATAAACATGACTCAAAGAATACATCCAAGGAACATTTAAATATTTTTTACAAAACATTTGACCAGTTAAAACACAAACGCTATGACGGTTTAATTATTACAGGAGCTCCTGTTGAGCACCTGGAGTTTGAACAGGTTGATTATTGGAACGATATCTCTGAAGTATTGGACTGGAGTAAAACAAACGTTACAAATACACTGCATATATGCTGGGGGGCTCAGGCTGGGCTTTACCATCATTATGGAATTCAAAAATACCCTTTAAATCAAAAACTTTTTGGTGTATTTGAACACCAGATCACGGATAATAAGATTCCGTTATTCAGGGGTTTTGATGATATTTTTCTGGCACCTCACTCAAGATATACAGAAAACAGGCTGACAGATATTCAGGGACATCCTGATCTGATTCTGGCTGCACATTCCGAAAAAGCAGGGGTTAATGTAATAATTTCGAGAAATAACCGGCAGATTTTTGTTACCGGACATTTTGAATATAATTCAGAGACCCTAAAAAATGAATTTGACCGTGATATTGAAAAAGGATTATCAATTAAAGTTCCGGAAAATTACTATCCCGGGAACAATCCCGATAATAAGCCAGTTGTAAAATGGCGTGCAAATGCAAATCTGTTTTTTGTTAACTGGCTGAATTACTATGTTTACCAGGAGACACCTTATGACTGGAGTTAATAAATCATCAAGATTTTCTCCTCTAAATATTTATGTGATTTTATAAGATATAAATCAATTTGCTTTCAATATTATCTTGACTGGGTTCCCCTCATTTTAAGATAATACTCAAAAAACATGTAGATATGTTCATTAGATTCCACAGTCGGAGAATGATCAGGACGGTTTGTCATAGCAACCCTGTTTTCATATCCAAGCAGCTTATTAACAGCAATTGAATGGTTGAGGGGGATCCATCTTTTGGGAGTATCTTCCGATCCGCCTGAAACCAGGAATGGTCTGGGAGCCATAAGGGCGTGTAGCTCATGGAGATCGTAACCCTCAGCGACTAGTTTGGGGTATAGTCCTTTAGCCCCTGAAATAAGGCCTGTCTTGCGCCATGTCTGATCCCATGGTGGAGGATAGTATCCAAGATACCAGGGTTCCCAATAATTGACACTTGGACGTGATTCATCAAAAACTATTCCCGGATCGGACCAGACAGCACATGCAAACTTTTCAAAAAGACATGAAGCAAACATTGACCACTTTCCGCCATAGGAATGGCCTACAATACCAATACGCTCCGAATCAACATCAGGCAACTTTGAAACAAGATACCATGCATTTGCAGCAGCATATGCAAGCACCGATAGGGGTTGTATCCGGGATTTACTGATATCAGGATAATATAAAGAATATGTCTTTGAATTTGTTGTTTCTGTTGTTCCGATTGAAAGAGTTACAAATCCTCTTTCAGCAAGCTTAAGTGCAAAATCACGATTCTCTTTACCACCAATGCCTATGGCTGTTTCAGGCTCATAATATACTGTAATAACAGCTGGCTTTTTTCCTTTACCATCGGGAATAAGAAGATAGCCATCAGTTTTCTGATCAGGAAGCCACATAAATCTTATATGATGCTGTGTATAACCTTCTTTTTTTATTGTTTCGATAATTTCTAACTTCTGACTGGTAATGAAGGGTGGCCATTTTCCCATCATTTCATGCCAACGGTTAATAACCTCTTCCCTTCTTTTATTCCAATCTGCCGGAGTTAAAACTGTTTTTCCATCATAAAACTTTAATGGAGAGCGATAATCACCATATTTATCCTTAAATTCTGCAGGAGGAGTAAAATCTGAAGCAATTTTCACCCACAGTTCGTTCGAGACGGTTTTATTATCAGGCTGACTATAAATAGTATCTGATAAAGTGCTTATTATGATAAATACCAAAACATTTCTAATTAAATATTTTCTCATAATATTTCTTGTTACTTTGAGTTTTAGAAAGGGTTATAAAAAAGATAGCCTGTGTACCTAGGTTTACTTTAATTTTATAAGATTCGTTATCAAGTTAATAATGAATCTTATTCAAGAATATTTCTCATATATTCAATTGTCCTGGTAACCTCTTTTGCAGCATCAGAACCTTCAGGAATAGCATATTCCATTTCTACAAAAACATCTATTGGCCATTTCTCCTTTTTAAGTAACAACAGGACATCGGCAATTGGTGTTTCACCTTTACCAAAAGGCCTGTTTGCATCAGGTGGATTGCTTTTTGGTCCAGTTTTATCCTTCATGTGAATCATTGGGATAAGCTTATGATATTTTTCAATTATAATATTTGGATGCAATCCTGTGGCTCCGTAATAATGACCTGCATCAAAATTTAGTCTGTTTGCAGGTGAATAAGCAAGTAACTTATCAATATCAAAATCGGGTTCAACAAATTGTTTATGTGTGTGATAAATAGCGAGGCTATTATGTTTCTCGGCAAATTTACCAAGACGCTTACATGCAGCGTCAGTGCATTCATCAGTTATACCATATGCTCCTAATGCTTTGGTTGCCTTAAAGGCATAATCAATCTCTTCGTCTGACCAGGATGCTGGTGCGAACTTGGCAATATGTATATCCACTCCTGCAGAATTGTATTTCTTTCTGAGATCAGAATATTTCTGCATGGGCAGAGATAAACGCCACTTACGTTGCGCTTCCTTGATACCTTCCACAGCCCTGGCATAGTCGGCTTTTTCCTTTTCTGATAGTACTGTTCCGCGAGCTGGTCGTGGAGGAGGTTGAGGAATTCCCAAACCTTCTTCAAGTACCATTCTCATTTCTACCGCATTTACTCCTGCCTGCAGTATATACTGGAGGGTTTCATCCAGATTATGAGGCATGCTGAGATAGCTATAGGTTGTAAGACCTAATTGAACACCCCCAACTTTTGAATTAGGTTTCCTGCTTTGATTGCCGATTACAAAAGAATAATTGCCGGGAACTATAGCAAATCCTGCTCCAACTGCTGTAGTAGCAAGAAATTTGCGCCTGGAAATTTTTGTGTTCTTCATATTCATTGTTTTTTATTGGAATATTTAAAACTTATTCACAAATCATAAAATATCAATAAATATAACTAAAATTTATAGTTCCGTAATCAATTTTTTCAGGCCTTATTCAAAAATACCTCCTGAAAAGGAAATCTCAGTCTCAGGTTGAGGTTTTGGTTACGGATAATTCTTAATTCCTTAGAAATCGGTCATCATGCATACCATTTACGGTCGCGCTTCAAATCTGAATTAAGGATAGTATAAGCAATATTCGCATTTTCAACTACCTGAAAATCAAACATTCCTACACAGGCAAAGTCAGCTCCGCTTGCAAATGCATGCCTGAAACCATCTTCCGGTTTTATAGCACCTGCAGCAAGAACCTTATATGCTATCCATGGTGTCGGATTATCCCTGAAGAAATCTGCGGTAAGTTTGTCCGACATACACCAGATATTGTCGTGCGCCATATTACGATCTTTACCTTCTTTAGGAAGATAAGGGTCGTTGATATCAATTGGAGTTGCCGACCAGTAATTGCTATGATGGAAGGTTTTCATAAAGAAATCAGCTTTAATACCGTTATCAATGCAGAATTGAGGAACAGTAATTGAATGAGCTGCAGTTCCTGCGATCCTACCCTGACTTTGAATATATTCTATTGGTTTTCGCATGTCATCAGGTTTATTATTGAAAACAATCTGATCTGCAATATTACCCATCACAAAGGCACCAATAGCACCATGATCAAGAGCCATTTTCGTATTCGAGATATCCTGTCCTTTAGGATAGGTCTGAGCCAGCCATTGAACTTTACCTCCCCGTTTCCAGTATTTTTCCAATATTCTGATTGTATTTTCGTCACAACGGAATATTGCAGTATTGATTCCACAGGCTTCGCTAAGCCAGAGTGTTTCGATTACTTTCTCGTCGGTGAAATATCTTTTAAGCCATGTAGAAACATAAATAAGGTCCCGTGAGTGGGCAAATCCGCTGATAAGGTTACCACCTATCATTATACGGCTTAATGTAACATCCTTTATTTTTCCAGCAGGTACCTGTCCTTTCAGTTCTCCTATTGACATTGCTTTCCCCAGGAGTAATGATGCTCCTGTCACTCCATCAGATTTTTTAGCAAGATTCTCTTCTTCGAAGCTGATCCACCCTCTTTTCTTTGCCATTCCAAAAAAGACAGCTCCAAACAGAGGAAGAACTGCAAGGTTTTTAATTACTTCACGACGTGAAGTGTCATAATTTTCGAGGATTTCATGATTGTCCTGCTGAGGGAACTTCTGATTCTTGCGCTTTTCATGATTAAAGGCAATCCACCTTTGTAGCCCGTAGAAATAATTCTGTGGAAACGATGCCAGGGCTAATAGAACAATAGCTTCAATCAGGTTATAATTGATAAGATAAAAATGATTTGTACTCGGCATTGACGAATACATAAACGGAGGATTCGCAATATAATATAAAAGGAGCAGGAGCGCTCCCGAGATACTTGCGGCACGTGAGAACAGTCCGATGAATAAACATATACCTATTATTATCAAGCCCCAGATATTGAGGAGATCTACAATCTGTAATGTTGTAGTATTGCTTATCAGCCAGTGAAAGAAACCGGAGAAAAGCCACTTAGACTCCATCAGAAAAGAAGCAGATGACCAGTTTGGGTTAAATAATTTGGAGATTCCTTCAAAAAGGAAATGCCATCCAACTATTATTCTCAGGATGGTAAAAAACCAGACAGTTAGTTTCTTTTGGTTGTTCATAATCATATGTTTTCTTAAATTTTCATTATAAAACAATCATTCTATGACGATTACATTTTTGTTAATATCTAAGAACATGTATCGATTATCAAATAAACAAGAAAATATTGACATCTTTTTAAAAAAGTTGTCTTTACAACTAAAAAAAAGTTGTTAATAAAAGTTAATAGAGTTTTTTCCTGTCTTCAGACTTTGGATCCAGAACAGTTTCGCCGCTGTTAAGTTTCCCGTTTATTGCATCTGATCTGTAAGGTTTGCTGGCATCATAATACTGCTTTGAAATATCCAGGTCAGAGATAAGTACACCCGGTACATTTTCAGTAAGTTTGTTTTGAACGAGTCCGTCAGGTGTAATAAAATAACATGGCCAGCTTTCAGTGAATGAGGAATTTGTCAGGGACATATAAAAATAATTTGATGCTGCCATAGCTTGAGCTGTAATATGCATAATTACCGGATGAATACTTCCTTTTTTCTGCCTGGCGTTGTAGAATGACTGGAAGATCACGTCAGTTTCCAGTTTACGATATTGCCTGTACAACTCAGGGAATCTAATATCATAACATATCAGAAGTCCACAATTTACCCCATTAATATTAAACTTTACAAAATGATCTCCAGGAGAAAAATATTTTAAATCTCCTCCTGTGCAGAAGCGTTTATCATATCTGTCAACAATATTACCAGCAGGATTTATCAGATATAAGCTATTATGAGGTTTATTTGTGCCGCTTAACCTGTGCATTGAACCCAATATTACCCAGATTTTTAATTCTTTTGCCAAAGCCAGAACAGAATCAGTTGATCTGAACAGTTTATCCCAGTCATATCCCTCAAGAGAGCTCATATCTGCGCCAGGATAGCCTGATAGTGCGCATTCAGGAAAATGAACAATCTCAGCATTTTTCAGTTTTGCTTCCAACATCTGATCTTCTATCCAATGCAGATTGGACCCAATATCAGCAGAAACCGGAAACTGACAGGATGCAATTCTTAACTTGCCATAATTCTGATTTTTTACCTGACCCTGCGCATTAATTGATGTAAATGCAAAAAATATTGAAAGAGTATTCAATACTATCAAGATACAAAAGACTCTTATTTTCATAATATCATTGAAATGTTTGTAAATCAGATTTCTCACTTTATTTAATTACCTGCTTAGCAGGGGTATGATTTAATATTTTATCAATAAACTGATATGCTTCTAATCTGACCTCAGTCGGAAAATCGTGACCGGAATCAGGGTAGCGCACCTGGATATTCTCTGCCGCATTTAAGAGGCGATAAACTTCTAATGCTGAAGCTATCCCTTTCCGCACACCTTCCAGGTTAAAATTGAGGTCGTTCACAGGAGAATTAGAGAAGAAAGCGCGGGGTGCAAGGGCAGCAATTACCTCATCAAAATCAAATGGAATTTTCGCAGGATCAAGATTATATTTATCACGTATCAGAGGCATGTATAGATCCTGTGACCATGGCCCAAGTTTTCCGCCATATCTTTTGAAAGCCGCCTCACCGGTGTCATAATAATCCATCAGAGTCCACCCACAGCTTGAGACAATTACTTTCAGTCTGGTATCAAAAGCACCAACAAACAATGAATTATGGCCTCCCAGAGAGTGACCAATCACTCCTATCCGTTTGGGATCAACCTCCTTTCTTGACTGCAAAAGGTCAACGCACCGCATGTGATTGATGATAGCTTTCATCGTACCTGATTCATACCTGTCAGTGTCAAAGTTGTAATCTTTCAGATCGCCCATTCCAGGATAATCCGGGGCAATAACAACATATCCTCTTTCAGCAAGCTCTTTTGCATGAGCACGGTTGGGATTAGGACTCTCACCATCTACAAGCTGCTTACCTTTATCGCCAGTACCGTGCAATACAAGCATTGCAGGCAATTTTTTATTATTCCCTTTAATTACAGGAAGATAGAGGTAAGCAGGAACTCTTTCATCAATCGCAGCATAAAAACTTATTGTCAGCCTGATGTAATTTGTTTCTTTCAGGGTGTCAACTATACGTACATCAAGTTCAGGCAAATGTGACCTGTCAGGGATTTTTCCCATAGCCAACTGCATTCCCTCCAGAATCTGAGTACGTTTTATTCCCCACTCTTTGACGGATGTAACAGGTTTAATAAACCCTTTTACGTCATTGTAGGAGAGAATACCAGGGTTTGAGGATTGGTCTTTAAACCCGGAAAAAGGTATGAACAGTATAAGAAGAAGTACAAGTTTTATTCTTTTCATTCGGTTCAGATACAATATATTACGCAAGTCAAATTGTGTTATTGCATTGAATCAATACATAAACAAATTTATAAATAACTCACAATTAATAATTTATGAATATTTCAGGGTTGGGCAGTTATAAGCCTGCTACTTAACCATTCATATAATTTCTCACGCATCGCCGGAGATAGTCTGTTATAATCTTGAGGTGAAAACACCTGAATATTACCAGAGTTGCCATACAAGGAGTATACTTTCATGACTTGCATAACACAATTCTGAATATCCTTAAGATGTGCATCCTTATCCATTTCAGGTGCTATTACGAGCAAGGGTCGTGGGGCAATGCAAGCTAAGATCTCGTGATAATCATAAGGAATACGGGTTTCATAACCTGCAAAATATCCTAACCGAGGAATTAAACCATGGAGGTGTGAGAGGGCTTTAATTCCTTCAGTACCTCGATTAGCGGAATTCAATCGCATAGGAGTAAATCCTGCAACAGAAACAATCCCTGCTATCCGTTCATCCAAAGCAGCAGCATATAATCCAACAGTGGCTCCAAGAGAATATCCGGCAACGAATATTTTTGTATCGTCTACGAAATCAAGATTTGTCAAAGCATCAACTGCTCCTCTGACATCTGTAACCATTTTGCCCATTTTAGACCAGTGCGGATATCTGTCATAGAATCTTGTACCTTCTTCGATCCTGTTGCCAAATCCTATCATATCAAATGAAAAAACAGCAAATCCTCTGTCAACTATCGATTGAAACAATGACTCAACCTGATGATAGGAAGTGAACCCTTTTGAATAATCATACTCATGAAGGTAGATTACAACCGGCAGATTCTTATTCTTCAGATCGCCATTTTCATCACTTGGATAATATAAATAGCCAAATAATTGATCTCCAAAACCATAATAGGGGCTGATCGGCATAACACCCATTTTCTTTGTAGCCTGGGGACGTGTAAGAAACGAACCGAAATTGTTTTCATCTCCACCACCTTTTCTAAAACGCCCGGGACCCGGATTGAAAACCCCTGAAGGCTCATTACCCAAAAGCAGGTTCAACTGCTTTCTTATAGCTGATTTTTTGTTTTCCCATCCAACAGTTGAAGTGATACTGATATTCTTTTCATCCAATAAAATATCCTCAGAACTTTTTATCTTGTAGGACAATGGATCTATTTTCTCGCCACTAAGTCGGCACCATTTTTCAAAGGAGTAATTATAAAACAGTCTGTTTTCAGGTTTATGGTCAGTACGTTTAAAAACATAATCAAAAAAATCGATATAATCTTCCATATCCCTGGCACAAACACTATGCAATCCATAACGTGATCGAATAGCCAGATTATTTTCAGCACCAAGAAATTTATAAACTTTCTGGCTAGCAAGGTAAGCCTGTTCAATACCCCATGGATTACTGGCTCCCTCAGTTATTGCAGTACTTAGCATCAAACCACGCGGAGCTATAAGAGCCATAAACAGATTCTGGTCTACAGGCAGTTTGTTTTCGCGTCCTATAAAAAATCTTAGCCGTGGATGTAACCACGAGGGCTGTGCACATGCCAGTAATGCAATATCTTCAATATCATAATTCTGAGAGCAAAATCTCCATGGAACCTCTGCTCCTGTTCCTCCGCTGCTTGGAATACACGCAGTAATACGTTCATCAAATGCTGCAGCCATCAGAGAGAGTTTCCCATTCCTGGAATGACCTGTTATTCCAATCTTATCCTTATCAACAACAGGAAGTGTATACAAATAATCTATAGCTCTGTATGCAGCAAATGACCGCCTCATCAGTCTGGTAAAATCATATTGTCCGGCCCATATCTCGGAGTATTTTTCAGTATCATCTTTTCCGTCAGCACCGGCATAAATACAACCTATGTAACCTCTGCGGACAGCTACCTGAGCCCATTCACGATGATTCCACTGTGTAAGGAAAACAGGGAATGGTCCTTTGCCAGGAGGGATCATTAACTCAATGGTCAGTTTTGCCTGGTTTTCAGGTCCAAAAGAGAGTTCTACCATCTTTACAGTAGTTTCACCATCCTTCTTTTCACTGAGTAGAGTTGCCTTCAGGTTTTCCGGTTTAGGAGGATAAGTCCCGGTAACATAATATTCCAACTGCTTCCTCATCCATTCACGTTTCTCTTTCCACTGTGCCATTGTGGTAACAGGAATATTTTTCCCTCCTTCGTCAAGCACCAATGGATCAGGAAGATATGGAATTGACGGCATTTTGTCAAAATCAGGTGGTAACTCACCTGTCCTTTTAAGCCAGTCCTGGAATGTCTCATCGAGAAAGGAGACCCGACCATTTTCAGGACGATCAGGAGGCAAAAGGCTAAGAATTTTTTTAAGTATCTCTTTTTGTTTTAGTGTATCTATAGCAGATATTTTATTTATCCGGGAAGAAATTGTTTCTCCCCTGAGCAAGCCTGATGACAAAAAAAAGAGGCAGCCAGTTAAAATCAGGCTGCCTTTTATAAGATGAAAGAATATTTTTTTCATTGGTTTAAAACTTAATTTCCTAACAGATGAAGAGCATCCGGGATAATCCATTCCTTAGTAATGAGTTTTGGTTCTGGCAAGCTTTGGTTCAGGTCGAGGTATTGCATTTTAGCTTTAATAGGTACTTCTACGATGTATGGTTTGCATTTTGGGATAGCAGCTATTGCTTTTTTCGCACCTTCATAAAGAGCTTTCCGGGTCTCCTCAAAAGGATAAAGAACGGCAGCCTCACGAGAGATTCCCTGCTTTGTTGCAACAGTAACAACATTAGGTCCAAAGAATTTTGCTGCCTCACGGCATGTTGCAACATCGCCAGTTACCAGGATTGGAGGAACACCGAAGTAACCAGCAACAGTAGCAGTCTGGGCCAGTTCACCTGACTCCACACCATTGTACCAGTATTTGTTCTCTGATTTTGAAGACTGGGTATGATGTAATACACCATCAGGAGTTCCATTCATAGCATGGAATCCGAACATTACAAGGCCGGAAAAGGATTTATCCAGGCTCCATCTGTTACCATCAGGCCTCGGCTTTCCTGTAACATATTTTGCTCCCGGTACCATAAGATGTGGTATCATTGCCTGTGAACCATGACCATCTATAATTATTATCTCGGTAGCTCCACCATCACGAAGACCACGCACAACAGCAGCAAGATCGCCCATAAAATACTCACATGCCTGTATATTTAAAGGTGTATCCTTCTCACGTGTTTGTGCAAATTTATATACCCCGCTGACTCCTTCAAGGTCAGTCTCGATAAAGATCTTAATCTGGGCATTTGCTACATAAATCGAAACAAATTGTAACATTATACCTAATAGAAACAATTTGTATAGTAAAGACCTCCATGATATAATTCCATTTTTGGTTTCTTCGGATTTAGTAATCATAGGTTCATTTATAAATAGTTACAATTAAAAGGGTTTCAAATTATAAAATATTGGGGCTGAATGAAAAGGTTCATTTGAGCTTTTCAGACAACCCCAATATCACAATACATTAATTTATTGTTTCAAGTGGTGCAATATTCTTGGCATCACCATCATAACCTTTATTCTGGTTTATAGTTCCCAGTGTGTTAGCAGTAATAACGCTTTGAGGTATTGGCCACAGCATATGGCTTGGATTCATCCTTGCAGTAGCATCCCAGAAAGTATACTTAGGCACACGGTAAAATGGATTTAACCGCATTACCCTGTCATAGTACCAGTTTTTCTCAGTAATTGTAGCCAGGCTGTAGCCATCCTTATTGAGTTTAGCAAAGATAAAAGATACCCTTACCATCTCTGAATGACGTGGTTCCTCTGTATATAATTCTTTAGCCCTTTCTGTGAAAATATACTCAATATTCCCATCAGCAGCAGTAATAAGAGGAGCATTTGCACGTGCCCTGACTTTATTAATATCGTCTGCTGCAAGACCAGCCTGACCCTTCCAATAATAAGCTTCTGCCCTTAACAGGTAGGTTTCGGCAAGGCGGAATGTATACCAGTCACCCTGCCCTCCGTGAGGCTGGTTAAAATTAGGTGTCGGTGTAAAAGTTTTGTACTGTGGCCATGGATACCAGGTATCTGTAGTATCTGCAAGGCTCTTATAGAACTGTTTACTGAGAGGTAGTCCTAACTGGGGGGAACCAGGTCTTACTGTAATAATCTCAGCGGTTGTTTTTCCCATTTCGATCCAGTTATTTGGAGCCCTGCGGTTATCAGGTGTTGTCTGCCAAGTATATGATCCCTCATACCACATCCAATAGTGAAAATAATCATTTGTTCTGACGTCACCATTACCAATACCTAAAGTGTCACCGGGAACAGTTTGCCAGTTGCAAGCCCGGTTACCTGTAGCATCAAGAACTTTCCAGTAAGAAGGTGTATAGAGCCTCATAGAATAAGTACCAGGATTACTCCACCATGTTTCAGGAGCTGCAGTAGCCCTATCAACAGTTGCATAAATAGTCTCCTTATTTATTGCAAGATTCTTATTATCACAACGATGCAAATCCCACTGGATATCGTGAAATTTTTTGGCTGCATCGATACCAAACCGTGCTGTCATTAAGGCATAAGGTCCAGTTATAACAGCTGTTGCTGCTGTTATTGCTTTATCAAACTCACAATTGGCAAGGTATACTTTTGTTAACAGGTGGTTAACAGTTCCTTTAGTTACGTTACCTAGTTTTGCAGGAGTAACAGGAAGATATTGAACTGCATACTCAAGGTCTTTTTGAAGCTGACCTAATATTGCCCATCTGGAAGTTGAGGAATAATCAAGTTTAGCACCTTTGACTTCTGATCCCACCCATGGTATATCACCATAAGTATTTACCAGCCTGTAATACCAGTATGAACGGAAAAACAGAGCTTCGGATAAAATTCTGTTCCTGATCGCCTCATCAGCCCATTTTATGTTATCAATCCTTGAAATAATTGTGTTTGCATTCTTAATATAATCATAAGCCTGATTAAAGAAATTGAGCACCAGAGGTACCTGGGCAACTGCGCTTGGGGTATTCTGAGTAAAATCACTCTGCCGCAGAGGAACAGCGATATCAGTATACATCACATCAACAGCTATATAGTTCTGATAGCCATGGTTTTCAGCATTCATTTCTTTCCTGCACCTTACCAGCCCTGATTCAAAACCAGCTTCATCTACATAAATACTTTCAGGAGCATAAAAAGAGAGCGGATCCGGTTTTAACCAATCTTTTGAACATGAGATCATGATCAGCAGTAATGTGGCTAAGATCAATGGAATTATATTTATTCGTTTCATAATAGTATTTTTTTTATTGGTTTTCATTTCACTTAGAACAATTATAATGAGAAGCTAAGTCCAAATGTATAAGTCCGTGGCATTGGATTCATTCCGGACTCAGGGTCCCAACCCGGCCACTTGGTAATAGTAGCAAGGTTCCTTATTGATCCGAAGACCTGGAGATTGTTCAGTTTAATGCGCTGAGCCAGTTCAGAAGGCAGGTCATATGACAATGACAAATCCTGAAGTCTGGCAAATGAACGTGGTTTGTAGATCATTATTCCGCCACCAAAACTTGCTACAATAGGATTGAGACGTGCATATTCATTGTTTGGTCTGTCGGCTGTCCAGTAGGGCACAGGGCCATTGTTCCTGTTCCATCTGTCGTTAGATTCGTAACCTCTATTTAAAGCGTCGCTATACTGACCTATAAAACCAAGGTCGGCACGGACAAAGAAAGAAGCTGTGAAACTTTTCAGGAAAGTGAAGTCATTTCTTAATCCAAGACGATATCTTGGAGCATCATAACCAATAAACTGCTTATCCAGCAAATTAACATACTTACTGTCTCCATCAACATCAACTGCCTTGAAGTCGCCTGGCAGCAAATTATATATTGCAGCTTCTGCTGCTTCCTCAGTTTGCCAGATACCAACAATTTTGTAGTCCCATACAACATCAATTGGCTGACCCGGGAACCACTGGTTGGTAAAATCAGGAACATCGCCGGTTTGTTCTTTTCCTAAGAGGGTATAAGTTCCGATATCGCCAAAGAGTTTATTGACTTTATTCCTGTTAAGAGAGAATACAAAGTTCGATTTCCATGTAAATGTTGTTTTACTTACATTTATTGTATTCAGGGTCATTTCGAAACCGCGGTTGCCAAGTTCACCAAGGTTTGTTGTAATATTTGTGAATCCTGTAACCCTTGGCAGAATACGGTTCATCAACAGGTCTGTAGTAGTCATATCATAAGCATCAGCAGTCAGATCAATCCTGTTTTTCAGGATAGCAATATCCAATCCAACGTTGAAAGAAGCTGTTCTCTCCCATCTAAGTCCCGGATTTGCCAACGTAGTATTGTAAACACCTACACGGGTGTTTGTTCCATCATACCATAAACTTGACCCGGTATTTGCCAGTGCAGCATACATCCCGATATCCCTGTTTCCATTTGCTCCCCATGATAGACGCATTTTAAGCCTGTTAATAAGATCTACATTAAAGAAATTCTCATCAGAGACCACCCATGCAAGAGCAAAAGCAGGGAAAGTAGCCCTTGGATTTTTCGTACCAAAAGCAGAGTAACCATCCCTTCTTACAGAAGCAGTCAGAAGGTATCTACCCATTAATGTGTAATTCAACCTGGCCATCAGTGCATCGCCGGTACTTCTTGTATCGTTGTTGGTTATACCCGGAGTGTCACCAAACTGCAATCCATGATATCCAAGTTCCTGATTTGGCTTAAAGTTTTTATTGGTCTGGGTAGTTGACCAATATTGGTTCTCCTCAATATTGGCAAGAAGAGTGACATCAAAATTATGTATTCCAATCTCTTTTTTCCAGGTCAGCAGATTGTCAACCATCCAGTTCATGGTAGAGGACTCACGTCTTTCACCTGAAGGTACTTCATTCGCTATAGCACCAAGTTTTGTACTGATATTTATAAAACTAAGATATTTGGTAGTCTGATACCGGGGTTGAAAAGAGACTTTGAAATTAAATCCAAGTGGAAGTTTTATATTTGCATACATATTTGTAAACAGACTGTTTGTTTTATTCATTAAATCTGTACGATAAGTATCCAGCAATGGGTTATCAGAATGTCCGTGGGGGTATCTCTTAAGGTTTCCGTTTGCATCAAACATTTCTCCGTAAGGGCTGTTCACATAGAACGAGAGTGAAGCCGGGACAGAACTTTCATCCCTGTCGGAAAACTGGGCATTGATCCCAACATTTAACCAGTCAACTACTTTAAAGTCTGCATTCAGGCGTGACCTTATACTTGAGTATTGATCTCCTACCCTGATCCCTTCATTATTATTATATCCGACAGACCAGAAATAGCTGGCGGCATTAGTTCCACCGGAAATACTGAGGTCATAATCCTGCCTTGTACCTTTCCTGAATACTTCGTCATACATATCCATTGTTTCTCCCTCGAGGTAATTAGCCTGTTCTTCAGGAAACAAACGCAGGCGTCCAAACCATTCAAGCGTATTATCAGCAACCGGAGATGCACTTAAAGCACGCCACTGGTCAATTGTCAAACCACTAGGGAGTTTATCCGGATGTGTATAAAAATCAAAATTAATTGTGGGGAACATCTGTCTGAAATAATCTTGTCTAAATTGAATGTACTCTTCAGGATTTAATCCCCTTCGCTGATTATTACTCTCATTCATACCAAGTTTGGTGGAAAAATTAATCGTTGGTTTACCAACTTTCCCTTTTATTGTGGTAATCAGTACAACACCTGAAGCTGCTTTGGAACCAAACACAGCTGCCGAGCTTGCATCCTTAAGAATATCAACTGACTGAATATCACTTGGATTAATATCCCTTAAACTTCCACTGAATATTACACCATCAAGTACTATAAGTGGATTCGTACCAGCTGTCAGAGATGTTGGCCCCCTTATTTCCAGGGAAGCACCACCGGCAGCTGAAGTAGATTGGTTTGCATTGAATCCAGCAATAGTACCGGTAAGCATATCAGTAAACTGGACCATAGATTGCTTTTTATAATCATCAGCCCTTACACTCACCACCGAACCTGTTAAATCGCTTTTCTTTGCAGTTCCGTATCCGATTACAACCACCTCTTCCAGCCTCAATACATCAGTTTCAAGGGTAATATTTATATTGGATTGTGTACCGACTACCATTTCCTTTGGAGTATATCCGATAAAAGAGAATGATAGTGTACTTTTCCCATCCGGAACAGAAATTGTATAGTCACCATTAAGGTCAGTGATAGTACCAATGGTACTTCCCTTAACGAGGACTGTTACTCCAATGAGAGGTTCATTATTCTGTGAATCAGTCACTTTTCCCTTCACACTTATCTGAGCCAGCAGGCTCAAAGGGATCATGAACCATAAACAAAAAAGGATTATATATTTAATCCCTCTTTTTTGTTGTTCTTTTTTCATAATCGTAATTTTAAGTTAATATAGGTATCAAATTGTAATTAAATACTTGAAGTTGCAATATAAATATTTTTTTTACTTGAAGTTAGATTAATACCATTTTTTACATTATTTAACCTAGAGCATTCTAGCCTCCTCTAACTTTCTATTTGCTTCCCAAACCTAGGAGAATAGAAAAGGTTACCCTGGATTAATCGGATTGGTGATTATCTGAAAATTTTCAATTTTGTCTAAATCCCTTTAATATAATCTGTTCCATAAGGATATCGCTGTTTTCTTTTCAACATTGAATTAGCGAGTTCATTTTTCTTAAAGCGTTCCGTTTTAGGATCCCATTCAAGAATACCAGGAATTTTCATGGCTATATGACTGATAAGACAAATAGTACAAGCCCTGTGGCCAACTTCCATTGGTGTTATAGGTTGTTTCCGGCTTTTTATGCAATCAAGCCAGTTGCCATGATGTTCAGTTGTACGGTAAAGATTAATCTCTGTTTCTTTTATCACTGAAGAGAGTATTTTGGGGTCACTTGAGCCAAGCTTAGTTGGATTGGCATGAGAAACAAATATCCATCCTTCATCACCTTCATATCTTATTCCGGTGGGAAATCCTCCGCTGGTATACATCGTGATTCCATTTTCATACTCTGCTTTCACCATAAAATCTCCATGGACATTCCATAAACCAGACTTTGGAAACTCCGCCACACCCTCTACTGATACTGGTCCTGAGTATTCTGTATCAATTCCCCATGCTGAGTAGTCAAAAAGATGTGCCCCCCAACCTGTTATCATTCCTGCACCAAACTGCTCACATCGCAGCCATCCGGGGCGGGAATAATCATTTTGAGGATGCACCCTTGTTTCGGTATAGTAAACTTCAGGTGTAGAGCCAAGCCACATATCATAATTTAGGTTTTTGGGAACAGGCATTTCAGGTGCTAGAGGGCCGGCAGGATCACCAGGAAGACCAATCTTAACTGTATGAATTTTCCCGATACGACCGTTACGCACAAGTTCTGCAGCTCTTCTGTACTGAGGTTCAGAAGAACGGCATTGTGCCCCTACCTGCAAAATAACACCCTGCCTTGCAACAACATCACTTAAAATTCGGCCTTCTGTAACTGTAAGGGTTGCAGGTTTTTGCAGATAGATATCCTTTTTAACCAGTGCAGCTTCAATGGCAGGTTGGGCATGCCATTGGTCAGGTGTACAAATAATTACAGCATCTATATCAGAATTTTGCAGCATTTTTCTGTAATCCTCATACATTTTAACATCCACATAATTGTTACTTCCGGTCCTTTTGGAATAAGCTTCTTCAACCTGCTTTTTTCCATCTGCCATGCGTTTGCTATCCAAGTCACTGACGGCAATCACCCTGGCATTTTCATATTTAAGTATCTCCGGAAGATTATGGTCGTGAGCAATACGTCCACATCCTATAAGACCGATATTGATCTTGTCACCAGGAGAATTTTTACCAAAAACATGCGATGGAATTATTGTTGGAACAACAAATGCTCCGGTGGTTGTAACGAGTGTGTTTCTAAGGAATAATCTTCGCTTCATCATTCAATATTTAATAAATTATACCACGAGTATCATAATAAAATCAGCATATTATGCCTTTGGCGAACTATGTTTTGCTATGTTCAGCTGTTTATAAATATTATTTTAGGCCGACAAGTTACAAAATACTTTTTTGGAATGTTTCATTTTAATCATTGAGATTGTTCATTCGGTCATGATTAACCTGGGCTAAATCACTAATGACATCCTTAACTACCATCCGGGACATGTGTAAGGAATTCCCTGGATCATTGCTTTAGTGTTTATTAATCATTTATTTAATGGATTTTTTTTAATCAGGTACCTGTTACTTATTTTGATTTCTATTTCTTAATTAAGCAATGTTACATTTTATTTTTGATAACCCAATTAATTGCAAGAATGATCATTGTGAGTATTAGTTAAAGTTAGAATCTGATTTTTGGGCTATAACAGTGACAATTCCCGTAAAGAATTACTTCAACCCGAAAATTGGTAATAAATATCAGTCTACTCTTGATGTATTCTACTGTAATATGCTAATAATTTGTATTTTATATGTATTTTTCAAAGAAATTAATTTTGAATTATAACAAAAATCTGATATATAATAATATCTGAAAAAGTTATATATCTGGATTTGGATTATTATAATTATATTTCGCCCGATACATTTACTGCACTTTTTATAACTTAGATAATATGAAAGCAAAATCAAAAATTGACTTTAACCATGTTACACCATGGCTTTTTACTGTTATAAGAATAACAATAGGCTGGCATTTTCTATATGAGGGAATTACAAAAATAATGTCTACTGGTTGGAGTTCAGCTCCATATCTTTCCGGTTCAAAATGGATCTTTGCTCCTCTGTTTAATTCTATGGCGGAGAGTGCCGGGATCATTTCATTTGTTGATTTTCTGAATATCTGGGGAATGACATTGGTCGGTATTGGTCTGATACTTGGGGTACTTACAAGATGGGCCAGTGCCGGTGGTGCTGTCATGCTCCTTTTCTATTTTGTTGCATATCCACCTGTTCCGGGATATACTGTTGGAGTTCCAGTTGAAGGAAGCTACTTATGGGTGAATAAAACTCTTATTGAGTTTTTTGTATTGGTTGCTTTTTCATTTATGTCATCAGGATTTCATTTCAGTATCGACAGGCTCTATTTAAGATGGAAGGAAGAGAAAGCAAGGAAGCCTGTTGCCGATCTTCCTACGGACACTGTAAAAGGTTTTGGACGACGAGAAGCAATCAGAGACCTGATCTCTTTTCCAGCTCTTGGTATTTTTGCTTATGCCCTTTACAGGAAAAGAAAATGGGACAGTTTTGAGGAGAAGTTACTCAAGGTTGAAGGTATCGATGCCAATTCGAGTGCGACCTTGCTGAGTTTTAATTATTCATCAATAAAGGATCTGAAAGGAATAGTTCCAAAAGGTGGTATTAAATATACTGATAAAAACGGTCAACCAGCTAATTTCGAACTCAGTCGTCTCATTATGGGAGGGAACCTTATAGGTGGATGGGCTCATGCCCGCGACCTGATCTATGTGTCTAAACTGGTGAAGACATATCATAACGACGAAAAAGTGATGCAGACCCTTGCATTAGGTGAAAGATGCGGAATTAATGCAATTATTTCCAATCCTCAGATGGGAAGAATATTTCAGAAATACAAACATGAATTCCAGGGTAAAATAAAATTCATCTCCGACTGCGGTACAAATATGGACTTTCAAACAGGGATAGAGCTTTCGCTTCTTGCCAATTGGGATGCCCTTTATTGCCAGGGTGAAATAACTGATCGTTGGGCCAATGCAGAATGGGAAGACCCAAAAAAGAGAACTGTTGCTGAACGAATGGAGCTTATAAGGAAGGGACTTGAAGAGATACGGAGGAATGGAAAGCCGGCAGGGATAGGGGCTCACAGGATTGAGGCCATAAAAGTGTGTGTAGAACATGGACTGAAACCCGATTTCTGGGTAAAGACCTGCCATCATCATAATTACTGGTCGGCTAAATCAGGAGCAGAGTGGAAAGATAATATTTTCGATTTCGATCCTGCAGAGACAATTAAATTTATGGCCACACTGCCTGAGCCATGGATCGCATTTAAGGTGTTGGCAGCCGGTGCTATCAAGCCCGAGGATGGTCTGAAATATGCATTTACCAGCGGTGCTGATTTTGTCTGCATGGGGATGTACGATTTTCAGATTGTTGAGGATGTGAATGTTGCTCTTAATGTACTGGAGAAGGTTAAAGAGCGCCAGAGGCCATGGATGGGGTAACCTGTTTCGCAAATAAAAAGTACGACAAACCAGTTTAATCAATAATTTTATAAACTATAAAATAGTTATAATCGGACACAAAAGAATTAAACGTTTTGATAAAGAGGTTAACTATTTAACTATCAGGGCTATTTTACATTAACTCCTTTGTATTTCAGAAAATATTCCAGAAACAGGTAAGCTTGTTCATTTGACTCTGAATTTGGAAGATGTGTCGGTCGGCTGGTCAGGGCAACTCGGTTTTGAAATCCTAATATTTTATTTACAGCAACTGTATGGTTTAGGGCAATCCACCGTTCCGGGGTATCGAGGTTACCTCCTGAAACAAGAAATGGTCGTGGAGCCATAAGTGCATGAAGTTCATGAAGATCGTAACCTCCGGAAACAAGTTTGGGATATAATCCTTTTGCATCAGGTACAATTCCCTTCTTACGCCAGGTATTATCCCAGGGAGGCGGATAGTAACCCAAATACCATGGTTCCCAATAATTCACGCTTGATTGAGATTCGTCAAAAACGATACCCGGGTCCATCCATACTCCACATGCGAACTTTTCAAACAGGCATGAAGAAAACATTGCCCACTTCCCTCCGTATGAAAGACCAAGAATACCGATTCGGGTTGAATCAACTTCCGGTAGCTTTGAAATCAGATACCAGCTGTTGGCTGCTGCATAGGCTAATACGGAGAGTGGTTGAATTTTAGAGTTTTTTATATCAGGATAATATATTGAATAAGTTTTTGAATTTGTTGTGGATGTAGTCCCCAGTGATAGTGTCACAAATCCACGTTTAGCCAGCTGATGGGCAAAATCTAGATCAGGAGTTGGTCTCCCGAATCCGGCTGCAGTTTCAGGCTCATAAAACACCGTTATAACTGCCGGCTTTTTACCCTCACCATCAGGAAGAAGCAGGTAACCTTCGGTTTGCTCCAAAGGTGTCCAATAGAACCTTATATGGTTTAAAGAATAACCATCCTTTTTTGTAACTTCTAAAACCTGCATTTTCTGATCCCTGATAAATTGTGGCCAGAGACCCATCATTTCGTGCCACCTGACAAGAATCTCTTCTCTACGTTTATTCCAATCCGCCTGGTTTTGAACAAAATGGCCATCATAGAATTTCAAAGGAGAACGGTAATCACCGTATTTATCCTGAAATTGAGGAGGAGGTGAAAAGAATGGAGCAATTTTTTCCCAGATATTTGCTGCATCAGGTTTGTTCTCTTCTGCTATCTGACCATCAGAGTCAAAAGAAACAACCATGGTCAATATTATTACAATGACAGGTTTAAACATATTCTTCAAATAATAAAAAATGTAAAATGATGGGATCAATTCATTCATAATCAATTTAAAAAACTGTCTGAAAGAGTAAAAGACTATAACCATTACAACATCAATGCTCACAAATACCAGACTAAGATTAATAAAAGAAGAGGGTGTCTCAAAAGTCAACCACCTCCCCCCTGACTGACGTCAGGGGTACTCCTCCTTCAAAAGGAGGAGAAAGTTAATGTGCTATACATCAATACTTTCCCCTCTTTTTCAAGGAGGGGTGTCATGCCCGAAGGGTCATGACGGGGTGGTTGATTTTCCTTTTGAGACAGCCTCTTCATAGTATGCTATTCAATATTAAATATCATCTTCTGCCGGAATAGCTGTTAAAGCAGGTTTATTGTTCGCGTAACCATCATATCCAAAGTTTTGATTGATTACACCTTTAGGATTGGAGTTAATTGAAGTTTGTGGAACAGGCCACAATACATGGAATGGACTCATTGTAAACTCCTGGCCATTAACAGCTTTTACACCTCTGTTGTAGAAATCATTCTTTTCTATAACCCGGTCATAATAAAAGTTTTTAGTACCGAAATTTTCAACTGAATAGGTGTTTCCATTATAGGATTTCCCTGTTTTTGCAAAAATGAAAGCTATACGGGATAACTCAGTTTTACGAGGCTCTTCGTAGTACAATTCACGGGCACGCTCATCAAGGATTGTTCCGATGCCAAAAGTAGCTGTATTTGTATAAGGAGCGCAACCAGCCCTGGTTCTGACTTTATTAACGTCGGCCATTGCATTTGCAATATCTCCTTTCCACCAGTAAGCCTCTGCCCGGAGAAGATAGGTCTCGGCAAGTCGAAATAAGTACCAATCGTATGCACCACCTCTGGCCTGAACCAGACGTGGATCAGGAACGTAAAGTTTGTAATGAGGCCATCCAAACCAGTTACGTATTGTATCACTTGTTAAAACCTTACCTGATGCGTCTCTCAGTTGAAGTGGTTTGCCATAATATGTTCCTTCCTTGGCTTTTTTGGCATTATAAACAAGGTACTCCATTTCCATCCAGTTGTACTTTTTATGGCGAAGGTCAGCAGGGTCATCCCAAATTGCCTTTGTTGCATAACTTGTAGCACGGCATGTTCCTACTCCACGACCAAAGGTTTCTACCAGTTTAATCTCCTCCCCAACCGTGGCAGAAGTACTTGGGCCCTTTCCGTCAGGAGTATAGAGCATATTGGAGTTTGTGACACTCCAGAATGGAACAGCATTATACATTGTAACAAGGTCAAGACGTGAATCAATAAGCTCTTCTACCGAGATTAATAATAACAACGCTTCTTTATTTGCAGCAATAGATTTATTAGCCTGCCAGTGCAATCTTGCAATTACATCATCTCTTACAATACCAAGTTTGGATAGATAGTCACCATCTTCCTTAGGTATTGTGCCGAAGGGAGCAGTCATAAGGCTGTAAACTCCACCGGTAATCACTGAGTTAGCTGAAGCTATTGCGGCATCGAAATCGCCCAGTGCAAGATTAATCTTGGTAAGAAGGTGTGCACAGGCTCCTTTTGTGATTCTTCCCCTGTCAACATTATCAAGACACCATTGTGAAGCAAACTCCATATCCTTCTTTATCTTGGTAAGGATCACTTCACGTTTTGTTGAGTAGAAGTCTAATCTTGGTTCTTTAATCTCCCTCCCAATGAAAGGGACATCACCAAACTGATGAACAAGACGATAATACTGATAGGAACGATGAAAATAGGCGGTTCCCAAAACTGCATTTCGCTCAGCCTCATTGGCAAAAGTAGTCTTATCAATGCGGTCAATAACAACGTTAGCATATTTAATAATCCTGAATGCCTGATCCCAGTACCACTCAAGTCGCGTATTATCCGAGTGTTGAGATGAAGTAGGAGTTACCTGCAGGTTCATGTTCATCGGAGGACCGGGTCTGTCAGTAATTCCGATCACAGCTACTTCACTGAAAATCAATTCATAAATAATAGGAGCGGAAAAAGCATAGAATTCTTCGCGCATACCTTTTTCACAGGCGGTCAATGCACCGTACATACCACGGGTGTCTACAAATGCATTTTCGGGGGTAAATATAGAGAGGGGTTTTGGTTCCAACCAGTCTGTTGAACAACTCATCATACCTAAAAATGTCGGGATGAAAAGAAGAATGATTAGAAGTGTTTTTCTATTTAGTGTTTTCATATCATAAATTTTTAGATAATGACTACAATGTTAAATTAACAGCAAATGTAAAATAGCGCGGGTTTGGTCCGTCATTCTCAGGATCCCAGAAATTCCATTCAGGAGACCAGAAACCAACATTTCTAATTGTACCAATAAGTTTCAGGTTGCCGATCTTAGCCTTATTTAAAAGCTGACCTGGAACTGTATAAGCTACAGTAAGATTATCAAATCTTACAAAGGATCTCTTTCTCCAGACATTAAATACTGCCCCACCTTCAGATGAGTAATTGCGTGCAAATTCATTTGTTGGATTTTCGGGGGTCCAGTATTCTGATTTATAGGCATTGTTACGATCAGGATATCCTGAGCGGTTTTTAGCAACATCAAAAATTCCGAGATGTCCCCAGTATGAATACATGTTAAATGATAAGTCGAAGTTTTTGTAAAGATTAAACTCCTGTCGCAAATTCCAGCGGAAACGAGGGTCTCTCTGACCCTGGAACTCGTAATCAGCCTGGGTTATTTTACTATTACCATCAACATCTTTCAGGTGAAAGTCGCCGGGGAACTGACCATATTTTGCAGCTTCAGTCTCCTCTCCGATCTGCCATACTCCAAGAATGCGAGGTTGCCATATATCACTAATACCATGCCCTATGAACCAGTTATTGGTTATATCATCAGCTTCTTTCTGGCCAATGACATTACCACTGGCATCTTTGATATCAACCATATCGCCATAAAGATGAACTATCTCGTTTTTGTTGGCAGAGGCACTAAAACTGATTCTCCACTTAAAATTATCCCTGTTCATCACTCGGGAATTAATATTAAATTCCACCCCAAAATTTGCTACTTCGCCAAGGTTTGATGTTACTGAAGTAAATCCAAGAATTCTTGGCAACGATCTGTCAACTAGCAGGTCAATCGTATTCATCTGATAAACTTCAAATGAGCCATCAAGCATGCCATCCTTTATGGTATAATCCAATCCTATATTTATGGCTTTTGTTTTTTCCCACCTCAGATCAGGATTGGCCATTCTGTTAACAAATAACTGATTGCTTTCATAAGCTGTACCGGAAATGGTTTTATAAGGATATTTCCCGATACTCATATCTGAAAGGGCTACATAACGACCAACCTCCCTGTTGCCGTTTGATCCCCATGAGAAGCGGAGTTTACCATAAGTTAAGATATCATTCTTCATAAAAGATTCATCAGTAAATACCCATCCGAGAGCTGCTGATGGGAATGTACCCCTGGGATGCTTCAGTCCGAATGCGGAATAACCATCACGACGAACTGATAATGTAATCATATATTTGCTCTTTAAAGAATAGAACAGACGGGCCATCAATGCATCACCGGTACTGTACTGGTCATCACTGCTGATTATTGTTGATGTACTTTTACCAGCAGTCATATTATGAAAACCAAGAGCATCAGTGGGAGAAAAACCCTGAGTTGACATTCTGTTTGACCAGCTCTGGTATTTTTCAGCATTTGCAAGTAAGGTAACATCAAACTGATGAATTGAATTAAATGTTCTGCTCCACTTGACAAGGTTATCCAACTGCCAGCTGTAAATATTGCTCTGACGGCGATCAGCCTGACCTCCGAATTTTGCCCAGTCATCATGAAGAGATGATTGATGGTTTAAATACTGATACCACTCAAAACGGGGAGCAAATGTAGCCTGATATGTTATTCCAAAAGGTAACTTCACGTTAGCATAAAGACTGTTTATCAGAGTATTATATACCTGGTAGCGAGTTTGAAACATCTTATCATAAAGAGGGTGTTTTGGACCGCTGGCCTGGTTATCTGTGGGACTGATGCGAATGGTTACTCCATCATCTTTATATTCTGAACCCCAGGGTGAATTAGGGACAATCTGGCTCCATGCTGCATTAATATTACTTTCGTCACGGTTTGCAAATTGGGTATTTAGCCCAACAGAAAGCCAATCATTGATTTTTCCATCAAGATTTATTCTGCTGCGAAGGGTTTTAAACTGGTCTCCAACAATTATTCCCTCATTATTATTATATCCAAGGGACCAATAGTAAGTCATCTCTTCTTTCTTTCCTGAGACAGACAGGTTATGATCCTGCCTCATTCCGTTCTGAAAAACCATATCACTCCAGTCAACTGGTTTCCCTGCCTTGTAGTTAGCAATTTCCATTGACTGAAATGCCAGACGGGCAAGCCAGATATCTGTCACATCCCCGGTTTTTCCATCCATCCATTGTGCCATTGTAACTCCTTCAGGCAGATTGTTTGGGTCATCAAATATGTATAATTTAGTGTTAATGGCCGGATTGTAATAGTTAAGTGATTTCATCAGATCACTTCTCCAGTCAATAAATTCGTAAGGCCCATATACATATGCTCTTTTTGCCATTGTTGCAAGGCCAACACTGCTGTTTACATTAATGATTGGTTTTCCCTGTTGTCCTTTTTTAATAGTAATCATAATTACACCATTAGCAGCTCTTGCTCCGAATACTGCTGCCGATGAAGCATCCTTTAATACATCAATTGATTCTATGTCGTTGGGATTTATATCCTCAAGTGCTCCGGGATAGATAACTCCATCAACAACAATGAGTGGATAGGAAGATGTTTTCAATGAGTTCACCCCTCTGATCTCCAGATTTCCAGCAGCTTTGGCATTTGCTGAAAATCCTACTTCCAGACCCGGGATATTGCCGCGCAAAAGGTCCTGCACAGATTGAGGCTTTTCATTTTCAACGCGTGTTGCTTTAACAGAAGCTATTGCTCCTGTAAGGTCTTTTTTCTTTGCAGTACCGTATCCGATCACCACAACCTCTTCCAACCCTACAACATCCTGCGACATTACAATACTAAAAGAAGTTTTATCTGCAATTTCCACTTCGTTGGCATTCATCCCAATAAAAGAGAAGACAAGTCGTTGGGCATTTACAGGAACTGATAGATTAAACGTGCCACCAGCATCGGTTAATGTTCCTACAGAAGTTCCTTTCACAATTACAGTTACACCAGGCAGTGGATTTTTATTCTCATCTGTCACTGTACCCGTAATGTTTTTCTGAGCCAGCAAATTCCCCAGGAATCCTACTGACATCAACAAAATCAAGAGAATTTTTCTCATAATGTTAGTTTAAGGGATTAATTAGTAATAAAATATAATTATCAGAGTTTAATATAATCTGTACCGTAGGGTTTTCTCTGAGTTCTTGAGAGCATTAAATTAGCTTCGTCATCGTTTTTAAATCTCTCTTTATCAGGATCCCAGTAGAGCTTTCTTGAAAGCTTCATTGCAATATCATAAAGAAGGCAAACTGAACCGCTACGATGTCCAATTTCAGCTGTCGAGATAGGTAGTTTTCGTGATTTGATACAATCCAGCCAGTTACCATGCTGATTATCTGCTCTATACAAATGTATTTCATTTTCTTTAATTACTGAGCTGAGGATCTTAGGATCGCTTGCATCAAGTAGTTTGGCATTATAGTCAATTGGAACAGGATCACTGGAGGTTGTTCTCATAGAGCCAGGTCCGGCAGTTATCCAACCTTCTGTACCTTCATACCTTACAACAACAGGGTAGTTTGAATTAGTATAACAAGTAACACCATTAGCATATTCCGCCTTAATCATAAAATCTTCGTGAGCATCCCAAAGCCCTGATTTTGGAAATTCTGCAACAGCTTCAATAGAGACAGGACCAGTGTATTCAGTATTCATTCCCCAGGCAGCCAGATCAAAATAGTGCTGGCCTGTACCAGTAACTGCACCTGCCCCAAACTGATGGCGTCTGAGCCAACCTGGCCGGCTAAAATCATTTTGCGGGTGTACACCAATCTCAGTGTAATATGTTTTGGGTGTTGAACCCAGCCACATATCATAATTTAAATTTTTTGGAACCGGCATTTCAGGGGCCTCCGGTCCTGAAGGATCTCCGGGAAAACCAATTTTTACAGTATGCAATTTGCCTATTCTACCGTTCTGAACTAATTCAGCTGCAATTCTGAATTGCTGGGATGTGCGGTGCTGTGTACAAACCTGAAGTATTCTGCCTTTTTTCTTGACTATTTCACACATCAACCTTCCTTCTGCAATTGTGAGGGAAAATGGTTTCTGTAACATAATATCCTTACCAGCCAGTGCTGCTTCAATAACTGGTTGTGCATGCCAATGGTCGGGTGTACTTATTATAACTGCATCGATGTCTGATTTTAATAACATTTCCCTGTAATCATCGAACATTTTCACATCAACGTAATCACTTTTCCCTGTTTTTTTTGCGTAGGCAGATTCAATAGTATCTTTACCTTTTATCAGACGATTACTGTCCAGGTCACTACAGGCAACTACTCTGGCAATATCAAATTTGATTATTGCCGGAAGGTCCAGGCTCATTCCAATCCTTCCACAACCTATCTGTCCAATGTTGATTTTGTCGCTGGGAGGATTTTTTCCCATGACATGTGAAGGGATGATTGTTGGAAGGACAAAAGCTCCGGCAGTAGTAGCCAGAGTGTTTCTTAAGAATAATCTTCGTTTCATCTTTTGTGGTTTAATTAGTTTTGCATTTGAATTTTTTTTGCTGCGAAACGATCAAGAAAAAGGTGAGCATCATTATGCTTTCTTATGATCGAAGCCGGGCATGAGGTGCTAACATCTCCGGTTAAAGAGTTATAGACAGCCTCAGATTTACGTTCATCAGGCACAGAACAACTTAGTGTTTTGCAATCCATTATTGCTGTTATTGTAAGCGTAACAGCCTCTTTAGGAACATGATTTATTGTTGGGAACCAGCCTTCTCCCACTTGCTGCATACGGCAGGCTGCATCCATCTCAACCACTTTTAAATATTGAGGATCATTAAAATCGGCAACTGCAGGATCATTAAAAGCAATATGGCCGTTTTCCCCAATGCCTATACAGGCAACATCAACCGGATGACTCTTAAGCAACATTTCATATCTTTTTATCTCGGCATTGATATCGGGGGCATCGCCATTAAGATAAAAGGCTGCTTTTGGATTAACTTTATCTGCTATTCGTTCCTTAAGGAACTTTCTGAAACTAGCCGGATGCTGGTCAGACAGACCAATATACTCATCGAGATGGAAAAGGGTAATTTTAGTCCAATCAATTTTTTTCTTAAAAAGAGCATCAAGAAATGGGTATTGTGAAGCTCCTGTTCCAAGAATAATACTGGCAGAACCTTTTATAGCTAACGCCTCATTCAGTTTATCTGCAACAAAAGTTGCAGATGCCTCTCCCATATCTTCTGTTTTTTCAAATATTTCAACCTTAAGTTTATCCTTGTAAAAAGATTTTGTCAGAAACATACTCATTAATAATTAATTTATTCAATTTACTTTATACACGACTTTACCTGCCACAATAGTTTCTTTGATACTCATACTGAATTCATCCATTGAAAAAAGTATGATATCAGCACGTTTCCCAGGTTCCAGTTTTCCCCTGTCACTTAAATTATGCAGGTGTGCAGGATTAGTTGCAGTCATCTGTATTGCATTAGCAAGGCTGCAACCAGTAACTTTCATAATATGTCCGACACCTTTGGAAAGAGGCAGGGCAGATCCATAGAGACCACCAGACTGTCCGGAGAACTTAAGGTTTCCCTCCGGGGTTTTTACAATAGTTTCACCTGATTTAATCTTATACTCACCAGGTGGCAATCCGGCATAACTGGTTATATCTGATGTAATGATAATATTATCTACCCCCTTAACTTTGTAAAATACCTGGATTATCTCAGGAGGAAGATGAAATCCGTCGCATATGAAACTTATCATAAGACGATCATCAGCAAGCTGGGGCCAGATTGGATTCTGGTGCCTGTTGATAATACTGGCACAACCGTTAGCAAGATGAGTTGCCAGACCTGCCCCATTATCGATTGCCTCCTTTACAATAGCAGCTGACCCATCATGATGCCCTAATGATACCACAATTCCTTTTTCTCTGCACTTTCTGATAAATTCAAAAGCACCTTCAACTTCGGGAGCCAGTGTAACAAGAATGATCTTTTCCCTGGCAGCTTTATTCAACTCAAGAAACTCATTCCAGTCAGGCTTTCTTACCTCTTCTTTAGGGTGAGCTCCACGGTAACCATCAACAGGAGAAATATATGGCCCTTCCATATGAAATCCGGCAACAGATCCTAAAAATGATGGATCTTCCATCGCCTGTGCAATAACTGCAAAATTCTTTAATAACAACTCCTTACTATTTGTAGTAAGTGTCGGGAAATAAGTAGTAACTCCTTCTTTCCATAAACCTTCTGTTACTTTTTTAACATCCGTTACTGTCAATTCACCTCCGCTTGCAGACGTATTATCAGCCCCTGCAAGCGAAAACGAAACTGATAAATATCCATTTATCTGGATATCTATCAATCCGGGAGATATAAAAAAAGGCTTTGCATTATCTGACAGCTTATTTAATCGTTTAACCTTATTAATAAATCCATTTTCAATTTCAACAGCCACAGGTGAATGATCGAGATAATAAATCCCTTCAATTCTCCGAGACGAGTCCAACATTTTATCCATAATCAACCCTTTAGTGATTTATTTATAGTTATTATTTTTTAATCGTGTAATGTTCATGTGTGGAAAGAACCTGACTATTTTTTTGCTCTTTGCATCATTGTTTCCAGATCAACCTGAATGCCACCTTTAAGTTTACTTTCATCGGCAGCTTCCATAAAGGCAAAAATTTCGAGGGTCTCTTCAGGTTTTACCGGAGCAATACCAGTTTTAAAGAATTCTATGATTTTAACCAACAAAGGATTATAGCCCTTAAATTCTCCGAGTACAATATTCCCCTTTTCACCGATTATGGTCCCTCCAAAATCACCTTTCCCTGTACGTGTTCCCCTGTAAGAACCAATTCTTCCATCCTGCCATGTACCAACCAACATATCTGTTCCTTCAGTGTGTATCCTGACCATACTTTTGCAACCTGTACCCATCATTGCGAACAGAACCTCAATACCATGAATGCCATACCAGAACATATCTGGGTGGGTTTTTTCAATTGAGGCAGGACCAAAAGTATCGGCCCCGAGTACTTTACCTATTTTGCCTCCCGTAACATCGGCAGATCCTGTAATATACCTCAGAGATGAAGAGGAAAACATTGGTACATTATACCTTTTGGCAGCATCAAATATGGTTATGGCATCAGCCAAAGATGCAGCAACAGGTTTATCAATAAACACACGCTTACCTGACTTTAATACAGGTAAAGCCTGTTCCAGATGTTTCCTCCCATCAACTGTTTCGAGAAGGACTACATCGACATTTTTTAATAATTCATCTATTGAGTTTACAATATCCACTCCCTGCTGCTTAACCTGTTCAGTAAAACCTGCAAGCCTGTTGATACTTGATGGAAGATCGCTGCTGCCTGCTGTTGGAAAAGCAGCTGCTACTCTGTATCCATCAAATTCAGGACTTGCATTAGGATCATTAAGCGCCTTTGTAAAAGCTATACAATGAGAAGTATCCAATCCTATTATTCCTATGCGTTTTCCCTCCGCCATATTCCCATTCGGGTATGCTGAGGCAACACTTCCGGTAATTGCCAATCCTGTGCCTGCAATTACAGATTTCTGAACAAATTCCCTGCGGTTTAATTGTTTTTTCATATTTGATAGTTTTAATTATTATCCAAAAGAATACCCTGATAATCAGGCATTATTATGAATGATAACTGAAGTAATAACCAGTACAACATTCAATCTGTCGAAATGTTTATTAATATACCTGACGATTATATCCTCTATCAGGGTCTAATTTAGACTTTACAAAGATCAACAATTTTTAAATTCAATTTAATATTATATTTGCAAAGATTGATATTTTATTCGCATTATTTTTATATCTGATCATTACACTTAATTTAATATGCCAACAGCTTTGAAACATTTAAATAACACAACTTTAATTCTCTTATTATAATGCGATAATAACTTTTTTTTCTTAATCAAATTATAATCATATTTAATAGAATGTACCATGAAACCTTTTAACGCAGTAATAAGTTATCCTGCTGACAATTCTTTTATTATTAAGTATGATAATTTCCCGCATTTCAATGTTCCATTGCATTTTCATAATGAATATGAAATAGTTTATATTATTAAGAGTTTCGGAAAAAAATATGTCGGTGACATTGTTGAACCGTTTGTTCCCGGAGATCTGTCATTTTACGGCCACAATATTCATCATTTCTATCTCAACGATGAAGAGTTCTATGGTAATGATCCTGAATATTTCGTAAATGCAATAGTAGTTCTGTTCCCTTCTGACTATTTCCCGATTTCACAATTACATCAACCTGAATTTTCAAACATAAGGAAGCTACTTAACAATTCCTTCCTCGGACTAAAATTTTCCGAGAGGGTTGTCATAAAAGCCGGCCAGATCCTTCAGAAGATGTTAAAAACGACAGGGATTGAACGTTATATGCTTTTTTTACGATTACTGGATTATCTTGGTTCATCTGAATCAATACCTCTGGCAAGTATTGGATTTGCAAACTCGATAAATGAATTCGGGGAACATCGAATGGAAAAGATATATAAATTCTGCAAACATAACTTTACACGTAAACTGTCACTATCAGAAGTCTCCTCCCTTGCTGCAATGAACCAGACAGCCTTTTGCCGTTACTTTCAAAAAAATACGGGAAAAACATTCACTCAATTCATTAATGAGTTACGTGTAAGTCTGGCATGTGAATTACTAAAAAACAGTAATCAGACAATGGCTTTTATATGTACAAAAACAGGTTTCAATAATATGTCGAACTTTAACCGTGTTTTCCTGAAAATAGTAGGCAAAACACCTTCCGGTTATCGTGAGTTCTATAAGGAAGAATAGGTTATTAAAATGATAGACAGAAATCATATAAATCAGTATCGTATTACCCAAATGATGTTCTATCAATCATTTGAAATTCAATAAGAAGCTAGTGATTGAAGATCCTCGCCGCAAGCATCCGGAACGAAGTGGAGCTCAGCGAAGTTAATCTTCGATCCTATGAAACTTTTTGTTATATGCTTTTAATCCCCGCGGCAAGAAGCCTTGCAGGCTCGGCGGAACCAATGCGTTCGCTGGGATTCAACTGATCAATTTTTAAGAAGCCGCTGACAGATGACTTCTCCCCATAACTTACCAAGTATTTCTGAACCCTTTTTATTTGGATGAAGATAAAAGGTCCCTTCTTTTCCAGATTCAGGACTGAGATAAGTCAAATGATGTTCTCTGAAAAAAGCAAATCCTTTCTGATCTCCCATAAAAACATTAACAGGTTTAGTTCCTGAGTAGAACTCAACAAGTGAATGAATCTCCGGGAAATAACTCTCAAGTCTGGCAAGGCCATCAGCAAGGTATCTTGATCTATTATATGTGTTTGGACTATACCAGATTGGTTGCTGTAAAAATATTTTGCTTTCCGGGAAATGGGTTAATAAATTATCGACGATAGACTTTAAGTTTTTATAATATTCTCCAGGACTAACAGGTGAGCCATTTGGCCCTTCCCCGGCACTGTCATTTGTACCCAGAGAAATGGAAAATACCAGTATGTGCTTCTTATCCTTATGAAGCTGGTTTGTTGCTGCAACTACTTTTTCAAATGTTCCTCCTGCTGAAGGCAGGAAATCAACCGTTGTGTATTCACTCCGGCCCTGATTAATAAATTCAACATTTCCGACACCAGGCTGATGGCGCAGATAATCAGCGGTTATAGCAGGAGGTGATTCCAGCTGTGGATTTTCATACTGAGATCCCTGAGTGATACTGTTTCCGATAAAAACTACGTCGAGATCCTGTTTTCTTTCAGCATCCCGGTTATTTGCTTCCAAATCAGAAAAAGAAAAGAGTTGAATAACCGGAATCAATGAAAGGATGAAGTATAGAATATTTTTTTTCATTAATTAATATACAAGGATTTTTAGTACTTCATATATCTATCAGCTTGCATCGGATATTTTTCATCCGGGGCAAAAACTTTTTCATCCCTGAACCGTATCCATTTTCCACGTGTAAAATCGGGAAAATTAACAGGGATACCACCACTTGCAATTGACATTTCTGATAATTCAGAAATTGCACTCCATGCAGCAGCGTCATAGACATCAATTGGTGCCGGCATTTTGTTTTTTACTGCGGTAAAGAAATCATTCAAAACCATATAATCAATCCCCCCATGACCTGAATTTGCAGCTTTCTCTGAATCCTCACGCCAGTATTTGTGGTTATATTTATTAATCCAGTCTGCATCAGGTTCATATTGACTCTTTTTGGGAGAGATGTTTTCAATATAGATTGATTTCCAATCACCATGCCACAAACCTTTTGTTCCCTGAATTAAGGAATCAGAATCATGAGGCCGCGGATTATTGCAATCATGAGTAACCAGTATTGTTTCCCCATTTTCACATTTGACTGTAGAAGTTACTACATCACCACAATTCCATTGTATCTTGGATAAGGGATGGTTTGTGCCGCCAAAGTTATCCACATATTTTTTCAAACCTCTGGCTTTTGAAGCAGAAGATGAAAGAGTCAGAAAACGGTTTCCGTTATTTATATCAAGTGCATGGGCAACAGGTCCAATCCCATGAGTTGGATATAAATCCCCATTACGCCTTATTGAATGCAATCCTCTCCATTGAGCTTCAGCGAAAGCATCCTGTCCAAATTTCAATGGACGTCCCGGAATATAATCGTACACCTCACCATCATTGAATTTTACACCTCTAAGATCATGCAGATATCCACAGCGGCAATGAAGAAGTTCACCAAAAACATTCTGCCGAACCATATTAAGTATGGCCAGACCGGAACGGCTGTAACAGGCATTTTCAAGGAACATCAATTCAACACCTGTTTGTTCATGTGCGTTAACAAGGTCCCATGCCTGATCAACTGTTATACATGCAGGAACCTCCACTCCTGTATATACACCTGCCTGCATTGATGCCAAAGCCATTCTCCCGTGCCATTCCCATGGAGTTGAGATAATAACAGCGTCAAGGCTTTCCTTGGCAAGCATATCCATATAGGCATGTTCGCTTCCGGTATATACTTTAGGATCAGTGGCTTTTGCATTGGCAATAGTTTTCCTGGCGCTTTCAAGTGATCTTTCTGAAATATCACATATCGCAGCAATATCCACATTCCCCATCCGGACTGTTGTTCTGACATGTCCTCCTCCCCTGTTACCAACACCTATAAACCCTACTCTCAGACGATCTGAAGCTACAGAGGATATTTTTTTCTTTTGTTGTTGATTTAAAGGTGCTACAGTTCTATTGTCAACTGATATTGCAGCTGAACCTATTCCGGCTAATGTGGCATTTTTTACAAAATTCCTCCTGTCAGTTTTCATAATTATCTTTAATTGCTGGTTAATGTTCCTAAAATCAAAAAACAATATTGGTGTGGGTTATATTGAATACTTAAAACCAGTGTCACACAACAGAGTGGCAATGGAATAGTTTTCATTATTAACCTGTTCAAGGTGTTTAATTGCTGCTGCCACGTTTGCTCCTGAAGAGTAACCAACAAATAGTCCCTCTTTTTTCCCAAGCAGCTCCCGTGTGTTTGAGGCTTCCTCATCTGATACTGTAATAATATCATCAACAATTTTATCATCCCACAGAGGGGGTATAAGACCATACCCTGTTCCCTGAATAATATGTCTTGAATCTTTCACAACACCCGTTTTAATAATTGCGGAATTTTCAGGTTCTACTGCAATACATCTTATTGAAGTTGATTTCTCTTTAAGGTATTTTGATGTTCCGATAAAGGTTCCTCCTGACCCGACAATAGCAATAAATGCATTTAGTTTATCTTTCAGGTCGGATATTAACTCAGGGCCTGTATTAAAATAGTGTGCACGGTAAGATGAGGGATTATTAAACTGGTCAACATAGAATGCATTGTTTTTTTTTGCAATTGCTATTGCCTCTTGCTGAGCTTTGAAAATATCGCCACCTGTAACTTTTCCAGGTACACCATCGTGTTGTTCAACAAGAATTATTTCTGCACCCAGTGCTTTAAGTATTTTTACTCTTTCAGGACTATTACCTACAGATAATACCGCAGTAAAAGGATTACCGAAAGCCATACAAACAACTGCCAGACCGGAACCCATATTTCCACTTGTTTGTTCAATGACAGGTTGGTTTTTCATTAATCGCCCATCATCTAATGCATCCCTGATGATCTGCAGGGCAGCCCTGTCCTTTATACTGCCACCTGGTTGAACATGTTCCATTTTTGCATAGAGATGTCCTTTCCCGTTATAAATTCTTTTCAGCTCAATTAATTTCGTATTATTAATTGATCCAATTATACTTCGAATAATCATTACATTTTAAATTTAGCCATTGTCATAAAAGTATATTATTTTGCTGACATGTTAATTACTGTGCAATTTCCCGGATTATATTCTACGCTTATCATCTTTGTCCCTGCTAGAATATCAACGGGATCATGATTTGTTCCAAAATCTGTCCTCCTGATAAGAACGCTATCTTCAAGTGCAAGCCCTGATATCACAGTACCCTGTTTATCAGGCACATCATATGTTATTGGCAGACCATGCTCAAGAAAATGTCCATATTTCTGCGCTTCAGCATACACTTGATGTAACAGTCTGACCTCATCAGGGTATTCACTTTTCCCACTCCACATAAAAAATGAATCGGTTCCTCTCAGAAGCATGTGCCAGAGGAGTTCCTGATAACTCTCTTTACTCATCTGTTTTACTGTTGTGTCAGGCTTTCCTGAAACAGATATTGTATTCCAGTGTACAAAACTTATAACAGGGATATTCTGAGGTGTACTTTTTCCGGCATTACTTGCCACAAGTAACATATTGTAAAACCAACGGTAGTCGGCATTTTCAAAATTATACCAATTGAATATCGGCTCCCAGGTATAAACTACCGGCATAGCGATAGTAAACCCGGTTGCCGGAAAATCGTTGTACCATTTGCGGTATTTAGCTTTCTGTTCTGGTTTGAAGGGTTGGCCATCTACATAATATTCAAAATAGTCGTACCAGTAGCGGTATCCATCATTTGGATATACAGCATAATTGCCGATAAGGGCATCAGGAAATGCAGAAAGGACAGGATTGCTGTAAGAGTAGTTCTGAAGATATGATCGCATTTCGCGCATAGTCTTCTGAAATTTTTCAAAGGAGCAATCGTCACCCAGAAATTTACGACACCGGACACATTTCTTTGAAGATTCAAATGCCCTGTTTACTTCGATTGGCCCGTCAATCTCCCAATCAGTAAAAATAAAGTCAACAGAGAGACCTTCCATAGTATACTTATTAACAAAAAATTCAACACGGTCCCTTATCTCCTTTTTTCTGATGTCAAGGGTAAAAGGACAGCCCATTTTGTGATTTCCAAAGCTGCTATCGAAGAATGGTCTACCTTCTGAATCAATGTGTGCAGTCTGTTCATCACCATTAAAGAATGAATTGAGCAGGGATGTGGCATCTATATTGATCCTCTGTCCGAGATTTTTCTGTGCCCGGGCAATGGTTATGCACATAGGAAGGGTTTTATCAATATCCTTAGTTGTCCAGGAACAAACAAGTCCCAAACCTCTTTTATCCATTTCTCTGACCAGAATTATTGCTGAATCCTCACTCAGATTCCCCGGATCAATTGCAGGCCAGAGATACAAAGGTAGACGGTTCCCGTTATCAAATCCAAGCTGGGTTGTATTTTTAAGAATCACCTGGATATTCTCACTCCATGGCTGTTGTTTAACTTCTGAAACTGAACAGCTGACTAATAATATTGCAATGAGGAACTCAAAAAAACATATTCTCATAAAGTAGTTTTTGTAATTATAGTTTCAAAAAAAGCACTCCATGCCAGATAAAACTGTTCATGGAGTGGCATATTTCAGACCAGATAAAAGAATTTAATGTATTTCAGAAAAATTACAAAAGGGCTATTCTTTGTTGAAGTTATTTGTTTTTTGTAATTATACCAGCCAGTTGTTCACGTGCCTTTTCATAATCAGACTGCAAATGGCTCCATTTCTGAAAATTGGTTACAAGGCCATTCACTATTAAATCTACCTCATCACCTTTACCTGCTTTGGCAGCCATTGTCATATATTCATAATCCTCAGCAGCTTCGCGGTAAAGCTTAAGACGTATAGATGGTACAAATCCTTTTAGACCTGCCGGTTGGCCAGGGTAGAGAAGCATACCCTCTCCCCAGTAGTTCTTACGAAAATAGGGAGCATCCCAAACTCCTTTTAGAGATCCGTATGGACTCCAATATACACTTGACCAGTAAAGAAAACCTGTGATATCGTAATGCCAGCTAAGCCACATTGGTGAACGAAAATTAATTGGATCCATATCTACCTGCCACCAGGGTGTTCCTTCATCCCTTTGACATAATGCAGTATAACTCCAGAGCCGTTCTCCTTTTGAGAGACGTTCCTTTGCGGTGACTTCATCCCATAATCCCCATAGTGGACACCAGATGTCAACAGCACCATATAGGTTCCCCCATTTTGTATTGCTGGTTACTGTCTGTTCGGTGCACATACGCGAAATCCCTGGATCAGCAGCTTTAATCAGTGCCCCTTGCCTGCGTACTATTTCATACTCCTTAGCATCATTAGGTTCATCTTCAAGATATATGTATGCCATATCAAGATATCCAAGTCCTTTTAACCATTTTGCCGTTGCTGCAAGGTAGGCTTTGCACTTTTTTGATTCGCTCTTGAAACGGAAAGGAATGTCAAGTGCGTTAAAATTATCTACCTCTACCAGTTTTTTTATCCTGTCAGCTTCTCCCCTTTCAATAAGGCCATCCTTTTCATTCCAATCCGGCCATATATTAGCTGGAGTGCTGGGAACAGCACGATTCTTAAGTAACTCTTTATTGTAGAGTTCCTCTATATCAAGGTATTCTTTGCTCCCAGGCTGTATTCCCATCATTTTAACAACGTCGCTGCTTAAACTTCCAAAGTGAGAAAGCATTGCGATTTCAGAAGGTAGTTCAAAATTCCAAACTGTCAGATTAACAGGTATATCAGCCATTATCTTTCTACCCATTGTAACACTCACATTTCCGGTATAAATACCTGGTTTTGTACCTGAGGGTACATATAGATCGCACCAAACTTCAGCGTTATAGGCAGTATCTATATGAAACGGTGCAGCAACAAAAGGAATCTTTGAGGATTCTTTTTCAGAAATGGGAGAGGTAAACGGGATTAGGGCATCAGGGTACCAGCCAGCAGGATTTTTTGATTTGATGCTTGGCTTAGTAACCTGAAGGTAATTAGCACGGTACAGCTGAATATTGGATGCATCGATAGTACCATCAGCACCTGAAAGGTTGGTAATGGTAACATTCAAATTATTCAGCTTTCGCTTACCGGCGTTATGAATAATGATCCTGAATGGTTCATACTCATTGGCGGCAGCTTTCAGATTCACATTCTGAAGATCTCCGGGAGGGGTGCTTTGTAAAACGTGCTGCCACGGAGATGCTACCCATACGACAACCTCTTTATTTGTACAGGCAGTTAGAATCACAATTAGCAGCGATACAAAAAGAACTGATTTTTTTGCTGTCCCTGATAACTTTACTGATCTTTCCGAAGAATGGGATTCAATCGGTTTTGTTTCAAAAGAATTTTTCATAATTGAAATATTTTGTGAAATGACCAGAAAAATGACCTTAAAATGAAATTTCAACAACACATTAAAATTATGAAATATTCCTGAAACAATCAATTATTTTATCTCAACCTTTAAAACAAAACCATGTCTCGCTGCAGGATTTGAGCCTGACAGATTAACCTCAACATTGTTATCTTCTGCTTTCCACCTGAGTGATTCTTTTACACCCAATTGCTTTATACTTTTTATTTGCTCCCGGCTTTTATAAAGTGATGTAACATTAACCTTGTGATTATCAGGGTATGAAAGACATATCACATATACAAAATTATTCTTTTTCGTGAACCAGAAATCTTGTGGTGTAAATCTGGTATTGAATCCCTGTTCTTTCCTTTGTGTGGTACTGTTCATCTCTACTCCGGTAGGCCCTTCCTTCAGTGTGGTCCATCTCCCTGTCCCGTATATTGCTTCTCCATTTACCTTCATCCAGGCACCAATCTCTTTCAGAATCTTAACACTCTCCGAAGGAATTACACCATTGCCATCGGGACCCACATTGAGCAGATAATTACCTCCTTTGCTGGCGATCTCTACGATCCAGAATAACATCTCATTCAATGATTTCCAGTCATTATCATAACTCTTATAACCCCATGTGTTATTAAGAGTTCCGGGAGTCTCCCATGTTTTGTATTTACTGTTAATTTCTTTTGGTATTTGATTATCCCCTGCTGTCAGCATATCACCAAGATCATTTCCTACTCTACTATTTATCAGACATTCAGGTTGATATTCATAAGCAAGTTTATAAAAATCAAAACTTTGCTGAAAATTCATCTGATTTGGATAGTCATACCATATCTCGACAAGCTTTGGAAACTTTGTCAAAATCTCACGCATTTGTGGTTTTGCTTTCTTCTCAATATAATATTCATATGAAACAGGTGCCGGATCAAAATTGTTTGCAGCATATTTATTAATAAAATCCGGATTAATTATTTTATGTTGGGCCTGACCAGCGTCTCCTCCATCCATCCAGTCAATTGAATGAGAATAGTAGATACCCATCCTAATTCCATATTTCTGACAAGCATTATATATTTCTTCTATCGGATCACGTTTAAATTGAGTAAGATCATAAATGTTATAATCGGTTACACTGGAATGATACATTGCAAATCCATCGTGGTGCTTAGGCATACAAACGATATATCTCATACCTGCTTCCTTAGCCAGTTTAACCCACTCCTCAGCATTAAACCCAACAGGATTAAACTTTTTACATACTTCCTTATACTCTGTACGTGAAATTTTTGCATGATACATAACCCATTCACCAAGACCAGGAATTTGTTTACCCTGCCAAATACCTCCCAGAGAAGAATAAGCTCCCCAGTGAATGAACATGCCGAATTTCAGATCATTATAATCTGTAAAGAGTGACGCTTTAGAGTCGTGCATTTTATTCCATTCTCTTAACATTTCATCATTATCCTGAGAAACAACCATGAATGATGCTGACAGCATTATTAATACTATTAATGTTTTTTTCATTTTTGATTTTTAAATTTTAGATGTGAATAGATAATTATTATATACCAGGATTTACAAATTACAGTAACCCATTATTGGAATTGGATTAAATTCTGTACTGCGGAATTTTCATAGATTCTCCGTCTTTCATGGCCGATTGATGTGCAACAATTCCGCTGACAGTAAGGTTCAGAGCCATTGTAATATCGACCAACGGTTTACGATCCTGGAGAATTGCAGTAACAAACTCATTCATTAAATAGCCATGTGATCCGCCATGTCCTCCAGGTGGAACACCAGGAGGCAATGCAGGACGAGTCAGGTCAGGCACTGCTTTTTCAAGACCTTCATATTTTCCATAATAAGAACCTTTCTGCCCCCGAACACGTCCCCTTTCACCACCATCACCCGGTGTATCCCAACTGACTCCCATACGTGACATTCCTCCTTCGCTTGTACGAAACAATGCTATCTCGGTGCCAAATGGATTTTTATAGCGGTTATTCTCTGCTTTCAGATGATTGATAAGGCTGGACATTCCCTGACAAGAGACTTCGGTAAAACTACCTCCTGTCGCACCTATATGGTAAGCATTGGAGTGTGTCGGATAGTATTGTGGCGGAAGCCCAATCCTCCAACCTTTGTAGGAGTCAATAGGTTCACTCATATAGTGATAATATTCACCTTCAGAATAAATGATTTTGCCCAGCAAGCCGGCTTCATATAATGTACGGATGGAATAAAGATCTTCACGAAAACAAGAAGTTTCGAACATCATATATTTAAGTCCGCTTGATTTAACTGCCTCATAAAGTTTATCGGCTTCATCCAGTGATCCGAAAACGGCTGGTACTGCAGAAGCAACATGTTTGCCATGTCTGAGCACTTCTATAGCATGTTTCGCATGGCTTGGGGCATCTGTTGCTACAAAGACGGCTTCTATTTTATCATCTTTTACCAGTTCTTCGAGCGAAGGATAAGTTTTTGCACAGCTACATACTTTTGCCAGGGCAGCACAGCGGTCAGGGAACAGATCACTTACAGCCACGATCTCAACATTGGGGTGATTCTGAAAACCAAAATCTGCTCCGAATTTACAAACTCCGTATCCGACAATTCCTACGCGGATCCTTCGTTCTGAGAATGGAACCCATACTTTAGCTCCTGCCTGATTTTCAGAGGTTCTTTCAAAACCCTGAATCGTTGGAGTTGGTATTTTTGGCTCTATTCCCTTTTTACCGTTTGAACAACCTAACTGTGGCAGCCCGAGTGTTAAAGCACCAATACCAGTAATATGCAAAAAAGAACGTCTGGAAAATGTATTACCTGCAAATACATTTCCATTATTATCATCTGACATCTTTTCAGTTTTTTTTGCTGATGATTGATTTTTTCCAGGTTTCATAATATAATTGTTTAAAAGAATATAGACTCTCTCAGTTAATCAGATTCCTTCAGATTCAGGGTTAAGTGCAGGATCTACCGGATCAAAATAGTATATACCCTTACTCTTAATAAAGTCAAGCAGAGGTTTTAACCGGATCAGAAAATCGTCATAGTTTTTGTTCTCTTTTTTTGTCCAGGAAGCCTCAGCTAATGCAAATATGCGGGGATAAGTCATGAAATCAAGTCTTTCGTTGTTCTGGATCACTTCAGTCCAGATATTTGCCTGGATACCTAAAACCTGGTTACTGAATTCTTTAAAACCGGCTAAAGTATCAGGGGGGAAATTGTAGACATTTTCCAGATCACTAAATTTCCCTTTCCATTTCCTGCCCCATTTATGAGATTCATACTGAACAAAATCAAAATAGAGTGGAATTCTTGGACAAAGCACGACCTTATAATTGGCTGCCAGTGCTGCTTTCAGCTGCTCAGGTTTATCATGCCGCCACCACATCACAATAGCATCTTCAGGATTTATTTTAAGATCGATGATTTCATCCCAGCCAATAGTAGTTCTGTTTAAACATTTAATAGTATCAGCCATACGCTTCACAAAATATTTTTCGACAGCTTTTAAGTCAGACAGATTATATTTTTTCATCAAAGACTTTACCTGCTTATTACTACTCCATTGCTGATTCCCAAAATGAACTTCATCACCACCAAGGTGTATGAATTGTGATGGAAAAAGTTGAGTAACCTCTCTTAGAATATCGGTCAGGTAAGCGTATGTCTCTTCCTTTCCGGGATTAAATGTAAACTCAGGGTATTCTTCAGAACCTCCTCCTGAATATTCGGGATAAGCTTTGTTTGAAGCGGCGGCATGCCCTGGCATATCAATTTCAGGTATTAACGTGATAAATCTATCTGAAGCATATTTAATTATTTCCGAAACCTGATCCTGAGTATAAAACAGAGCCGGAGCATCCGGATCATTGTGATTCCCAATTCCTCCTATGATTGATAACCCTGGATATTTTTTTATTTCTAACCTCCATCCGGCGCAATCAGTAAGATGCCAATGGAAAGTATTGAGTTTGTATAACGCCATCATATCAAGCAATTGTTTCACTTTCTCAACTCCAAAAAAGTGACGTGATTCATCAAGCATGATTCCACGCCAGCTGAAACCTGGGGCATCATCAATATCACAACATGGCAGAATTAATTTATTGTTTTTATTTTCAGCAAAAATGATCAGTTGTCTGAGTGTCTGAAGTCCATAAAATGCCCCGGCAGTCGTACTTGCCGTAATGATGATTTTATTCCTGCCTACCTGAAGGGAATATGCTTCTGGTTTTCTGCCAGGTTCAATTTTAATCTCAATATCTGAATCACTCCTGTCAGAATTTTTAATAGAAATATACGACTTTACCTGTTCAGAGAAAAGGTTAATTAAAGGAGTGACCAAAGCATTGGAACAGGAGATAGTTGCCTGGCTGTTAAGTTTAAAAACTCGACCGGTTTCAACAACTGAGACAGGTTGTGGAATTAATTTAACTTGAGATATATCCTTTTCCGGAACACTACAGGACACACTTATCATAAAAAGAATAACTGCAAAATATCTTATCATGTTTTTTTTTATTGAATTATTTTTTCACCATTATAACTGCAGGAGCAAAAATACCATTTATTGTCAGTTCTTTTCTGTTTTCATCCCATGAATATTTTGGTCCAGGGATAAGTTTTCCGTTGCAATCGACAGATTCTGGTTTGGAATCAGCAGCTATAACAATGTTCCATTTACGGTTTTCAACTTTTCCTTCGAAATTACCTTTAGATTCACCTATTTCAACTTTATATCCGCTACTTAATGTTTTCGCTGAGATACGGGTTATAGAATAATTGCCTTTAAGGTGTTCAAAAGTCACACCATCATCTTCATACAAGTCAAAAAATGATTCATTGATATCGGGGAAAACATAAAGGTCTATTTCATCAACAGGTTTTTCGTGCCTGTATTGCATAAGTGGACCAAATGGTACAATTCCTCCTGAGCGGACATAAAGTGAACCTCCACGATTTTCAGGCCATGATATTTCTTGTGTCCGGGGTCCTTTAATTACTTCACCGGTCCAATAATCCTTCCAGACTCCTGAAGGGAAGTAAATCTCTTTATTATAAATACCAACCATTAAATCGCGACCAAGAAGGTATTGATGAAGATTATTACGGCAATTTTTATCAGCAGGAAACTCCAGAGTCAATGGTACCAGCATTGGCCATCCTGTTTTTGTTGAATAATAGGCCCATGAATACAGATATGGGATTAGCTTTGACCTTAGTTGTGCATAAAACCTGTGCATTGATGAGAGTTCTGAACCCTGGGTCCATGGCATTCTGAAATAGTTCCAGCTATTTATCTGGCTCCATGGCTGAAGGTAACCAAAGTGAATCCCCTCTTTTTCAGTAACTTCCATATCATTTGTTGACCAGCTGTGCCCCACAATAGAAGTATTAAGCATTGCTCCAAGTGTTGCCAACCTGCCACCAGTATCCCCGGTCCATGTACCGGACCATGCCTGAAAACCTGTCCACCCACATGGTGTAAAAACAACAGGTCGCCGGTTTGTATACTCTTTAAAGCCTTCATACATCTGACGTGAATAGAACAACGGATAGATATTATGAACTGCCTCGTCTGGCATTCCATTTCCCCATACTTTACCAGGATGGTCGAGAACCTGATTTGATCCATCCTGCTTGAAAAAGAGTGCACCCTGATCAACAAACTTTTTAAGATGTTCAAACCATGGCTCATCTTTTTGCAGATCATTACCTGCATTAATACTTACTGCTTCTTTATTTACCTGTTTAATAAGATGTCCATCAGCTTCAACATAATTATAAAGATTAGTTTCTACTCCTTTTTCAGAACTTCCCGTTTTCTGCATTTTGATGCGACGTTCCTCCTCATAAGTAAGGTCATAATCATTGCACAGCCATAATTCAAGTTTAAAACCCATGCGGTCGATAGAGTTCATAAAATTATGAGGCCCTTTAAAAGCATACGGAGGTATAGGAAATCTCTCTTTACTCCATATTTTTTTTGTTGAAAAATCATAATTCTTCTCCATCCAACCCGGTTCAAGACCTATAACATCACAAGGGATTTCCTCTCTCCGGAAATTCAAGGCATCATTAACCGCTTCATAATCATTTGCCTGTGTTCTGCATATATACCAGAGGCCAAATGACCATTCAGGAGGAAGTTTCGGTCTGCCAGTCAGTTCAGTGTATAAATCAAGCAGCTCTTTAAATCCATTTCCTGTAAAGACATAATAATCTACACATCCACTGCCATCTGACCAGGAGTATCTGTCAGGATTACTTTTACACATATCAAATATTACTTTATGTGAAGTGTTTACCAGTATCCCTACTCCATTTGTTGACATAAAGAAAGGTACAGGGATATACGACTTTACATTTCTTACATAGCAGTCAGCTACAAAACCCCTATGGTAAATTCTATCACGCGACTGGTCACCAAAACCGATCCAGTCTTCATCCTTCCCTGCTTTGAACTCAACCTTGGAGGTGCCATCAGAAAAACCAGATTTAATCTGATTGAGAAGAATCATTTTCCCCGAGGGATCTGTCAGGATTATTTCACCGGATGACTTATCAAACTTAAATTTTAATTGAGATGTTTCTGCTGAAAAAAGACTTTTCGATTCTGAATGATCAACTTTCAGATTATCTGAATTAAAGTCTGAAATGAAACCATAACGGTTGAGAGCAGATTCTTTGAATTTTTTATCCTTAGGAGATATCTGGATTCTTACTATATTCTCTTTCAGAAATTTTACGCGGATGACATCTCCTTTATAAAAGTCTTTCTCAAAAACGGCAGACTCTTTTTTTTCTGAATTCTGACCTGATATTTCTGTAAAATGTATCAAACAAGATAACAGAACTAAATAAGTTAAGATTTTCATTTTGTGAACAGGTAAAAAATTAATATTGTGCTTAAACTAATACGAAAATCAAATTAGATAAAGAATCCATTTAAGACTGAAAATCTATATAAATATTCTTAGTGAAGCAAATCCGTTATGAACATATTTTTTCCGAAATAAGGTACAGATTATCATGGTATTATTTCGATTATAGCTTCGCTCCATTCATGTAAATACCAATTATCAAATTTTATATTAACCAGCAGGAGAGAAATCCCTGCTTTAGCAGGTTTGGGAATCTTAATCTTAAAAGTTTTTTCACCTTCAGTTCGGGGATCAATAATAACTGAAGCTTTTTTGGGTTCCAGATTAAATCCTTTTGGTACAATTGGTTCTAATATAAAAGTCTTTGGCACATCGGAATGGTTAAATACTTTAACTGTAAATTCGATTGTTTCCCCGGGAATTACTTTTTGTCCATAAGGATAAACAGTGACCCACTTTTCATCTACCCCATAGTTGATATTATCCCATGGAAGCAAATCTTTTAAAATTGCGTTCCGTTCCAGTAGCAAATTAGTCATATGATCCAATTGTTTTCTGGAGAATGCAAAAAGAGGTTCAAGATGCTGGTTAGCAAGAAGTATATTTTCAGGAAGTTTATTCAGAATATCCAGACAGTAGAAATATCCCATTCCGGGGTGAAGCAAATTTCGATTCAAAAGGCAATAATCGTCTATCCCGTTAGGTGTAAAAGAATCACCGATAAAAAAGATAGTCTCTCCATTAACCTTTTTAAATAAAACGGCATCATGATAAAATGTTTGTCCCGGAAAATAGCAGAAAGTAAGAGAAAATTCTTTCCATGTCATTTTCTGACAGTTTTGTACTATTGTCAGATTAAGGATTCTCTCAGTCGTCAGGCATGGCATTTGAAAACTGTTAGGATTTTCAATAATATTTTTAAGTTCATTGGTTACATATACCGGGCAATTAAATTCTTTCACAACCGCATTAATCATATCAGTATGGTCATCATGATAATGGGTGATAAATACTCCATCAATACTTTTAATCCGTCCGGACTGTTTCAGTTTTAGAAGTTTCTCAAAGGCGCTCTTAGTGCCGCAGTCTATCAAAAATGCAGAACTATCTTCAGCCAAAACAAGATTTGTGTTATTAATGTGCATATACCATGATGGCGGATTATTCTTAATAACCGAAGAAACAGGCATCCAATCGACACTAGCTGATTCACCAAGGACATGATCTGACAGAATATTCATACGATCAAGATGATTCCATCGGTTTGCTGTAATTGATAAGTAGTTCCGATATAGAGAATGAACCTTTTGAATCAGCTTATGTATGGATGAATCAGGGGCATTAATAATTGGTCCCCTGGAAGGAATAAGAAAATCAGGCTTCTGTTCAGCTATCAGCCGGAGACTTGAAATAAGTTGTCCTAATCTTGCTGCATAACCATGATAACCATCGATACCCCTGATTGAATCCTGAAAGCTGTATAAATCAAAAATCTTACCATCACCGTAGATCAAATCTCCTACAAAAGCAAATCTTTGACTATCAATATCGGCTATATACGAAACAGAGCCCCTTGTAAAACCAGGTGTGTTAAGCACCTTAAAATCAATATCCTGCCATTTCAGGATATCTCCTCCTTTAACGAACCGGCTGACTTTAAGCGGAGTATTTCCAATTTTAGTTGTCTGGCAATAATAATCGTGAAAACGTGACTTAGCAAATTTATTCCAAAGAGAATCTACATTGGTAAAATAAGACTTTTCTGCTATTGGAACAACAGCAAGCGATCCTCTTTGTACAAGGTCTCGTCCCACCCACACAACATCCCTGCGAAAATGTGTGAACAAGACCATTTCTGCTTTTCTTATCTCGTCTTCAGGATCACCGTAAACGACCAGATTTTTCCCGTTCTTTTCAATAATAACACCATTAACTGAACCCGGCACGATCCGGACGCTTTGTGATACTTTTTGGGAGTATGAACATTGAAATAGAAAAACTGAAAACAAAAGAATCCAAATTATTTTATTTCTCAAGCAACTATACATCTCTTTTTATAATTGTTAATTTTTATTCACACCCCATCCTCCTTTTTTAATACCGTTTGCAGGACTAAGATTTATTGAACGGAGATACATCAGATATGAATCACTTGAGGAAAGCGGCCTGATTGTCAGGGTGTAGTTACCGGATTCAGCAAAATTGATGTAGCCTACAGGAAGTTCATGATATTCAAATAAGTTACCAGTATATTCAACCAATGTTTTAAAAGATGAAGATCCAGCTGATATTTCAAAGGGTTTACCTTCCCACTCCTTATTAGCTGCATATGAGATGTTTACTTTGAATATTCCGGGTTTATTTATCTGAATCTCCCAATCTACTGAATCTTCAGGTCCTGTCCATTTGGAAATATGAAAATTCCCTTTACGGTTAAAGCGAGTCACTGACTTACCGTGGGTTATTGCAGTCAAATAATTTAATTCAAGTTTCCCGTTTGAATCCTGCACAACAATTTGAGGATATTTGAGTGGTGTTCCTTCAATTTCGAGGACCAGTACAGTAATTGGTTTATCAGGCGGGGTTAAAGGAAGATTAAAAGAAGTTGTGTTCCCGGTTTGATTAAAAGACAATGTTAAAGATTTATCAATAAGCAACCTGGCTGATTTCACACTGTTTTTCATTCCATACAGAGTGAGAACACCATCCTTTGGCCAGTCGCGGACAAAAAGATAAACATTTGTTCCTTTGACCGTAGCGTATCCCCAAGGTATTTCAGGGAAAGGACTTACAGTTGTTCCATAAATGCTTTCTGTATTACGTTTAATCCACGGACCAACTTTATTAAATATATCTACTGTTGCCTCAGGGATTTCACCTTCTCCTGTCGGACCAATATTCAGAAGGTAGTTTCCTCCCCTGCTTACAATTTCAACAAGGCGTTGGATAACTGTTTCCGGACTCTTCCAAAGTGTATCTGATTTTCTGAAGCCCCAGGTTCTATTCAGAGTCATGGGAGCTTCCCAGTACTCTTCAATTCCTCCGGGTGGCATACCGTTATCGCTCATACTCTGATAGTCACCAAGTAGTTCCTGGTTGTAATTTCCAACCCGGCTATTTATAAGGCAGGATGGTTGAATATCCTTTACAAGTTTTACAAATTCAAGACCCTGTTCCTGAGTATACATACCACGATCAAACCAGACCAGACCAATAGGGCCATAATTTGTAAGTAATTCCTGAAGTTGTGGTTTGGCTTTTTCTTCCAGATATTTTCTGAATTTCTCCTGAGGAAACAGATTATCACCCCAGTCATTATCATAATCCCAATCATTACCATACCCTCCCGGATGATCCCAGTCTTCACGATGTGAATAATAAACGCAGAATTTGATCCCCTCCTCAGCACATGCATCAGATAATTCTTTCAGTGGATCGCGACCAAATGGAGTCCAGTCAACTATATTATATTTCGTTACACCTGAATGATACATAGCAAAGCCGTCGTGGTGTTTTGCTGTGATAACAATATATTTCATACCTGTTGCTTTGGCAAGCTGAACCCATTCTTTAGCATTGAATATAACAGGATTCATTTTATGTGCCATCTCACGATATTCATTGACAGGAATTTTGAGATATTTCATGATCCATTCGGCCTGATTTTCGGTTTGCTTCTGTCCATTCCATTCACCTGCAAGCCCGGAATAGGGACCCCAATGTATAAACATCCCGAATTTTGCCTCTCGGAACCAATCGAGAGGCTGTTCCTTAACTTCATTCTGAACAGAAATTTCTGTTTCTATATTGACTGGTTGTGTATTACAGCTTCCATTTATAATACAAATGATACAAAGAGCAATAATACCCTTAGCTAATGGGCGACTCTTAAAAAAGCTTGTTTTAATCATTGCCGGAAATTACAATAACTGTTAATTAATTAACAAATCTCAGCCACCCCAGATCAGCCGGATTGTCCGATCCGAGTATTAACCGCGATGTTGTCGGATTATTAGGACGCCATGAGCCTATACCTCCCGAGTTTCTCTGTACACGGACATCAATGCGAACAGGATGCAACGCCTCAGAGCTTAATCCAATGTTTTTCAAGGGAATTTTTGAGAAAAGATACCATGTTCCATCCTCTTCTTTAGCCCTGTAGCATGCCCTGTAAATCAACGGATATCCTGTTATATGAACAGGATCGGTATTTGTCCGGTCATTTGTGAAAATAAAATGAGTAGCAGGGTACAAACGCATTGGTTCCATCTTAACTTCAATATTTGAAACAGGAATATTACCTGATTCAGAATTCTCCTTTTTTCCTGACACTATTATGAATAAGGCATCCTTATCATGAACTGATGTCCATTTCATTTTTTCTTTTTCCGGACCATAATTAAACGATTGCCATTGCAGATTTCCAGGGAGAACAGGCTTTCCATCTGAGAGACCACCTGATACAAAACATTCAGCAATGGCTCCCTCCGGATTTTTCCCTGTGTACTCAGGAAATAAAGGCTGCCCTTTTCGGATGGTTTTTTCCACCGAAGGAAGATCATTTTTAAGAACATCTTTCAGTTGTTCCATACGCCATCTGATCTTCTCCGGAAAGTATTTATATCCTTCAGCTTCAGAGTGAAATCCAAGACGGGAATCGTTTTCACATAGTTTTAAAAGCTGTTCATCAAGATTGATTTCTTCCTTTATTATACCAGTTAACTTATCTAAAATACCAAGTCGTTCCTTCCCCTCCATGCGGAACATTTTTTCACGCAGAAGGTAAAAATTAAGTATGTTATATCCGCTCCTGAGCTGGATGCCAAGAGCCTCTGCGACACCAAAATCAAGCAGGCGCTCAGGTTCCATGGCATAATTATCCTTTAATTCATTGAGAATCGCCATACCCTTTTCATATGATTCAGTCATTCGCCTTGTAAGCTCAACAACCTCCTCAAGTGACAGTACATCGCCGATACATTCTCCGACACGGTCTCCGCTGGGAGGCCAGGGCTTTAGAGTTGAACTTGATCCTATCTGCCATGTCGGAGATAAAGGGGCATCAGCAGGTTTTAGAAGAAGAGGCCATACAGGCCCATCATGGATGGGTCCGTAATATTGAAACAGGTTAGTAAGAGGGTAATTTTCATATCCTTCACCAAAGAGCTTCCATGCCTTAACAACCTTTGAAACATCTTCCTTCTTATAGTAAACAGAGGCGAGATGGTTCAAAAAAGAATCTACATCTTCAGGGAAGGGTTCGAATGATAATAATCCTGCCGATTTATTCATTAAACCGGGATAATTACCAAAATACCAGCACAACATAGTATGAGATACTCCCAGTTTCCTCATTGCTTCAAATTTGCGATACAAAAGTGATGGCAACGAAACGAATGGCACAGTAGCTACTTCGTGAGAAGTACCGGTTT